>CAYMUY010000020.1:0-78840 GCA_964393825.1 uncultured Thiobacillus sp. | reverse complement strand
CGCCGGCGCGGGCGCTGCCGGCCAGACCAGCGCCCACGCTCGCGCCGCCGCCCATGCCGCCACGCCAGGCAGCGCTTCCCGCGCCGACGCCAGTAGCGCAGCCCGTACCCGTGCCGGTATCGCCTCGCCAGGAGGCGTCCATGCCCAACACCACGCCAGCGGTCGTTGCCGCGCTGGACAACAGCGTGGTGGCCAGCCTGGTCGCCGCGCCACTTGCCGTGGACGGGGGTTTGCCCGCGACAACAGCGTCCGCCAAGGTTGTGGCGACCGCCCCGACCGCCGAGTCCCGCGCGACCGCGGCGGAAATTGCCGCGCGTCAGGCGGAGGCGAACCGCCAGGCGGCGCAGCGACGCTGGTATGCCGCGCTGGTGGAAAAATTGCGCGAATACCGACGCTATCCGCCGGCGGCGCGTCGCCTGGGCCAGGAGGGGGTCGTCACCCTGCTGATTGAAGTCGCGGCGGAGGGTGACCTGCGCCAGGCGGAAGTGCGCACGAGTTCCGGTTACCCCCTGCTCGACCAGGCGGCGACGCATCTCCTGCATGAAGCCGCCGCCGCGCTGCACGGTCAACTGCTTCCCCCCGGTGGCGCGCGGCTGGAGATTCCCGTCGCATATCGACTGGATGGCTGAACCGGATCCGGCGATCAGCCGGGTGCGACAAAATGCCGCGCGATGCGGCGATGCTCAAGTATTAGCATTCGCTGATGAACAAATGCCGTGAGTTTCAAGCGTGAAACACGCCATGCTCCGATTTGAGCGGCGACGAGGCTCCACCCTGGCCGGATGGGCCCTGGGGCTGAGCGCGCTGGCATTGGCGCTGCTTCTGCTCGATGGCGCCCGGCTGGCGGACGAGCGCCACACGGCGACGCGGCGTGGCCAGGAACTGGCGCGCGCGGCCAGTCTCACCGACCCCGCCCTGTTCACCGAGGCGCGCTATGCCCGCCACGCCAGCCAGGCCGATGCCCATGCCGCATTCCAGGACCATCCCATGGCGCTGGAGCACTTTCCCGCCGGCAGCCTGATGCCGCCGCCCATCCATGAACGCCTGGATTGAACGGCAGCGCGGCCTGATCGATTTCGCGGTGGCGAGCTTGCGGCGTCGACGCGGGCACACCCTCGGCCTGTTCCTGGTGTATGCGTTGCTGGTGTTCCTGCTGGCATCCGTGGTGCTGTATGGCGATGCCCTGCGCCGCGAGGCGCGGGCGTTGCTGGCGGACGCGCCGGAACTGGTGGTGCAGCGGCTGACCGCCGGTCGTCACGACCTGATGCCGGCGGCCTGGCTGGAGCGGGTCGAGAACCTGCGTGGCGTGCGGCGCGCGGAGGGGCGCTTGTGGGGCTATTTCTACGACCCCGTCGTGGCCGCCAACATGACCTTGCTGGTGCCGCTCGAAGCGCCGCCGGCGGTGGGGCAGGTTCGGGTCGGCGCCACGCTGGCGCGGGCGCGCGGCCTGGACGTGGGCGATGTGCTGTCGCTGCGCGCCGCGGATGGCCAGCCGCGGGCCTTTGCCATCGCCGGCATCCTGTCCAGCGCGTCGGAACTGGTCAGCGCCGATCTGATCGAGGTCAACGCCGCTGATTTCCGCGCCTTTTTCGGCGTCGAGCCGAACCGCTACACCGATCTCGCCCTGCGTGTGGCCAACCCGCGCGAGGTGCGGAAGGTGGCGGAGAAGGTGCTGGAGCGGCTTCCCGGCGCCCGGGTGATCGCGCGTGAGGAGATGCGCCGTACCTACGAAGCCGCATTCAACTGGCGCCAGGGCGTGCTGCTCACCTTCCTGTCCATCGTCCTGCTCGCCTTCGCCGTGCTGGCCTGGGACAAGGCCTCCGGCCTCTCCGCCGAGGAGCGGCGCGAGATCGGCATCCTCAAGGCGCTGGGCTGGGATACCGGCGATGTGCTGCGCATGAAGCTGTGGGAAGGCGCCTTGGTATCGCTGTGCGCCTTCCTGGCCGGCTATAGCCTGGCCTGGGTGCATGTCTTTCATGCCGAGGCGCCGCTTTTCACGGCGGTGCTCAAGGGGTGGTCGGTGCTTTATCCGCGCTTCGCGTTGACGCCGCAAGTCGATGTCGCGCAGATCGCGACCCTGGCGTTCCTCACCGTGCTGCCCTTTGTCGCGGCCACCGTGGTGCCGGTCTGGCGGGCGGCGACCCTGGACCCGGATGAGGTGATGCGGGAATGAGGGCCGGCTGGCGCGAAGCATTCCGATCCGGCTCCCCTCTTTGTAACAGAGGGCGTTCGGCATGATCGAACTCGTCCAGGTCAGCAAGACCTACAACGCCGGCCAGCCCAACGCATTCCAGGCGGTGCGCGAGGTCAGCCTCGTCATCGAGCCGGGCCGGGTGACCGCGCTGCGCGGGCCCAGCGGCTCCGGAAAAACCACGCTGCTGGGCCTGATCGGCGGCCTGACGCGGCCTTCCAGCGGCCGTGTGCGGCTCGATGGCCGGGACATCTCGGCGCTGCCGGACCGTTTTCTCACCGGCTTGCGCCGCACCACCTTCGGCTTCGTGTTCCAGCAGTTTCAGCTGATCCGCGGTCTCTCGCTGCTGGAGAACGTCATGCTGCCGGCGACGCCGACCGGGCTGCCCTATCGCCAGATACGGGCGCGGGCGCTGCATCTGCTGGAGGGCTTCGGCCTCGCGACTCGCGCCGAGGCGAAGGCGCAGTGGCTGTCCGGCGGCGAAGCGCAACGGGTCGCCATCGCCCGCGCCCTGATCAACGATCCCATGGTCATTCTCGCCGACGAGCCGACTGCGCATCTCGACAGCGTCCTGTCGCGGCAGATTCTCGCCATTCTGGCCGACCTGCGCGCCCAGGGGCGCACCGTGGTCCTGTCCAGCCACGACCCGCTGGTATTCGAGGCCGGCCTGGTGGAACGGGTCATCGCTGTGCGTGACGGACGGGTGGCGCCATGATCTTCCAGCCCGCCGCGCTCGCCCTGCTGCTGGCCGCCACCCTCAACGCGCTGCTGTTGCTCGCATCAGGGGTGTTCGCGCTGCGCTTGCTGCGGCACTGGAATCCTTCCTCCCTGGGCAGCGAGCGCCAGATTGCCCTGGAACGGCGTACCTATCTGGTGTCCACCCTGGTCGCGATGTCCTTGCTGCTCGGCCTGCCGACGCTGGCGCTGTTCGTCGACAACGCCGACGCGATGGCGCCGTTCTTCACTGGCGCCATGTGCGCGGTGGGCAGCCTCAAGGCCAATGCCTGGGGCCTGCCGGCGCTGGCCGCCATGCTCGGCGGTTTCTTCCTGGCCGCGGCCTGGCTGGTGCTGGACCATCTCGATGGCCTGGGCTGGGATTCGCCGCTGATCCGCGGCAAATACCGTCTGCTGCTGGTGCTGGCACCGCTGGCGTTGCTTCAGGCGGTCCTGCTCTGGCGGTATTACCTGAACCTGAATCCCGAGGTCATCACGTCCTGTTGCGGCAGCCTGTTCGGGCCGGCGGCCAGCGGGGTGGCGGCGGAGATGGCGGCCTTGCCGGTGACCTGGGCGCGGCCGGCGTATTTCCTCGGCTGGGGCCTGACGCTGGCGGCGGGCGCGGTCTTCGTCGCCTCCGGCCGCCATGGGCGCCTCTTCGGCGCCCTGTCGGCGCTGCATTTCCTGTTGGCGCTGGCCGCCATCGTCGCGTTCATCGCGCCTTATATCTACGAGCAGCCCAATCATCATTGCCCCTTCTGCCTGCTGCAGGCCGAGCACGGCCACGCCGGCTGGCTGCTCTACCCACCGTTGTTCCTCGGTACCGCGGCCGGCATCGGCGCCGGTCTGGCCACCGCCGTGCGCGCTGCGAGCCTGCGGCGGGACGCGCCGCGCGTGGCGCGGGCCCTGGCGAAACTCGCCCTGGCCGGCCTGGGTGGTTTCGGGCTGTTGGCGGCGGTGTACGTCGCGCAATCGAATCTGGTGCTGTGAGATGCGACTGTTCCGTGTGCTCTTTTTCCTGATCTTGCTCGCGGGGTGCGGCGAGGAGGCGAACAGGCCGCCGGCCAGCGGCGCCGCCGCCCCCGCCTTCGCGACCGTCAACCTGGCGGGCGGTGCGGTGAAGGTGCCGGATGACTTCCGGGGCCGGGTCGTGGCCCTCCGCTTCTGGGCGGACTGGTGCCCCTATTGCCGCAAGGAAATGGCCGCGTTGCAGCCGGTCTACGCGCGCCTGCGCGAACGTGGCGTCGAGATCCTCGCGGTCAACGTGGCACAGGACGCGGCGACCGCGCGGGCTTTCATCGCGCCTCTAAATATCGCTTATCCGGTGTTGCTCGATCCCGAGGGCGCCACCGCGCGCGCCTATGGCGTCCAGGCCCTGCCGACCACATGGCTGCTGGACGGCGACGGCGTGGTGCGCGGCAAGATCGTCGGCGAGGCGACGCCCGAGGTCTTCGAGCAACAGGTGGTGAAACTGTTCGATGGGCGCTGAACTCACCCTCCCGCTCGCCTTCCTCGCCGGCCTCGCCGGTGCCGGCCATTGCTGGACGATGTGCGGCGGTCTGGCGGCGGGGCTATTCCTGGGCGCTCGCGGTGACCGTGTGCTGACGCCGCATCTCGCCTATCACGGCGGCCGGGTGCTGGCCTATACCCTGCTCGGAGCGCTCGCCGCCGGCCTCGGCCAGGCCATCGTGCTGACCGGCGGGGTGGGGCGGGTCCAGGGCGTGCTCTACATCGTCGCCGGGGTGGGGGTCATGTTGGCGGGCGCGCTGGCCATGCGGCGTACTCCAGGGTGCGGCGCGCGCGCCACGGCATGTGGATCGGCGCGCGCGGCGCGCCCGGCGTTCGCCGTCTCCGGCTTTCTCAACGGCCTGATGCCCTGCGCCCTGGTGTTCTCGCTCACCCTGAAGGCGGCCACGGCGCCGTCCATCGCCAGCGGCGCCGCCTGGCTGTTCGTCTTCGGCCTCGGCACCGTCCCGGCGATGGCGCTGGCCGGCGGCCTGGCGCAATGGCTCGGTCAGCAAGCACTGGCCTGGCTGCGTCGCGCCGGCGGGCTGATGATCATCGCCCTCGGCGCCCAGGCGGTGTGGTCGGGCGGCAGGTTTTTTCAAGTCATGCTGCATTTGTGAGCAGGACTATTTCACCCAGGAGAGCACCATGAAACGTCGTGACATGTTCAAACTGCCGCTGGTTGCCGCCGCCGCCCTGGTGACGGCACCCGTCCACGCCAGCCCGAAAGGCGAACAGTCGTGCGTGGGCGACGGCACCCCCACGCAGTTCATCCCGAAGACGCCGAAAGATCCGAATCCGCTGGAAAACGAACTGAACAAGTATCCCAGGTGCCCCTATTGCGGCATGGATCGCGCCCAGTACCACCATGCCCGGCATCTGGTGCATTACGCCGACGATCGGGTGGACGGCACCTGTTCCCTCCATTGCCTCTCCATCTCCCTGGCGATCAACCTCGACCGCGAGCCGAAAGCCATCTACGCGCCGGACAATGCCAGCGCGGAAGCGGTGAAGCCCTTGATCGACGTCGATCAGGCCACCTATCTGATCGGCGGCAAGCTGCCGGGGGTGATGACCCATCGCGGCAAGACGTCTTACGGCAGCCGGGAAGCCGCGCTGGCCGCCAAGGAACTTCATCTCGGTGAGATCGGCGATTTCGCCGCGGCGTTGACCGCGAGCTACGCCGACCTGGCGAAAGACACGCTGATGATTCGCAAGAAGCGCGAGGAACGCCGTCAGCACATGATGAAGAAGGCCGGTTGATGCGGGCTCTCCTTGCCTGGGTGCTGCTCGTCCTGTCCCTCCAGGGCTGGGCGGGTGGCTTTCCCGGGACCGGCCCGCGCGACCTCTGCCCGGTGTGCGGGATGGTCGTCTCGAAATACCCCGCCTGGATCGCCACCGTGGTCTACAAGGACGGTCATGCCCATCACTTCGACGGCGCCAAGGACTTGTTCAAGTACCTGTTCGACATGCCGCGCTACGCGCGCGGCCACCGTGGTCAGGACATCGCCCGCATCGGTGTCACCGAGTATTACGAACTGAAACGCATCGACGCCCGCCAGGCGTGGTTCGTGATCGGCTCCGACGTGCTCGGGCCGATGGGCCATGAATTGATTCCGCTCGCCACCCAGGCGGATGCCGAGGCGTTCCTGAACGACCACAAGGGCCGGCGCATCCTGCGCTTCGATGAGGTGACGCGGGCATTGCCGGGGAAACTGGACGCGGGTCGGTTCGATTGAGGCATGGCGACGCCTCAGCCCAGCCCGTTACTGAGCAGCCACCCCGCCAGCAACCCGCCCGCCACCGCTGCCATCCCGGGCAACACCTGGCGCGCCAGGGCGGCGCCGCCGATGACGGTGGCCAGCCCGCTCTTGAAGGCGATGTTGGCAAGCACCGCGAGCAACACGGTGGTGACCGCCTGGTCCGCGTGCAGGGTACCCAGCCCGAACAGGCGCAGGCTGGACAGTGTGATGGCGTCGACGTCGGTCAGGCCGGACACCACCGCCACCGCGTAGACCCCCTGGCTGCCGACCAGGTCGGAGAGCCAGGCGGCGGCGAACAGGACGCCGGCGTAGAGGGCACCGAAACCGAGGGCGGCGCGTATCTCGGTCGGGTTTTTCATTTCCAGCGTGGGCGCGTCGCGCTTGTCATTCAGGCGACGCCAGAGCAGGTAGAGCACGAACAGTCCAGCCAGGGCGCCCCCGCCCAGTAGCATGGCCATCGGCCGCAGCAGGCCGGGTGCCAGGACCGCGACCACCACGGCGAGTCGCACCAGCACCACCCAGTTGGCGAGCAGGATGACCATGGCGGCCATGCCAATGAGGCTGGGATTGTCGCGACCGTGGCGGGAGAAGGCGAGGGTGGTGGCGGTGCTGGAAGCGATGCCGCCGAACAGGCCGGTGAGCAGGGTGCCGTGGCGATGACCCGCGATGCGCAGCGCCGCATAGCCGGCGAGAGACAGGCCGGAGATCAGTACCACCATCCACCAGACCTGATACGGGTTGAGTGCGTGGTAGGGGCCGTAATTCTGGTTCGGCAGGATCGGCAGGATGACGAACGAAAGCACCGCGAACTGCAGGATGGATACCAGGTCCAGCCGCGTCAGGCTGCGCGAGACACCGCTCAATTCCGGTTTGAAGTAGAGCAGGGCGGTGGCCAGAATGGCCAGGGTGACGGCAAGCTGCTCCATGCCGTACCAGACCATCGCGCCCAGCGCATAGCAGACCACCACGGCGGCAATGGTGGTGGTGCCGGGGTCGTCGCTGGCGGTGCTCTTGAAATAGGTGGCGACCATCATGCCGCCCATGACCATCAGGCCGGCGCCCAGCACCCATGGCGCCCCGGTCTTCTCCGACAACAGGGCGCCCAGGGTACCGGCGAGCGCCACCAGGGAGAACGTGCGCAAGCCGGCCTTGGCGGCCGGCGAGCGCTCCCGCTCCAGGCCGATCAGCAGGCCGAGCGCGAGGCTGGTGAGGAAGGGGTAGAGGCTGGCGAGCGGGTCGTTCTGCATGCCCCGATTATGGACCGCTCAGCCGAACAGTTTGAATAGCGCCACGCCGCCCAGCACCAGGGTGACGATGCCGACCAGGCCGCGCATCCTGGCTTCGGTCAGGCGCCGCACGGTCAGGGTGGCCATCGGCACCGAGAGCAGGGCGCCCAGCGTCAACGGCACGGCCAGGCCCCATGCAATGGTCTTGCCGGCGGCCAGGTAGCCCAGCACACCGATCAGGCAGGTCAGCGATTCCGCCACCGAGGTGACCGCTACCGCGCTCTTCGCCGGCAGGCCGGAAACCACCTGGCCGGCCGTCACCAGCGGCCCGTAGCCGCCGCCGGACAGCCCCTTGTTGAAGGCGGCGACGGCGCCCACCGCGACGATACCGCCGGCGTGGAAGGGAATCTGCCGGTTGCGGGTGGCAAGCACGACGACGCCCATCGCCAGGACGATGCCGCTGATGAAGATGCCCAGCCAGAATTTCGAGACGCTCACCGCCACCCACACCGCCAGCAAGGCGCCGACACCGGAGAGCAGGGCGAGCAGCCAGGCGGCACGGCGCGCCTGGGCGTCGCGGAGAAAATCGACGTTGCCGTCACGCTGGTGCAGCAGTCCGGCCGCCAGGCCGGTCATGAATTCGCTGAGCAGCACCGCCGGCACGATCTGCAGCGGTGCGAAGCCGGCCAGCAGGAGAAGCGGCGTCAGCGTGGTGCCATAGCCCATGCCCATGCTGGAATCGACATATTCGCAGGCCATCGCGGCCAGGAAGATGGCCAGCAGCAGGGAAGTGGACAAACCCTGCGTCGAATCCGCCACCACCGCCCAGCCGGGAAGTTGGCCCAAGACGAGCACGGTCGCAACCGCGCCGGCGGCCAGCAACAGCCACAGCCGGGTGCGACGGCTGGCGAGTGCGGGCAAGGCGAAGGAGGAAAGGGTGGGGGCTTGCATGATGTCTCTCCAGGTTGGCGATACCTTGTCCATGCAGCTTGCGTGCCAGTTCGCGCGGGGGTGCCGGATTACACCGCGGTCAACCCGGCTGCATCGTTGACATCGGCACTTCCCGCCTGGTCATGCGTCGGCTGGGTTGCGCGCAGCGAAACCGGGCATGACCCGTGGGCCAGGTCTATAGTCGAATGACACGGAATATCTGTTCAATGTCATGGGTGACAATGAAATGACACGGAAAATCCTGGCGTCATCGCTCGCCGCCACCGCCTGGCGACTCGCCGCGCAACATCCCCGCCTGGCGGCCTTCGTCGAGGCCCTGGGCGCCGAACTCGGCAGCGCCCCGCGCCTGAGCATTCGCCGCCTGGATGCGGTCGAACCGATACTGGAGACGCTGGCGGAGGTCGGCACCACCGACAACGAAAGCCGCCGCGCGGCATTCGCGCCGGAAGCCTGGGTGGCGCTGCGCGCGTTGCTGGAGCGCGAGTCGATCTGGGTGGGCAGCGGGCTTGAATTGGCGCGGCATTGTCGCGGCGCGGCTCCCGCCGCCTGGCACGGCCCACTCGCCGTCGCGGCCTTGCGTCAGGAGACGCGGCTGATTGGCCTGCTGCTGCTCGCGGCGCCCGCCACTGAAGCACTTGCCGAAGCGTTGCGTGAGCCCTGTGCCGTCGCCCTCGCCAATGAACTGCGCTGGCGCGAACTGGCGACGGGTCGCGAGGCGGCGGAGGCGGAACGCCAGGCCTTGCTGTTGCGGCTCAAGCGCCAGGACATCAGCGATAGCATCGTCGGCGCCGATGCCGGCCTGAACGAGGTGATGCATGCGGTCGAGCAGGTTGCCCGCACGGATACACCGGTGTTGATCCTGGGCGAGACCGGCACTGGCAAGGAGGTCGTCGCCCGCGCCCTGCACGTCCGGTCGCGCCGCGCGGCCGGGCCGTTCCTGCGGGTCAACTGCGGTGCCCTGCCGCCGGAACTGATCGATTCGGAGCTGTTCGGCCACGAACGCGGCAGCTTCACCGGCGCCGTCGGCAACCGGCACGGCTGGTTCGAGCGGGCCGACGGTGGCACCCTGTTCCTCGACGAGGTTGGCGAACTGCCGCTGGCGGCCCAGGTGCGCCTGCTGCGGGTGCTGCAGGACGGCAGCTTCCAGCGGGTGGGGGGGGAGCGCACCCTCAACGTCGACGTGCGCGTGGTGGCCGCCACCAACCGTGACCTGCGCGCCGCCGTGGCCGCGGGGCACTTCCGCGAGGATCTCTGGTTCCGCCTCGCCGTTTTTCCCATTCCCCTGCCGCCGCTGCGCGAGCGACTGCGCGACATTCCCGCACTCGCCGCACATTTCTCACTGCGCGCCGCCGAACGGCTCGGCCTGCCGCCGCGCATGCCGGACGCCGCCGACCTGGCCCTGCTGGAAACCTATCCCTGGCCCGGCAACGTGCGTGAACTGGCTTCCGTGATCGAGCGCGCCGCCATCCTCGGTGACGGCCATCGCCTGGAGGTGACGCGGGCGCTGGGTGTCGAGCCGTTTCCCGCCACACGGCCGGCGGACCGCAACCCGGACAGTGCTCCCGCGCAACTAGGCAGCCTGGACAGTGCCACCCGCGAGCACATCGAAGCCGCGCTGAGGCAATGCCACGGCCGCGTCGAAGGCCCGTTTGGCGCCGCCCGGCTGCTGCAACTCAACCCCCACACCCTGCGTTCACGCATGCGCCGGCAGGGGATCGACTGGGCACGATTCCGGGGTGGCGGCGGATGAACCTGTTTGGACGCGGGGCAGGGGTTTGATCGGGAGTGAGCGGATCTGGAGGTCGATCAACGGCGTTGACGATGATCCGCGGAGTGAATGCGTCCATGTCGCCTTTGCAGGTTCCGCTGACAGGCAGGCTCGATCGGCAGAAGATGGCCCGCTTATTGGATTGGCCCGGCCAAGTGAGGCTTGACGTTGCCGATAGGGCTAGGGAAGGACGTGCGTGCTCCCCCCATTCCGGCTGCCATGATCAGTTCCCAGTGCCCGCCATCCGGATCTGGGGGCATCCTCGCTTCACGCGAACTGTGTCTGCCAATGCCGCGTCAGCAAATCGGGTATGTCAGCGGCCGGCACCGGCTTGCTGATGTAGTAGCCCTGCAGGGTGTCGCAGGCAAGCGTGTGCAGGATCCGCGCCTGTTCCAGGGTCTCGATTCCTTCGGCGGTGATTGTGAAGCCCAGGTTCTTGGCCAGGGAAACGATGGCGCGGACGATGGCCAGACTGTCCTTGTCCGCCGGCAGGCCACGCACGAAGCTCTGGTCAACCTTGAGATTGTTCAGCGGCAGGCGTTGCAGATAACTCAGCGAGGAATAGCCGGTGCCGAAGTCATCCAGAGACAACTGCATGCCGACCGTGCGCAAAGCGTTGAGCGTGGCCAGCGTGGTCGCGGAGTCCTCCATCAAGGCGCCCTCGGTCACTTCCAGCTCAAGCCATTCCGGCGCGACATCAGTCTCGGCCAGGATGGCCTGGATCCGGCTGACCAGATCCGGATTCCTGAATTGCACGGCGGACAGATTCACCGCGACCCGGAGTGAATGCCCGGCGGCCTGCCAACGGGCGATGTCAGCGCAGGCGGTGCGCAATACCCAGTTGCCGATGGGCACGATGAGTCCGTTCACCTCCGCGGCGGAAATGAAATCGGCCGGCGAGATCAGGCCTTGCTCCGGGTGCCGCCAACGAATCAGCGCCTCCAGAGAATGAATACGGCCGCTGGCCAGATCGAGTTGCGGTTGATAGGCCAGGAAAAACTCGCCCCTTTCCAGGGCCAGGCGCAAGTTGCTCTCCAGATTCAGTCGCCGCATCGCAATCTGTGTCAGCGAGGCGCTGTAGTACTGGCAGTTATCGCGTCCCTGGTCCTTGGCATGGTACATGGCGGTGTCTGCATGCTTGAGCAGGGTTGCCGCATCCTCGCCGTCATCCGGATATACGGCGATCCCGATACTGGTGGTCACAATGATTTCGCGGTTTTCCAGAATGAAAGGCCGACGCATCAGTTCATGGATGCGGTGCGCCACACTCAGCGCATCTTCCCCATGTTGCAACTGAGGTATGAGCAGGGTGAACTCGTCGCCACCCAGGCGCGCCAGATCGACTTCCACTTCCATTGACCCATTGCGCGCCACCAGATCCGCCGGCCGCACCGCCAGCCGCAGCCGGTCGGACACCCATTGCAGCAACAGGTCGCCGGCGCCATGCCCGAGGGTGTCGTTGACGTTCTTGAAGCCGTCCAGATCCATGAACAGCACGGCCAGTTTGCTGTGGTGGTAGCTGGCACGCTGAATATCCCGCTGCAGCCGGTCGGAGAATGACAAGCGGTTGGGCAGTCCGGTCAGCGTGTCAAAATAGGCTAGTCGGAAGACCTTGTTTTCGGCCTCCTTGCGCTCGGTAACATCACGCGACAGGACGATGAAATGCGGCTCCTGCGCCGACATGTCCTGCTTGTGCGAAACAGAAAGCTCGAACCAATGCGTACCCTGGGGCAAGTGCAGTTCAAACTCCTTGCCGGTCGACCTGCCATGTTCATGCGCCTCACGCAGCGCGGCCATACAAGTGGCCGCCGCCTCAGGCGGCAGCACGTCCGTCACCGTCCTGCCCAGTAGTTGCTCGGGAGGCGCGGCGAGAAGGTCACTGCACGGCGAATGGAAATCCAGGTAGCGGCCGTCCAGGTCAAGCTCGAACATCAGGTCGGGAATGGCATCCAGGGTGGCCTGCAGCTTGTTCTGGGTAGCGATGATCCTGAGTTCCTGCAGCTTGCGCTCGGTGATGTCCTGCACCGTGCCCGTACCGGCCAGAAATGCGCCTGTACTATCGCGTTCCAGTTCGGCCTGTTCCAGCACCCAGCGCTCCTCTCCGACGACCAGGATGCGATGTTCAATACGGTAGGATGCACCCTGCAATGCGGCCTGCCAGGCTTGATCCAAAGCCTCCACATCGTCCGGATGTACGCAGCTCAGAAAGTACTCATAGGTCATCGGCGTGCCAACCGGGATGCCGAAGATGCGGTATGTCTCCGGCGACCACACCAGGCAGTCGTCCGCCACACTCAGATACCAGCTACCCAGATGCGCCACCGCCTGGGCATGGTGCAACAGTGCCTCGCTCTTGCGCAGGGCGGTTTCTGCTTCCTTCCTCTCGGTGATATCACGCACCAGGCAGAGGGTTTCCTGGTCGTTGATGCTGACCAGCCGGACATCGTAATAGCCTTCCTCACCGTCGTTTTCGACCAGCTTGATGTCCATGTTTTCGACCGTGCCGGTCGCTCGCACCCGCGCAGCCAGGTCGAGTACCTGACCGACAATATCCGCCGGGACATTCTCTGCCAGCGGGTAGCCCGATCTGGGTAAATGCTGGCTTCTCTGCGCCCGCCCAACGCTGCGGACATCCAGGACCTGGCCACTGACATCCAGGCGCAGCAAGGTGTCGGGAATGGCGTTCAGGATTGCCGAGTTACGTGCATTGGCGGTGTGCAAGTCCTGGAGCACCGCGTAGCTACGCAGCAGGTAGCGTACCCGGTGGCCGATCAGTGCCCAGTTGATGGGTTTGGCGATGAAATCCGTGGCGCCGGAATCAAAGGCCCTTTCGATGGACTCCAGGTCGTCCATGCCGGTCACCATGATGATGGGTAACTCATCCCCCACTTGCGTGCGCAATGCCGCACAGGCCTGATAGCCGTTCATGCCGGGCATATCCACATCCAGCATGATCAGATCGCAGCGTTGCGTCTGGAACTGTCTCAGCGCATCGGCGCCATTCTCGGCCAGGCTGACCTCGAAGCCGGTCTTTACCAGCGCCGCGCGCATCAGCAGACGCGCGGTCAGTTCATCGTCGACGACCAGGATGCGAATGGCTGGATGGCTCATGCGGCCTCCTCCAGCAAGGCATTGATCTCATGCCTCGCCAACTCGTATTCACGCCGTACGCTGTCTACCAGCACGCGTGCATCGCTCATCCTGCCCTCCTTGGCGAGGCCCTCGAGTTGCATGAACAGGCCGGATAGCGTCTCGGCACCGACATTGGCAGAGCTGGACTTGAGCGAATGCGCGGCAAAGCGCAAGGTCTCTGCATCGTCGGCGACGATGGCCTGTTCGGCCTGGTCTACCAGTTGTCCCGTGCTGTCCAGATAGACCTGCATGATCTGCCGCGCCAGCCCCATTCCACCGGAAGGGTCCAGATCACGCAATTGTTCGAGGAACTTCTGGTTGACGCTGGCGGCCCGCGCCGGCGTGTCCAGATTCGCTACTGGCGCCGGGTCAGGCCCTGGGTTGGCAGGCGCTGGCGCATTCTCCGTCCGCAGCCAGCGGCTTAGCACCTGCTGCAATTGGAGCCGGGAATAGGGTTTGGCCAGATAATCGTCCATGCCAGCCTTGATGCATTGTTCACGATCGCCTTCCATGGCATTGGCGGTCAGGGCGATGATGGGCAGTCGTTTTGGGCTGTCTGCCTGCCATGCGCGGACTACCGCGGTCGCCTGATAACCATCCATCACCGGCATGTGGCAGTCCATCAGGACGATATCGTAGGTCTGTTTTTCAATCAGAGCCAATGCCTCTTCACCGTTGTTGGCAACATCCACAGCCATGCCGAGATTGGCCAACATGGCCTTGGCCACTTCCTGATTGACCGGGTTATCCTCGGTCAGCAAAATCCTGCCGCCTGCGAGCGTGGCGCCGTCAACTGCATGCGTGGCAACAACCTCTGGAGCGGTATCGATCTCGGGCTGAAGGGAGGGTGCAAGACCCATCGTCAGCGCGCCGCGGACCACCTCATACAGTTCTGACTGGCGGACCGGTTTGTTGACGCAACGCAAGATGCCGGCCTGCTCGCGTTCCATCGCACTGCCAGCCGCGTAGGTGGAAGTGAGCATGATCAGGCGGGTCATGGCCAGTTCGGGCCGCGCCGTGATGACGCGCGCCAATTGCAAACCATCCATCTGCGGCATGTGCATGTCCAGAATGGCCAGATCGAACAGCTTGCCGGCTTGTGCCGCAGCGATCATCGCGTCGAGCGCCTGCTCACCGCTCTCGGCGCAGGTCACCTGCAGCTGCCAACTGGACAGCTGCAACTGCAAGATCTCAAGATTGGTCCGGTTGTCATCCACCACCAGCACCCGCACATCCTTCCAGTCGGGGGCGGGGGACGGCACGGCCTGGATGTTCCGGCCCTTGGGCAGGATGAGGTCGACCCAGAACTTGGAGCCCTGGCCCGGCGTACTCACCACGCCGATGCTGCCGCCCATCAACTCGACCAGGTGCTTGCAGATCGCCAGGCCGAGGCCGGTGCCGCCGAACTGCCGCGTGGTGGAGCCGTCGGCCTGGGAGAAATGCGCAAAGATCTTGCTCTGGGACTCGAACGGGATACCGATGCCGGTGTCTTCCACGGTCAGGTAGACGCGGGTGTCCTGTTCCGCCTCGCTGAGCACATGGGCGCGCACGACGACCTCGCCGCTGGTGGTGAACTTCATCGCGTTGTTGAGCAGATTGGCCAGCACCTGGCGCAGGCGGAACGGATCGCCGCACACCATCAATGGCAAGTTCGGGGGCGAAAGTTGAATCACCAGCTCCAGCTCTTTCTCTTCCGCCGATTGGACGAACATCGCCCCGACGTCCTCGATCAAATCACCCAGATTGAACTCCACCGACTCCAGTTCCATATGGCCGGATTCGATCTTGGAGAAGTCCAGGATGTCGTTGATGATGCCCAGCAGGTGTCGACCGGAATTCAGCACCGACTCGGCATAACGCCGCTGGTTGGCATCCAGGCCGGCATCCAGCAACAGTTCGCTCATGCCCAGCACGCCGTTCATCGGCGTGCGGATCTCATGGCTCATGGTGGCCAGGAACTCACTCTTGGCCTTGCTCGCCGCTTCGGCCAACTCCTTGGCCGCACGCAGATCGGTCGTTCGTCCTTCAACCAGCTCTTCCAGGTGGTCGCGATGTTCGCGCAAGCTGGCGTTGCGGGTCTCGATCTCGCCCAGCATGGTGTTGAATCCCGCCGCCAGCCGGTCGATCTCTAGGATGTCGCTGGACTCGGCGCGGACGCTGTAGTCGCCCTGGACGGAAACCCGATCCATCAGGGTGGTCAACCCCAGGAGTGGACTCAGCACCGAGGCATTCAGTCGTCCCATCAATAACCTGGCCATCACCATGGCCAGGATGGTGGCGAGCACGGTGATCAGGATCTGCCAAAGTATCTGGCCATATATGGATTCCAGGTCGACCATCAGCAAGATAGTGCCAAGACGCTGACCCTCCTGCTGGACCGCGTGTTCAACCTGCAGGAATTCGATGTCGGGATAGCTCACGCCCGCTTCGACCGATCGCAGGAATTCGGGTACCTGATGATCCTTGACGATATACCGGGCAAACGCCTTGCCATCCATGCCATAGATGGCCGCTGCATGCACATCGGGCGAATGCTTCAATGACTTGAGCAGTTCCTCAGCCGCGCGTTCATCCCCGAATACCAAGGCCGCGCTTGCGTTCTCGGCCAGCAACTTGGCCTTGACCTCGGTTCCCTGCCCCAGGGAGTGCAGGCTGAGGAGGAAGCTGCTGACGATGACGACGCAGGCGACCAGGGAGAGGGCAATGGTCAGGGTGATTCGATTGATGCGAATCAGGCGCTTGCTCAGCGGTATGCGGTTTCCTTTGGCTGGGCCGGCCATCATGGGATCACGATCGTCAGGAGCGTTCTGCACACGGGTTGGATTCATGGCTGTCTCACCGTTCGCGCCAGCTTGAGGAGCTGGGACGACAACACCAGATTATTGCGCCGGGTGGCGGCCAGGTTGATGTCGAAGCGGATTTTCCTGCCCTCTGGAACCAGGCTGATGGCGCCGCCGGCGTCCAGAAAACGTTCCGAGCCATTCACCGTCAGCACCGGCATGCCCTCCAGACGACGCAAAATGGGGGTGAAATACTCCGCTTCGCTGTCAGTCATCACCAAGATCTGGCAGGTACTGTGATTGTCATTGCGGGCGGCGTGCCGAACCTTCAGGGGTTGGCCTTTGACCAGTTTGCCGTCCAGCGCGCTCAAGGCATCGATCAGTTCGTTCTGCCGACCCACCATGCACAGCGCCAGGCCGTCGGCATCGGTGCGGAGGGCATCGGCGGGCCAGTCCACATATTTGGCGATGTTATAGATGAAGGCCGCCCTCAGGTCCGCCTCGGTGCCTTGGCACCAGGCCGATAGACTGATCGATGTCATAACCATCAGCAGGGTCAGGTGTTGCCAGCCGGTGTAGGGCGACAGGCACATGTCAGAACCGGTGTGTCAGCTTCAACTGCCAGGTGCGACCATCCTGGGCCAGGCTTTCGCGGGGAATGCCGCTGTAGAGGCTGTCATCCGGGAAGCTATGGGCGTAGTGCTTGTCGAACAGGTTGTAGATGCCCAGAGCCACTTCGGTGTTGCCGTCGCCTTTGGGCTGCCAGCGCAGGTTGGCATTGGCAATGGCGTAACCCGAGGTTCGGCTGGTGGGTGTGATCTGGCCGCTGGCGTAGTTGGCCTCCATGCCCAGGTGCCAATGGGCCATGGGCAAGGGTGTGGTGAAGTTGGCCTTGACCATGTGCCGGGACGGACTGTTGATAATGCCGTTCGGCTGTTCTGGCGCAAATTGGCCGGTGTAGCTGGTGCGCAGGCGGGCGCCGCCAGCGAAATTCTTTTCCAGCTCCAGTTCGATGCCGCTGCTGCGGATACCGGGCTGGTTCTGGAACTGCAGGCTTGTACCGGTATCCACCTGCACGATCCAGTTCCGCACCTGGTTGATATTGGCGCTGGCGGTCAGCCGCAGATCCTCGCCCAGGTAGCGCTCCCAGACTGCTTCGTAGGTCTGGATGGTCTCTGTTTTCAGGCCGGGGTTGGCGATCATCGCACCGACCCCGGGATAACTGTAGTTGCGTTCATAGGCATTGGGGGCACGGAAGGCGCGGCCGTACAGCAGTTTGATCACGTTCTCCGCGTTGGGTCGCCAGATCAGGCCCAGGCGTGGGCTCAACTGGTTGTTGGCGGTATCAGATTGATCGTGGCGCAAGCCCAGGTTGAGATTCAGGCTGTCGCTCAAGCGGAGGTCATCCTGCAGATAGACGCGCCCAGGCGATAACTGTCTCGCTGGTCGTCCAGGCAAGGGTCGGTGGCGCTGCCGGTGGCAGTGCAACGCAAGGACGGCGGCGCGTCCTCGGCGAACTGGTCCTGCTGGAAGTTGTTTTGATAATCCAGCCCCAACAACAGCCGGTGTCCGCTGAAGCCGCTGTAGTGAAGCTGAGCGTCGACACCCCACCACCGCGCATGTGCTTTCTCCCTGTCCAGGTCATAGGGGGCACCGGTGTAGTCATTGACATACTGGCCGCGCCAATCCGCCTGGCCATAAAACAACCGGGCGCTGATCCGGGTGTGCTCGGATGGACTGGTCTGGTAGCGGCTGTCGAGCAGCAGCGTCTCGTCCCAATCGCGGTTGCGCGGGTCGTCGAACACGCTGCCGTAAGACCCGAGCGGACGGCCGTGCTCGCGGGAACCGGCCAGGGCGGTGAATTGCAATTCATCCTGCCGATAGCGGGCGTAGAAGCGCCGGGCATGTTTATCCTCAGTGCCCGGGCTGGCCTGGCCGAGCTCGGGGTAGTACCTGGCCTGGCCATCACTGTTCAGGCCGGACACGGACAGCAGCACGTCGGCACCATTGTCCAGTTGCCGGCCATAACTGAGACGGGCAGAACCGGTGCCGTAACTGCCCGCAGCAGCCGTAACCACCATGCCATCCATGTCCTTGCCTGTTTTGGTGATGACATTGATGACCCCGAAGAAGGCATTGCCGCCATAGACCATGGAGCCGGGGCCGCGCACGATCTCTATGCGTTCGATCAGGTCGATGTCGAGCGGAAATTCCTGTCCGACAAAGGCCGAGTCATACACATTGCCGTTGCTGCGGATGCCATCGATCATCAGCAGCAGGCGGCTGTTGTAGTCGCCCGGGGTGGAGAAGCCGCGTACGGCCACATAGTCGTATTCGCCGCCCTGGGTGATGAGAAAGCCGCGCACGCTGTTGAGCGCCTCGGACAGGCTGCGCCAGCCATAGGCGCGGAAGTCCTCGCCTCGCAATACACTGACCGCTGAAGGGGCATCACTGGCTTTCTGGGCGACGCGGGAAGCGCTGACCACTTCCACGTCGAGCAGTTGCTCCAGGCTGAGCTCGGTCAGGTCCACCCTGGCCCAGGTGGGTGCCGACCAGGCACAGGTGACCAGCAGCGTCAGCAATGGTTGGCGAAAACAGTGTCCGGTCATGGCAAGACCTCATCGGCGAGTTTCAACAGCGGGCTACCCAGTTTCAGCCCCGCCTGGCGAGCGGCGCCATGATTGATGTCGAAGCGAATGCGGCCAGCACGCAGCTTCAATCCGATGATGCCGCCGGCCTGGGCAAAACCCTGCGCATCACTGATGGTCAACACGGCGGACTGGCCGACCTGGCGCAGCACGGACTCGATGCGCTGCTCCTCGTCGTCGGCGATGAACAACACCTGGCAGTCGCGCCACTCGCTGAAGCGGGTTGGCGCCCGCACCCGGATCGTTCGGCCCTGCACCTGGCGCCCCTGCACTGCGTCCAGCTTGCCTGACAGGGGGCGATCGCCGAGGCTGCAAATCAGCAGATCGCTTCCCGTCTGGGCGCTAGGCCACTCCACGTACTTGGTGAAATTGAAGATGAAGCCGGCCTTGGCGCTGTCCTCCAGTGCGTTGTCCGCGCGCGCACCCGCGCCCGGCAGCAGCGTGGCCGCCAGGAGCGCCGGCAGCCAGAGTCTGGTTCTCCAGATCGGGCGTGGCATGGCTCAGAACTTCCAGTCCGCATTCAGGTACACACCGCGCTCAATCTGCACCGGAGTGGACAAGATGGTGTTCATGACTATTTCAGGATGCGCGGCATCAAGCAGGTTCTGGCCCACCAGGGAAATTTCCAGGCCGGGCTTCGGTGTCCAGGCCAGGCGCATGTCCAGACTCGTGTAGGCAGGCACCGAATCAAAGCCGGGGCTACTTCCCGCAAGCTTGCCGACGTGACGCAACCAGGCGTCCCATTGCAACTGAGGCGTGATGTCCAGCGACGAGCGCAGCGAGATCTGATGGCTGGGCGTGGCACCCAGGAACTCGCCACCCGTGGCACCGGGCAAGGGGTTGCGCGTGCGGATATGGAACAGGGAGGTGTTTGCCTGGACACGCCAATTCGACATCGGCAGCCAATCCAGGGCCAGCTCCAGGCCGTAGGAATCGGCACCAATGGCGTTGGTCAGATGCAAGGGCAGATACGGGTTGGCCCCATCAAACAGCGGCATGGTACCGGGGCCGGGCTGCAAGGCGCCGCGCAGGTCGGCATAGCGGTAATAGAAGGCGGCGACTTCCGAGTTCAGGGTGGGGCCCCACTGATGTCGCCAGCCCAGGTCCAGGGCCGTGAGCTTTTCCGATGCCATGTCGGGATCACCCACCGTGGCCAGGGGGAGGGGGACAAACGGTGGAGACGGCGGCTCGACGAAGGCGGTGGAGGTGCGCTCACCGCGGGAAGGCGTGCGCACCGCGCGCGAGGCTGCGGCCCAGAGACCATCCCGTGTGGAAGGCGTCCACAGCAGGCGGAGATTGGGCTGCACCTCGAAGCCGCTGAACGCGTTGTGCTCGAAACGGCTGCCCAAGGTCAGGCGCCAACGCTTCGGCACCAATGTGATGTCATCCTGAACGAAGGCACTGTACAGGCTGAATGTTTTGTAGTGGTCGGAAAAAAGTATGTGCGGGCTCGCGTTCAGCTGATCTTTGCTGAGGCGATAGCCCAGTCCCCAGACGACGTCATGGCTATCGCCGATGTTCTGTTGCAGGTATTCCAGATCGAAGGTGTCGTTGCGATAACGGGCGATGCCCAGGTCATTGTCACTGTGATCGATAAAGGCTTGCAGTGAATGGGATCCGGTGTCCGTTGGTCGCTCCCATTTGCCCAGCAGGTGGGCGGTATTGCCGTCGCCTTCGGTACCCAGGCTGGTGGCGTACGGGGGTGCGGCCATGAGGGCCGTGATTCGGTCACCCGCCCGGTAGTCGCTGAAGGTGCCCTGCAGGCTGTAGTTGTCGCCCGCGCGCGTGGCATTGAGCCGGAATCCGGCCTGCTTGCTCTGCCAATCGTCGGGCCCCCCGCCACCGGCAGCCGCCCGGCCGGCATCGACCGATTTGGCGCTGGCGTGCAGCCGCACATGCGTCTCTTCATCCGCTGCCCAGCCATGGCGGGCCAGGACGGCACCGCGCAGCTCGTCGCCGACCGACGCACTGAGCAGCCCGCCCTGGGTGTCCTGGGCGGGATAGGTGATGATGTTGATGATGCCGTTGACCGCATTGGCGCCCCAGAGGGAACCGCCCGGGCCGCGGATTACCTCGATGCGTTCGATGTTGTTCAAGGGGATGTCGTTGTGTTCCCAGAACACACCCGAGAAGGAGGGGCTATAAATGGCGCGGCCATCGACCAGGACCAGCAGCTTGTTGGCGAAGCGGGAATTGAAGCCGCGGATGCTGACCGACCATCGGTTATGGCCGATGGCGGCAACCTGTACGCCCGGTGCCAGACGCAATGCCTCGGGGATGTTGCTGGCGCCACTGCGGCGGATGTCCTCGGCCTTGATGACGAAAACGGCCGCGGCCGTTTCGGCGATGGACTGCGCCTTCTTGGACACCGAGGTCACGACCAGGCTCATCAGTTCTTCCAGGCTCAAGTCGAGGCTGTCCGGCTTGGCGCTCCCGGCATGGACCAGGGGCGTGGCCAGAACCAGACCGAGGAGGATGGCCAGGGGTTTCTTGCTGTGCATGATGAGTCCCTATGTGCGTCATTGATGTTTTCCAGTTCACTCAACTGTGATTCTTCACCAATAACGACACGGTGCCGATTTTCTTGACCCAATCTTGAACGGCCGGTATCAGGCGAGGCTGCGCGTCGATTTGGGCCGGTCTTGCGAAGTTGTAGGTCGTGGTCGGTCAACGCAACACCGGAAAGACGTTTGCTATCGTCCGTTTCAAGGGCGAGCGGCTCCAGACCGGGCCTGCCCGACGGATGTTCCCGTCGGTGAGCGTCATGCGGGCGCCATGAGGTGGCTTGTGGGCGAGGCTGGGCGATTTCCGGCGCCAGCGTGCAAATTCATCATCCAGCGCGACGGCGCCCAGGCAGGCCAAGGGAATGGCCTCGGACCTATCGCGTGATTTCAGGCCATGAGGGATTTCCCGGCTTCCCGGACAGGCCGGCTGAAGGTCCGAGGGGTTTTTCCGGCGGAGGGCATCAACCCTGCCGCGTGGCTCATGGTGGGGATGCGGCACAGGCGTTTCGCCAGAGGTTCGGGGGGAACGCCCCGGAATGGCGATCGCCTCGGCGAATCCCTCGATATGCCTGACGTTTCAAGCAATATCGACGGGGTATGTATTGATTGGCGGAGAGAGGGGGATTCGAACCCCCGTTAGTGCAAGCACTAAACCGGATTTCGAATCCGGCGCATTCGACCACTCTGCCATCTCTCCGGGTCATCTTTTCCGCCAAGGCTGGCCTTGTGCGGGAAAGCGCGGCATTCTACCCACATTCTCATCAGGCACGAAACGTACTCGAGACAAATGACCTGGTTCAGATACCGTGTGCTCAGCCTGTTGTCCGTACTGGCGCTATCGAGTCTGACGGCTTGCACACCCGCGCCGATTCCGGCGCCGGAAGCCTCCGGGGAACTGGTGGTGGTGACGCGCAACAGCCCGACCACGTATTACCTCAACGCCAAATCCGAAGCGGTGGGTTTCGAACATGATCTGATCATGCGCTTCGCGGAAGCGCAGGGCTGGAAGGTGCGTTTCATGCTGGCGGATACGCTGCCGCAGTTGTTCGAGATCATGCGCAAGGGGCAGGCCCATCTCGCGGCGGCGGGATTGAGCGTGACCGAGAGCAGACGCATCAATCAGCGCTTTGGCCCGGTCTATGGCCAGGTCAAGGAATGGGTGATCTGTCGCCAGGATCGCGCGCCCCCGAAGTCGCCGGAGGACATGGATGGACTGCGACTGGAGGTGGTGGCGCAGAGCAGCCATGTGGAAAGCCTGCGTTTGCTCAAGAAGCGTTATCCCGGTCTGGTTTGGGTGGAGATGAAAGTGCCCAGTTCGGAGGAGTTGCTGGAACGCGTCGAGCTGGGCTTGAGTGATTGCACCGTCTCCGATTCGGACAGCTTTGATATTGCCCACAATTTCCATCCGGGCCTGACCCGGACCTTCACCCTCGGCAAGCCTTTGCCGCAGGCCTGGTTGATCGGCCAGAGGATGAGCCTGGGGTTCTCCCGCGATGTGATGCGGTTCTTCCAGGCGAGCGAGAAGGATGGTGAGCTGGCACGTCTGCGCGAGCGCTATTTCGGTCATGTCGGCCGGCTCGAGGAAGCGGATGTCCTGGGCGTTCTGGAAAAACGCGGCACCCTGTTGCGCCTGCTGGCGCCGCATTTCTACAAGGCACAGAGCGAAACCGAGCTGGATTGGCGCCTGCTGGCGGCGGTGGCCTATCAGGAGTCGCAGTGGGATGCGCAGGCGGTGTCCTATACCGGCGTGCGCGGCATCATGATGCTGACCGAGGACACCGCCGATCATCTTGGCGTGAAGGATCGCCTCGACCCGAAGGAGAGCATCATGGGCGGTTCCCGCTATATCGTTTCCCTGATGGCGGCGCTGCCGGAGCATATCGCCTCTCCCGATCGCATCTGGATGGCGTTGGCGGCCTACAACGTCGGCATGGGCCACGTTCAGGATGCGCGTGTGCTGGCGGAAAGGCTGGGACGCAATCCGGATTCCTGGAACGACCTCAAGGAGGTATTGCCCCTGCTCAGCCACAGCAAATACGCCTCGAAACTGAAATATGGCTATGCGCGCGGTGGCGAGGCGCGCGCCTTCGTCGAGAACGTGCGCATTTATTACGACATCCTCGCGAAGTACGAGAAACCCTATCAGGAGTTTCTCGGCGGTTTCTATACCGGCAACGCCCGGCTCAGTCGGGAGCCGTGATGCGGCTGGCGCCGTTCATGTAGGGGCGCAGCACTTCGGGGATGCTGACGCTGCCGTCGGCGTTCTGGTAGTTCTCCAGGACCGCCACCAGGGTGCGCCCCACTGCCAGGCCGGAGCCGTTCAGGGTGTGGATGAGTTCGGGCTTGCCCGGCTTGCCGTCCTTTTCCGTGCGGTAGCGCGCCTGCATGCGGCGTGCCTGGAAGGCTTCGAAGTTGGAGCAGGACGAGATTTCGCGGTAGGTATTCTGACCCGGCAACCACACTTCCAGGTCATAGGTCTTGGCGGCTGAGAACCCGAGGTCGCCGCCGCACAGGGCCACCACGCGATAGGGCAGGTCGAGCCTGGAGAGAATGGCTTCGGCGTGGCCGGTGAGTTCCTCCAGAGCGTCATAGGAGTCTTCCGGGCGGACGAATTGCACCATCTCCACCTTGTCGAACTGGTGCTGGCGGATCATGCCGCGGGTGTCCTTGCCGTAGGAGCCGGCCTCGGAGCGGAAGCAGGGGGTGTGGGCGACCAGCTTGATCGGCAGGTTTTCCGCCGGGATGATTTCATCGCGCACGATGTTGGTGACCGGCACCTCGGCGGTGGGGATGAGATACATGCCGTTGGAGAGCTTGAACAGGTCTTCCTCGAACTTGGGCAACTGGCCGGTGCCGCGCATGGAGTCGGCATTGACCAGGTAGGGGACGTAGACTTCCTGGTAGCCGTGTTCCTGGGTATGGGTGTCCAGCATGAACTGGGTCAGCGCCCGGTGCAGATGCGCCAGTTCGCCACGCATCAGCACGAAGCGGCTGGTGGTGATCTTCACCGCGGTCGGGAAGTCGAGCAGGTCGAGGTTCTCGCCGATTTCGACGTGGTCGAGGGCAGCCAGGGGGAATTCGCGCGGGGTGCCGACCCGGCGCACTTCCACATTGTCCTGCTCGCCCTTGCCCGGCGGCACGCTTTCGTGTGGCAGGTTGGGAATGGTCATGAGCAGGGCGGACAGCTCCTCCTGGATTCCGGCCAGTCGCGTTTCCGCGTTTTTCAGGTCATCGCCGAGGCCGGTCACTTCGGCCATCAGCGCGCTCGCGTCCTCGCCTTTGCCGCGGGCCTGTCCGATCTGTTTGGAAAGCAGGTTGCGACGGGCCTGGAAATCCTGGGTACGGACCTGGATGTCCTTGCGTTCGGCTTCGAGTTGTTCGATGCGGGCGGTGTCCAGGGTGACGCCACGGCTGGCGAGACGGAGCGCGACGGCGGCGAGGTCCTTGCGCAGGAGCTGAATATCAAGCATGGGCGTACGAGTGTTTCGGGAAAACGCGAATTCTAACCGCGCGGCGTCGTTTCGCCTGCCAGGCTTTCCAGTTCCTCGCGTATCGGGATGAACAGACGGATGAAGGCGGCTTCGAGATCTTCCTGGTGGGCCAGGCAGGCGTCCACATCACCCGCCTTGGCGGTCGCTTCGACCGCGCCCGCCAGTTCGGTGGTTTCGTCCGCGCCGAGATAGCTGCTGGCGCCCTTGAGTTGATGCGCCAGCCGCGCCGCCTGGGGTAGATTGCCCACGGCCAGGACTTCGGCCAGTTGCCCGAGCAGTTCTTCGCTGCTGTGGAGAAACAGGGACAGCATCTCTTCCATCTTGGCCGCGTCGCCGCGACAGAGGCGCTGGACCTTGCCCAGGTCGAACCCGGAATGAGGCGGCTCGGCCTCCTGGTATCGCTCCGGTTCGACGCGCGCGCCACCGCGGGTGCTTTCCGGCAGCCAGCGGCGCAGCACGGCGAGGAGGGCGGTGTCGCTGAGTGGCTTGCTCAGGTAGCCGTCCATGCCCGCGCTGCGGCAGCTTTCCTCGAAATCCGGCATGGCATTGGCCGAAAGGGCCAGGATGGGCACTCTGTCCCCCTGCTGTTCCATTTCCCGGGCGCGTATGGCCCGGCAGGCCGTGAGGCCGTCCCATTCGGGCATCTGGCAATCCATCAGCACCAGGTCCACGGTTTCCGTTTCAAGCAGGTCGAATGCGGATTTGCCGTTGTCCGCGAGCAAGACCTCGATGCCGTAGTCCTCGAGCATGTAGGCCACCAGTTTCTGGTTGATCGGGTTGTCCTCGGCGACCAGGATGCGGGCACCCGCGAATCGCGGCGGCGGGGTCTCGGGATGGTCGGAGAGCCGGCGGTTGGGTTGCTGGCCGGGTTCGAAGCGCAGGCTGAAATGAAAGAGGCTGCCCTGGCCGGGAGTGCTGTCGAGTTTCAGTTCACCGCCCATCAGTGCCGCGAGCTGGCGGCAGATGGCCAGGCCCAGGCCGGTGCCCCCGAATTTGCGGCTCACCGAGCCGTCGGCCTGGGCGAAGGCCTGGAAGATGTGTTCCTGCACGGCGGGCGGAATGCCGATGCCGCTGTCGCGCACGGCAAACCGGATCGTCTCGTCGTCCACGACGGTCGCGCCGAGGACGACTTCGCCGGTCTGGGTGAACTTGATGGCGTTATCGAGAAGATTGAGCAGAATCTGGCGTAGCCGCAGGGAGTCGCCGCGCACCCATTCGGGCAGGTCACCGCGGGTTTCCAGACGCAGGGTCAGAAGTTTGGCATCCGCGCGCGGGCGGTAGAGGGCCAGGACATCCCTGAGCAGGGCAGGCAGGTCGAAGTCGATGTCTTCGAGTGTCAGCCTGCCGGCCTCGATCTTCGAGAAGTCGAGCAGGTCGTTGATGATCCGCATCAACGACTCGGCGGAGCGGGAGATGGCTTCCGCATAGTCCAGTTGACGGGGGTTGAGCGGGCTGGACAACAGCAACCGGGTCATGCCGAGGATGCCATTCATCGGGGTGCGGATTTCATGGCTGACGTTGGCCACGAATTGCGATTTCATTTCCGTCGCTTCCAGCGCCGCATCTCGCGCCGATTTCAGCGCCGCCTCGGACTCCTTCTGCGCCGAGATGTCGCGCATGATGGCCTGGATGACCGGGCGTCCGTCCAGGGTCATTGCGTGCAGCGCGATCTCCGCCGGGAAGGTGCTGCCGTCGGGCCGCCGGGCGGTCCAGTCGAATACCGTGTGGCCATGCGTCACCGCATCATGGATCTGGCGTTGGGCCAGCACGAAGGAAGAGGCACCGCTGGGCTGCTGGGTCACACCCAGGTCCTCAGGTCGGCGCGACAGGAAGTCTTCCACCTTTTCGATGCGGAACATTTCCAGGGTGGCGGGGTTGCAGTCCGTGAAGCCATGCTGGTCGAGGATGACGATGCCGTCGGAATTGGTTTCGAACAGCGTCTGGAACTTGGTGCGCTCGCGTTCGGTGATGGCGGCCAGGCGGGCGCTGCGCTGGATCACCGCCCAGGCGACGATGGCCGCCACCAGGGCCGCCAGTACACCCAGCAGGGTCATCAGCCAGCGCGTCCGTTCATAGCTGGTGCGCGCATTGTCGGCGGCCCGCGCGGTCATGGCTCGCTGGATGCGGATCAGTTCGTCGAGTTCCTTGACCAGATCGCGCTGCAGGGGAATGCCCTCCTTTTGCAGCAGATCGAAAGCCAGGAAGGTGTAACCCTCCACGCCGAGATCGACGGTCCGTACCATGACCGGCTGATTGGCGCGAGTCAGCCGGTCGATGCCTGCGAGTACCGTCTTTTCGTCCGGATTCTTGAGCATGGCCTCAAGTTTCTGGCGTACGGTCTGGTAGCTGGAGCCGTATTGGTAAAACCGCAGCATCTCCTCGTCTTTTTCGAAGGCATCGTTCATGACCACGATGGACAGCATGGAGATGGCGCGGTCACGCAGGATGTCGCGCATCTGGCTGGCCAGGCGCGACTTCACGCTGTTTTCGTGGACGATGGCTTCCAGGTTGGCGTTGGTATCCGCCAGTTGGCGCACGCCGATGACCGTCAATGCGACGATCAGGCCCAGCGCCAGGGCGAAACCGGCACCAACGGTGAAGATCAGCTTGCGGGCAAGGAGGGCATTGCGGGCGATCACGGGTGGGTGGGTCCGCTTGGTAAGGGGGTGGCCATGTTAGCGCGGCGGGCTGCCCGGGCGTATGGGAAGAACGGCCCAGTCACGACGGGCATCGCGACACCCTGCGAGCCACGGCAACAATCAGATGATGTTTGGCTGCGACCGGGTATTCATAGCTCGGCGACCGACTGGATACGGTCAAGCCGCACCTCTTCGGTTCCGCCATCGGCTCGCTTGATGGTCAGCCATTCAGCGCCGGCCCGAGTCGCCACGTCGACGGGCAGGACCTCCTCGATACATGGCCCATGGCTGTCCTCGCGCAGCCACGCCAGTCGCAACCTCAGTCGTCGTAGCACGGCGAATTCGAGGCGCTCGTGCTCGGCACAGGCGATCGGGTGATAGCCGCCGGTCATCAGCGGACGACGACCTCGCCACGTGCCCAGGGCCGCACGGCATCGCCCATCGCACTGCCGATGCGTCTTGCCAGACGGTCGCTGAGGCTTTCCTGTGGCGTGTAGTCGACGATGTCTTTCGCCTTGACCACGTCTCTGGCCACGGAGTCGAGGCTACCCAGCGCGTCGGCCAGTCCCAGTTCGATGCTTTGAGCGCCACTCCAGATCAGGCCGCTGAACATGTCCGGCGTTTCCTTCAGGCGCTTGCCGCGGCCCTGTCGCACCACCTGGATGAACTGATCGTGAACCTCCGCCAGCATGGCGCGGGCATGGGCTTCCTGACGCGGTTCGACGGGCGAGAAGGGGTCGAGAAAACCCTTGTTCTCGCCCGCCGTGAGCAGGCGGCGCTCGATGCCGAGCTTCTTCATGCCTTCGGTAAAACCGAAGCCATCCATCCGGACGCCTATGGAACCGACCAGCGAGGCTTTGTCGACGAAGATCTTGTCGGCGGCGGCGGCGATGTAATAGCCGCCGGAGGCGCAGATGTCGTCCACCACCGCATAGACCGGAATCTTCGGGTATTTGCCGCGCAGCCGGTGGATTTCGTCATGGATCTGTCCCGCCTGCACCGGGCTGCCGCCCGGGCTGTTGAAGCGCAGCACCACAGCTCGCGTGTGGGTGTCCTCGAAGGCCGCATTCAGAGCGGCATTCAGGTCGTCGGCGCTGATGCCATCGCTGCCGCCGATTTCGCCCTTCACATCAATCAGGGCGGTATGCGGCTGTACGGAAGCAAAGCTGCCATCCTCGTGAAACAGCACCACGAAGATCACGCTGAACAGCCAGATGAAGCCCAGCGATTTGAACACCAGGCTCCAGCGCCGGGTTTTTCGTTGTTCCTCCAGATGCGCCATCAACAGGCGCTCAAGCGCTCCCCGCTCGTCGTCGTTCGCCATTCAGGTTTCCTCGATCAGATAGACATGCCCGTCACGTTCCTCGACGGGCAGAATCACCAGCCCCCGGCCACTGCACCGTCCCCCCAGGCAGGCGCCGGTGGCGGGGTCGTACAGCGCGCCGTGGGTGGCGCAGAGCAAGTATAGCCGCGAGGTGTCGAAGAACTCGCCCGGTTGCCAATCGAGTTCCACCGGCACATGGCCACAACGGTTCAGGTAGGCATGGGCACGGCCTCGATATCGAATGACAAAGGCCTGGCAGGGTTCGCCCTGCCGGTCCAGTTCAAAGCGAAAGCCCTTGCCGCCATCCGCGACCTGGGACGAATCGCATATCGGGGTTCGGGCCAGCATTGATGCTTCCTTCACGTAAGGCGTTGTCGACATTCTCGGACTCGGTTGAAAGGGTGGGACAGGTCACGTCGGTGGCCCGTTCGGCGATAAAACGCGCCAAACAATAAAAACATTGATTAAAACAACAAAAACTACAACAATAATAAATATCAAATTCAGCAGGAGCCAACAGTGACCGCCATCGAAACACTACCAGACACCCTGACCACCCGCGAAACAGCCAAATTGTTGAAGGCCAGCGTGCGTACCATTCAACTCTGGGTCGAGGACGGACGGCTGCAAGCCTGGAAGACGCCGGGGGGGCACCGGCGCGTATTGCGTACCTCGGTCGAGGAGATGTTGGGCAATCGCCGGCGGACGAGCGGCGGCGATCGTCGGAAATACGAGGTGCTGGTCGTGGACGCGGATCCGGCACATCTCACCCAGCTGGAACATGTCCTGTCCAACCTCGGGCAGGAAATTCGCATCCGGCAAACGGTCGATGGGTATGAGGCATTGATTCGACTTGGCGAGTTACGCACGGATCTGCTGGTGGTCGACCTGCATCTACCCGGCATGGATGGATTTCGACTCCTGCGCGCCCTGAAACGGGAAACTTCCAGGCAGCCCTCGGGAATCATCGCCTTGTCCGCGCTGAGCCCGGATGAAGTGATGCTGCAAGGCGGTGTGCCGGAAGGGGTGATTTTGCTGCACAAGCCGCTACGCACCGCGGCGCTGCTGTCGTTTGCGAAATCCTGTTACGCGACCTGGCGGGAAGGCGGTCGATAAAACGGCGACGCCGATCAGGCGTTTTTCCGCAGCCAGTCGGCCAGTTCCGCGAAACTGGCACACACCGCGAGGGCGCCGTATTTGTCGAGGTCGGCGGCGGGGTGAGCGCCGTAGCCGGCGGCGAGACTGCTGATGCCGGCATTGCGGGCCATTTCCAGGTCGTGGCTGGTGTCGCCGATCATCAGGGCCCGTTCCGGGGCAACCCTCAACTCATCCAGTAATTCCTCGATCATCGCCGGATGCGGTTTCGAGAAGGTTTCATCGGCCGTGCGCGAGGCATGAAAGAAACGTTCCAGGCCGGTGTGCGTGAAGGCGCGATCCAGGCCACGGCGTGCCTTGCCGGTGGCGACCGCCAACTGGTGACCACTGGCATGCAGTTCCTCGAGCAGTTCGCGTGCGCCTTCGAACAGGGGGATTTCGTGATCCTGACCGAGGAAATGACGGCGGTAATGGTCGGCCAGCCGTGGGTGATCCGCTTCCGGTAGCCCGGGATGGAGATGGGCGAGCGCCTCGCGCAGCCCCAGTCCGATGACATGGCTTGCTGCCGCGCGGCTGGGGACGGGCAGGTTCATGTCGGCGCAGGCGGCCTGGATGCAGGCGGCGATCACCCCGGCGGAATCCATCAGGGTGCCGTCCCAGTCGAAGATCAGCAGGTCAAAGCGCTTGGGTTTCATGTTCGATCAGGTTGAGAAAATGCTGTAGGTCATCCGCCAGCGGCGCTTCGATGACGAGCGGGGCTCCGGTGAGCGGATGTTTGATTTCCAGACGCGCGGCATGCAGGAACATGCGTCGCAGGCCGCGTTTCTTCAAGGCGCGGTTGACCTCGGGATGACCGTATTTGTCATCGCCCGCGATCGGGTGCCCCAGGGCGGCCAGGTGGACGCGGATCTGATGGGTGCGTCCGGTTTTCAGTTCGGCTTCGAGGAGCGTGAATGCCTCGTAGCCCTGGCGCAGGCGAAAGATCGTGTGGGCACGCTGACCGTCATCGTCCACCGCCACCCGGCGTTCGCCATCTTCGTTCAGATAGCGCTGCAAGGGCAGTTTGACGTGGCGCACGGGATCGCGCCAGCGGCCGGTGGCCAGCGCCAGGTAGGTTTTCCTCGGCTCGCCGTCACGCAGCATGCGGTGCATCTCCACCAGCGCGGAGCGCTTCAGGGCGAGCACCAGCACGCCGGAGGTTTCCCGGTCGAGCCGGTGCGCGAGTTCGAGGAACCGGGCATTGGGCAGTTCCTGGCGGAGTTGTTCGATCACCCCCAGGCTGACACCGCTGCCGCCATGCACCGCCTGACCGGCGGGTTTGTCGATCACCAGCAGCGCATCGTCGCGATAGAGCACCCGGTCGAGCAGGGGTTGGCCGACCGGTGAGGCCAGGGGGATGTCCGGCTTGTCGGCGACCCGCACCGGCGGGATGCGGATTTCGTCGCCTTCCGCCACCTTGTATTCCGGTTTGGCGCGGCGGCCGCTGACCCTTACTTCGCCTTCCCGCAGCATCCGGTAGATACGGCTTTTCGGCACGCCTTTGAGGTGCTTGACCAGGAAATTGTCGATGCGCTGTCCCGCCAGTTCCGGACCGATCAAAACCTTGGTGACTGTTGCTTTGCCAGCAGATTGCATTACCGTATACTCCCGCTGCCCAAAAAGCGTGCACTAGGGGCGTTGAAGATCCTGCCCAAGCACCGCCAAGGGGCGCCGGTCGTCTCGCTCACCGGCAGAAAGCCCGCAGGACACCGGAGCCGTTCTCCCCTCCCTGTGCCAAGTCCGCGCTGAACAGCGCGCCAAGTCACACCGAGGCCGAATGCTTCCCGAGGTCCGCGTGCCCGAAAAAAGCAGCGATGGTAACGCAATTTTTCTGCGCGACCCGTACCCGGATGATCTCCCGGTCGGCCTTGGTTGATACCTGAACCCAGCCGGCTGGATGAATTAGCGATAGACCTGCAACCAATGCACCAGCCGCTCAGCGACAAAAGACAAGACGCCTGATCTCCTGCCCTGCATCGCCCCGTGAAAATCTCACGCGGCATGGGTTTGTCACCCGGGGCGCGAGGAGCGCTGGGGTAAAACATGAAACGTATGTTGTTCAACGCGACGCAAGCGGAGGAACTCCGCGTCGCCATTGTCGAGGGCCAGAAACTGGTCGATCTCGACATTGAATCCGCCAACAAAGAGCAGCGCAAAAGCAATATCTACAAGGCCATCGTCACCCGCGTCGAGCCTTCCCTGGAAGCCTGCTTCGTCAATTATGGCGCCGAGCGCCATGGCTTCCTGCCTTTCAAGGAAATTGCCCGATCCTCGCTGCGCGGCGCCGAAGGCGGTGACTTCAGCCGCGGCAAGATCCAGGACTTCCTCAAGGAAGGCATGGAACTGGTCGTCCAGGTGGAAAAGGACGAGCGTGGCAACAAGGGCGCGGCGCTGACCAACTTCATCAGCCTGGCCGGCCGCTATCTGGTATTGATGCCCAACAATCCGCGCGGCGGTGGTGTCTCCCGCCGGATCGAGGGTGAAGAGCGCAATGAGTTGCGCGACGCGCTGGCGCAACTGGAAGTGCCCGCCGGCATGAGCCTGATCGGCCGTACCGCCGGCATCGGCCGCAATGTCGAAGAACTGCAGTGGGATCTGAACTACCTGCTGCAACTATGGAACGCCATCGACGGCGCTGCCCAGGGCCAGTCCGGCGCCTTCCTGATCTACGCCGAGTCCAGCCTGGTCATCCGCGCCATTCGCGATTACTTCACCGCGGACATTGGCGAACTGCTGATCGACGAACCCGCCATCTACGAACAGGCCAGGCAGTTCATGGCCCACGTCATGCCGGGCAACGTCAACAAGGTGAAGCTGTACAGCGACCCGGTGCCGCTGTTCTCCCGCTTCCAGATCGAGCATCAGATCGAAACCGCCTACTCGCGCGCGGTGCCGCTTCCGTCCGGTGGCTCCATCGTGATCGACCACACCGAGGCGCTGGTCGCCATCGACGTCAACTCCGCCCAGGCCACCAAAGGCGCGGATATCGAGCAGACCGCCTTCAACACCAACCTGGAAGCCGCCGACGAAGTCGCGCGCCAGTTGCGCTTGCGCGATCTCGGCGGCCTGGTCGTGATCGACTTCATCGACATGGAGAACCAGAAGAATCAGCGCGAGGTCGAAGATCGCCTGCGCGACGCCCTGCACTACGACCGCGCCCGCATCCAGACCGGCAAGATCTCCCGCTTTGGCCTGCTGGAGCTGTCACGCCAGCGTCTGCAGCCCAGCCTCGGCGAGACCAGCTACATCACCTGCCCGCGTTGCTCCGGGACCGGTCACGTGCGCAGCACCGAATCCTTCGCCCTGCACCTGCTGCGCATGCTCCAGGAAGAATCGATGAAGGAGAATACCGGGGCCGTGCATGTCCAGGTTCCGGTCGATGTCGCCACCTTCCTGCTCAACGAGAAGCGCCACGACATCCTGTCCATCGAGGCGCGGCATCGCGTCGAGGTGGTGTTGATCCCCAACATGCATTTCGAAACGCCGCGCTATACCCTGATCCGTCTGCGTCACGATCAACTGAACCAGTCCGAAGTGCTGGCACCCAGTTACCGCATGGTGGAAAAGCCGGCGGAAGAAGACGAGGCAGGCCTAGTTGCCGGTGCCACCAAGCCGGAACGAGCCCAACCCGTGGTGCAAGGCATCACGCCCTCGCAGCCGGCACCCGCCCATATGGCGGTGGAGCCGGTCGCACCCGTCGCGGCGCAAGGCAAGCCGGGTCTGTTTGGTCGCATCTTCGGCTGGCTGCGTGGGCTGAATGAAGTGGAAGAGGCGCCCAAGCCGGTGGAAGAGGTCAAGAAAACGGCCCCTCGTCGCAACGACAGGGAAACGCGGCGAGGCCGCCCCGAGCGGGACTCGCGTGGCGACCGGAACGAGCGTGGCGACCGAGGCGAGCGCCGTCCGCGTGGCGATCGCCCGGAATCCGCCGAGCGCCCGCCGCGTGGTGACCGCAACGACAAGCGCGAGGGGCGTGACAACCGTGAACCACGTGAGCCGCGCGAACCGCGCGAACCGAAGGAAGCGCGTGATCCGCGCGAAAACCGGGAGCCGCGTGGCGACCGTGCCGAGCGTGGTGATCGTCCGGAACGTCCGCGCCGCGAGCGCCCGCCGGTGGCTGATGAGGCGCGTGAACCCATGGTCGCGGCACCGGTCGAGGGGAGCGAGGTCGCCGAGGCCGCTAGCGGGGAGGATCGTGAGGCTCGCCGCCGGGGCCGCCGTGGCGGTCGTGGTCGCCGTGGCGATAGCGCCGCCAGCACGACTACCGATCAGACCGTGTCGGAACTGGTCGCCGAGTCGGGCGATCAGCCTGTGGAAGGCGCGATCCCCGCGCCGTCACCCGCTGCGGCTGAGCTGGAGCCCATCGTGATCAAGCTCGCATCGCCCGAGCCGGAGGTGCGCGCAGCGGTTGCCGACAAGGCTGAAGCGAAGCCGGCGCCGCGGGCCGAACCCGCGCCGACCCCGGACCTGAGTGGCGCCGGCCTGGAGTTGGTGGAAACCCATGGCGCGACGGAGGCTGATTCCGGCGAGGAAACCGCCGAGCAAGCCGCTCCGTCATCTTCGTCCCGCCGCCGCCGTGGCGGACGTGGGCGAGGCGCGGCCGCTCAGGCGGAACCGCTGGTCATGGTGGAAACCCGCAATGAAGAGGGCGTTCCGGCCGAATCGGCGCAGGCCACCCCGGGCGAGTGGGGCCCGCCCTCCAACCCGCGTCGCCGTGCCCGCCCGCAACATGTGGCGCAGCCCGCGGAACCGCTGGTCATGGTGGAAACCCGCCATGCGGGCGAAGGCGACGACAAGGCGGCCTGATCTTCCGCTGTCCTCGACCATGAAAAACGCCGGCGCGAGCCGGCGTTTTTCATGGGGTGTGCTGTCGGGTCACGAAAACTTCGCGTAGCGCGCGATTTCCGCCAACAGCCCATCGGCGGCGTCTTCCACCATGTCCAGGACCTGCTCGAAGCCCTTGCCGCCACCGTAGTAGGGGTCGGGCACGTTGAGGTTGGGGAAGCGCGTGCTGAAGGCGAGATAGAGTTTTACCTTGTGCCTGTACTCCTCCGGGCAGATCTTGAGCAGGTTGGCGAGATTGTCGCGGTCCATTGCCAGGATGTAGTCGAAGCTGGCGAAATCCTGGCTGCTGACCTGTCGGCCGCGCAACGTGGCCAGATCGTAGCCGCGTCCGAGTGCGGCCTTCTGGGCGCGCGCATCGGGTGGGTTGCCGACGTGATAGTCATGGGTTCCGGCCGAGTCGATGCGCAGCATGGGCATCATGCCAGCCGCCTCCGCCTTGCGTCGGAGCACGCCTTCGGCGGTGGGGGAGCGACAAATGTTGCCCATGCAGACCATGAGAATGGAGGTTTGCTTCATTACTGTTCCGAATTCAGGTTGGAAATAAGGGAGACTCAAGGCAGCAACAGACTGAATACCGCGCCAGAGTCATTGGCGAGTTTGAGTCGGCCGACGCGGCCCTGGTTTTCGTGGAGTTCGGCGATGAGTTGGGCGAAGCGCAAGCCCAGTCCGGTTGCCGAACCTCTGCTCACCCCCTGCCTGCCGTCAAATTCAAGGAGTTGCTCGGGATAGCCATTGGAGTCATCGCGAACGGTGAGGGCCAGGTAATTATCCTGCATGTCCGCCTCGATGCGGATGGTCGTGCGGGCATAGGTGAGAGCATTGTGGATGGCATTGAGCATGGCCATCTCCACCAGGCTTCGGTCAAAGAACCAGAGGTCGGGGACCTCGTCGCAGACCAGCACTTCCACGGAGAGCCGGTTTCTCGCCAGGGACCTGGCGTTGTCGCCCAGTTCGCGCAGGAGATCGATCGGGGAATAGGCGTCGATGCTGGGGTGCAGGGTATGGCGGTCGGCCTTGTAGATGAGCAGGGCCTGTTGCAGGCGTTCGACGCTGCGCTGGCAGATCAGGCGGGCATCATCCAGTTTTGCGTCATGCTCGGGCATGCCGAGCAAGGGCATGCCGTCCAGGGTCATGGTCAACAGGCCAAGATTGTTCTTGAGTTCATGCATCAGGGCGGCATGCATGTCGCTGGTGTCGAATGACATCAGATACTCCTCCTGCGAAGGCCGAGACGGGATTCGATCTCGTTCAGTTGCGCGCGCAGACCGGCGGCCCGGGCATGCCCGGGCGTTTGTCGCTCCACTTCCGCGAGAAGATCTCGTGCCTTGGTCAGCTTTTCTTCATTCATGCCGTTTTGCTCGATGTACTTGAGGATGACCCAGATGCCGTTCATCAGGATGCGCGGGTTGTTGGGAGCCAGTTCGCTGGCGCTCAGGATGCGTTCGACAGCGGTATTGAAATCGCCCTTGTGGGCATTCATGACGCCTTCGTCATTCAGCTTGCGAACTTCCATGGTCGCCTGCGAGAGCACGTTCGCACCTTCTTCCGCACGTCCCGCCGCATCGAACAGTTGTCTTGCCTTGGTCAGTATCGCTTCGCTGTCGTGGGCGTTACGGGCCACCATGGCGATAAGGGCGTCTGCTTCTTCATTGCGGCCATGAGCGAGGCAATCACCCGCCATGTCCAGCAGCAAGGGGCCGTCCGCCCGGGCGCCATTGGCGCGGAGCCGGGCCGCCTCGTCCAATGCCCGCAACGCCTCGGTTTCATTGCCGTTGCGCGAGTGGACACGGCTTTGCACGATGGCGGTGACCAGTTGGCCCTCGGGGCTGGCTTGCAGCGCAAGTTTGCCTTTCTTGAGGGTTTCCATGGCGCCGTTCAGGTTGCCCTGTTCCACCTGGACCCGGCACAGATTGCCGAAGTCGGCAGGGGTGATGAAGATGGAATGCCTGCCTTTTTCGATCGCGGCGGCATAAGCGGTGTTGGCCGTGTCGAGGTCGCCATTGTCCATCGCCAGGGTGCCCAGTTTCTGCTGCCGACGAACCGTACGTGAGGAGATGTCGACACCGGCCTGCAACGCGGCCTGGGCACCGATCTCGTCGTTGCGCGCGAGGCGGACATCGGACAGCAGGTCATAGGCCGCAACCAGTTCGGGGGAGTGGCCCAGCAGTTCGCGCAGGATTTCCTCGGCGGCCACATCCTTCTGTTGTTGATGCAGTGATTTCGCCAGGCCGAGCCGGGCCCAGGGGATCGGGCGCATCTGAATGATCTGTGTATAGAGCGCTTCCGCCTCCGCGAACCGTCCCAGGGCATTGAGCGATTCGCCCTTGAAGCGCAAGGCATCGACCAGATAGCGGGGGGTCTCGTGGATGATGCGGTCGCAAGCGGCGATGGCGGCCTCCAGGTCGCCGGCTTCATGGCGCTGATAGACCACGGCGAACGCCAGTTTGCGCCGCAGGATGCTTTCCAGCCGGTTGCGCATGACCTCCGCGCTGAAGGGCTTGAGCATGTAATCGTCCGGCGCCAGTTCGGCGGTGGCCACCACTTTCTCGTAGACCGATTCGGCGGTCACGATGATGAACACGGTCTGCAACTGGATCAGCCTGCGGTAACGCAATTCTTCCAGCAGTTGCTGGCCATCGCGTCCTTCCCCCAGGTTGAAGTCGCAAAGAATGACATCGTAATGATTGTTCTGGACTCTGAAGATCGCTTCGGCGGCATTGCTGGCCAGGTCGATCCTGGCCATGCCGAAGTTCGACAAGGTCATCTTCAAGGCACTGCGCATGCCGGGAAAATCATCCACCACCAGGGCGCGTAGCTGGCCGTAGTTGATGGGGTGTTCAGCGGCACGAATGGCGATCAGGGACATGAGTGGCCAGCTGGGTAGGGTTCGTACCCTCTGATCATCGACACCGAACGCGGATAACTTGAGGCTTCATCGCCATTCAGCGGCAGTCCGCATCGCCGGCCTGTGCGAAACGATGGCGTGGGCAGGAGGTCGCCGCCGCGCGGTTATTCATCGTGCTCATCGACGCCAAACAGCTGTTTCTTCAAGTCATGCAGGCGGTCGCGCAGTTCCGCCGCCTTCTCGAACTCGAGGTTTTTCGCGGCGCTGAGCATATCCTTCTCCAGGCGCTTGATTTCTTTCGCCAGGTCTTTTTCGCTCATGGCCTGGTATCTGGCTCGGCCCTGCGCGGCTTTCAGTTCCTGGTTGGCGGCATCGGGGTTGTAGATGCCGTCGATGATGTCCTTGATCCGCTTGACCACGCCCTTGGGGGTGATGCCGTGGGTCAGGTTGAAGGCGATCTGCTTGGCGCGGCGGCGTTCGGTTTCGTCGATGGCGCGGCGCATGGAGTCGGTGATGCGGTCGGCATAGAGAATTGCGGTGCCGTTGAGGTGGCGGGCGGCGCGGCCGATGGTCTGGATCAGTGAGCGCTCGGAACGCAGGAAGCCTTCCTTGTCGGCGTCGAGGATGGCGACGAGCGACACCTCGGGGATGTCCAGGCCCTCGCGCAGCAGGTTGATGCCGACCAGGACGTCGAACACCCCCAGGCGCAGGTCGCGGATGATCTCCACCCGCTCGACGGTGTCGATGTCCGAATGCAGGTAGCGAACCTTGATGCCGTGCTCGGAAAAGTATTCGGTGAGTTGCTCCGCCATGCGCTTGGTCAGGGTGGTGGCCATCACCCGCTCGCCGCGCGCGGTGCGCTCATGGATGGCGGACATGAGGTCATCCACCTGGGTGGCGACCGGGCGGATTTCGATGACCGGGTCGATCAGGCCTGTGGGGCGCACCACCTGTTCCACCACCTGTTGCTGGTGTTCCTTTTCGTAGGTGCTGGGGGTGGCGGAGACGAACACGGTCTGGCGCATGATTTTTTCGAACTCGTCGAACCTGAGCGGCCGGTTGTCCAGCGCCGAGGGTAGGCGAAAGCCGTAATCGACCAGGTTTTCCTTGCGCGCGCGGTCGCCCTTGTACATGCCGCCCACCTGCGGCACGGTGACGTGCGATTCGTCGATGAACATCACCGCGTTGGGCGGCAAATAATCGATCAGGGTCGGCGGCGGGTCGCCCGGGTTGCGTCCGGACAGATGCCGCGAGTAGTTCTCGATGCCCTTGCAGAAACCGAGTTCGGCCAGCAGTTCCAGGTCGAAACGGGTGCGCTGTTCGATGCGCTGCGCTTCCACCAACTTGTTGTTCTTGTGGAAGAACTCCAGGCGTTCCGCCAGTTCCAGCTTGATCTTGTCCACCGCCTTCAGCACCACGTCGCGCGGCGTGACGTAATGGCTGGAGGGGTAGACGGTGAAGCGCGCGGCCTTGTGCAGCACCTGGCCGGTGAGCGGGTCGAACAGGCAGATGCTTTCCACCTCGTCATCGAACAGCGAGACGCGCACGGCGGTTTCCGCGTGTTCAGCCGGGAAGATGTCGATCACGTCACCCTTCACCCGGAACACGCCGCGCTTGAATTCCATCTCGTTGCGCGTGTACTGCATCTCGGTGAGCCGGCGGAGTATCGCCCGTTGCTCGATGCGCTCGCCCTGCCTGAGGTGCAGGATCATGCCGTGGTAATCGACCGGGTCGCCGATGCCGTAGATGGCCGAGACGGTGGCGACGATCACGCTGTCTTCCCGCTCCAGCAGCGCCTTGGTGGCGGAGAGCCGCATCTGTTCGATGTGCTCGTTGATGCTGGAATCCTTCTCGATGAACAGGTCGCGCGAGGGCACATAGGCCTCGGGCTGGTAGTAGTCGTAGTAGGAGACGAAATACTCGACCGCGTTGTCCGGGAAAAACTCGCGGAACTCGGAATACAACTGTGCCGCCAGCGTCTTGTTCGGCGCCATCACGAAGGCCGGGCGGCCCAGGCGGGCGATGACGTTGGCCATGGTGTAGGTCTTGCCCGAGCCGGTTACCCCGAGCAGGGTCTGGAAACGCATGCCCGCATCTATCCCGCTGATCAGTTGCTCTATTGCAACAGGTTGGTCGCCAGCCGGCGGGAACGGTTGATGCAGTGCAAAAGGGCTATTGGGATAAGTAATCGCCAAGTTAGAATCCGCGCGCTTAAAACAGGCAATCCTAGCATTCCAGTGCAACCCATCGTGTTGCAATCCAGTAGGGGCTCAATCGTGGAACTTTCCCACCGCGTTCAGAACATCAAACCCTCGCCAACCCTGGCGGTCGCCGCCAAGGCCGCAAAACTGAAGGCCGAGGGCAAGGACATTATCGGCCTCGGCGTCGGCGAACCCGATTTCGACACGCCACAACACATCAAGGACGCGGCCATCGCCGCGATCCACGCCGGCTTCACCAAATATACCGCGGTCGGCGGCACCCCCAGCCTGAAGAAAGCCGTCATCGCCAAGTTCAAGCGGGAAAATGGTCTTGACTACCAGGCCAACCAGATTCTGGTGTCCTGCGGCGGCAAGCAGAGCTTCTACAACCTGGCACAGGCCTTCATCAATCCGGGCGACGAAGTCATCATCCCGGCGCCCTACTGGGTGTCCTACCCGGACATGGTGATCCTGGCCGACGGCGTGCCGGTCATCGTCAACGCCGGCATCAAGCAGGGCTTCAAGATCACCCCGGCGCAACTGGAAGCGGCGATCACCGCGAAGACCCGGATGCTGGTCATCAACAGCCCCTCCAACCCCAGTGGCGCGGTGTATACGAAGCCGGAACTCGCCGCCCTCGGCGAGGTGCTGCGTCGCCACCCGCAAGTGCTGATCGTCAGCGACGACATGTACGAGCACATCCTGATGACGGATGGCGAGTACAGCAATATCGTCAATGCCTGCCCAGACCTCTACGATCGCACCATGGTGCTCAACGGTGTCTCCAAGGCCTACGCCATGACCGGTTGGCGCATTGGCTACGCCGCCGGCCCCGCCAGCATCATCGCCGCGATGGACAATATCCAGTCGCAAAGCACCTCCAACCCCACCTCCATCTCGCAAGTGGCGGCGGAAATGGCACTCAATGGCGACCAGGCCTGCATCGTCCCCATGCTCAGCGCCTTTCGCGAGCGCCACCGCTATGTGGTCGACGCCCTCAACGCCATCCCGGGCGTCAGTTGTGTCGACAGCGGCGGCGCCTTCTACGCCTTCCCGGATGTCAGCGCGGCCATCGCCAAGCTCCACGGCGAAGGCAAGCTCAAGGACGCCACCGATCTGGCCCTGACCGAGCGCCTGCTGGAGTTCGGTGTCGCCCTGGTACCCGGCTCCGCCTTTGGCAGCGAAGGCTGCATCCGCATCTCCTTCGCGACGTCGATGGACAACCTGAGCAAAGCCATCGAACGCATCGCAAAAGCGCTCGCCTGAGTACGAAACAGCACAAGAATTTCCGCTTTCGATATTGACCGGAAGCCGCGCCATCCGTATTATCGCGGCCTCTCAATTCCCCGATAGCTCAGTCGGTAGAGCAACGGACTGTTAATCCGTGTGTCCCTGGTTCGAGCCCAGGTCGGGGAGCCAGAAGCAGTAAACAAAAGGCCACCTTCACCGGTGGCTTTTTGTTTTTCGGGGTTCATCGCCACCCTGTCGTGTCCTTTTCCATGACCACTACCCAGCCCAACAATCCCCTGCATGGCATCACGCTCGAAAGGCTGTTGACCGAACTGGTTGAATGCCATGGCTGGCCTGAGCTGGGACGGCGGATCGATATTCGCTGCTTCACCCACGAACCCAGCATCGCCTCCAGTCTCAAGTTCCTCCGCCGCACGCCCTGGGCGCGCGAGCGGGTGGAGGCGCTGTATCTCGACATGCTGCGGCGTGGCGCGCGGCGGCGGGAGGGGTGAGCATGCGCCGTCTCCTGCTGGCCATGCTGTTGCCGTTGTGTTGTTCCGGCTGTGCCGCGGTTTCCGTCGGGAGCGCCGCGGTGAGCGTGGCGTCGACCGGAGTCCGTATCGGTGCGACCGTGGTGGAGACGGCGGTGGATGTCACCGCCGCGGGCGTCAGGACGATCATCGGCCGTGGTGATGCCGCGAAATGAGTGCAGACGGATTGGGTACACTGCGCGCTTTTTGAGGATACGTTCCATGCGCGTCATTCCATTGCTGATCGCTGTCGCCGGTTTCGGGCTGATGACCCCGGTCCACGCGGTAACCACGGAAACCCTGCCCTCCGGTGTGGTGGTGGCCCATGCCCAGGTGGGCAAGGGGGCCTCGCCGACCGCGGACAGCACTGTCAGAGTGCATTACCGCGGCACGCTGGCGAACGGTACCGAGTTCGACAGTTCCTACAAGCGCAACGCGCCCATCTCCTTCCCGCTGGGGAATGTCATTCCCTGCTGGACGCAGGGGGTGCAGAAAATGAAAGTGGGCGGCAAGGCGAGGCTGACCTGTCCGGCGGCAACCGGCTATGGCGCCAGCGGCATTCCCGGCGTGATTCCGCCGAATGCGGTGTTGACCTTCGACGTCGAGTTGCTCGCCATCGTGCGCTGAGCGACCCTGAACGGGGGAATGTTCAACCGCGCGGACCCTGGCCCCCTGAGGCGCGGAGTTCCTCCAGGGTCGCATCCAGCGAGGCCACATCGAGCCCCAGCTTGTCGCGGGCGGTCTCCCATAGCTCCGGCCAGTCTTCCGGCGTGGCGCTGCCGTCGTGCAGCACGATGGCAAGGCGGAGCAGGCAGGGCAGCGGGTCGGCACGACTGATCAGTTCCGGCGAGTGGCGCAGGCGGTGTTGCTGGGCGATGGCCTCGGTCACTTCCCGGGGTAGCCGCCAGCCGCGCGCGACCATGGCGCTGATGGCCGCGTGATCGCTGCCCAGCGCCGCGTCCATCTGTTCCATGCGTGATTCGAAATCGCTACCGACATGACCCAGCCAGAGCGTCTGGTTGGGATACCGCTTGGTCAGGATGAAACAGCCGGTGCCATGGAAGATGCCGGCACTGTAGGCCTGGTCGGACTGCGCCCTGAGCGTTCCGGATCGGGTGGCGAGGCTGGCGGCGAGATTGCCGATCTCCCCGAACCGCTCCCATAGGGCGTGCACCAGCGAGGGATCCGCGTAACCGCGCAGCGCATCGCGCAGCACTTCCGAGCGCAGCACCGCCCGGGTCCGCGCCAACCCCAGCACCGTGACGGCCTGGCGCAGGCTGGTGATGGCCTGGTGCAGTCCGAATACGGGGGAGTTGGCCACGCGCAGCAGGGCGGCGGTGATGCTGGGGTCGCGATTGACGATGTCGACCAGGCGGCCCAGCTCGAAGTCATCCCGCGCCATCAGATGGTCCAGTTGTTCCAGCAGCGCGGGATAGGGTGGCAACACCACGCCGGACATCAGGACGGCATCCACCACGGCGTCGTCCTGTCGCAGCGCTGCTTCCCCTGCACCTGGGGCTGCGGGTGCGGCATCTTGTCGCGGCTTGAAGAAATTGAAAAGAGTCATTTCTTCGCTAACTTGGTCATCGGGTTGATCGGGAGCGGGCGCATGAATCATGGCCCGCCGCGGGTCCGGCTTATTGTAGGTCGTAACACGAAGCAGCGTTCCATCCACTACCATGTCTGTCATGCGCCCTCTCTTGCCTGCCTGTGCCTGCCTGCTCATGTCCTGTTCCATCCAGGCGGAAACGCTTGTCGGCCGGGTCGTGTCGATCACGGATGGCGATACGTTCGTGCTGCAGGCGGATCGCCAGCGGCGCCCCGTTCGTCTCGCGGGCATCGACGCGCCGGAGCGGGTGCAGCCGTTTGGTTCACGCGCGCAGGCGAATCTCGGTCAGTGGCTTTTCCAGAAGCAGGTCACTGCGGAGTGCCCGTCGTCAGGAGACGGCGCACTGCCGCTATGCAAGGTGTTGGTGGCTGGACAGGACGTTGGCCTGCGCCAGTTGGCGGAGGGCATGGCCTGGCGGGATGCCGGGACGCTTTTCCCGGAAGATGCGGCGGCCTATCAACAGGCTGAACTGATGGCCAAGCTGCAACGACGGGGGGTGTGGTCGGAGACCAATCCGACGCCCCCCTGGAACTGGCGAAAACTCACGAGATAACGTTCTCCCGGTCCAGGGGGATTGCAGAAGTCGGTCAGCGTTTGCTGGCGGCCTGGCTGTTCAGCCGCTGGATCACCAGATCGGTGAGGTCTGCGCTCGGGTCGAGGTACATCAGGCCGATCTTCTGCTTCTGGAGAATCATGCTGTGGCCCCGCTCCTTGCCCAGGGCCTGGATGACCGGCAGCGCGAGCTGGCTGAAGCCGCCCAGCGATTCCGCCCTGAGTTTGTCCAGTTCATTGTTGGCCTCGGTCTGGAACCGGCGTAGATCTTCCAGTTTGTCGTTGAATTGCCGCTGGAAGACGGCCAACTGTTTTTCGGACGCGGTCGCCGCCTGTTCGGCGGCCCGGGCCCGGATGCCTTGCAGTTCCGCCTCCATCGCCTGACCCTCCTGTTTCTTCTGGTTCACCAGCGCGTCCAGCGGCGCCAGACTTTTCTTGCCGGGCTCCGACTCCAGCAGCAGCCGGTCATAGTCGACCACCGCCACACCGGATGCGACGCTCTCCGCCCGGGCCAGTTGGCCACAGGAGAGCATGAACAGGACCAGGAGGAACGGCTTGGCCAGGCGGGACAGGTGAATACGACTCATCGCGAAGACTCCAGAAAAGTGATCGATTGGTGGTGCGGATTATCCGTGTTTGATCGGCATGGCCGCCAGGGTTCCCGGGAATGAATAGCGGCAAGCGTGACTGTGGCGGGCGTGAGGGTGTTACAACTCCTTACACTTCAACCACAGTTCCGACACGGGATGCCTACATTCAATCCGTAGAGTGCGAAGCGTCCGGCGACGAATCGTTTGCCACCGGAAACCAACAAGGAGTGACACCATGAAAATCGCGACCACCATGAAATCCCTGGCCCTGATCGGCCTAACCACCCTGACCCTGGGCACCGCTTCTGCTCAGGCCGACACCGGCTACGTCTATTACGGCGCCAATCAGAACTACAACCCCTGGTTGAGCGGGCCAGCCGCCCAGCAGGCACGCTATCTCGCCAGCATGAGGGAGCGCCAGCAACAGCTGGATCAACGCATGGACACCCAGCTGCAACGCATCCTGAGTGGCATGGAAGAGGGCAAGCTGACCCTGCGCGAAGCCACCGGGCTGCTGCGTGAACACCTGGCGATCAGCACAATGGAGCGCCGCTACATGGCCGACGGACGCCTGGGTCCGCAGGAACTGGCCAACCTGGAGCAGCGGCTGGATGAAGCCAACCGCCGCATCATGTTCGAGAAGCATGACCGGGAGCAGGTCGATCAGAAAGGGCGCCCAATCGATGTCGGCCGTCCCGTCGACATGGGCCGTCCCGTCGACATGGGCCGTCCCGTCGACATGGGTCGTCCCGTCGACATGGGCCGTCCGGGTTATGGGGATCGTCGCTGAAGCTTGTCCGAGTTCGGCTGTGTTTGGTGACACCCGGGCCCGCCCTGTGGCGGGTCCGCTAGAAAAGTGTCATGTCCGCCGGCTACTTGCCTGGTAAAACGGTCTGGGGGCAAGCGTAGGGCGCCTCCGGGTTGCTTCATAATCAGCCACTCCATGAACGCGGGATCGCTGGTATGAGACGCCAATCACCATCTGGCCGCAGTATGAATCTACGACATCAGTTGACCGGCATGATCTCGACGCTGGGCCTGGTTCTGGGTTTGATCGGAGCATCGCCGGCGATCGCTGACGCCACATCCGGGACCTACAACCTGCTCATCGAAAACGATGTATTCACCGGCACCGACCAGCACTACACCAATGGCCTGCGCCTGAGCTATCTTTCCGGCGACAACGACGTGCCGGCCTATATCCGCCAGTTCGCCAAGTCCATGCCGTTCGTGCGACCGGGCGCGACCCTGCGGGCGGGCTATGCCCTCGGTCACAACATCTACACCCCCAACGACATCACCCGTACCGCGCCGGTGCCCAACGAGCGGCCCTACGCCGGCTATCTCTACGGCGGCTTCGCAGTGGTGGCGGAAGCGGACAACATCCTGGACACCTGGGAACTCGACCTCGGCATCGTTGGACCATCGGCCCTGGGCGAGGCTGTCCAAAACAACTTCCACAAATTGATCGGTGTGCCGGGCGCCCAGGGCTGGGCAAACCAGCTCGGCGATGAACCGACCCTGTCCCTGACGCACGAGCGCAAATGGCGTCACCTCTGGCCACACCCGCGTTCCGGACTGACCATGGATATCACGCCGCACCTCGGGGTCGGCCTCGGCAATGTGTCGACCTATCTGACCGGTGGCGTGACCTTGCGTCTTGGTGAGGGTCTGGAACGCGATTTCGGGCCGCCGCGCATCCGTCCCAGCCTGCCCGGATCGGGATTTTTCCAGGAGGCGAAAGGGACGGGCTGGTATCTCTTCGCCGGCATCGACGGTCGTGCCGTATTCAACAATCTCTTTCTGGATGGCAACACCTTCCGCGACAGTTTGAGCGTCGACAAGAAGACCTGGGTGGGAGACCTTCAGGCCGGCCTGGTGCTGACCTTGCCCAAGGCACGGGTGGCCTACACCCATGTCTTTCGCAGCAGGGAATTCGAAGGCCAGGCCAAGGGCGACCACTACGGCGCCATCAGCCTCTCCGCGCGCTTCTGAGTCTTGTCATCCCCGGCGACTAGACCGCCTACACTTGAAACCGGTAGGCGATCACCCATTTAGGAGCCAGTCATCCCATTAGGAGTCCGCCATGCGTTTCGACAAGCTCACCACCCCGTTCCAGTCCGCCATCCAGGATGCGCAGAGCCTGGCGCTGGGCAACGACAATGCCTATATCGAGCCGGTGCATCTGCTCGCCGCCCTGATCAATCAGGAAGGCGGTTCCGCCCGCCCGATCCTGCAAAAAGCCGGCGCGCGCCTGCCGACGCTGGTGTCCGCGCTACAGGCGGCGATGAACCGGCTGCCCAAGGTGGAAGGCACCGGTGGCGAGATTCAGCCCTCGAAGGAACTCGTCAACCTGTTCAACCTGACCGACAAGGAAGCCAGCAAGCGCGGCGACCAGTTCATCGCCAGCGAGCTGTTCCTGCTGGCGGCGGTGGACGACAAGGGCGAGGCCGGTCGTCTGCTGCGCGAGAACGGCGCCACCCGCAAGGCGCTGGAAGCCGCGATCCAGGAAGTGCGCGGCGGCGAGGGCGTCGATAACCAGGAAGCGGAGGGCCAGCGCCAGGCTCTGCAGAAATACTGTCTCGACCTCACCGACCGCGCCCGCCAGGGCAAGCTCGACCCGGTGATCGGCCGCGACGACGAGATCCGCCGCGCCATCCAGGTCCTGCAGCGGCGGACCAAGAACAACCCGGTGCTGATCGGCGAGCCGGGTGTGGGCAAGACCGCCATCGTCGAAGGCCTGGCGCAGCGCATCGTCAACGGCGAGGTGCCGGAGACGCTGAAGGGCAAGCGCGTGCTGGTGCTGGACATGGCCGGCCTGCTGGCCGGCGCCAAGTATCGCGGCGAGTTCGAGGAACGCCTGAAAGCCGTGCTGAAGGAAGTGAGCCAGGACGAAGGCCGCATCATCCTGTTCATCGACGAGCTGCACACCATGGTCGGCGCCGGCAAGGCGGAAGGGGCCATCGACGCCGGCAACATGCTGAAACCCGCCCTGGCGCGCGGTGAACTGCACTGCATCGGCGCCACCACCCTGGATGAATACCGCAAATACATCGAGAAGGACGCCGCCCTCGAGCGCCGCTTCCAGAAAGTGCTGGTGGACGAGCCGACGGTGGAGGCCACCATCGCCATCCTGCGCGGCTTGCAGGAGAAATACGAACTACATCACAAGGTCGACATCACCGACCCGGCCATCGTCGCCGCCGCCGAACTTTCGCACCGCTATATCACCGACCGTTTTCTCCCGGACAAGGCCATCGACCTGATCGATGAAGCCGCCAGCCGGATCAAGATGGAAATCGACTCGAAGCCGGAGGTCATGGACAAGCTCGACCGCCGCCTGATCCAGCTCAAGATCGAACGCGAGGCGGTGAAACGGGAAAAGGACGAGGCCTCGAAGAAACGCCTGGCACTGATCGAGGACGAGATCCGCAAGCTGGACAAGGAGTACGCCGACCTGGATGAAATCTGGAAGGCCGAGAAGGCCGTGGTCCAGGGCGGTGCCGCCGTGAAAGAGGAAATCGACCACCTGCGCGCGGAAATGGCCGACCTGCAAAGGAAGGGCCAGTTCGACAAGGTCGCCGAGATCCAATACGGCAAATTGCCTGCCCTGGAGGCGAGACTCAAGCAAGCCGAGTCGGGCGAGGGCAAGCACGAGTTCAAGCTGCTGCGCACCCAGGTCGGCGCCGAGGAAATCGCCGAGGTTGTCAGCCGCGCCACCGGCATTCCCGTCTCCAAGCTGGTCCAGGGGGAGCGCGACAAGCTCCTGGCCATGGAAGGCCGCATCCACCAGCGCGTGGTCGGCCAGGACGAGGGCGTGCGCCTGGTTTCCGACGCCATCCGCCGTTCCCGCGCCGGCCTCTCCGACCCCAACCGCCCCTATGGCTCCTTCCTGTTCCTCGGCCCGACGGGTGTCGGCAAGACCGAACTGTGCAAGGCCCTGGCCGAATTCCTGTTCGACTCCCAGGACCATCTCATCCGCGTCGACATGAGCGAGTTCATGGAAAAGCATTCGGTGGCCCGCCTGATCGGCGCGCCGCCCGGCTATGTCGGCTACGAGGAAGGCGGCTACCTGACCGAAGCCGTGCGCCGCAAGCCGTACAGCGTGATCCTGCTCGACGAGGTGGAAAAGGCCCATCCGGACGTGTTCAACGTCCTGCTGCAAGTGCTCGATGACGGCCGCATGACCGACGGCCAGGGCCGCACTGTCGACTTCAAGAACACCGTCATCGTCATGACCTCCAACCTTGGCAGCCAGATGATCCAGGGCATGGCCGGCGACGACTACCAGGTGATCAAGCTGGCGGTGATGGCCGAGGTGAAGAACTACTTCCGTCCCGAGTTCATCAACCGCATCGACGAAGTCGTGGTATTCCACGCCCTCGGCGAGGAACACATCGCCAACATCGCCCGCATCCAGTTGCGGTACCTGGAACAGCGTGTCGCCCAGATGGACATGAAGCTGGAAGTGACCGACGCCGCCCTCATGGAACTGGCGCGCGAGGGCTTCGACCCGCTCTACGGCGCCCGTCCGCTCAAGCGCGCCATCCAGCAGCAGATCGAAAACCCGCTGGCGAAGGAAATCCTGTCCGGCCACTTCGCGCCCAAGGACGTCATCCGGGTGGACGTGGAGGACGGCAGGATCGTGTTCGAGCAGGTGATCGAGGCGGAGGCGGTGTAACACCGACTCCGTCACCTTCGGTCGAATCGGGCTGATAGACTCGAATCGCCCTTTGTATTGAAGGAGGTCGAATGAAAACCAGCGAATTGATGGCCGAAGCGGCGGCATTGCCGGTGGAGGAACGCACCCGTCTGGTGGAGAACCTGCTTTCCAGCCTCAATCCACCGGAACCGGAACTGGACGTCGAGTGGGCAGCTGTTGCCCGCCGCCGTCTGGATGAATTGCGCTCTGGACGGGTGGAAGCAATCCCCGGTGAAGTGGTATTCGAGCGGATACGCCAGCTTTACGCGAAATGAACTACGCCTTTCACCCGGAGGCGGAAACGGAGTTCCTCGACGCGATCAGGTATTACGAAGGTTGCTCATCGGGCCTTGGCCTGGATTTCTCGGCCGAGACATACGCTACGATCCAACGCATTCGCGCTTTGCCGAAAGCCTGGCAGGTGCTGGAAGGAGACATCCGACGCGCCCTGGTGCACCGCTTCCCGTAAGACGTGCTCTATGCGGCGGAGGAGGGGCGCATCTGGATCGTCGCGGTGATGAACCTGCATCGGCAGCCGGGGTATTGGCGGGAGCGGATGGCCTGATTGACCTGGTTCCCACGCTCCAGCGTGGGAACGAGAGCACGGTCGGGTTGGTCACCAGGCTACTGGTCGTCAGGATCCGACAAGCTGCTAAGCTTCGAGCACCTTGATTGGGTCTGGAGATCACATGCGTATCGTCGGCAATCACCTGTGGCGGGAATTCGCCGCCACCCCTCAGGAAGCCCTGGAGCGTGGCGCCCGCCTGGATGCCATGACCCGGCTGCCGGGGATGCCGGACTTCCAGCCGCGTGGCGTCTTCCGTGGCAGCCATGCCTTTTTCGTCGCCATGGACGAGGACAAGGAACGCCGACGCCAGGACTGGTTCCAGCAGCATGCAAAACGACCTGCTTGAGGTCTGCCGCGGCCTGCAAACTCGGGGCGTGCGCTACATCCTGGTGGGCGGGCACGCGGTGCGCCTGAATGGCATCGTCCGCGCCACCGAGGACGTGGACATCCTGGTTCCATTCGATACCGCCAACGGCGCGCATCTGATCGAGGGTCTGTCCTTCCTCGAATCCGCGCGGGACATCGATCCCGCCTGGTTCAGCCGCGAGGCGAACGAGCCCGACATCGAAAACATCCGCATCGCCGATCGCATCGTCATCGACATCCTGTTCGCGGTGAATGGCGAAACCTTCGAGACGCTGCAACCCCATGTCCGGCTCGTGGAACTGGACGGCGTGTCCATCCCCGTCCTCGACATCGACGGTCTGCTGAAAGCAAAGACGGATTACCGGGAAAAGGACGTGCTGGACAAGGCCATGTTGCGGCGGTTGAAGAAGCCATGAAAAAGCCGGCTCACGCCGGCTTTATTACTTCTGAGCGAACCGCCTCAGCCCAGTTGCGTAGCTCGGGTTAGCCGACGGTTTGTTGTCGGCGTAACCCGGCATGGTTGGGTATCGGGTTGATTGGTTCCCACGCTTCAGCGTGGTAACGAAAGCACACACGGTTTTAGCCGTGCAGATCGTCCATGTCGCAGCCGAGGGCGCTGGCCAGTTTGCCGAGCAGGTCGGCCGAGGGTTTGGCCTTGCCGTGCTCGACCATGGACAGCATCTGCCGCGTTACCCCGCAGGCCTCGGCCAGTGCCTGCAAGGTCAGGCCGCGATGGTCGCGCCAGACCCGTAGCGGCGATTCGCCGGCCAGCAGACGGTCGGCAAATTCGGCGGGGAAGGCCTCTGCTCCACGTTCGGCCCTGGCGTCCGCGATGTCTTGCAGATCTTCCAGGCGGGCGAGCAGGGCATTCCATTCCGCCAGCGGCACCACGGCAAAAGCCGGTACCCCATTCAATTCGATGAATTGTGTGCTCATTTGTAGGCGTCTCCTCTCGGTGAAATCTTGACCACCAGTAATACCAGTTCGCCATTACGCAATTCGCAGATCGCGCGCCAGTCGCCCACTCGCAAATGCCAGAAATCCGAACCTTGCAGCGGCTTCCAGTCGCCACGATAAGCCGCCGGGCCGGCGGCGACGCTATCCAGCTCCGCGCGTATCCGCTTGGCGATGCCGGTCGGCATCTTCAACAGCGTCTTGAGGGCGGGCTTGGCGAAGCGTAGCGTGAGCATGGGTGTATGTTAAATAATCTGCCATTGTTGGTTAAGTAATATTTAACTCGTGGTGATCTTGTTTTCACTGCCTGCCAGTAAAAAAGCCGGCTTGCGCCGGCTTTTTTACTTCTGGGCGAGCCCGCTCAGCCCAGCAACTGCTTCAACACATAGGGCAGGATGCCGCCGGCCTGGAAGTACTCGATCTCGATCGGGGTATCCAAACGCAGCTTCACCGAGACGTTCTGGCTGGAGCCGTCCACGCGCTTGATCACCAGGGTGACGTCCTGTTGCGGGGTGATGCCGTTTTCCAGGCCGACGAGGTCGTAGGTTTCACTGCCATCCAGGTTGAAGTCGGCGGCGCCCTGGCCATCCTTGAACTGGATCGGCAACACGCCCATGCCAGCCAGGTTGGCGCGATGGATGCGCTCGAAGGACTTGGCGACGACCGCTTTCACGCCGAGCAACTGGGTGCCCTTGGCGGCCCAGTCGCGGCTGGAGCCGGTGCCGTATTCCTCGCCGGCCAGGATCACCAGCGGGGTGCCCTCGGCCTGGTAGGCCATGGCGGCGTCGTAGATCGAAGTCTGCTCGCCGCCGTTTTTGCCAAAGTGCAAGGTCACGCCGCCTTCCGAGCCGGGAATCATCAGGTTCTTGATGCGCACGTTGGCGAAGGTGCCGCGCATCATCACTTCATGGTTGCCGCGACGGGCGCCGAAGCTGTTGAAGTTCTTCTGCTCGACACCGTGCGCGACCAGATACTTGCCGGCGGGGCCGGCGGCCTTGATGCCGCCGGCCGGGCTGATGTGGTCGGTGGTCACCGAGTCGCCGAAGATCGCCAGGGCGCGGGCGCCGCGGATCACCGGGTCGGGTTTCGTGGTGTTCTGGAAGAACGGCGGCTCCTGGATGTAGGTGGAAGCCTCGTCCCAGGTGTAGGTCTGGCCGGTCGGCGCGGGCACGGCGTCCCACAACGGGTTGTCGGCGCCGACATCCTTGTAGATGCGATAGGCGCCGGGGTCGGCCGCGTGTTGCAGAAGGGCGGCGACTTCCTCGTGGCTGGGCCAGATGTCCTTCAGATAGACCGGGCCGTCGCGGCCCTCACCGATGGGCTGCGTCGCCATGTCGAGATCGACGCGGCCGGCCAGGGCGAAGGCCACCACCAGCGGCGGGCTCATCAGAAAGTTGGCTTTCACGTTCTGGTGCACGCGCGCCTCGAAGTTGCGGTTGCCGGAGAGCACCGAACAGGCCACCAGGTCATGTTCCAGGATGGCTTTTTCCACCTGTTCCGGCAGCGGGCCGGAGTTGCCGATGCAGGTGGTGCAGCCGTAGCCGACCACGCCGAAGCCGAGCTTATCCAGGTAGTCCAGCAGGCCGGCGGCTTTCAGGTACTCACTCACCGCGCGTGAGCCGGGGCCCATCGAAGTCTTCACATGGCTGGGCATGGCCATGCCTTTTTCCACCGCTTTTTTCGCCAGCAGGCCGGCGGCCAGCATGACGCCGGGGTTGGAGGTGTTGGTACAGGAAGTGATCGCGGCGATGACCACATCACCGTGGCCCAGCTGGGTCTTGCCATCCGTCAGGGTGTACTTCACCGGCAGATCGGCATCCGTCTTGCCATAACCACCCTGATCCTTGGGCAACGAGAACAGGGTCTCGAAGCTTTCCTTGAGGGCGTAGAGGTTGATCCGGTCCTGCGGCCGCTTCGGCCCGGCGACGGAAGGCTTCACGCCGCCCAGATCGAGTTCCAGGGTCTGGCTGTATTCAATGTCGCCGAGCTGGGGGATACCGAACAGGTTTTGCGCCTTGAAGTAGTTACGCAGCGCGTCGACCTGGGCGGCGTCGCGTCCGGTGGCCAGGTAGTACTGGCAGGTGGCCTCGTCGACCGGGAAGAAACCCATGGTGGCGCCGTATTCCGGCGCCATGTTGGCGATGGTCGCGCGGTCGGTCACCGGCAGCGCCTCGGCGCCCTCGCCGAAGAATTCCACGAACTTGCCCACCACCTTGGCGCGCCGCAGCATTTCCGTGATGGTCAGGACGATGTCGGTGGCGGTCACGCCCGGCGCGGCGGTGCCGGTCAATTGCACGCCCACCACGTCGGGGGTAAGGAAGTACACCGGCTGGCCCAGCATGCCGGCTTCCGCCTCGATGCCGCCGACGCCCCAGGCGACCACGCCGAGGCCGTTGATCATGGTGGTGTGGGAGTCGGTGCCGACCAGGGTGTCGGGGTAATACACGCCATCCTTCTCCATGACGCCGCGCGCCAGGTATTCCAGGTTGACCTGATGGACGATGCCCACACCCGGCGGCACCACCTTGAAGGTCTCGAAGGCCTGCATGCCCCACTTGAGGAACTGGTAGCGCTCCTTGTTGCGTTCGAACTCGATCTTCATGTTCTGGTCGAGTGCGTCGGCGCGGCCGAACACGTCGACCTGCACCGAGTGGTCGACCACCATTTCCACCGGCGCCAGCGGTTCCACCCGGCTCGCATCCTTGCCCTCACGCTCGGCGGCGGAACGCATGGCGGCGAGGTCGGCCAGCAGCGGCACGCCGGTGAAGTCCTGCAACAGGATGCGGGCGACGACGAAGGGGATTTCCTCGCTGCGGCTGGCATTCGGCTGCCAGTTGGCCAGTTCGCGCACATGCTGCTCGGTGATCTTGAGCCCGTCGAAATTGCGCAGCACCGATTCCAGCACGACGCGAATCGATACCGGCAGGCGGGAGATGGCGCCGATGCCGGCCTTTTCCAGTTGCGGCAGCGAGTAGTAGGAAGCGGTCTTACCGTTGCCGGTGGCGAAAGTCTGGCGGGAGTCGAAGAGGCTGTGCATGGCGATTATCTGGCAGGGCAAAAAGGGAAGCCGATTTTACCCGGGAATGCGGCCGGCACGCCTTGTGTGACCGCCTGTTTGCCACGTGACCCGGTTGCCGGGGATGACCGGCTGCCGGTGCCGCATCCGTGTGCCGCCCCAGGCTCACTTCCAGAACGGCCTGATCGCAGCCAGGTCACGCACGAGCCGCTGGTCCGGGCCGGCGTGGCCACGGGTTTCGCAGCGCAATTGGCCAACCACCTGGCCGGCGCTGAAAGCGGCTTCCGGGTGGGCCGTGATAAGGCCATTCATGAGACGCGCCGCCACGGTCAGGTCGTTGAGTGCGCCGAGGTCGTTCTGCACCGCTTCCAGCGCCGTCATCGTCTTCGCGGCGTGTTTGCCGTAGAGGCTGGCCAGGGCATCGGTGGCGTAGCGCAGCTTCTTTACCGCGATGCGCAGGCGATGGCGGGCGGCGGCATCGCCACCGCTCAGCGCCGCGCCGCGGCGGCGCACGGTTTGCCAGCGCCGTTGCAAAACCCGTGCGGCCCAGTCGCCGCTGTTCGGCCCGTCGGCGCTGGCATGCAGCAGGCTCTGGCCGAGCCGCAGCACGGCGCGCGTGAAGGCGGCCGATTCGAGAGCGGCTTGTGCCACCTGCCGTGCCGCTGTGGCCTGCGCCGCCACCCCCGCGAGGAACGCCGGATCATGCGGCAACGCCAGTCGCGGCAGGGTTTCCGCGAGGAACACGTCCCAGTCCCGCGCCGGATTCAACACCGTCATCTGTTCTCGCAACAGCGCCGGCCAGTCCTGGTCGGTTCGGGGCCGCAGCGGTGCCAGGCTCAGCAGGCGGCGCAGGGCGACGCGGGTTTGATGCAGGTATTCGGTCTCCTCGGCCTGTTCGAGAAAGCCTGGCAGGTTGTCGACCAGTTGCCCCAGCGCCGCCTCGGCCAGGGCGACCCAGCTTGTGTCCGCCGCTGCCGCCCGCTTCAGCTTTGGCCATTTTGCCTTGCAGGGCGACGGGACCACGGCTCCGGCCAGCTGGTACCCGCGGGCTGCCTTGCTGCGCGAGTCGATGCGCAGCGGCACCCATTCCAGCAGGGCCAGGGCGGCGGTGAAGAGGCCGTCCGGCGCGCCGGCCTTCAATTCCAGTTCGACCTCGGACACCGGCATCGCGTGTTTCCCGGAACGGATCTCGCCCTGATCCAGCGCGATTTCCATGTCCGAGTCGCCGACCTGCACCTGCCAGGTGGTGCGCTGCACGTCGGTGACGAATACCGGCAGCAGGGGCGGGACGCCTGCGAGCAGCGCCCGGGCGTCCTTCGGCAGCACCGCCAGGTCGGGGGTGTTGCCCATCACCTGCGCCTCCCATTCCGGCCGCGCGCTCAGGGCGCCCACCGCCGGTGCGGCAGCCTTGAGCGTCTGCACCCAGTGGTAGCCGACCCGGCGCAGGCGCAAGGCGATCTTGCGGCCGGTGAGCGCGAAATCGGCGCTATCGAAATAGATGCTGTGCAACTTGCGTCGCTCAGGCTTGCCGCCCGCCAGCAAGGGATGCCGCCGGAAGCGGGCGACGGCGGCGGGATCGAGCACGAGCTTGAGTTCGATTTCCATGTGATGGGCACGATAGATGGCGACACATCTTGAGGGTAGCATCGCCCGCGTTTCTCAATGTTACAGAGGCCCCATGAGCTCTCAGTCGACCGCCAATTTCCTGATCAACCGTGAACTGGGTTTGCTGGAATTCAACCGGCGCGTGCTCGCGCAGGCGGAAGATCCGGACACCCCCCTGCTGGAGAGACTGCGCTTCCTGTGCATCTTCGCCAGCAACATGGACGAGTTCTTCGAGATCCGGGTGGCCGGGCTGAAGGAGCAGATTCGCCTCAATCCACACATGACCGGGCCGGATGGCCTCACCGCCCGCCGCGTGTTCAAGGCGGTGGCGCAGGTCGCCCATGAGCTGGTGAATCGCCAGTACGACCTGTTCAACAACGAAGTGATCCCGGCACTGGGCAACGAGGACATCCGTTTCCTGCGCCGCACCCACTGGAGCGAGGAGCAGGCGGACTGGATCCGCGAATACTTCTTCAATCAGTTGATGCCGGTGTTGACTCCCATCGGGCTCGATCCCGCGCATCCCTTCCCGAATGTGCTGAACAAGAGCCTGCACTTCGCGGTGGAGCTGGCCGGCAAGGACGCCTTCGGCCGCAATTCCGGCCGCGCCGTGGTGCAGGCGCCGCGTTCCCTGCCGCGGGTGATCCAGTTGCCCAGCGCCATCGCCGGCTGCGAGTTTGGCCTGGTGTTCCTTTCCTCCATCCTGCATGCCCACGTCGGCGAGTTGTTCTCCGGCATGGAGGTGCGTGGCTGTTACCAGTTCCGGGTCACCCGCAATTCCGACCTGTTCGTCGACGACGAGGAAAACAAGAACCTGCGCGAACAACTCCAGGGCGAACTGCCGCACCGCCATTACGGTGACGCCGTGCGCCTGGAAGTGGCCGACAACTGTTCCGAGGAAATGAGCCGGTTCCTGCTCAACCAGTTCGAGCTCGGGCCGGATGACCTTTATCAGGTCCATGGCCCGGTCAACCTGGTACGCCTGATGAGCGTGCCGGACCAGGTGGATCGGCCCGATCTGAAATTCCCTCCCTTCACGCCCGGGCTGCCGGCACCGCTCGCGAAATACCCGAGCATCTTCCAGGCCATCGCCGCCGGCGACATCCTGCTGCATCATCCCTATCAATCCTTCCAGCCGGTGATCGACTTCATCCGCGAGGCGGCGGCCGATCCCAACGTGCTGGCCATCCGCCAGACCGTCTACCGCACCGGCAACGACTCGGAACTGATGCGCCAGCTGATCCTCGCCGCGCAGCGCGGCAAGGAAGTCACCGCCGTGGTGGAACTGATGGCGCGATTCGACGAGGAAGCCAACATCAACTGGGCGGAACAGCTGGAAAAGGCCGGCGCCCATGTGGTCTATGGCGTCGTCGGCTACAAGACCCACGCCAAGCTGGCGCTGGTGGTGCGTCGTGAAAACGGCAAGCTGAAACGCTATGCGCACCTGGGGACCGGCAACTACCACCCGCGCACCGCCAGGCTCTACACCGATTTCGGCCTGATGACCTGCCATCCCGAACTGTGCCAGGACGTCAACGACGTGTTCATGCAGCTGACCGGCCTGGGCCGCGCCCATGAGCACCAGCACCTGCTGCAATCACCCTTCACCCTGCACCCGCGCATGATGCAGGCGATCCGCAACGAAACCGAACGGGCGAAGGCGGGCGAGAAAGCCCATGTCATCGCCAAGATGAACTCCCTGCTCGAAGCCAAGGTCATCCACGCGCTCTATGAAGCCAGCCAGGCCGGAGTCAAGGTGGATCTCATCGTGCGCGGGGTCTGCGCCCTCAAACCCGGTATTCCCGGCCTCTCGGAAAACATCCGGGTGCGTTCCATCATCGGCCGTTTCCTGGAACATCACCGCATCTTCTACTTCTGGAACGGCGGCCAGGAAGATGTCTGGCTGGCCAGCGCCGACTGGATGGATCGCAATTTCTTCCGCCGCATCGAGACCGGGTTCCCGCTGCTCGACCCTAAGCTGAAGAAGCGCGTCATCAACGAAGGACTCAAGCCTTGCCTGAGGGACAACTTGCGCGCCTGGGACATGCAGCCGGACGGCGCCTACAAGCGCCGCCTCCGCCGCGGCAAGGGCTTCGACGCGCAGTGCCATCTGCGGGAATTGCTGGGCGGCTAGGAGACCCGCTCGCGCGACGCAGGCTTACGGGTGTGCCTGGGTCACCGCCGGCACTTCCTTGTGCGGCGTGTGCGGGTGCCAGCCGACGACGCCGATCATGATCATGAAACCAAGCATGTAGGCCAGCGTCACATGCCAGCCCCCCTTGATCCAGGCGGCCACCGAACGGGCTTCCGGGAACAGGTTGGAGAGGGCGACGCCGGCGGAGGAACCGAACCACACCATGGAACCACCGAAGCCGACCGCGTAGGCAAGGACCCCCCAGTCGTAGCCACCCTGGGTCAGCGCCAGGGCGGTGAGCGGGATGTTGTCGAACACGGCAGACACGAAACCGAGGCCGAAGGCGGTTTCCCAGGAGGCCGCCGGCAGTGTCTCCACCGGCATCATCGACGCGCAGACCACCAGGGAGAGCAGGAACATGCTGCCCTTGGCGGCGTCCGGCAGCAGGCTCCACACCGGCTTGCGCACCGGCGCCAGCGCCAGCACCACCAGCCAGACCGCCACTCCGAGGAAGGGGAAGGCATCGGACCATTCCGGGAAATGGGTGTTGACCACGATGTTGGTGGTCATCGCGCCCGCCAGGATGGCCAGCACGATCAGCACATAGGCCCAGTCGACGCCGTCATTGTGCAGGGTCGCGTCCTTCTGGATCGGCGCGTAGGCGTGTTGCTGCTTCGCGGCGATGACGCCGAAGATCAGCAGGGCGGGCACGGCGGCGGTATAGGCGTGGATCACGTCCAGCGGCGCCACCCCGTCGATCCACATCATGGTGGTGGTGGTATCGCCCACCACCGAGCCGGAACCGCCAGCGTTGGAGGCAGCGACGATGGCCGCCAGATAGCCGATGTGGACGCGGCGGTGGAACACCCCGGCCGCCACGGTGCCGCCGATCAGCGCCGCGGCGATGTTGTCGAGGAAGGACGAGAGCACGAACACCATCACCAGCAACACGAAGCCGCCCTTCCAGTCGTCCGGCAGGTAGCGCGGCAGGACTTCCGGAATGCGGCTGTCCTCGAAGTGGCGGGCCAGGATGGAGAAACCGAGCAGCAGGCCGAGCAGGTTGGCCAGAGTCACCCATTCGTGCAGCAGGTGGGCGCCGAGCCCAGGCAGGCCGGGAATGCCGTGGAAATCGGTGAAACCCAGTTTGTACAGCGTGATCGTGGCCAGCCCGGTGAGCGCCACCGCCAGGGTGTGATGGTGGAACAGCGCGACGCCGAGCAGGGTCAGCGCGAACAGGATGAACGCCACCGGGATGCCCAGCACGACCGGGCCGTCGGCGGCCAGTGCCAGGGAGGGGGCGAGCAGGGCACAGAGCGCCAGAAGGGCGTGACGCGCGAGGATGGGCATGGAATAGTCTGTAACCGGATGTTGATGTACGCTTATATTGCGTTGCACAAAGGACCTCCGCAAGGCCTCCAAACGCTTCCCTGAAAAAAGGTTTTCACCATGTACAAAATCCTGATTCCCGTCGACGGTTCCGCCAGCTCCGAGCGGGCGGTGCGCCACGTCGTCGAACTTTCCAGCCAGGTGGGCGAAGTGCAGGTCAATCTGCTCAATGTGCAGACGACCGTGGAAGCCTGGGAGGTGAAGCGCTTCCTGCGCGAGTCGGAGATCGAGGCCATGCAGCGCTCGCTCTCGGATGCAGCCACCCAGTCCGCGCGCGGCATCCTCGACGCGGCGGGCATCGCCTATCAGGCGCACCATGCCGTCGGCGAAGTGGCGGAAACCATCGCCCGCTTCGTGGAAGAGTGCGGCTGCAACCAGATCGTGATGGGCAGCCGCGGCATGGGCTCGCTGCAGGGCCTGCTGCTGGGTTCGACCTCGACCAAGGTGCTGCATCTGGTGCATGTGCCGGTGACCCTGGTCAAGTAAGCCGGCGCCGCATCGGCGCGTGATGGCAGGGAAATTCCCGTAGCATTCGAGGCCACTACTCCGGAGTTGCCCATGCCTACCCAAGCCAAACCCGCCGATGCCTTTCCCATCGTGGCCCTTGGCGCCTCCGCCGGCGGCCTGGAAGCATTCGAGGCGTTCTTCCGCAAGGTGCCGCCGGAGAGCGGCATGGCCTTCGTCCTGGTCTCCCACCTGGACCCGGATCACGTCAGCCTGCTCGGGGAGATCCTGCAACGCTGCACCGCGATGCCGGTGGTCGAGATCGGCGAGCAGACCCGGGCGATGCCCAACCATGTCCATGTCCTGCCACCCAACCGCGACCTGGCGATCTTCCATGGCGTGCTGCAGCTTTCCGTGCCGGAAGTGCCGCGCGGACAGCGCATGCCGATCGATGCCTTCCTACGCTCGCTGGCCGAGGACCAGGGCGAGCGCGCCATCGGCATCATCCTGTCCGGCAACGGCACCGACGGCACCCTGGGCCTGCGCGCCATCCTCGGTGGCGGCGGCATCGCCCTGGTGCAGGACCCGGCCACGGCCCGCTACGATGGCATGCCGACCAGTGCCATCCATGCGGGCTACGCCACCCGGGTGCTGGCGCCGGACGCCATGCCGGCCGCTCTGGCGCAACTGATCACCCTGCCGGGCAGGCTGCAGTCGGCGGCCGCCGATTTGACAACCGGGCGTGCGCCCGCCGCCGGCATCAGTCGCATCCTGATGCAGTTGCGCGCCGGCACCGGCAATGACTTCTCGCTGTACAAGAAAAGCACCATCAGCCGCCGCATCGAGCGGCGCATGGCGCAGCACGACATCGGCGATTACGACACCTATGCCCGCTATCTCAAGGAGCACGCGGCCGAGTTGCAGACCTTGTTCAAGGAGTTGTTGATCAACGTCACCAGCTTCTTCCGTGACCCGGAAGCCTTCGTCACCCTCAAGCAGGACATCCTGGCGCCCCTGCTCGCCGACAAGCCGGAGGGCTATGTCTTCCGCGCCTGGGTGGCCGGCTGTGCCAGTGGCGAGGAGGCCTATTCCCTCGCCATCCTGTTGCGCGAATATCTGGATGAAGCGTGGGAGACACGGCATCACGAATTCAAGGTGCAGATCTACGCCACGGACCTCGATGAAGATGCCATCGCGCTCGCCCGTGCCGGCCACTATCCGCCGAATATCGCTGCCGACGTATCGCCGGAACGGCTGCGCCGCTATTTCCTCAAGGAGGACGAGGGCTACCGGGTGAAGAAGGAGATTCGCGAGATGGTGGTGTTCGCCGTCCAGAACGTCATCAAGGACCCGCCCTTCACCAAGCTCGACCTGCTCTGCTGCCGCAACCTGATGATCTATCTGGAGCCGGAATTGCAGAACCGGCTGTTGCCCACCTTCCATTACGCCCTGAAACCCGGCGGAGTCCTGTTCCTGTCGCCTTCCGAGAGCATTGGCGGCCACCCCGATCTGTTCACCGCGCTCAGCCGCAAGTGGAAGCTCTATCGCGCCGTCCACAGCATTGCCTCCACCCGCTCGGTGATGGCGTCCAGCCTCTCCTGGTCGGCGGAGGGCGGCGGCAAGCCCGCGGAGGAAGTGGTGAAGAAGTCGCGGGAGACCAATTTCGCCGAGCTCACCCGCCGCGTGTTGCTGCAGTCCTTCGCGCCCGCTTCGGTGGTGACCGACCTCAAGGGCAACATCCTCTACGTGCATGGCGAGACCGGCAAATACCTGCGCCCGGCCCCCGGCGAGGCCAGCCTCAACCTGATCGACATGGCGCGCGAGGGCCTGCAGCTTGAATTGCGCACGGCCCTGCATGGCGCCGAGGCCAAGCCGATCCTCAACCGCGAAGTGCTGGTCAGGACCGATGGCGATGTCCAGCCGGTCAGCCTCAGCGTGCGGCCGCTGCCCGACCCGGAGGCCGGGGCCGGCCTGATGCTGGTCAGCTTCCAGGATCTGCCGCGAGCGCCCGGCAAGGCGGCCACCGGCAAGGGCGGCAAACCGGCGGCGGGCGCCGCGCGACGGATCGAGGAACTGGAACGGGAGCTCGCCTACAACAAGGAAAACCTGCAGGCCACCATCGAGGAACAGCAGGCCTCCAACGAGGAGCTCAAGTCGACCAACGAGGAGCTGCAATCCACCAACGAGGAGCTGCAATCCACCAACGAGGAACTGGAGACCTCCAAGGAGGAGTTGCAATCGGTGAACGAGGAATTGATTACGGTGAACTCGGAATTGCAGGCCAAGATCGAGCAGCTGGCCGGCATGCAGAACGACATGAAGAACCTGCTCGACAACATCCATGTCGGCACCGTCTTTCTCGATCCGTACCTGCATATTCGCCGCTACACCCGCGACGCCGCCGCGATCTATCGCCTGGTGGCCACCGACGTCGGGCGGCCGCTCGCCGACATCAAGTCCGATCTCGTCGATGAAGACCTGCTGGCCGAGGCGAAAACGGTGCTCGAATCCCTGGTGCCGCGCGAGCGCGAGGTGAGGAACGTTTCCGGCGCCACCTACCTGGCGCGCATCCAGCCCTATCGCACGCTCGACAATGTCATCGACGGTGTCGTGCTCACCTTTACCGACATCAGCCAGCGGGTCGCCGCCGATGAAGCCGTGGCCGCGGCGCGGCGCATGGCGGAAGCCATCGTCGACACCGTGCGGGAACCGCTGGTGGTGCTGGATGGCGAACTGCGCGTGGTCACCGCCAGCCGCGCCTTCTATCGACGCTTCAAGACCACCGCCGCCATCACCCTCGGCCAGCCCTTGTATGCCCTGGGCCAGCAGGAGTGGGACATCCCGGAGTTGCGCGAATTGCTGGAGACCCTCCTGCCGCGTGACCAGAGTTTCGAGGACTACAAGGTGGAGCAGGACTTCCCCGGCGTCGGCCGCTGCACCCTGTTGCTCAACGCCCGCCGTCTCGCCGACCGCGGCGGCACATCGCCGCTGATTCTGCTGGCGATGGAGGATGCACGCTGAGCGGTGGATTGTCCCTATGGGCATCAATGGCGTTAGGATGTCCCCGGGAGAACCCTAGGCAGCTCAAGTTAATTGCCGGGCCGCCGCTAACCGTCATACGGGCGGGGCCTGTCCATGCGCCGACCGGGGTTCGTCTGCCTGCTGACATGGCGGTGGGTCTCGCTTTCGTTCAGGAAAAGGATACGCATGCAAGCTCCTTCAGAGGAACCAGAGCCGCACCGCCTGCGCCAGGAGGCGGAGGAACGGCTCGCCCGCTCGCCGCCGACGGACAGCGGGCTCACCAGCGAGGCGCTCCTGCATGAGCTGCGGGTGCACCAGATCGAGCTGCAGATGCAGAACGAAGCGTTGCGCCAGGCCCAGTCCGAATTGGAGGCGTCACGCGACCGCTACGTCGACCTCTACGATTTTGCGCCGCTGGCCTATCTCAGCCTCACCCGCGAGGGGCTGATCGACAGCATCAACCTGACTGGCGCCACCCTCCTCGGTGTGGAACGCGGCAGGGTGGCGCGGCGCCGCTTCGCCCCCTATGTGGTCGAGGAAGACCGCGAGCGCTGGCAGCATCTGTTCATCGCCGCGATGGCCGGAGAAATCAGCCACAACGGCGAGTTGACGCTGCTGCGTGCCGACGGTGAGCGCATCCGGGTTCGTCTCGATTGCCTGCGCGTGGCGCGTGACGACGAACAGCCGACGCTGCGGGTGGCCATCGCCGACATCCGCGAACAGGCGCGGATGCAACAGGCCTTGCTGGAGTCGGAATCCAGATACCGCCTGCTTGCGGACAACGCCGTCGACTGGATTTTCTGGCAGGGGGAGGATGGCGGCTTTCGCTATGTCTCCCCCGCCTGCGAGACGCTGTGCGGCCACGCGCCGGAGGCCTTTCTCGCCGATCCCGACCTGATGGCGCGCCTGATCCACCCGGACGACCGCGCGCGCTATCGGGCGCATCTCGGTCATGCCGCGGACGCCGGGGAACTGGAGCTGCGCATCCTGCATCGCGACGGCGGGCTGCGCTGGATCAGCCATCATTGCCACCCGATGTTCGACGACCTGGGCCTGCCGCTCGGGCGGCATGGCCGCAACAGCGACATCACCGCGCGCAAGATGGCCGAGGCCGCCCTGCTGCGGGAGAGCGAAAAGAACCGGGCACTGTTGCGCAATGCCAGCGACGGCATCCATATCGTCGACGCCGACGGCACCCTCGTCGAAGCCAGCGATGCCTTCTGCGCCATGCTGGGCTACACCCGCGAGGAAATGCTGGGCATGTCCCTTGACCAGTGGGACGCGGGCTTCGCCCCGGCCGAGCGCGAGCGTGTTTTCAGACGCCAGTTCGAGAGACCGGTGCGCAGCCAGTTCGAGACCCGCCATCGGCGCAAGGATGGCAGCTTGATCGAGGTCGAGGTCAGCGGTTTTCCGCTGCTGCTCGATGGCCGCCCGCTGGTGTTCAACTCCTCGCGCGACATCGGCGAGAAGAAGCGCACGGACGCGGAACTGGACCGCCACCGTCACCATCTGGAGGAACTGGTCGCCAGCCGGACGCGGGAACTGGAACATGCCAAGGAAGCCGCCGAGGCCGCCAACCGCGCCAAGAGCAGCTTCCTGGCCAACATGAGCCACGAGATCCGCACGCCCATGAACGGCATCCTTGGCATGGCGCACCTGCTGCGGCGTGACGGCGTCACCCCGGCGCAGGCGGAACGGCTCGACCTGATCGCCGCCTCCGGCAAGCACCTGCTCGGCATCATCAACGACATCCTCGACCTGTCCAAGATCGAAGCCGGCAAGATGGTGCTCGAGCATGGCGACTTCACCTTGGCGGACATGTTGCACGGCATCATGGCGGTGGTCGGCGAGGCGGTGGCGGCCAAGGGATTGGCTCTCCACGTCAAGACCGCCGGCATGCCACGGGCTTTGCGCGGCGATGCCAACCGCCTGTCGCAGGCGCTGGTCAATTACCTGGGCAACGCCCTCAAGTTCACCCAGCAGGGCGACATCACCCTCGCGGGGCAGGTCCTGGAGGAGACGGAGGCCGGCTATCTGCTGCGTTTCGAGGTCAGGGATACCGGCATCGGCATGAGCGCCGAGCAGATGACCAGGCTGTTCACACCGTTCGAGCAGATGGACAACTCGACCACCCGCAAGTACGGCGGTACCGGCCTGGGCCTGGCCATCACCAAACGGATCGCCGAGATGATGGGCGGTGAGGTCGGGGTAGACAGCACGCCCGGCGCAGGGAGCCGGTTCTGGCTGACGGCGCGGCTGGGCAGGGGGGGCGTGGCAGCGGTCGAGGCACCGCCCTTGCAGGAGGATGCCGAGGCAAGCCTGCGCCGCGATCATGGCGGCAAGCGCATCCTGCTGGCGGAAGACGAGCCGATCAACCAGGAGGTCACGCTGGCGCTGCTTGAATACACCGGTCTCAGGATCGATCTCGCCGACGACGGTGCCGCCGCGTTGCGCATGGCGCGAGAGAACGACTACGCCATGATCCTGATGGATATCCAGATGCCGGAAATGGATGGCCTTGCCGCCACCCGCGCGATCCGCGCCCTCCCCGGGCGGCAGGCGCTGCCGATCGTGGCGATGACCGCCAACGCCTTCGCCGAGGACCGCGAGAAATGCCTGGTGGCAGGCATGAACGACTTCATCGGCAAGCCGGTGGACCCCGCGCAGCTGTTCGCGGTGCTGTTGAAATGGCTGTCAACCCCGAGTGGCATGCCCGGTCATGCGTAAGCCTGATACCTCGTCCCCCTCACTGCGCGAGGTGGCGGAAGCGCGGCGTGCCAATATGCCGGTTGCGGCAGCGAACCGGCCTGCCGAGGAACTCCTGCTCGAACTCCAGGTGCACCAGATCGAACTGCAGATGCAGAACGAGACGCTGCGCCAGGTGCAGCTCGAGCTGGAGGCATCGCGCGACCGTTATGTCGACCTCTACGATTTCGCGCCGGTCGGCTACCTCACCCTCACGCATACCGGCCTGATCGAACAGATCAACCTCACTGGCGCGGCCTTGTTGGGCGAGGCGCGCAAACAACTTCTGCTACGCCGTTTCGTCCGCTTCATCGCGGCGGAAGACCAGGACCGCTGGCAGCGCCAGTTCATGCGGGTCGCGCGGCCGGGTGACCGGCAGAGCTGTGAGTTGGCCATGTTGCGCGGTGACGGTGTGCGCTTCCACGCCCGTCTTGACTGCCTGCATCTCGATGGCGAGGCGCCGCTGGTGCGCATCACCCTCAGCGATGTCAGCGCACGCCGCCTGGCCGAGGAGGAGCTGCGCATTGCCGCCATCGCCTTCGAGTCGCAGGAAGGCATCATGGTGACCGATGCCCACGGCGTCATCGTCCGGGTCAATCATGCCTTCACCCGTCTCACCGGCTACCGCGCCGAGGAGGCCGTCGGCCAGACCCCGGCCCTGCTGCGTTCCGGGCGCCACGACAGGTCTTTTTATGACCTGATGTGGCAAGCCTTGCGCAAGGACGGCTACTGGCAGGGCGAAATGTGGAACAAGCGCAAGAACGGCAAGATCTACGCCGAGTGGCTGACCATCTCCGCGGTGTACTCACCGGAAGGCGACACCACCCATTACGTCGGCACGTTTTCCGAAATCACCCAGAACAAGGAAGCCCAGGCCGAGATTCACCGCCTGGCCTATTACGATCCGCTCACGCATCTGCCCAATCGCCGCCTGCTGCTCGACCGTCTCGGCCAGGCGCTGGCCGGCAGCGCGCGCAGTGGCTGTCATGGCGCGGTGTTGTTTCTCGACCTGGATCACTTCAAGAATCTCAACGACACCCGTGGTCACGCCGTCGGTGACCTGCTGCTGGCCGAGGTGGCGAAGCGTCTGCACTGCGGTGTGCGCGAGGGCGACACCATTTCCCGCCTCGGCGACACCATCTCGCGCCTGGGGGGTGACGAGTTCGTGGTGGTGCTGGAAGACCTGAGCGCGGACACCAAGGAAGCCGCCGCCCAGGCCCGGCTGGTGGGCGAGAAGGTGCGCGAGGCCCTGGCCCGGCCCTACGATCTGGACGGCCGCGAATTCCATTGCACCGCCAGCGTCGGCGTCACCCTCTTCCAAAACCATGACGAGCCGGTGGATACGCTGCTGAAACAGGCCGATCTGGCGCTCTACCAGGCCAAGGCCCAGGGGCGCAATTGCCTGCGCTTCTTCGACCCGGCCATGCAATCCGCGATCGACGAATACAGCGCGCTGGAGGCTGATTTGCGTCAGGCCGTGCCCCTCGGGCAGTTGCTGCTTTATTACCAGCCGCAGTTCGACAGCAAGCGGCGGGTCATTGGCGCCGAAGCGCTGTTGCGCTGGCAGCATCCGCGGCGCGGCCTGGTGGCGCCGGACAGCTTCATCCCCCTGGCGGAGGAAACCGGCCTCATCCTGCCCATCGGCCGATGGGTGATCGAAACCGCCTGCGCCCGGATCAAGGCCTGGTCCGCGGGTGCCACCACCCGCGACCTGCGCCTGGCGATCAACGTCAGCGCCCGCCAGTTCCACCAGGCGGGTTTCGTCGACGAAGTGCGGGAGGCGCTGGCCACGAGTGGCGCCGACCCCAGCCGTTTGAAGATCGAACTGACCGAAAGCCTGGTGATCGACAACGTCGCCGAGACCATCGCCCGGATGCAGGCCCTCAAAACCCTGGGCGTGGGGTTCTCCCTGGACGACTTCGGCACCGGCTATTCCTCGCTCTCCTACCTCAAGCGATTGCCGCTCGACCAATTGAAAATCGATCGCTCCTTCGTCTTCGACCTGGCCACCGACCCCAACGACGCCGCCATCGTCCAGACCATCATCACCATGGGCCACACCCTGGGCCTCGATGTCATCGCCGAAGGGGTCGAGACGGAGGCGCAACTGGAGCGGCTCGATCAATTCGGTTGCGCCGCCTATCAGGGCTATCTGTTCAGCCGGCCATTGCCGCTGGAGATGTTTGACGCCTGGCTGGTGGGGAGGGATGAGCGCGTTCAGACGCCGCGCTGACCGCAACGGCCGTAGACTTGACGCATGAACCTCGAAGGCCGCATCGACATCACCCTGGCCCCCGGCGCGGTGGCCATCCGCTCCTCGCGGCCGCAACTGGCGCAGAAGCTCCTGGGCGGGCGGACGCCGGCCGAGGCCGCGAAGCTCGCCGGCCTGATCTTCAGCCTCTGCGGCAAGGCGCAGCGGGTCGCCTGCGAGGCCGCCTGCGCGGCGGCGGCGGGACAGGCGGCCGACCCCGGCGCGGCCCGGACGCGTGAGATTGCCGTGGCGCTGGAATGGGCCCAGGAACACGCCTGGCGGCTGCTGTTGGACTGGCCGCGACAGGCCGGCCTGCCAGCCGACCAGGACAGCCAGTTGCGCCTGCGCCAGGCCGCCGCCGACCCGGCGGGCTTCGCCGCGACCCTGGACGCGCTGTTGCGCGACACCCTGCTGGGCGAGCCGGCCGCGGTCTGGCTGGCGCGCGACCTCGCCGGCTTCGACGCCTGGCGCCGCGCCGGCGCCACCCCGACCGCGCGCCTGTTCGCGACGCTGGGGGAGGGTGCCGATATCGGCATCAGCCAGGCCGGCCTGCTGCCGGCATTGCCCGCCCTGGACGACGCCACGGCACGCGACTTCACCCGCCGCGCCCTGGACACCCCCGCGTTCTGCGGCCAGCCGCTGTGGCGAGGCGAACCCGCCGAGACCGGCGCTATCGCCCGCACCTTCGCGCAGCCCCTGCTCGCCGCCTGGATCGCGCGGCGCGGCCGCGGCGCCGGCGCCCGCCTGCTGGCGCGGCTGCTGGAACTGGCGGCGTTGCCGGATTTCTTGCGTAGCGCCGACATCCTTGCCGGCTCTGTTGGCTCGAACGGGTGTGCCGGCAAGACACTTGGCGCCACGCTGGTCCGCGCCTGGTCGCTGGGCGACAATACCGGCCTGGCCGGGGTGGAAACCTCGCGCGGTCTGTTGCTGCATGTGGTGCAACTCAGAGGCGACCAGGTGGCGGAGTACCGCATCGTCGCCCCCACCGAATGGAACTTTCACCCGGCCGGCCCCCTGTTCCAGGCCTTGTCCGGCCTGGACCGGGGTGATGGGCTGGAAGCCCGGGCGCAGCTGGTCGCGCAGTCCCTGGACCCCTGTGTCGCCTACGGAATAGAGATCGAAAATGCATGAAATGTCCCTGGCCGAAGGCATCCTCCAGATCGTCGAGGACGCCGCCGCCAAGCAGGGTTTCAAACGGGTGAGCGAAGTACGCCTGGAGATCGGCGCGCTCTCCGGGGTGGAACCGGAGGCGCTGACTTTTTGTCTGGATGTGGTGTTCAAGGGTGGTGTGGCCGACGGCGCCCGGGTCGAGCTGGAACGCCTGCCCGGCCAGGGTTTCTGCCTGGCCTGCGGCGAGACGGTGGAAGTGACCGCGCTGTACGACGCCTGCCCGAAATGCGGCAGCTACCAGGTGCAGGCCACCGGCGGCACGGAAATGCGGGTCAAGGATTTGCTGGTCGAATGAGTACGGCGGGTTTTGGGACGTAGGTCAGGTTGCGGTTTCATCGCGACCTGACGCTTCCCCCCTCAAACCCGCCATGAGCACCTCGGCTTTGGCTGAGGCGGTTTATTGAATGGATTCAGGAGCATCAATCATGTGCACGGTATGCGGCTGCGGCCAGGGCGAAACGAAGATCGAGGGCCATGAACACGAGCATGGGCACCCCCATGAGCATCCGCATCCGCACGAGCACGCGCATGAGCACACCCATGCCGACGGCACCGTGCACAGCCACCCGCACCCGCACGAGCACAGCCACGCCCACACCGGGCATGACCACGGCCACGAGCATCTGCACGAGGCCGGCGCCCCGCACTACCACGAGCACAAGGGCGAACTGCACTACGGCCTCGGCCCCGCCCACGCCCACGCGCCGGGCATGAGCCAGGCGCGCATGGTGCAGATCGAGCAGGACATCCTGGGCAAGAACAACGCCTATGCCACGGAGAACCGGCAGTATTTCGCCGAGCATGGCCTGTTCGCCGTCAACTTGGTGTCCAGCCCGGGGTCCGGCAAGACCACGTTGCTGGTGAAGACCATCGCCGACCTCGCCGGACGCTTTCCGGTCGCGGTGGTTGAAGGCGACCAGCAGACCAGCAACGACGCCGACCGCATCCGCGCCACCGGCGCGCCGGCCATCCAGGTCAACACCGGCAAGGGCTGCCACCTCGACGCCCACATGGTCGGCCATGCCCTGGAACGCCTCAACCTGCCCGACGACGGCCTGCTGATGATCGAGAACGTCGGCAACCTGGTCTGCCCCGCCGCCTTCGACCTGGGCGAAGCACACAAGGTGGTGATCCTCTCGGTGACCGAGGGCGAGGACAAGCCGCTGAAATACCCGGACATGTTCCACGCCGCCGACCTGATGATCCTGAACAAGGTCGACCTGCTGCCGCACCTCGACTTCGACGTCGAGCAGTGCATCGAATACGCCCACCGCATCAACCCGAAGCTGGAAGTGCTGAAAGTCTCCGCCACCAGCGGCGAAGGCATGGAACGCTGGCTCGCCTGGCTCACCGAAGGCGTCGACGTCGCCATCGCCGCGCGGCAACAGAACATCAACCTGCTGAAGAAGCGGATCGCGGAGCTGGAGGCGCGGTTGGCGGAAAAGGAGTGATGTCGCAACGCCGGCTGCGCGTCTCCGGCATCGTCCAGGGGGTCGGCTTCCGGCCGACGGTCTGGCATCTGGCCACGGAACTGAAACTGAGCGGCTGGGTACGCAACGACGCCGCCGGGGTGGAGGTGCAGCTGGAAGGCGAGCCCGAACAGATCGAAGCTTTCACCCGCCGTCTGCCGCTTGAGTTGCCGCCGCTCGCCCAGGTGCGCGAACTGACCTGGACGGATGCGCCGGGCACGGGTGAATACACCGAGTTCCGCATCGTCGACAGCGGCGCTGGCCAGGCTTCCACCCTGATCGGGCCGGACACCGCCACCTGTCCGGATTGTCTGGCGGAGTTGTTCGATCCCGCCGACCGGCGCTGGCGCTATGCCTTCATCAACTGCACCCACTGCGGCCCGCGCTACACCCTCACCCGCGGCCTGCCCTACGACCGCGCCCGCACCAGCATGGCGGCGTTCCCGCTGTGCCCGGACTGCGAGCGGGAATACCGCGATCCGGCGAACCGGCGCTTCCACGCCGAGCCGACGGCATGCCCGGTGTGCGGGCCGCGGCTGAAGTGGGTGGAGACCGTATGTAGCGCGGGCGTCCCGCCTGCATCTCCGGCATCCAGGAGAGAAGCAAAGGCAAACAGGGGGGATGAGGCAGGCGGGGACGCCCGCGCTATAGGGGAGGGTGATCCCGTAGCCACCGCCCTGGCGAGTCTTCAATCCGGCCAGATCGTCGCCATCAAGGGCCTGGGCGGTTTTCATCTCGCCTGCGATGCCCGCGACGCGGCAGCGGTGCAACGCCTGCGCGAACGCAAGAACCGCGAGGAAAAGCCGTTCGCGGTGATGGCGGCCAACCTGGCCTCCCTGGCCGATCTGGTGGAAATCGGCGCGGCGGAGGTGGAGCTGCTGCAATCTCCGGAGCGGCCCATCGTGTTGCTGCGCAAGCGGCCCGACGCCGACGCCGCGCTGCCGGGTATCGCCCCCGGCCTCGCCTGGCTGGGGGTGATGCTGCCCTACACGCCGATCCACTGGCTGCTGTTTCACGAGGCCGCCGGCCGCCCGGCCGGAATCGGCTGGATGGAAGAGGCGCAGCCGCTGCTGCTGGTGATGACCAGCGCCAACCCCGGCGGCGAGCCGCTGGTGACCGGCAACGACGAGGCGCGGGAGCGCCTGGCCGGCATCGCCGATGCGCTGCTGTGGCATGACCGGGAGATCGTGGCGCGCTGCGATGATTCGGTGGTGCGCGTGGTCGAAGCGGCCGCGCGCCAAGCTGACCGACAAGATTCCGCGAGGGTCCCGGGTTTCCAGTTCATCCGCCGCGCCCGCGGCTACACCCCGCGCGCCATCCGCCTGCCGCGCGCCGGGCCGCCGGTGCTGGCGTTGGGCGGCTACCTGAAGAACACGGTGACGGTCACGCGCGGCGACGAGGCTTTTGTCTCGCAGCACATCGGCGGCCTCGACAACGCGGCGACCTGCGCCATGCTGATCGAGGTCACGGACCACCTGCTCGACCTGCTGCAGGTCCGGCCGGCGGCGGTCGCCCACGACCTGCATCCGGATGTCTTCGCCAGCCGCCACGCCCTGGAACTGGCCGGGCAGTGGGGGGGGCCGGCCGTCGCGGTGCAGCACCATCACGCCCACCTCGCGGCGGTGGCGGCGGAGCACGGTCACGAGGGGCCGCTCCTGGGGCTGGCGCTGGACGGGGTGGGCCTGGGCAGTGATGGCGCCGCCTGGGGCGGCGAACTGCTGCGCCTGGATGGCGCTGGTTTCACTCGCCTCGGTCATCTCGCGCCGCTGCCCCTGCCCGGCGGCGACCGCGCGGCGAAGGAGCCCTGGCGGATGGCGGCGGCGGTCCTGCATCAGCTCGGGCGCGGCGACGAGATTTCCCGGCGTTTTCCGGGGCAGCACGCGGCGGCGCAGTTGCCGCAGTTGCTGGACCGTGGTCTGAACTGCCCGCCGAGCAGCAGCCTCGGCCGCTGTTTCGACGCGGCGGCGGGCCTGCTCGGCGCCCGCGCGGTGATGGCCTACGAGGGCCAGGCGGCGATGTTGCTGGAGGGGCTGGCGGAGCGGGCTGGCCCGGTCGACGCCCTGGCCGGCGGCCATGTGCTGCGCGACGACGGCCGCCTCGATCTGCTGCCCCTGCTCGCGCGGCTGGCCGACGAACGCGATGCCGGCTTCGGCGCCGCCCTGTTTCATGCCACCCTGGCCCACGCCCTGGCCGAGTGGGTGGAACGCGCCGCCGTCCGCGAGGGTCTGACCACGGTCGCCCTGGGCGGCGGCTGCTTTCTCAACCATCTGTTGTCGCGCGATCTTGCGCGTATCCTGGGTGAGCGCGGTTTCCACGTCCTGTCCGCGCGCCAGGCGCCGCCCAACGATGGGGGCTTGAGCCTGGGCCAGGCTTGGGTTGCAATGCAGCATCTTTCCTGAGGAACCGATCATGTGTCTCGCCATCCCCGCCCGTGTGGTGGAAGTGCAGGAAAACGATGTCGCCATCGTCGATCTCGGCGGTGTGCGCAAGGATGTCTCGCTGGCGCTGGTGGAAGGCGTGGCGGTGGGTGACTACGTCATCGTTCATGTCGGCTATGCGCTGACCCGGCTCGATCCGGAGGAGGCCGAGAAGACCCTGGCGCTGATGGCCGAGGCCGGGCTCATGGAACAGGCCGTCGGCGCATGAAGTACGTCGACGAGTTCCGCGACGGTAGCGTGGCGCAAGGTCTGGCGTCCGCCATCGCCGCCGAGGTGCGCCCGGACCGTCGCTACCACTTCATGGAGTTCTGCGGCGGCCACACCCACGCCATTTCCCGCTATGGTGTGCCCGACCTGCTGCCGGCCAACGTGCGCATGATCCACGGCCCCGGCTGCCCGGTGTGCGTGCTGCCGATCGGCCGCATCGACCTGGCGATCAAGCTGGCGCTGGAAGACGGCGCCATCCTCTGCACTTATGCCGACACCGTGCGGGTGCCGGCCTCCGGCGGCCTCTCGCTGATGCGGGCCAAGGCGCGGGGCGGGGACATCCGCATGGTCTACGCGGTCACCGATGCCCTGAAGATCGCCCGCGACAATCCGGGCAAGCAAGTGGTGTTCTTCGCCATCGGCTTCGAGACCACGACACCGCCGACCGCCGTGGCGATCAAGCAGGCCGAGGCGGAGGGGCTGAACAACTTCAGCGTGCTCTGCTGCCACGTGCTCACCCCCTCGGCGATCATGAACATCCTGGAATCACCCGAGGTGCGCGAGCTGGGCACCGTGCCGCTGGACGGCTTCATCGGTCCGGCCCACGTCTCCACGGTGATCGGCAGCCGGCCCTACGCATTCTTCGCCGAGGAATACCGCAAGCCGGTGGTCATCGCCGGCTTCGAGCCGCTCGACGTGATGCAGGCCATCCTGATGCTGGTGCGCCAGGTCAACAGCGGCCGGGCGGAGGTGGAAAACGAGTTCACCCGCGCGGTGACGCCGGACGGCAACGAGAAGGCGCAGAACCTGGTCTCGGAAGTGTTCGAGCTGCGCCGCAGCTTCGAGTGGCGCGGCCTCGGCGAGGTGCCGTATTCGGCCCTGAAAATCCGCGAGGCTTACGCCGGGTTCGATGCCGAGCGGCGCTTCAACCTGGAATACCGGCCGGTGCCGGACAACAAGGCCTGCGAGTGCGGGGCGATCCTGCGCGGGGTCAAGCAGCCCACCGACTGCAAGATCTTCGGCACCGTCTGTACCCCGGAAAACCCGATGGGTTCCTGCATGGTGTCGAGCGAGGGCGCCTGCGCGGCGCACTACAGCTATGGCCGGCACACGTAACGTAGCGCAGGCTTCCAGCCTGCTCTTCAATCTGATCAGCAGCACGAAGCCGGCGGGACGCCGGCGCTACAGTCGGCATGGCCGCTGAGTTCGCTGCTCGTCCGGTGACCCTGGCCGGTTTCCTCGGTGTCGCCGCGTTCGCGCTGCTGATCGTGTTCGCCCGCCTGAAGTCCGGGGAGGACTGGGTGCCGATCCTGGACAGCGCCAATCTGGTCATCCACGAGGCGGGGCATCCCCTGGTCGGCCTCGTCTCCGGCCACCTCGCGGTCTACGGCGGCACCCTGTTCCAGTTGCTGTTCCCGGCCCTGGTCGCCGTCCACTTCCAGCGTCGCGGCGAGGCGGTGGGCCTGGCCTTCGGCCTGGTCTGGCTGGGCGAGAACCTGCTCAACGTCGCCCGCTACATGGCCGACGCCCGCAGCCAGGCGCTGCCGCTGGTCGGTGGCGGTGAGCACGACTGGACCGAGATCTTTTCCCGCTGGGGTGTGCTGGAAGCCGACACCCGCATCGCCGGCTTCACCGCTTTCCTCGGCTGGTGCCTGATGCTGGGGGCCTTGGCCTGGCTGTTGCGGGGTTGGCTGGACGCCAGCCGGCCGGAGCGGCAGGCACTACACTAACGGGCGTTCCAGCAGGAGTGTGACCATGCGTAGAGATGAAGCCTTGCGCCTCCTCACCGAGGCCGGCCCGGAGATCGTCAGCCGCTTCGGCGTCAAGCGCCTGCGCCTGTTCGGCTCGACCGCGCGCGACGAGGCGCGCGAGGACAGCGATGTGGATGTGCTGGTGGAGTTCGCGCAGCCGGCGACTTTCGATGGCTACTTCGGGCTGCTGCACTACCTGGAGGATTGCCTGGGATGCGAAGTGGACCTGGTGACCGAGAAAGGTTTGAAGGAGCGGGTGCGCCCTTATGTGGAGCGGGATGCGATCCATGTCGCGTGATCCCGGCCTGTATCTCGATGAATTGATCGGCGCGGCGGAAACGGCGCTGAAGTTTGCGAGCGGCCTGTCCCGCAACGACTTTCAACCGGGTTCCATGGCTTTCGAGGCCATCGTTCGGCAGATCGAGATCATCGGCGAAGCCGCCGCCCATCTGCCCGATGACATCCGCAATCTGGCGCCCACGATTCCCTGGGCCAACCTGATCGGCATGCGCAACCGCCTGATCCACGGCTATTTCGCCATCGATCCGGACGTTGTCCATAGCGTGGTGCGGGACAAACTGCCCGCCATGCTTCCCACTTTGAGAACGCTTCCAGAACGCCTGCCATGACCGGACAAGTGAAAAAAGGCTACACCCGCCCCCTCGACCTGAAACACGGCCGCGTCGACATGAGCCACGGCGGCGGCGGCCGGGCGATGGTGCAACTCATCACCGACCTGTTCGCCAGACACCTGGGCAACGAATTCCTCGCCCAGGGCAACGACGGCACCTGCCTGCCGCAAGCGGCGGGGCGGCTGGTGGTGTCCACCGACAGCCATGTGGTGTCGCCGCTGTTCTTTCCCGGCGGCGACATCGGCGGCCTCTCGGTGCACGGCACGGTCAACGACGTCGCGGTGATGGGTGCCACGCCCTTGTATCTCACCGCCGGCTTCATCCTCGAGGAAGGCTTTCCCCTGGCCGACCTGGCGCGCATCGTCGAGTCGATGGCGCGGGCGGCGAAGGAGGCCGGGGTCAGCCTGGTGGCCGGCGACACCAAGGTGGTGGAGCAGGGCAAGGGCGACGGCGTCTTCATCACCACCACCGGCATCGGCTTCCTGCCCGAGGGCGTGCGCCTCTCCGGCGATCTGGCGCGGCCGGGCGACGTGCTGCTGGTCTCGGGCAGCATCGGCGACCATGGGGTGGCGATCATGAGCCAGCGCGAGAACCTGTCCTTCGACGCGCCCATCCTGTCCGACACCGCCGCCCTCAACGGCCTCGCCGCCGCCATGCTGGCTTCCGGCGCCGCCCTGCGGCTGATGCGCGACCCGACCCGCGGCGGCGTCGCGGCGACGGTCAACGAGATCGCCCACCAGTCCGGCGTCGGCTTCCACCTGGAAGAAGCCGCGATTCCGGTGAAGCCGGAGGTCGAGGCCGCCTGCGAACTGCTCGGCCTCGATCCGCTCAACATCGCCAACGAAGGCAAGCTCCTCGCCATCTGCGCCGCCGAGGACGCCGACACGCTGCTGGCCGCCATGCGTGCGCACCCGCTGGGCCGCGAGGCGGCGATCATCGGCCGGGTGGTGGAGGACGCCAACGCCTTCGTCCAGATGAAGACGAAGTTCGGCGGCCGGCGCATGGTGGACTGGCTTTCCGGCGAGCAGCTGCCGAGGATCTGCTGAGATGCGCATCCTCTTCCTCACCCACGCCTTCAATAGCCTGACCCAGCGCCTGTACGTCGAACTCACCGCCCTCGGGCATCAGGTGTCGGTCGAGTTCGACATCAACGACAGCGTCACGGTCGAGGCGGTGGAGCTGTTCCGGCCGCAGCTGATCCTGGCGCCCTATCTGCGCCGCGCGATCCCCGAGGTCCTCTGGCGGCGGCATGTGTGCCTGATCGTGCATCCCGGCGGCGAGGGCGACCGCGGCCCGTCGGCGCTGGACTGGGCGATCCTCAACGGCGAGGCGGAGTGGGGGGTCACCGTGCTGCAGGCGGAAGCCGAGATGGATGCCGGGCCGGTGTGGGCGAGCGAGACTTTCCCCATGCGGGCGGCGAAGAAGTCCAGCCTTTATCGCAACGAGGTCACCGAGGCGGCGGTGCGCGCGGTGCGGGCCGCCGTCGAGCGCCTGCCGGACTATCTGGCGGGAACCTGGAAGCCACGCGCGGTGCCCATGCGTCCCATGCATGCCCTGGTGACGCAGGCCGACCGCGCCATCGACTGGGCCGGCGACAGCACCGCCCGCGTACTCGCGAAAATCCGCAGTGGCGATGGCTTCCCCGGTGTGCGTGACAGCCTGTTCGGCCAGGATTGCCAGTTGTTCAACGCCAGCGCCCATCCCGCGCGGGGCGAGGCGGGCGCGCTGCTGGGTCGGGTGGGGGAGGGCGTGGTGCGCGCCACCGCCGATGGCGCGGTGTGGATCGGCCATGGCCGCCTCGCGGGCGGGATCAAGCTGCCGCTGGCCAGCGTGTTCCCGGAAGTGGCCGCGCTACCCGAACTGACCGGGCCGGAACAGGCGATCCACTATGAGGAAGCCGGCGCCATCGGCTACCTGTCCTTCGATTTCTACAACGGCGCCATGGGCACGGACGCCTGCGAACGCCTGCTGGCGGCGTATGCGGCGGCGAAGGCGCGGCCGACGAAGGTCATCGTCCTCTTGGGCGGCGAGGACTTCTTCAGCAACGGCCTCGACCTCAACCGCATCGAGGCGGCGGCCAGCCCGTCGGATGAATCCTGGCGCAACATCAACGCCATGGATGACCTCTGCCACGCGATCATCAGCACGGACAGCCATCTCACGATCAGCGCCCTGCGCGGCAACGCCGGGGCCGGCGGCGCCTTCCTCGCGCTGGCGGCGGATGTCGTCTGGGCGCGGCGCGGGGTGATCCTCAACCCGCATTACAAGAACATGGGCAACCTGCATGGCTCGGAATACTGGAGCTATCTGCTGCCGCGCCGGGTGGGCGCGGATCGGGCCGCGGCCACCATGCGTCATCGCCTGCCCCTGGGCGCGTCGGAGGCGGCCCGGGCCGGTTTCCTCGACGACTGTTTCGGCGAGTCGATGGGCGACTTCGTGGCGCGGGTGCGCGCGCGCGCCGAGGCCCTGGTCCAGGCCGATTTCGCCGGGGCTCTCGCCAGCAAGCGCGCCCGCCGCGCCGCCGACGAGGCGCTCAAGCCGCTGGCGTCCTATCGCGCCGAGGAGTTGCGCCAGATGCAGCGCAATTTCTATGGCTTCGACCCCAGCTACCACGTCGCCCGCCACCACTTCGTGCGCAAGACCCCCCATTCCTGGACGCCACGCCATCTGGCGGTGCATCGGGAACTGGGCTGGGGCGTGCCGTCGGACTGAGTCCGGCGGCATGCGCCTGGTCGGGTCAAGCCTCCCTTTTTCCGGCCTGAAAGCGCCGGGAAAAGAGGGCTCGCCGTGCTAAAATCCCGCTGCTTTTTCCAGTAAAAACAAAACGCTTGACGTTTTGTGACTCACAGAACAACGCAGAGAAGACGCCCCGCAATGGAAAACCAGTTCGCCAAAGAAACCCTGCCCGTCAGCCTGGAAGAGGAAATGCGCCGGTCCTACCTCGATTACGCCATGAGCGTGATCGTCGGCCGCGCCCTGCCGGATGTGCGGGATGGCCTCAAGCCGGTGCACCGCCGCGTGCTGTACGCGATGCACGAGTTGAACAACGACTGGAACAAGGCTTACAAGAAGTCGGCGCGCGTGGTCGGCGACGTGATCGGTAAGTACCACCCGCACGGCGACAAGGCGGTGTACGACACCATCGTCCGCATGGCGCAGACATTCTCCCTGCGCTACCCGCTGGTCGATGGCCAGGGCAACTTCGGTTCGGTCGACGGCGACAACGCGGCGGCGATGCGTTACACCGAAATCCGCATGGCGAAGATCGCCCATGAGTTGCTCGCCGACATCGACAAGGAAACCATCGACTTCGGCCCCAACTACGACGGCTCCGAGCACGAGCCGCTGATCCTGCCGGCCAAGTTCCCCAACCTGCTGGTCAATGGTTCTTCCGGCATCGCGGTGGGCATGGCGACCAACATTCCGCCGCACAACCTGGGCGAGATCGTCGATGCCTGCCTGGCGGTGCTGAGCGATCCGATGATTTCCATCGACGACCTGATCGACATCGTTCCCGCGCCCGACTTCCCCACCGCCGGCATCATCTACGGCACCGCCGGCGTGAAGGAGGGCTACCGCACCGGTCGCGGCCGCGTGGTGATGCGCGCCAAGGTCCATTTCGAGGAGATCGAGAAATCCAACGGCCGCGAGGCGATCATCGTCGACGAACTGCCGTATCAGGTGAACAAGGCCAACCTGTGCATCAAGATCGGCGAACTGGTGCGCGAGAAGCGCCTGGAAGGCATCAGCGAGATTCGCGACGAGTCGGACAAGTCCGGCATGCGCATGGTGATCGAGCTGAAGCGCGGCG
>CAYMUY010000019.1:58134-79026 GCA_964393825.1 uncultured Thiobacillus sp. | reverse complement strand
AGTCCCAGATTGTGATTCTGGCTGTTGTGGGTTCGAGTCCCATCCATCACCCCAGTTTTTTCCAGGCTTGACCTGTGCCCGGGCAACACCCGGGTGAAGTCGGGTTGCCGGCGCGAGGCCGGCGTTTCATCCTCCCCCCCCCTGCAAGACATTCATCGCCGCGCCACTCCCCGGCGCCGTGGGGGACAATGGCGTCCGGCACTTTTCCAAGGAATCGATGATGCTGTTGCTGTTTACCGACTATGGCTGGCAGGACCCCTACGTGGGCCAGGTTAAGGCGGTGCTCGCTGGCGTCGCGCCAGAAATTCCGGTGATCGACCTGCTGCATGCCGCGCCCGACTTCAACGCCCATGCCGGCGCCCATCTGCTCGCCGCCCTCTGCCGCGACCTGCCTGTCGGCGCGGTGGTGCTGGCGGTGGTCGACCCGGGTGTCGGCGGGCCGCGCGTGGCGGTGGTGGTGGAAGCCGATGGCCGTTTCTACGTCGGTCCCGACAACGGCCTGCTCTCGGTGCTGGCCGGGCGGGCAGCCACGCTTCGGGTCTGGCGTATCGTCTGGCGGCCGCAACCTTGCTCCGAATCCTTCCACGGCCGCGACCTGTTCGCACCCATCGCCGCATGGATCGCCGCCGGCCACTTTCCCGCTGAAAAACTGGCCGCCGCCGACGGCCTGGATGTGAACTTCGACACGGGGGAATTGGCGCGCATCCTCTACATCGACCACTACGGCAACGCCTGGAGCGGAATACGCGGCAACCTCGGCGGCGGCAACAATGGCGGCGGCCTCGTCGAGAGTGCTTCCAGTATCGAGGTGAAGGGCAATGTCCTGCCCTGGCGGCGGGTGTTCATGGAGGCCGGCAAGGGCGAAGCGTTCTGGCATGTGAACAGTTCCGGCCTGATCGAGATTGCGGTGAACCGGGGCAGCGCGGCGGAGAAGCTGGGCTTGCGGGTGGGCGACCTGGTCAGGGTGGTGGAGTCGCCGGAAAGCCGGGTGCATTGACCCTGTCGTGCCGGCATCGTGGCCGCGCTACAGGATCAGGATCGCGCGGAAATCGTTGGCGTTGGTCCGGGTCGGACCGGTGACCAGCAGATCGTCCAGGGTGGTGAAGAAACCGTAGGCATCGTTGTTCGCCAGATGCGCGCGAGCATCAACGTCCTGGCCGGCGGCACGGGTCAGGGTGTCGGGTGCCAGCAGGGCGCCGGCGTTGTCTTCGGTGCCGTCGAGGCCGTCGCTGTCGGCCGCCAGGGCATGGACGCCGGACAGGCCGTCGAGGGCCAGCGCCAAGGCCAGCAGGAACTCCGTGTTGCGGCCGCCACGACCTTGGCCCTTGACGGTGACACTGGTTTCACCGCCGGAGAGCAGGACCAGAGGAGGGACCCAGGGGTTCCGCTGCAGGCTGATCTCGCGCGCCAGCGCGGCGAACACCTGTGCCACTTCTCGGGCCTCGCCCGTGTAGGTGTCGCCCAGGATGATCGGGCGGATGCCCGCTCCCGCGAGGAACATCGCGGCGCCTTCCAGTAGCGTGTGGCCGTTGCCGATGACGCGGGTTGTCACCCGCGCGAAGCAGGGGGCACCCGGTTTCGGCGTCTCCGCGATCTCGCCGGCGGCGCCGCGTTGCAGGTGTTGGAGCACCGCGTCCGGCGCCGCCACGTTCCAGCGTGCCAGCACGGCGAGGGCGTCGGCATGGGTCGTGGGGTCGGGCGCGAACGGGCCGGAGGCGATCACCGCCGGGTCGTCGCCGGCCACGTCGGAGAGCAGCAGGGCGGTGACCGAGGCCTGGCACGCCGCCGTCAGCTGGCCGCCGAGCGTGCGCGAGAGGTGCTTGCGCACGCAATTGATGTCGGCAATGGGCGCGCCGCTGGCGAGCAGGGCGGCGCCGACCGCGCGCAGGTCGGCGAGTTCGATGCCGGCGGCGGGCAGGCTCAACAGGCTGGAGCCGCCGCCGGAGAGCAACGCGATCACCTGATCCTCCGGCCCGGCGCTTTCCACCCGCGCCAGCAGCCGTTCCGCCGCCGCCAGTCCGGTGGCGTCGGGCAGCGGGTGGCCGGCTTCGACCACTTCGATGCGCACCGTCGGGGCGCCGTGGCCGTGGCGGGTGAGGGCGAGGCCTTCCAGGGCGGCGGCCAGCGGCCAGTGGGCTTCCAGGCAGGCGGCCATGTCGGCCGCCGCCTTGCCGGCGGCAACGACGATGTTGCGGCCGCGTACCGGCGGTGGCAGATGCGGCGGCAGCAGCGCCTCGGCGCGCACGGCATCGACCCCGGCCTGGAACGCGCCGGTCAGCAGGTCACGCGGCGACATGCGGCTTCCTCATGAAGATCCGGTAGAGCAGGGGAATGACGAACAGGGTCAGCACGGTGGAGATGGTCAGGCCCCAGACGATGGCCGAGGCCACCGGCCCCCAGATCAGCGACTTGCCGCCCAGCCCCAGGGCCAGCGACAGCAGGCTGCCGATGGTGGTGCTGCTGGTGATGAGGATGGGCACCACGCGGCGGCGGGCGGCGTAGACGGCGGCATGCAGCGGAGCCATGCCGGTGCGGCGGCGCTGGTTGGCGGCGTCGATCAGGACGATGGCGGAGTTCACCGCGATGCCGACCAGGGCGATCGCGCCGTACAGCGAATACAGCGACAGCGGGTTGTTGGAGACGACCAGGCCGAACACCACGCCGGTGAAGGCCATCGGCACGGTGACCAGGATCATCAACGGCTGCCAGTAGCTCCTGAACTGCGTGGCGAGGATCAGGTAGATCAGGCCGAGGCCGAGCAGGAACAGGGTCAGCATGGAATCCAGGCTTTCCTGGATGTCGTCGAGTTCACCGGAGAAGTCGATGCCGACACCGGGATGGCGCGTTGCCAGCCTGGCCCATTCCGCCTTGATGAACTGGTTGGCGGCGAGGGTGTCGGTCCTGGTCTGGTCCAGGTTCGCCTCGACGGTGATGGCGCGGCGCAGGTCATAGCGTTTGATCACGCCCTTGGCGACATGCGTTTCGCTTTTCACCAGCGCGTTCAGCGTGGTGGTGCCGCCGCCCGGCAGGGCCACCGGGTCGGCGAGCGCGGCCTGGATGTCGTCCAGGTTGCGCTCCGGGCCGCGCACCCGGACTTCGATCTTCTCGCCGTGGTCACGCGCCACCGCGACGATCTCGCCTTCCGCGTGCAGCCGCACCAGGCGCGCCACTTGCGCCGGGTCGAGGCCGGCGGCGCGCACCGCGTCGGCATCCACCCGCAGCACCAGTTCGCGACGGCCGGGGAGGTCGTCGTCGACCAGGTCGCGGATACCGGGGAGGCGCGCCACCACCGCCTTGAGCTCGTCGGCTGCGCGCCGTAACTGCGCGTAATCGTCGCCGCGCAAACGCACTTTCACCGGCTTCTGCGCCGGCGGGCCGCCAGAGATGATGGTGAAGGTGATGGTGCCGCCCAGGCGCAGGGCTTCGATCTCGTGGCGCATGGCTTCCACCACGGCATCCGTGGTGCGCATCTCGCCTTCGCGCGGCAGCAGCGACACCGCCACCTGGCCATAGGCCTCGCCGTAGAACGGTTCGGTATCGGTGAACTTCAGCCCGGCATAACTAGCGGCGCCGCGCAGTTCGCCCGCGCGCAGGCGGGCGGTGACGGCGCGTTCCAGGTGTTCCGCCTGGCGCAGGGTCACGTCGAGCGCGGTGCTGGGCGGCATGTCCAGGCTGACGTAGAACAGCCGGATCGGGTCCATCGCGAAGAAGTTCTGCTTGACCCAGCCGCCCGCCACAGCCAGGAAGGCGAGCGCGAAGGCGGCGGCAATCAGGCTGGCGGAGAGCCAGGCATGGCGCATGGCGAGCAGCAGCAGGCGGACGTACCTGATCCGCAGGGCATGGGTGAAACGGGTGCGCCAGGCGTGCAGGCGGCTGGGGCGGGCAAAGTCGGGCTTCAACGCGGCGACGTGGGTGGGCAGCATCCAGAACGCTTCCACCAGGCTGACGGCCAGTGCCAGGGTGACGACCAGCGGCACCACCATCATGAACTTGCCGACGATACCCGGCAGCAGCATCAACGGCAGGAAAGCCGCCATCGTGGTCAGCACCGAGGCCAGCACCGGCAGCCCGACGCTGGTGACCGCCAGGGTCGCCGCCTCCAGCGCCGCCGCGCCGCGCGCCATGCGGTAATAGATGTCTTCCAGGATCACCACCGCGTCGTCCACCAGCATGCCCAGGGCGATGATGGCGCCGAGCAGCACGGTCATGTTCAGGGTGTTGCCGGTGAGGGAAAGGATCCAGAAGGTGCCGGCCAGGGAGAAAGGGATGCCCAGGCTGGTGAGGAAGGCCATGCGCGAGCCGAGAAACAGCCAGGACAGCAGGAACACGAACATCAGCCCCTGCAAGGCGTTGTTCTGCATGATGCCGATGGACTGGCGGGTGGGAATGGTCTGGTCGTCGAGCAGGGTGAGGCGCAGGCCGCTGCCGGCGAGAAGGGCGTTTTGCGCCGTGATCCGGCCGTTGACCCGCTCGACCAGTTCCAGGGTGTTGACCCGGCTTTTCTTGGTGATCGCCAGCAGCACTGCCGGGCGGCCCTGGTGGCTGACCAGGGTGGCGGGTTTTTCCCGTGCTCGCGCCAGTTCCGCCACATCTTCCAGCGGCGTCTGTTGGGCCGGGTTGCCGGCGGAAAACACGGTCAGGCGGGCGAGATGATCCGGCGAGACATCCTGGCCGAACACCCGCAACAGCCATTCCTCCTCGCCCACCCGCACGCGCCCCGCCGGCGTGTCCTGAAACCAGTGGGCGACGGCATCGGCGACATCGGCCGCATTCAGTCCACGCGCCGCCACGGCCGATGGACGCAGGGTGACGCGCAGTTCCGGGTCGGACAGGCCGGTGGCGAACACGGTGTCGACACCGGGCATGCGCTCCAGATCCACCTTCAGCCGCCGCGCGGCGTCGCGCAGGGCTTCGTCGTTGGCGGCGCCTTCCAGCAACAGCATGGCGCTGGGAAAACCGTTGTTGGTGGTGATCTCGGTGACCAGCGGCTCGTTGGCCTCGGGAGGCAGGTCGCGCTTGGCGGCGGTCTGCACTTCGCGGCGCAGATCGGTCACATGGCGGTCGAAATCGTATTCGGGGATATCGCGGAAGCGGACCAGCAGGGTGGAGACGCCTTCGCGGCTGGTGCTGGAAATGAAACGGATGTCGCCGATGCGCGCCGCCGCTTCTTCCAGCGGTTGCGTGACCTTGCGCTCGACATCGCCGGCCGAGGCTCCCGGCAGGGCGGTGACCACCATCAGCCAGTTGAAGTTGATTTCCGGATCCTGCTCGCGCGGCATGCCGCGATAGGCCAGCAAGCCCATCACCAGCACCACCAGGAAGGCGATGTTGGCGAGCGGGTGGTTGCTCAGCAGGGCGCGGTAGAAGCGCATGGGGAACTGTAGCGCCGGCGTCTCGCCGGCCTGGTTGTCTGACTACGAGCCGGCGAGACGCCGGCGCTACATGGCGACATCGCTAACGCAACCCGCCGAGACCCTGGACCACGATCCGGCTGTCCGCGTTCAGCCCTTCCGCCAGCGCCGGCCGGCCTTCCTGCGCTTCGTTCAGGATGTGGAAGCGCGGCGTGTCGCCATCGAGCAAAAACACACCCAGGCGACCGTCGCGGCGCACCACGGCTTGCGCTGGCAGATGCGCCTGCGGACTGTTCCAGACGATCTGGCCGCTTTCGCCCGGGGCGGCGGCGGCGGCGGTGAAACGCAGGCGTGCTTCCAGCAGGCGAGTGGTTTTCGCCACGGCCGGCGACAGGCGTTTCAGTCTGACCGGCCAGCGTCCGGACAGGCCGACGAACTCGGCGCGACCCGCACGTTGCAGCCCGGCGGCATCGGCTTGCTGCACCTCGGCGCGCACCTCGATGCGGGAGGTATCCAGCAGGCGGAGCAGGGGCGTGCCCGCTGTCGCCATCTCGCCTTCCTGCGCCAGACGCTCGACGACGATGGCCGGGAAAGGGGAATAAATCCGGCATTTGCCGCGATTGGCCTGCGCCGTCTTCAGGCTGGCGCCATCGACTGCCACTTCGGCGCGGCTCGCGTCCTGTTCGGCGGCGCGTACATCGAGGGCGTCGCGGCTGACGAAGTTTTCCGCGGCCAGCTTGCGTGTGCGCTCGTACTGCAAGACGGCCAGCCTCGCCTTCGCCTCGCTGGCCCGCAGCGCGGCCTGGGCGCGCTCCACCGCCAGGTCGTAATCGCCACAATCCAGGCGCGCCAGCAAGGCGCCGCGCGCCACCCGTTGGCCGGGCTCCAGCGGCAGGCTGACGATGCGCGCGGAAAGTTCGGCGGCAAGCTTGCTTTCGTTGAGGGAAACCACCTGCGCCTGCGCGCGCCGTTCCGGGTGAATGGCGATTTCACGCAACGGCTTCGCCTCCCAGGCCAGGGCGGGGAGGGTGGCAAGAACGAGGGTGAGGCTGGCGGTGAACTTCATGACGATGGTGACACGCCCGGTTTCCCTGTAGCGCAGGCTTCCAGCCTGCTCGCCGTAGACGGTGGGGTGCAGGCTGGCCCTAAAGGATACCTCCCCTCCGGGGCATAAAGCCTGCGCTACAAATTTACGGGGGGCTGGTCCTGCCATTCGCGTCTCAGCGGCGCAAGGCCTCGGTGACATGCGGCTGAATGGTTTGCAGCAGCTGGACGAAAATCTTCGGGCTGCCCGCGATCACGTTGCCCGACTGGAGGTAATTTTCCTCGCCGGCAAAGTCGCTGACCAGACCGCCGGATTCGAGCACCAGCAGGCAGCCGGCGGCGATATCCCAGGGGTTGAGGCCGATCTCGAAGAAGCCGTCGGTGCGGCCGGCGGCCAGCCAGGCGAGGTCGAGCGCGGCGGAACCGGGGCGGCGCAGGCCGGAGGTCTTCTTCACCAGATCGCGGAACATGCCGGTGTAGGCATCCAGATGGGTGAAGTCTCGGTAAGGGAAGCCGGTGCCGATCAGCGCGTCCTGCAACTTGTCACGCTTGCCGACACGGATGCGGCGCTCATTGAGGAAGGCGCCGCCGCCCCGGCTGGCGGTATAGAGGTCGTTGCGCACCGGGTCGTAGATCACGGCCTGGTCCAGCTTGCCCCGGTGCAACAGGGCGATGGACACCGCGTACTGCGGGAAGTCGTGCAGGAAGTTGGTGGTGCCGTCGAGCGGATCGATCACCCACTGATACTCCGCGTCGCCGCCGGCGCCGGACTCGCCGGTCTCCTCGGCTAGAATCGCGTGGGTCGGATAGGCATCGAGCAGGGTCGTGATGATGACCTGCTCCGCCTTCTGGTCGATTTCGCTGACGTAATCGTTGTCCTGCTTGGATTTCACCGTCAGGCGGTCGAGGTTCTGGCTGCCGTGGACGATGACTTTCCCCGCGGCGCGGGCGGCCTTGATGGCCGTATTGAGCATTGGGTGCATGATTGTCTAAAGAACATTTGAACTGGGCAGGGATTTTACCTTGAACACCGGCCACTCCCTCGCAAACATCCGTGTCGTCCTGGTGGAAACCAGTCACCCGGGCAATCTTGGCGCCGTCGCCCGCGCCATGAAGGTGATGGGCTTGGTCGATCTCGCCCTGGTCAACCCCCGATGCGGGATCGACGACGAGGCGCGCGCCCGTGCTTCCGGCGCCGTGGATGTGCTGGAAAACGCCCGCATCCATCATGATCTGGATGCCGCCCTGGCCGATGTGGCGTTGGCCGCCGCCTGCACCTCGCGCCGCCGCGATCTGCCGCATCCCGCCCATACCCCGCGCCAGGCGGCGCCGAAACTGCTGGGAATCGCGCGGACGCAGCCGGTGGCCCTGGTGTTCGGCTCGGAAACCTTCGGTCTGTCCAACGAACAACTGATGAAATGCCGCTGGCTGCTCAACATTCCCAGCAATTCGGACTATGCCTCGCTCAACCTGGGCGCGGCGGTGCAGGTGCTGGCCTACGAACTGCGCAGCAGCCTCGACGATTCCGTCCTGGCGCTGCCTGAATTCGAACTCGCTTCGCACGACGCCGAGCAGGCGCTGCTGCTGGAACTGGAAAAGACCCTGATCGAACTGGGCTTCCTCAACCCCGCCCATCCCAAACGCCTGATGCCGCGCCTGCGCCGTTTCTTCGCCAAGGCGGGCCTGGAGAAGGAGGAAGTGGCGATCTGGCGCGGCATCTTGAGCGCGGTGGGGACGAAGCGGCGCGGCTGAACCGTCGCGCCGGCATCCTTGCCGGCGTCCGCTTCAGCGTACCGTGTAGTTGCGCGCTTCCAGGCAGGCGCTCATGGCGCGCAGGTAGCCGCCGCGCAGCGCATCCGCCTGCTCCGGTGGCACGCCACCGGAAACACGGGTGGGGTCGTAGCCGGTCTGGCTCGATGCCCATTCGTGGCATTCATAGCGGTCAGTCGCCTGCTGTTGCTCGGTCTGTCCCATTTTCGGATAGACGAAGAGATCGTCCGGCGGCGCTGGCGGTTCCGTGCCGGCCACTTCCCGAGGCGGTTCCACCACGACGTAGCCGCGATCGTCGCGCACGTAGTAGACATCGTTGTAGCGGTAGTAGGGACGGCCGCCGATGCTGAGGGTAACGTAGCCGCTCGGCAGGATCGGGATCACGGCGCTGATCGGCGGCGCCACGATCACGAAGCGCGAGCCCATCGGCCGATACCAGGTGCCGCTGGAGAAATAATAGTTCGCGTCGCGGTAACGGACGACGCGGCGGTCGGGGCCCAGGCGCGGCACCACCGTGCCGCGGATCGGGCGATAGTCGCGGCGCTCGTGGCGCGCGTCACGAGACGAATCACGATGGGCATCGCGGTAAGTCTCTCGCTGCGTGTCACGATACGACTCGCGCGAGGGCGGGTCGGCCAAGGCGCCGCCGGCCAGCAGGCTGGCGGCGATCAGGGCGGCGAGGGGGAGGGAATGGCGGGGCATGAGTCGGTCTCCTGTTCGAGTGGATCTATCGGTTCAGCGTGGGTTCAACGCACGGTATAGCCGCGCGCTTCAAGGCAGGCGCCGAGGGCGCGGCGATAGCGGTTTTCTTCTTCGCTATACCGCGCGTCCTGACGCGCGGCACGGGCGGCGTAGGCCTCCTCGATCCGCTCGGCGCGAGCCTCGCGCGAGGCGTCCGCCGCCGTGCCGGCGATGGCGCCGATCACCGCGCCCACCGCCGCGCCGTCGCCAGAGTGGCGAGGGTTCGCTACCGCCGCTCCGACCACGGCGCCGGCCACCGCGCCGCTCGCGGTGCCGTATCCGACCGGGGGATCGGGCTCCACCCTCGGCACCGGGGTGGGCTGGCGTTGGCTCATGGTGGCGGGGTCGAAACCGGACTGGCGTACCGCCCAGGTGTGGCATTCGTAGCGATCGCGGCGTAGTTCCCGCGCATCCTGGCCACGCGCCGGATAGACCGCGAGTTCGGTCACCTGCGGGGGGGGAGGGGTGGCACGGGCGGATCGCTCGCGTGGCGGCGGCGACGCGGCACAGCCCGCGAGCAGGCTGGCGGCCAAGGCGAGGAGCCCTCCGTAAAGCAAGACGGTGGAATGGCGGGTATGGCGCATTTCACGTTCTCCTTGGACGGTGGCGGCGGCCGTATCCGGTGTCGCCGGTCGCGACCGCCTGTTCCTGGATCATAGCTGCGGGTGGCGCATTCGTCCGTGGCGTGATCGATCAGCCCCGGTCGTGACGCGTGTCCTGACGTTCCTGCCAGTGCTTTTGCATCCGCTCGCGCTTGGCCTCCACCTGCTGGCGCTGTTCGGGGGTGAGGAGTTGCTGGATCTCGTGCATCTGGCGCGCGCGCAGCTGGGCAATTTCCGCCATCGTTTGCGCGCCCTGTTCGGTCAGCATCTTGATCTTCGCCTCGTCGTATTCACCCTTCATGCGCATGTCGCCGAGTTGCGCGCGGTTGTCGCGCAGGGTCTTGAACTTCTCCGCCAGGATGCCGGCGTCCTGCTTGCGCAAGGCGCTGATCTTGTCCTTCTGCTCTGCGCTCAGGTCGAGGCGTTTCAGCATGCGCGGCAGGCCGTCACGCTCGCCTTTCATGGCGTGCGAGCGTTCACAGCCGCCCTGGCCACCCATCGGGTGGGCCTGGGTGGCCAGGGGGACCGCCATGGCGATGCCACCGGCGGCAAGAAGCACTGCGAGGATTTTGGTGCGGACGTTCATGATCGACTCCTGTTCGGTTGGGTTGGAGCAGTCGCGGCGCATTGGCCTCGTCTGTGGGATGCAGTCTCCGGGAACAGGGGGTAAAGCGAGGTTAAGCCGGTGTTAAGTCGGGTAAAGAAGGCTGAGCAAATGTTTCCGCCGCGCGCAACACCCCTATCATCGGTGTTGTGCGTGTTTTCAGGACGAACCGATGGCCCGTGTATTGCTGGTCGACGACGATGAGGAACTCGCCGCGATGCTGCGCGAATACCTGGAACAGGAAGGCTTCGAGGTGGATGTGGCGCATGACGGCGAGACTGGCGCCCGCGAGGCGCTGACGGGACGCTACGCCATCGCGGTGCTGGATGTGATGATGCCGCGCCTCAATGGCGTCGAGGCGCTGCGCCGGATACGCGCCGAGAGCCGCCTGCCGGTGCTGATGCTGACCGCCAAGGGCGACGACATCGACCGCATCATCGGCCTCGAACTCGGCGCCGACGACTACGTGCCCAAGCCCTGCACGCCGCGCGAACTGGTGGCGCGGCTGCGCGCCATCCTGCGGCGGGTGACGGATGCGGAACATGGCGCGGTGGCGGGGCCGATCACGGTGGGGCCGCTGACCATGTGGCCGGAACGCCGCCTGGCGCACTGGCGGGAACAACCGCTCGACCTCACCAGCACCGAATACAGCCTGCTCGAAGCCCTCGCCCGCCAGGCCGGCCGCGTGGTGAGCAAGAATGCCCTGTCGGAGGCCGCCCTGGGACGGCCACTGGCGCGATTCGACCGCAGCATTGACGTGCATGTCAGCAGCATCCGTCACAAGCTCGGCACGCGGCCGGACGGCGATTCCTGGATCCAGACCGTGCGTGGTCAGGGTTACCAGTTGGTGAAGATCTGACATGAAACAGTCCCCTTGCGCGCTACGCGCGTCTCCTGATGCAGCCCCTGCCCTTCGCTACCCCGTGGGGGAGGTCCGCTCCTTCGGAACGGTCGGGCGGAACTGACATGGGCCGCCTGTTCTGGAAATCCTTCATCGCTTTCTGGCTGGCGCTGTTGCTGGCGGCGCTCGGTGTCGGCACCGGCGTCTGGCTGCACCGCCAGGCGAGCAGCGAAGCCGTGACCACCAGCCCGCGCGCGGCGATGCTGCTCGATTCGGCGGAGGTCGTGCTGCGTCGCGGTGGGCCCGGGGTGATGCGGGACGTGCTCCAGGAATGGGAGGCATCCACGCCGCGCACGCAACTGTTCGTGCTCGACGCAAACGGGCGCGATTTCCTCGAACGCCCCCTGCCAGAAAGCCTGCGCCAGGCCCCCGCCGCCTCCATCCGCCGGGTCGTCGCCCTCGACGGCCAGGCCTACACCCTGATCGCGCAGGCAAGACTTCAGTCCGGAGGCCGCGTTCGGCCGCCGCGCCACGAGCCCCCCCCGCCGATCCTGCCGATCACGATGGGCCTGCTCGCCAGCCTCGCCTTCAGCGCCGCGCTGGCCTGGTACGTGGCGAAGCCGATCCGCCACCTTCGTGATGCCTTCCGTGCCGTTGCCGAGGGACGCCTGGAGACGCGGGTACAAGCGGCGATGGGCGGACGCAGCGACGAACTGGCCGATCTCGGACGCGATTTCGACCGCATGGCGCAGCGGTTGCAGGCGCAGATCGCCGCGCAACAACGCCTGCTGCATGACGTCTCCCATGAATTGCGTTCGCCGCTGGCGAGGTTGCACGCGGCCATCGGCCTCGCCCGGCAAAACCCGGCCAAGCTGGAAGCGACGCTGGAGCGCATCGAACGTGAATCGATGCGCCTGGACGAACTGGTCGGCGAAGTGCTGACCCTGTCGCGGCTGGAGGCCGGTACCCCCGGCGCCCCGGCGGCCGCCATCGACCTCATGGAAATGGTGGCCAGCATCGCCGACGACGCCGGTTTCGAAGCGGCCGCGCAAGGACGCAGCGTAGAGTTCAGCGGCGAAGGCGAAGTGATCGCCACGGTGCGCGGTGAACTGCTCTATCGCGCCGTCGAGAACGTCATCCGCAATGCCACGAAATACACCGCGCCGGGCAGCATGGTCGAGGTTCGGGCGTCTGCCGCCGCCGGGACATTCGAAGTGGTGGTGTCCGATCGCGGTCCCGGGGTCGCGGAAACCGACCTGGACGCGATCTTCGAACCCTTCCACCGCGCCGACCAGACTACCCCGGGCTATGGCCTCGGCCTTGCCATCGCCCGCCGCGCGGTGGCCTCCCACGGCGGCCGGATTCACGCGCGCAACCGGCCCGGCGGCGGGCTGGAGGTGACGATCACGCTGCCGATTGTGTAAGGAAAAGTCCACGGGCCATGGCGTTGAGCCGGCATGGCATTCCAGGCCTTGCCTGAACAACGGCAGCCTGCCGCCGAGGGCCTGGTCCATAATCGCACCACCCCATTCCCTTCCGAGCACGCCGCCCGCTCACCCAAGGAGGCCGAATTGAAGGAAAACCTACTGGGTTCACCCGACGCCTGGCTGGATGAGCATGGCGCCGCGCTCTACAACTATGCGCTGCTGCATACGCGCGACCCACACAAGGCCGAGGAAGCGGTGCAGGAAACCCTGCTCGCCGCGCTGCAGGCGCGCCACCGGTTCTCCGGCGGCGCATCGGCGCGGACCTGGTTGATCGGCATCCTCAAGCACAAGATCATGGACATGTTCAGGCATGACGCGCGCGAGGAGCGGCTGGACGAACCGGACGATCTGGAGGATGCGGACGATGGACACCCGGCGGAGCACTTCGCGCCCGACGGCCACTGGCAACACCGGCTCTCCGACTGGGGTAATCCGGAGGAATTGCTGGAGCGCGGCCAATTCATGGTTGTCCTGCAGCGCTGTCTGGATGCGCTGCCGCCGCGTCTGGCGCGGCTTTTCATGCTGCGCGAAGTCATGGAAGAAAGTTCTGAATCCATCTGTCAGGAATTGGCGATCACGCCGACCAACCTCTGGACGATGCTGTATCGGACCCGCCTGGGGCTGCGGCAGTGTCTCGACAGAAACTGGGTGGGTGCCGCGACACAAGCCGCCCGGGGGTGAATGAAGATGCTGACCTGCAAGGATGCAAGCCACTTGATCTCGGTATACCAGGAACGCCCGTTGGGCTTCCGGGAACGCTGGAGCCTGAGGATGCATCTCTGGGTGTGCGCCAATTGCCGCCGTTTCGAGCGGCAGATGATCTTGCTGCGACAAGCCATGCGGGCATTGGTCAAGCGTGCCGAGGGTGCCGACGCGCGCGCGGCATTTCCCCCCGAGGCGGTTGAACGCATCCGCAAGGCTCTGGCCGAACGCGGTGGTCAAGATAACGCGCACAAACCCTGAGCGGGTGCCGGGGCCATCGTCATGCCCGCCCCCCGGACGAGTCCTGACTTCGGGCATCAGCCCGAAACCAAGGTGCAGGCGATCCGTTGATCATTCCCAATACATCGATTGCGAGGCGGACAATAATGTCCGATATTGCAAGCCATGAAAGGTAGCGAGTTCATCAAGCCGATTCAAAAACTCGCCAAGGACGGGGGCTTGCCTGTTCCAGGAGTCACCATGCAACGCTTCGCCTATCCCGTCACCCTTGCCGCCGATGAAGTGGACGGCGGCTTTGTCGTCACCTGCCGCGACCTCCCCGAGGCCATCACCCAGGGCGACACGCTGGAAGATGCCATCGAAGCTGCCGAAGGCGCCCTGGAAGCCGCCATCGAAATGCGTATCGAAGACAGTCTGGACATCCCTCTGCCCAGCAAGGCCAGAAAGGGCGAACACCTGGCCTGCCTGCCGGTAGGCAGCGCCATGAAAGCGGCCGTCTACCTGGCCATGAAGGAACAGGGCCTCAGCAAGTCTGACCTGGCCCGGCGCATGGACCTGGACGAGAAGGAAGCCCGGCGCATCCTGGACCCCAGGCATTCCACCAAGGTACCCACCCTGGAACGCGCCTTGCACGCGCTGGGGAAGCGGGTAGAAGTCGTCGTGGTTTGAGACCCCAACCATGTACATGCACGACCCCGCTCCCGCCGGCGAACTGCTGCAAGGTTGGATTGGCGGCCTGAATATGAACATTACGGCGTTCGCCGAGCACATCGGCATCTCGCGCCCCATGCTTTCCCGCATTCTCAATGGCCATGCCGCCATTTCCGCCGATATGGACATCCGCCTTGCCGAAGCGCTTGGTACGTCTCCCGGCCATTGGCTGATGCTCCAGGCGCAGCGTGATTTGTGGCTGGCGCGCCTGCGCGCAACAGAACGCAAGCACGTAGAAAGGCTGGCGGCATAGCCATGTACCACTACACCGACGGCAGTATGACAGCCATTATTGATACGCCTGAATGGAAGAGGAGAGATCATGAACAACAAGTACAGGGTGGATCACCAGCGCCTGGCTGAAGCGTTCAACTTCGCGGCCACCGCGCATGCCGAGCAGGTTCGCAAGGGCACGACGATTCCCTATGTTTCCCATCTCATGTCGGTTTCAGCACTGGTGCTTGAGCATGGTGGCGATGAAGACCAGGCTATCGCCGGCTTGCTGCACGATGTCATCGAGGATTGTGGCGCAGCCTATGAACCGGCCATCCGGGAACGCTTCGGCGAGAGGGTGGCCCGAATCGTGCGCGCATGTACGGATGCCGATACCCAGCCGAAGCCACCATGGCAGGAACGGAAGGAAACTTATCTCCAGCATCTACAACAGGAAGGCCCGGAAGTGCTGCTGGTTTCCGCATGCGACAAACTGCACAACGCCCGCGCCATCGTCTCCGACCAGCATGCCATCGGCATGGCCGTGTTCGAGCGATTCAGCGCATCACGGGAGAAGGTGCTCTGGTACTACCAGTCGCTGGCTGGCATATATCAGGCCAAGTTGCCTGGGCGCCTGGCGGACGAAGTGGCGCGTACCGTGGGTGTCATGCATGAACTGGCAGGCAGCGTATGACAGACGAAACAAACCATCGGATATGGCGATACGCTTGGTTCACCCTACGATTTCAGTTGCAGGCAATCCGCATGTTTTCTGTAAAGCTCAGCGACAGACATCGTGAGGCCACTATTTTCCGTCAGGCCGGTAACGGCAATTGCTGACATATGCGAGAGATTATTTGACTGCCGCACAGCCTGTTCGAGCAGGCTAATCGGATAACCACTCCGCTGCCGGTTCACCGCATGAATTCCACTGTGGACGAACGAATTCAAAGGTCGCCATGAGTAGTCCTTGAACTCCTTCAACAACCGATGCACGGAGGGTGGCCCCTTTTTTTCAATCTCATTGAGCATGATGGAAAAAGCTGGAAGGCTATTGCTGGCCGCTTGTTCGCTTTCGGGCGTCAAAGGTGCAATCAGCTTGGCGATCACGGTCTCCGAAGCCGCATAGAGCAGCCAGATTTCCCTGACGACGGTCTCATATTGCAGCCTCAGCATCCCCATGGCTGAAGTTGGCAATCCCGCCTGGATCAATTCTCGAAGGGCGGTCGCATGCTCACTGCCAATGTTGTGCATGGCGAGAATCGCGACACATTTGCCGGTGTCCGGAAACGACGAGTGTTCCAGCAATCGGAAGAGTTCGCCCGCGAACGCTTCCGAGCGAGAGACAAGCCGATCCAGATCCCGCATCTCAGCCATCTGAACACTCACCCACGCGCGGCCAAAGCCAGCAAATCATCCACCGAGCGCGCCACCGCATAGCGCGCGGGTGGCTCTCCCACCGTCAGCGCCTTGAAATGTTCCTTGCCGCAGGTGATCTTCGCCGATTCCTTGTCGCGTAGATCGTCGGTGAACAGGCTGCTCTTGGTCTCCACCACGAAATACAGGCGTTCCGCGCCGTCGTCCTGTTCCACCAGCACCGCCCAATCCGGGTTGTAGCTACCCAGCGGTGTCGGCACCTTGAACCAGCCGGGGAGCTTGGCGTAGACCTTGATGGCTTCGTTCTTCTCCAGCGCATCGGCGAAGTCGCGCTCGGTGTTGGAGTCGTACACCACGTGCTCATAGACCGACTTGGTGGCATCCATCAGCATGTTCTTCAAGTATCCGGTCAGTTCTTGCTGCTCGAACAGTTCCTGCGCGTAGAAGTGTTCATCGCCCAGCCGCTGATACTTGATGCCATCCACCAGGGCCATGCGCTTGCTGCGGTTGATGGCCTCGCCGGCCAATTCGATGAATTGCTGGGGATTACGCTTGAAGTCGTCCAGCCGTCCGCTCTCGGTCAGGATGCGCACGATGCTCTTGCGGGTGAGCTGGGTGCGGTCTTGCAGGTCGCTGAGCAGGTCCGGCAGTTCAATATCGCTTTCTTCCAGGTTGATGCTGGCCGCGCCCTTCTTTTCGGTCGCCTCGACGCCCGCTTTGCCGATGGCGATGTCCGCCTTGCGCCATTGCAGGTGGGTCCGGGTGATGGGCGGCGCATCGCGCAGGGCGCGGGTGCAATCCGCGATCAGTTTCTCGTTGTCGAACCGCACCCGGTAGGTGGTCTGGTGCTTGATGCGATCCCACAGCGCCTTGAACTCCGGGCTATGCAATACCGCCTGCCGGGTGGGCACCTGTTTGCGTTCATTGGCGTCCTTGATCTCAAGACGCCCGGACAGTTTGCGCAAGACCTCGGCGATCTGGCCCCGTTGCGCCTCGTGCTCGGCGGGCAGCGCCAGCTGACCCTCCTTCAATGCCTTTCTCAACGCATCCTGCACCTTGCCCTGGGCGTTGATGTAACCCTGCGCCTTCAGGTGTTCCCAGAGCGCCTTGGACTGGTCAAAGCCCAGCGGCGCGACTTGCCCGTTCTCCCCCTTCACGGCGATGGCCGCGAATTGGTGCGCCTCCACCATGCCGAAACGGATACCGGTATCGGCCTCGATCTCCTTTTGCAGGTTCTCGGCGAACTGCTGATAACTCTCCGTGGCGATCACGGTCAGGGTGTTCACCGCGAAGCCGCGCAGGCGCTCGCCCTGCTGGTTGACGCAGAGACGCAGGCCACGGCCGATGGTCTGGCGCCGCTCGCGCTCGCTCTGGATGTCGCGCAGGGTGCAAATCTGGAATACGTTGGGGTTGTCCCAGCCCTCGCGCAGGGCGGAGTGGGAGAAGATGAACTTCAGCGGCGTCTCGAAACCCAGCAATTTCTCCTTGTCGCGCATGATCAGGTTGTAGGTATCGTCGTCCGCCTTGGTCGTGCCGCTGGTGTCCTTGAAAACCGCCACGGCCTTGCCGGCCACCTTCTTCTTGTCGATGGAGAAATAGCCTTCGTGGACTTCCTCGGCGGCGCGGGACAGGTCCACCTCCGCGAACAGGCTCTGGTAATCCGGGTGGCGGGCCGCGCGGCGGTACTCCTCCTCGAAGATGCGGGCGTACTCGCCATTGACCCGATTGCCCGCCGCGTCGTACTGACGGTATTTGGCCACCGAATCGATGAAGAACAGCGACAACACCTTCACCCCCAGCGGGCGCAGTCGTTTTTCCTTGTCCAGGTGTTCCTTGATGGTGCGGCGGATCATCTCGCGCTGCACGGCCAGGGCATCCACGTCACCCCAGGCTTCGCCAGGCTTGAGATACAACTCGCCGCCCGGCACGCGCAACTCCATGAACTCCTCGCCTTTCGCGACGCGAATCTCGCCGATGCGGCAATCGTGATACATCGCCCGCCGCGTCGTCTGCTCCAGGTCATCGCCATCCTGTACGGTGACTTCCTGCCGGTGGACCCCGGCCAGGGATTCCATATCCAGTTCCACCCTGGCGGAAATCACGCCGCGCTTGTTGCTCACCGAGAGCAGGCGCACGAAGGGTTTGTTGTTCCCCCCTTCAATCGTCGCCGAAGCCACTTCGATCTGCTTCACCAGCTTTTTCTCATAGGCATCCACCGCGTCCAGACGGTAGACCATGTGGTGTTTGTCTACGTGGGTGGCGGAATAACGCAGGGTGCACAGCGGGTTCATCCGGTCCAGCGCCTTCTTGCCGCGCCCCTCCAGGCCACCGTCCACGCTTTGCGGCTCGTCCACGATCAGGATCGGCCGGGTGGCGCGAATCAGGTCGATGGGCTTCTCGCCGCCGGTCTTCTCGCTGGCGCGGTACATCACGTTCTTCGACTTCTCACGCCGTTTGGACTCGTCCGATTCTTCGGCCTCGGCCGCATCCTCATCGCCGAATTTGTTAATGGCGCCCACCGTCACCACCATCACCTGGATGTTCGGGCTGGTGGCGAAGTTGCGCACCTGGCCCAACTTGGCCGAGTCGTAGATGAAGTAGTCGAGGGGCGTGTTGGCGTACAAGCCCTTGAAGTGGTCCACGGTGATTTGCAGGGATTTATACACGCCCTCCTTGATCGCCACCGATGGCACCACGATGACGAACTTGGTGAAGCCGTAACGCTTGTTCAATTCGAAGATGGTGCGCAGGTAGACATAGGTCTTGCCCGTGCCGGTCTCCATCTCCACGGTGAAATCGCCCGAGGCCAGCGTCGCGGCGGGCGGCAACCCGTTGCGTAGCTGGATGTCGCGCAGGTTGTTGGTGATCTGGTCATCGAGCAGGGTCAGCCGGTTGCCTAGCCCCAAGTCGGACTCCGCCACGCCCAGGGTCAGTTGCCGTTGTGCCACCGTATCGGGAAACAGGTCGCCGCCCTCGCTCGCGGCGGGCGTCTTCATGGTCACCGTGAACTCGGTGCGGCAGGTTTCCTGCCCCCGGAACAAGTCGCACACCGACTCGACGGCAGCCCATTGGTAGTCCAGGTCGGATTCGAAGTGGAGTTTCATGCCGGCTCGTCCCCTGTAGTGGCCTGTCGCGGCAGCTTGGCCCGTTTGCTTTCCGAGACCCGCATGACCATGTTCAGGACGGCGCGGAAGTCAAAAAAACCCAGTTGAGGTGTCTTGGTGATGTTCCCGAAATCTGTTTCGGGAACATCCATACCCTGGATCGATTCCTTCAATTTTTTCAATCGGTTATACAAACGGCTCTTGGCCAGGACCGTCACGCATTGTCGTGAGGCGAAATTTGCGGAGCCTCCGTGTGCAACAAACAAAGTTGTGGAGTGCAATATGCACATTGCACTCCACAAGCAAACTTGTGGCGTTCCCAGGCTACACAAGGCGTTCATAGCACGTCCCTGCCCTCGGCAAGGTTGATCAGGCGCGGGAAACACAACGTGGCGGCGCGCCTACCACTGCCCGCCTGGACTTCCCGCAGTATCCCGGCTTCCTTCAACTGACGCAGCAGACCCGGCGTGGTTTTCTCGTGAATGCCATAGTCGGCGGTCAGTTGCTGGGCCAGGTCGGAGGTTTTGAAGATGGGTTTACTGAAAATGGCGTCCAGTAAATGAACTGAATACTGGGAATGCGTCGTTGCCTGGATGGCTACCTTCATCTCTTCATACAGGGTCTTGATAGCGCTGACCCGTTTGCTGTTCTGCACCGCCTGGTCCGTGGTGGCGCGCAAGAAGAAGGCGATCCAGCCATTCCAGTCACCCTCGATGGAGATGGCCTTCAAGCGCTGGTAATACTCGTCGCGATGATTTTCAAGATATTCGGAGAGGTAAAACATTGGCTGCGACAGGGCGCGTTTTTGATACAGAAACAGCGGGATCAATATCCGACCGATTCGCCCGTTGCCATCCTTGAACGGGTGGATCAGCTCGAACTGCGCATGGACCACCGCTGCTTGCAGCAGAAAGTCGACATCGTCGGCGTCCAGATAACGCTCCCATGCCTGCAAATAATCCAGCAAGCGTAGCGGGCTGGGCGGAACGAAGCTTGCTTGTTCAATAGGGCAACCCTGCTTGCCGATCCAGTTCTGGTCGACGCGGAACTCGCCCGGCGTCTTGTCCTGGCCGCGCACGCTGTTCATCAGGATTCGGTGCAGCTCGCGCACAAAGCCCAGGCGGATGGGGTAGGTTTCCAGATAATCGCGCGACCGGTATAGCGCCAGCCGGTAGTTGGAAATCTCCTGGATGTCCTTGTACTTCTCACCCTCCTTAAGCAAACCGGCTTCCTGCTCCAGCACCTCATCCACCGTGGCTTGCGTGCCCTCGATCTTGGAAGACAACACCGCTTCCTGCGTGGTCAACGGCGAGAGCATCACCGCCGGATTGGGAATGCCCTGCAACAAACCGTCGTAGCGCGCCAAGGCCGCGTTGGCTTGGCCGACCAGAGGCAGGAGTTGCCGGTAGTCGAGTTCATCAAGGGGCAGATCGTGGGGGGTATAGGGTTGCATGGCGTATTTCCCTCACAGGCTCCGCACGTTGGACAGCCCGTGTTGGCTCAAGATGGCGGTGCAGTTGGTCTTGGCCACGTCGTCCGCGAAGGCGCTGTCGCGGAACACCACTTGCGCCTCGCCGGCCGGGGCCAGTTCCTGGTGCCAGGCGGCCAGCCCCAAGGCCAGGGCCTCCACGTCGGCATTGGCGATCTTGTCCGCCAGGCAGACCAGCAGCACGCCGGCGCCGATGCTGTGAACCGTTTTGCCGGCGATGGCGCGGGTGTTGATGGGCACGGTGAGGTCCAGGCCCAGCTTCAGCAGCAACTCGAACAGCACGTCGTTTTCCGAGCGGTCGGCCTTCAGGTGTTCGCTGGCGTCGAACAGGGATTGCGCCAGATTGTCCCGATCCGGCTCCCAGGCGCGGATGTTGGAGGAATCGAGTTTGAAGACGCGGAAGCCGAGGTCCAATTCTTTTTTTTCTCCACGAAAATCACGAAAGCCACGAAAAAGGCCGGGGGGGTTTTCTTCTTTCGTGCCTTTCGTGTCTTTCGTGGTCAATTCGCCCTCGATCTTTTCACCACGAAAATCACGAAAGCCACGAAAAAGGTCGGGGGTGTTTTCTTCTTTCGTGCCTTTCGTGTCTTTCGTGGTCAATTCGCCCTCGATCTTT
>CAYMUY010000019.1:0-58034 GCA_964393825.1 uncultured Thiobacillus sp. | reverse complement strand
TCACCACGAAAATCACGAAAGTCACGAAAAAGGCCGAGGGTGTTTTCTTCTTTCGTGCCTTTCGTGTCTTTCGTGGTTAATTCGCTCTTGATCTTGGCGGCGGCGCGGCGCAGGCGTTCCTTGGTCAATTCGGCAATGGTGCGGGGCTTACCGAGTTGGTCGCAGAAATCGGCGGCTGTTTTCTGATCTTTGTTGTCCGGATCGAGCGATTCTGGAAGTTGAACCAAGATGTAGCGGCGATTGCCGCCATCTGCTGCGTTTTGCGCCATGACGGCGTGGCCGGTAGTGCCGGAACCGGCGAAGAAGTCGAGAACAATCACTTCCTTGTCTTTATTGTCGTTAATTGTTAACGAAACCCAATGCCGCACAAGCTCCATCGGCTTTGGAAATGAAAACACATTTTCATTTCCAAAAAGTGTCGCTATTTCCTTGGTGCCTTCTTGATTGTATGGGCCAATCATGATGGATAGCGGCTTCATTTCCCGCATTTCTCCATCCTCGCCCCTCAGGTACTGCTTAACTCTAACGCTTATTTTTCCGCTGGATTCATTAACTACAACCTCATCATTGGCAATGGCTTGCTCGACTCTTTCCTTAGACCAAATCCACTGCTTGTCTGGCCATATCTCACGCCCCTCAATTAATATCGGGTAGCGAAGATTTGGCCGTGGATCTTTGCTACTTGTCGCCAACGGCTGTGTAACGAAGCCGCCACGAGATTCAAACTTGGAGTCTCGCCCTTTGTACCCAGCTATCTCAACTTCACCAAGTGGCGTGGTTAGATTGTTGACCTCGCCCTTTGAATAACAAAGCACGTACTCATGGACACTTGAGAAACCCTTTGTTAGTGCTCCAGCGTTGTATTTATTCTTCCATATTAGTTGAGCAAGCCGATGATCTTCGCCAAATATTTCATCCAATGCCTTGCATACATTGGCAACCTCAGAGTCATCAATTGACATAAATAGCAGCCCATCCTCCCGCAACAAATTCCTCGCCAGCTTCAACCTCGGATACATCATATTCAGCCAGTCCGTATGAAACCGCCCACTGGCCTCGGTATTGCTGCTGATCTTGCGCCCGCCTTCCACCTGGCCGGTCAATTCCAGGTAATTCTTGATGTTGTCCTGGAAATTGTCCGGGTACACGAAGTCCTTGCCGGTGTTGTAGGGCGGGTCGATGTAGATCAGCTTGACCTTGCCGGCATAGCTCTTCTGCAACAGCTTCAACACTTCCAGGTTGTCGCCCTCGATCATCAGGTTTTGCGTGCTGTCCCAGTCCACGCTGTCTTCCGGGCAGGGGCGCAGGGTGCCGGTGCTGGGGGTGAGCGCCAGTTGCCGGGCGCGGCGCTTGCCATGCCAGTTGAGGCCGTATTTCTCCTCGCGTTCTTCCACCGCGCCGCCCAGCAGTTGCTTCAACACCTCGAAATCCACCTTGCCTTCGCTGAAGGCTTCCGGGAACAGGGACTTGAGCGTGTCCAGGTTGCCGGCGACGAGGTCGGCGGAACGGGTTTCGGGGTCGTTGGCTTCGATTTTCTGCATGGTCATTCCCGGTTCATAGCTTGGCGTGGGCAGCGGCCAGTTGGCCCCGCACCCGCTTGATTTCCAGATTCAATTCCACCTGCCGCGCCAGTTGCCGTTCCTTGGCGGCGGCGGTACGCAAGGCGGTGATTTGCGCTTCCAGTGCTTGATAGTCGCGCAGGGCCTGGCGCCGCGCGGCGGTGTGTTCGGGGCCATCCGCCAGCGCAAAGCGCCCTATCTTGCCCGCCACCTGATAGGCGAGCAAGGCATCCATCCAGCCTTGATACAAGGCCAGCAGGTGGGTGCTCGGTTGCGATGCGAGCGTGAGAGCGGACAGCAAGCCTTGCGAATAGGGCGTGTCCCGCACCCCATCCAGATGGACCTCGGTGGCTTCACCGTCCAAGACCACCTTGCCCGCTTCGTTCTGTGCCCAACGCTTGTGGGCGAGCGAGAGGCTCAGGCCGGTATCTCCCGCCAGAATCAGGAAGACAGGATAGGGCACGGCGCGATGCACCAGTTCAGCCAGGCGCCCGACCTTGGCATCCGTGCGCAGGGTGGCACTCAGCACGGCGATTTCCAGGTATTCCCGCGCTTCGTCGCGGTATTCCGGCACGCCTATCGTGCTGGGCTTGAGCGCGGCCAGCCAGTGGATATCCTCGATGCCTTCGTTGATATGGCGCTTGTCGGCGGCGGTGGGCGCGCCGTTTTCCACCAGGAGTTTCTTGGGCACGCGCTGATCGACGCGCGCACCGGCGGGCAGATTGAGGGTGGCAATCAGGTCGGCAGCGTTCACGCGGCCATTTCCGCCAGGATCACCATGAACGCGACCACTTCAAAGTCGTTGCCGCCGGCGAATTCTCCCTTCATGGCGTGGGTGCCACCGGGGGTGAACAGGCTGGCGACGGCGCGCTCCTGGGTTTTTCCGACCACGCTGGCGACGGCCTCGGCGAGCAGGTGCTGGGCCTGGCGCATGTCCTCGCCCTGTTTGGTGGCCTTGTCGAAGCGGGCGCAGGCGCCGGCATCCGGCAGGTCGCGCCCGAGGCTGAGACGCTTGAGGTTGTCGAGGATGCGTTTGGCCTGGGTGTAGGGCAGTACGACCGCGCCGGCATCGCCGACATGCACCAGATAGTGGGGCGCCAACGGGTAGCCTGGCTCGGCGGCTTTCCGGGCGGCCGCGCCCTCGGCGCGCAGGCAGTAGATGATGCCGGGGGGGATGTCCGCTTCGCCGCTGGTGGTGACAGCGTAGGTGCCCAACGGCTGGGCTTCCAGTTTGCCGGGGTGGGCCTTGAGGTATTGCGCCAGGTCGATGCGGAAGTCGGTGAGGGTGAGGTCGGTAATGGAGACGCCGGAGGAGAGGTCTTCCAGGTCGATCACTGCGTCTTGCAGTTTGAGCAGTTGCCGGCGCCGGTATTCCAGGTCATTCATCTGGTTGCCGGATTGCTGCTCGATGAGGTTCTCCTCGCCGGTGGCGGAGATGTCGAGCAGGACCATGCGCCCGCTGACGCGCTGTTCCAGGTTGATGTATTCCTCCAGCTCCATGTTGGGCCAGAAGTTGACGAGTTGGATGCGCTGATTGGGCGAGCCGATGCGGTCGATGCGGCCGAAGCGCTGAATGATGCGCACCGGGTTCCAGTGGATGTCGTAGTTGATCAGGCAGTCACAATCTTGCAGGTTCTGGCCTTCGGATATGCAGTCGGTGGCGATCAGCAAATCCAGTTCACCTTCCTGGGCGAGTTCTTCCGGGCGTTCCTTTGAGCGCGGCGAGAAGGTGGTCAGGATGCTGGCGAGGTCTTTGCGCAGGCCGGGCAGCGTGGTCTGGTTTCGGCCCGAGCCGGTGACCAGCGCGCTTTCCATGCCGAGTTGTTGTTTCACCCAGGGCGCCAGTTGTTCGTAGAGGTAGGCGGCGGTGTCGGCAAAGGCGGTGAAGATGATGATCTTGCGGTTGCCTGGGTTGATGGGTTGCCGGCATTTGTGGGTAATGACTTCGCGCAGGGCGGCGAGCTTGGCGTCGCGCGCCGCGTCGACCTGCTGCGCGGCGGCGTGCAGCGTGGCCAGTCGATTGCGGTCTTCGATGAGATCCTGTTTCCAGCGGATGAGGTCTACGTCCCCCAGCAAGACCTTGACCTTGCGGCCGACCAGCAAGGTCTCGAAGGCGGGGTCGTCGATGTCCACGTCGGCGATGTCGCGTTCTTCGATCTCGTCGGCGTGTGCCTCGATGCGCGCCAGGGTGGCTTCCACATCCTTGAGTTGGCGATGCACGGTGAGGGCGAAGGAGGACACCGCGCTTTCCATGCGTTTGAGCACATTCACGCGCAGCAGGTGGATCAGGCTTTCTTCGCGATCCACCTGGCGGAAAAAGCCTTCGCCACCGCGAATCCGGGTGCTGTATTTGGCGTCGTAGGCCGCTTGCTTGTGCGGCAGGACGTAGCGCAGCGGGGCGTAGCTGGCTAGGTTGAGACGGCGGATTTCCAGGTTGATGTCGCGGATGGCGCGAAACTCGCCGGCTAGGTCCACGTCGGCCTTGATGTTGATGGGCTTGAGGCGATCCGGGAAACGGCCGGTTTCCGCGATGCCGTAATACTTCTCGATGTGCTTGCGCGAACGGGCGATGGTGAGGTGGTCGAGCAGGCTGAAGTAGTCGAAACCCAGCATTTCGACCAGGCATGCCGGGGTCTTCTCGGCTTCGTCCAGGTCCAGCCAGCGGTTGAACTGTTTCTGTGCCAGCCGCGTGGTGCTGTCGATGCTGCCGATGCCCTGTTCCAGTAATGCGGTGTCGTCGCCCTCGGTGATGAAGGCGATCTGGTTGCGCAGGTCGGCCAGGCGGTTGTTGACCGGAGTGGCGGAGAGCATCAGGACGCGGGTCTTCACGCCTTCCTGGATGATCTTGCGCATGAGGTGGTCGTAGCGGGTCTCGTTGCCCTGGCGTGGGGTCTTTTTGTTGCGGAAATTGTGGGATTCGTCGATGACCACCAGGTCGTAATTACCCCAGTTGACGTGGGCCAGGTCGATGTCACCCGAGGCGCCGCCGTCGCGCGATAGATCGGTATGGTTGAGCACGTCGTAATTGAAGCGGTCGGCGGCCAGGATGTTGCGGCGGTCATTGGCTTTGTACAGCGTCCAGTTGTCGCGCAGCCGTTTCGGGCAGAGCACCAGCACGCGGTCGTTGCGTAGTTCGTGGTACTTGATGATGGCCAGCGCCTCGAAGGTCTTACCCAGGCCAACACTGTCGGCAATGATGCAGCCGCCGAAGCGGTTGAGTTTGTCGATGGCACCGACCACGCCGTCACGCTGGAACTTGTAGAGCTTCTTCCAGACCAGGGTGTTGCGGATGCCGGTGGCCGATTTGACGATGTGGTCCTCATCCATCGCGTCGCCCGCGTCATTGAACAGGCTGAAGAGGGTCAGGGCGTAGATGGAATAGGGGTCGCGCTGTTCCGCGAGAGACTGCAATGCCCGAATCAGCGACGTATACGCTTCCGGCTGGGCTTGCAGCGCGGCCCACTGCATGTCGAACCACTGGCTTAGTGTGGTGGCCTCGGCGACGGATTCGGATGCCTGAATCAGACTCAAGGGATTGCCGGGGTTCAGACCCAGGCCATCGGTCGTGAATGAGAACGAACCCAGGATGACTTGTTGTGGGTGAGACGCCGCATCACGAATCACCACCGCACCTTGAGGCACGCCGCCATGGGCCCGGCGGACTTCTCCCTTTGCGCGCAACCACTCGGCACAGCGCATCGCGAGCCAGCGGGCATGCAATCGGTTGCGGGCCGCGCGATCAGACTCGCCGCCGAGGTAAGCCATCTCGGCTATTTCGGAGGGCAGCAGGATTTGCACCTTCTCCAGCCCGGATAAGGCATCGAGCATTTCGAAAAAGGCGAACAGGGAGAAGACGGGCGTGACCACGTCCAGCCGGCTTCCGCGCTTGAGGTGCGGGCGGAGCAGGTCGATCACCCGGTCAGTACCGATGTTGCTGACGATTTTCATGTCGCTCCCGTTTTCGTCATCTCCGCCAGCCTAGCCCTAAAAGAGGGGCTGATCCGCCCGTGGGGGCAGCTGCTATTAAACGAGAGGAATCAGCCCTCCGTAAACAGTGACTTGTAATTACCTTCGAGCGGCTGAGGGACGAGCATGACGTACTCGTTGATGAAGCGCTGGCGGCTATGGAGCGGCGGTTTGAATTGCTCGACAGACTCATGGGTTGAACCTGTTTCGCAAAACCACGAGTTACCCGTCGCAGAAACAAAAACGGCCCGCATCGCTGCGAGCCGTTTTTGCTGATACTGGCGTCCCCACGGGGATTCGAACCCCGGTTACCGCCGTGAAAGGGCGATGTCCTAGGCCTCTAGACGATAGGGACTTATGAGGCCGAAGACCCGGTTTCCCGAGTCTTCTCGTTTTGTGGTGGAGGTAAGCGGGATCGAACCGCTGACCTCTTGCATGCCATGCAAGCGCTCTCCCAGCTGAGCTATACCCCCACAAGAGAGCGCGCATTCTATTGACGGTTTTCAGCCTTGTAAAGTGGCTTTTTGCGTTCATGGCGCTTTTTTCTGGGCCAGGCTGGAGGCGGCGCGGGTGGGCTATATTCCGGCCATGCGTATTGTTCTGGTGACTCCTTATCTTGCCGCCGCGCGTAATGGCAATTTTCACACCGCCGCGCGCTGGTTGCGCTTTCTGCGGCGCGCCGGGCATGACGTGGAAATGTTGAAGGAATGGGATGGACGGGCGGCGGATGCGTTGATCGCGCTGCACGCGCGGCGCAGCCATTCCAGCATCGCCCGTTTCGCCGCGTTGTACCCGGACCACCCCCTGGTGGTGATCCTGACCGGCACGGACGTTTACCGCGATATTCACTTCGATGCCGACGCCCAGGATTCGCTGCGCCTGGCGTGGCGCCTGGTGGTGTTGCAGGACAAGGGCGTGGATGAATTGCCGGAAGCCTGGCGGGCGAAGACGCGGGTGATTTATCAATCCGCGCCCACTTTGCAACCGGCGCCGAGGCCGGCGAGAACCTTCGATGTCTGCGTCGTCGCGCATCTGCGCGAGGAGAAAGACCCGTTCCGCGCGGCTTACGCCTCTCGTCTGTTGCCTGGCGCGAGCCGCATTCGTGTCCGCCATGTGGGTGGCGTGTTGCGGGCGGAGATGGAAGACGAGGCGCGCGCGCTGGAGTCGCCGCGTTGGCACTGGCTGGGCGCGCTGCCGCATGGCGAGACGCGGCGGCGCATCGCGCGCAGCCATCTGCTGGTGATCAGTTCGCGCATGGAAGGCGGAGCCAATGTGATCTGCGAGGCGGTGACGGCCGGCACGCCGGTATTGGCGTCGGATATCACCGGCAACGTCGGCATGTTGGGTGAGGATTACGCCGGCTATTTCCCTGTCGGCGACACGGCCGCGCTGGCCGCATTGCTGTGGCGCGCCGAATCCGACCCCGCCTTTCTCGCCCTGCCGCGACGCCAGTGCGCGGCGCGCGCGCCGCTGTTCACGCCGGAACACGAGGCGGCGGCGGTGGCATCGTTGCTTGAGGAATTCGTATGAAACTGACTCTGCTGAGCGTGGGCGACAAGCTGCCGGCCTGGGCCAACGCGGCGGTGGCGGAGTATCTGAAGCGGATGCCGCGCGAGGCGCGCGTCGAGCTGGTGGAAATCAAACCGGAGAAGCGCGCCGGCCAGTCCGCCGATTCGATCAAGGCGATCGAGGCGACGCGGCTGCTCGACAAACTGCCGGCCGGCGCTCGTCTGCTGGCGCTGGACGAACACGGGCGCGAAGTGACCACACGCGAACTAACCGATTTGATGGCGCGCTGGATGGCGGAGGGCCGCGACGTGGCCCTGGTGATCGGTGGCGCCGACGGCCTGGCGGCCTCTTTGCTGGACAGGGCCGAAGCAAAACTTTCTCTATCGCGCCTGACCTTGCCGCACGCGCTGGCGCGGGTGCTGCTGGCGGAACAGCTGTATCGCGCCATCAGTCTGCTGAACAACCATCCTTACCATCGGGAATGATCATGCCGAACCCCTCCCCGCGCCGCTGGCTTTGGCGTTTTGTCGTGTTGGCCGTTGTCATCGGCGGCGGCTATGCCGCCTGGCGCCATTACGGAAAACCCAAGCCCATCGAAGTCAGCGTGGCCGAGGCGAATCTGGGCCTGGTCGAATCCACGGTCGCCAACACCCGCGCCGGCACGGTGAAAGCCTGTCGCCGCGCCAAGTTGGCGCCGCAGGGCGGCGGCCAGATCGCGCAACTGCTGGTGCATGAGGGCGATCGCGTGAAGGCCGGGCAGGTGCTGCTGAAGTTGTGGAGTGTCGATCTGGCGGCGAGCGCGCGCCAGGCCGAGGAGCAGATCCGCACCGCCCGCGCGCATCGCGCCGAGGCTTGCGCGGCGGCTCAGGCGGCGCGGCGCGAGGGTGGGCGCCAGGAGAAGCTGGCCGCCCAGGGTTTCGTCAGCGCCGCCAAGGTGGATGCCGCCGTCAGCGAGGCCGCTGTGAAAGAGGCCGGCTGCCGCGCCGCCGAGGCGGACATCGCCACCGCCGTCGCGCGTCTCGATACCGCCCGCGCCACGCTGGCGCGCAGCGTGCTCAAGGCACCGTTCGCCGGCATCGTCGCGGAAGTCACCGGCGAACAGGGCGAATACACCACGCCCTCCCCGCCCGGCATCCCCACGCCGCCGGCCATCGACCTGATTGACGACACCTGCCTTTATGTCACCGCGCCCATCGACGAAGTGGACGCTCCGAAAATCAAGGTCGGCCTGCCCGCCCGCATCGCGCTGGACGCCTTCCCCGGCAAGCATTTCGCCGGCCGCGTGCGGCGCATCGCCCCCTATGTGCTGGAAGTGGAGAAGCAGGCGCGCACGGTGGAAGTGGAAGTGGCTTTCACGCAGCCGCTCGATACCAAAAGCCTGCTGGTGGGCTACAGCGCCGACGCGGAAATCATCCTGGAAGCACGCGACAAGGTGCCGCGCATTCCCACCCAGGCGCTGCTCTCCGGCAACAAGGTGCTGCTGTTGCAGGAGGGCGTGTTGAAAGAACGCGAGGTCGGCACCGGCCTGGCCAACTGGCAACACACGGAAATCACCCGTGGCCTGAAAGCGGGCGATCAGGTGGTGGTTTCCCTGGAGAAGGAAGGCGTGAAGGCGGGCGCGCGGGCGGTGGTGAAATGATGCGGAAAGCATCAGCGTACGTTGTAGGTCAGGTTGCGGCTTTTTCGCTACCTGACACTCCGAGGCGTCAGGTAGTCGCTGCGCGCCAACCTGACCTACGCAACCGCACGCCCGCATGATCGAGCTCGACCGCGTCACCCGTGGTTTTCAAGTCGGTGATCAGCTCGTTCAGGCGCTGCGCGAGGTGAGCCTCGACATCGCGGCCGGCGAGTTTGTTTCCATCATGGGGCCGTCCGGTTCCGGGAAATCCACCTTGCTCAATCTGCTGGGCCTGCTCGACCGCCCCAACAGCGGGACTTACCGCCTCGATGGTCTGGATGTGACCGGACTCGACGAGGTGGCGGCGGCGACGGTGCGGCGCGAAAAGATCGGCTTCGTGTTCCAGTTCTTTCACCTGGTACCGCGCCTGAGCGCCGCCGGCAATGTCGCCCTGCCGCTGGTGCTGGCCGGGGTGGCGCCGAATGAGCGCAAGGAACGAGTGGCGCGCCTGCTGGCCGATGTCGGCTTGTCCGGACGCGCCGACCATCTGCCCGCGCAGCTTTCCGGCGGCCAGTTGCAGCGCGTGGCCATCGCTCGCGCCATGTCCATGAACCCCTCCATCCTGTTGGCCGACGAGCCCACCGGCAACCTCGACCGCGCCACCGGCCGCGAAGTGCTGGCCCTGCTGGAAGACCTCAACCAGCGCGGCACCACCTTGATCGTGGTCACCCACGACCAAGAAATCGGCGCGCGCGCCGGGCGGCGGATACTCATGGAGGATGGGCGGGTGGTGGGGGACACGCTCCCCTCCCCCCCCGGGGGAGGGGCTGGGGGAGAGGGAACTCGCTCTGATCCGGCGACGGCGCGAGTTCAGCCGTCGTTCCCTCTCCCCGGCCCTCCCCCAATGGGGGAGGGAGAAATCGCATGACCCTGCGCGACACCATTTCCCTCGCCTGGGGCAGCCTCATCCACCAACCCCGGCGCACCTTGCTCATCGCCCTGGCCATGAGCATCGGCGTCGGTTCGGTGGTAGTGCTGACCGCCCTGGGCGAGGGCGCGCGGCGCTATGTGCTGGAGCAGTTCGCCTCGCTCGGCACCAATCTGCTCATCGTCATTCCCGGCCGCGCGGAAACCACGGGAGGCGCGCCCGGCGTGCTCTCCGGCCAGACCACGCGCGATCTCACCCTGCGCGACGCCGATGCCGTTGCCCGCCTGCGCGGCGTGGCGCGGGCGGCGCCGCTTAATGTCGGGGTGGCGCGAGTGGCGCGCGGCGGCCTCAGCCGCGAGGCGGTGTTGTTGGGTTCCACCTCCGACATGCTGGAAATCCGCCACATGCGCCTCGGCCAGGGGCGCTATCTGCCGTTCGGCCCGAGCGATCAGGCGACGCCGGTGTGCGTGCTGGGTGAAGCGATCCGCGCCGAGTTGTTCGGCGCCGGCAACGCCCTGGGCGAGTGGGTGCGCATCGGCGACCGCCGCTTTCGGGTGATCGGCACCCTCGCGGCCCAGGGCCAGCAGATGGGCTTCAATACCGACGAAACCGTGGCGGTGCCGGTGGCGGCGGCGCAGCAGTTGTTCAACACCGAATCCTTGTTCCGCATCCTGGTGGAAGTGCGTGGCCGGGAGGCGGTGCCGGCGGTGAAGGAAAGCGTTCTGGCGCTGCTCAAGGCTCGCCATGAGGGTGAGGCCGACGTCACCGTCATCACCCAGGATGCCGTGCTCGCCACCTTCGATCGCATCCTTACCGCGCTGACCCTGGCCGTGGCCGGTATCGCCGCCATCAGCCTGGGCGTGGCCGGGGTGTTGATCATGAATGTGATGCTGGTCTCGGTGGCGCAGCGGCGCTCGGAAATCGGCCTGCTCAAGGCGCTCGGCGCATCCTCCGCCAACGTGCGCCACCTGTTCCTGGCGGAAGCCGGGCTGATTTCCGCGCTCGGCGCGGTGGGCGGCCTGATCCTGGGCCTGGCCGCCAGCTTCGTCCTCGGCCGCCTCTACCCGGTCCTGCCGATCTCCCCGCCGCTCTGGGCCGTGGCCGCCGCCGTCGGTACCGCCCTCGTCGCCGGCATGCTGTTCGCCTGGCTGCCAGCAAGGCGGGCGGCGAAGCTGGACGCGGCCTTGGCACTGGCGAGGCGGTGAAGATGGCGTATCAGTTCGCACCACGCCGTTTTGCGCCCCCCTTTTCCAAAGGGGGGCCGGGGTACCGAAGGATAGGGGCTTTATCAGGGATTTGTACGGCCTCCGTCATTGCAACCGTTGCTAAATCCCCCCCCGCCCCCCTTTGGGAAAGGGGGGAGTAACCATGCGCCTCCCCGACCTCCTCCACCTCTCCCTCGGCGCCCTCACCCATCACCCCGGGCGCAGCCTGCTCTCGGCGCTGGGCATCGCCGTCGGCGTCGCGGCGGTGATCCTGCTCACCGCCCTGGGCGAAGGCCTGCACCAGTTCGTGCTGGCCGAATTCACCCAGTTCGGCACCAACCTGATCGCCATCACCCCCGGCAAGACCAAGACCCACGGCGGCGCCGTCGGCATGTTCGGCAGCGTGCGGCCGCTTTCACTCGACGACGCCCAGGCGCTGCGCCAGGTGCCGCAAGTCGAGAGCGTCTGCCCCGTGGTCCAGGGCAATGCGGAAGTCGAAGTACTCGGACGCGGGCGTCGCGTCACCGTCTATGGCGTCGGGCCGGATTTCGCGAGGACTTTCCGCATGGCGGTCGCCATCGGTGCTTTTCTCCCCCCGGACGACCTCGGTTCACCGCGTGCCTTCGCCGTGCTCGGCGCCAAGGTGCGCAACGAACTGTTCGGCGCCGAGAACCCGCTCGGCGTCCTGATCCGCGTCGGCGGCCAACGTTACCGCCTGGTCGGCGTGATGGCCGCCAAGGGCCAGGTGCTCGGCTTCGACCTCGACGACACCGTCTACCTGCCCGCCGCCCGCGCGCTGGAATTGTTCAACCGCGAAGGCCTGATGGAAATCGACGTCGCCCATGACCCGGAAGCCAACCCGGAGCACGTCGAAGCCGGTATCCGCCATCTGCTCAAGGCGCGCCACGGTAGTGAAGACTTCACCGTCACCCCGCAGAAACAGCAGTTGGCCGTGCTTGATTCGATTCTGGGCGTGCTCACCTTCGCCGTCGCGGCGCTGGGCAGCATCTCTTTGCTGGTGGGCGGCGTCGGCATCCTCACCCTGATGACCATCACCGTCACCGAACGCACCGGCGAAATCGGCCTGCTCAACGCCCTGGGCGCTCGCCACGGCCAGATCATGGCCCTGTTCCTGGTCGAAGCCGCCGGGCTCGCCGCCCTCGGCGGCGCGGCGGGGCTGGCGCTGGGCATCGGCTTGGCGCAACTGCTGCATTTCGCCTTGCCCGCGCTCCCGGTCAGCCTGGCCTGGGACTACATCCTCGCCGCCGAAGGCGTGGCCGTGTTTATCGGCCTCGCCGCCGGCGTCGCCCCGGCGAGAAAGGCGGCCAGGCTGGACCCGGTGGAAGCCTTGCGGGCGGAGTGAAGCAAGCCTTATAGCGGCAAGGCCAGAATCAGTTTGATGATGTTGCGATCCTCGTTCTGGCTGTTGCCATGTCCGAAGCCGAGGTTGACGTCATAGCCCTTGTACTTCCAGTCCACCACGGCGAAGGTGGATTGGGCGGATTCTCCCGAGGCGAGCAGATTGTTGACCGGGCCCAGCGCGGCATAGTGTTCCAACCCGATCGCCAGTTCCTCATTCATCTGCCAGGACAGCTTGATGGACGGCTCGAAATCCGGTGTGCGGCTGACGTTGCCGGACAGGGAAAAGTCGAGGATGGGGTTGATGACGGCGGTCCACTGGCCGGCCCGATAGCCGAGGATGGGGCGGATCTCGCCGCCCCAGTGGGCTTCAGATACGCGCCGGGAGAAGTAACCGATCTCGGTATTCACCCCCCAGAAGAAACCTTCGTCGCCCTCCTTCGGCGCGATGTACTTGAGGCGTGGCCGCAGGCCGTTGACATAAATTTTGCCGCTGGGCGTCAGCGCCAGGGGAGGGAAATACAGGCCCGCTTCCCATTGCTTGTTGATGCCATAGGAAAACTCGGGCGTGACCTGCAAGACGTGGTGGGTCGGAGTCTGCCCAATGAAGGCCGGATTGCGGCTGCCGGAAAGGACATAGTTGCTGTGCAACTCAACGCCGAAGGTGCCGGGGGCATCGAGTTCATCGTCGTACACCTGGATTTCATCGGGAGCGGCCACGGCGTGCCCGGCCAGCGTGGCGAGGCCGAGAAGAAAAGCGAATCGGAAGGACATGGAATCTTTCGGGTTAATGAGAACGGTTCGCATTATCTTGACAGCTTTGTATTTCAGCAAGCGAGTATTTTCAGTTTCGCCACTTGACTCGTGGGCCTTTTGACACGGCGACAGCACGGCATCTCGAATAAGTAGAAAATGCGGGGCTGTACCGCCTTGCCGAACCCGCCCATGTTGAAACCGCTCTACCTCGCCTCGCAAAGCCCGCGCCGCCTGGAGTTGTTGCGCCAGATCGGCCTGGCGCCGGCGGTTTTGCGTTTGCGCAATGATTTCGGACGGCTGGATGTGGATGAGACACCCCTGCCGAACGAGCCGGCGCTCGACTACGTGCTGCGTCTGGCCCGCTTGAAGGCGGAGGTGGGAGAGTTGGCGCGGCATCGGCGCAGTCTGGCGGACTGGCCGATTGTGGCGGCGGATACCACGGTGACGCTGGATGGACGGATTCTCGGCAAGCCGGCGGATGGCGAAGAGGCGGCGGCGATGCTGCGCCACTATTCGGGTCGTGCGCATACGGTGTTGACCGGGGTGGCGGTGGTGTTTCAGGGGCGCATGGCGGTGGCGTTGTCGGAGAGCACGGTTGCGTTCCGGGCCTTGTCTGAAGAAGAAATAACAGCTTACGTCGCTTCCCGCGAACCGTTCGACAAGGCCGGCGGCTATGGTATTCAGGGCCGCGCGGCGATGTTCATCGAGCACCTTTCCGGCAGTTATTCCGGGGTGATGGGCTTGCCCCTGTTCGAGACGGCGCAACTGCTGCGGGAGGTTGGTTTTTCCGTGATCTAGCCATGATTCGAGAGCCGCGCCGCGCGCGCTTCCCGAATCCTGACTATTCGAGACCATCATGAGCGAAGAAATTCTGATCAACGTGACACCGCAGGAAACGCGGGTCGCGGTGTTGTATCTGGGTGTGGTGCAGGAGTTGCACATCGAGCGCGCGGGCAGCCGCGGCATGGTGGGCAACGTCTACCAGGGCAAGGTGAGCCGCGTGTTGCCGGGGATGCAGTCGGCGTTCGTGGACATCGGCCTGGACCGCGCCGCGTTCCTGCATGTCGGCGACATCGTCGAGGCGCGCAGCGACAACAGCCCGCGTCCGATCGAGAAAGTGCTGCACGAGGGCCAGAGCGTGCTGGTGCAAGTGATCAAGGACCCGATCGGCACCAAGGGCGCGCGCCTGTCCACGCAGATCAGCATGGCCGGGCGCTTTCTGGTGTTTCTGCCGCAGGAGACGCGCATCGGCATCTCGCAGAAGATCGAGGACGAGACGGAACGGGAATTGCTGCGCGAGCGCCTGACCCGTCTCCTGCCGGAGGGTGAGCAGGGCGGTTTCATCATCCGCACCATGGCCAACATCGCCGACGACGCCGAGTTGGCCGCCGATGTGGAATACCTCTACACCCTGTGGGACGCGATCCGAGCGCGTTCCGAGAACACCTCCGGGCCGAAGGCGATCTACCAGGAGTTGGACCTGGCGCACCGGGTGCTGCGCGACTTCGCGACGGCGGAGACCACCCGCATCCTGGTCGATTCGCGCGAGACGCATCAGCGCCTGGATGCCTTCGCGGAAGAGTTCACCCACAACGTGCATGGCAAGATCAGCCACTACACCGCCGAACGGCCACTGTTCGACCTTTACGGGGTGGAAGAGGAAATCGAGAAGGCGCTGGGACGGCGAGTCGATCTGAAATCGGGCGGCTATCTGATCGTCGACCAGACCGAGGCGCTGACCACCATCGACGTGAACACCGGCAGTTACACCAGCGGCCGCACCTTCGACGAAACGATCTTCAAGACCAACCTGGAAGCGGCCCAGGCTATCGCCCGGCAACTACGGCTGCGCAACATGGGCGGCATCATCATCCTGGACTTCATCGACATGGACAGCAGCGAGCACAAGCAGGCGGTGCTGGCGGAGTTGTCCAAGGCCCTGACGCGCGACCATACCCGCATGACCATCAACGGCTTCACTTCCCTGGGCCTGGTGGAAATGACGCGCAAGCGCACCCGCGAGAGCCTGATCCGGGTGATGTGCGAACCCTGCCCGACCTGCCAGGGGCGCGGCCAGATCAAGACCGCGCAAACCGTGTGCTACGAAATCCTTCGCTCCATCCTGCGTGAAGCCCGCCAGTTCAGCGCGCGCGAGTTCCGCATCATGGCTTCCCAGACCGTGATCGACATGTACCTGGACGAAGAATCACAAAGCCTGGCGCAGCTCTCCGACTTCATCGGCAAACCGATTTCCTTGCAGGTGGAGAGCATCTTCAGCCAGGAGCAGTACGACATCATCCTGCTGTAGGAGGCCCGCTTGCGGACCGAACCTTCGCACCGCGTAGGATGTGGTGAGGTACGAACCGCATCATGCTCGCGTATCGAGTTGATGCGGTTCGCTACGCTCTGATGAAGCCCCTACCCTGCGGTAACCCCATCCTATGTGTCTGCGTTTTCAACGCCCCCGCGAGATCAAGGCCTTGGTGTTCTCGTCCAGCGGCAAGCCGTAGTCGATGGCGGCCAAGGCGTGGTGAGTGTCGCCGGTGACCACCTTGAGATTCACATGGACGAATTTCTCCGCCATCGAATAAGTGCCCACCACGACCGCCTGCGCTTTGTGGCGCAGGCTGATGTCCTTGATTTCGCGGGACAGAAGCAACTCGCCTTCACTGCGTTTGACGAACAGGTCGCCGCGTAGCTTCAGTTCGACCACTTGGTAACCGCGTTGGGTCATGCGCGCGGCTACTTGTTCAGAAATGGAGCGCCCGAGTCGAGAGGATTCCGATAGTTCGTCGATGTTCACCAAGGTAGCGACGATGATGGGATCGAATTTGTTGAACTGTCCACGTTCGGACTGGACGCGCTCCGCCTGGGCCAGAATCTGGTCCACGGCATCGTACGTCTTGCCGATGTACTCCTCCACGGTCATGGCGGCGGGGCGGCTGGGTTCGAGCGAACAGGCACCCAGGGACAAGGCAAGGGTAAGCGCGACAATGAGTTTCTTCATCATGTTCACCCCACCACCTTCCATTCCATCGCCTGGCGATAGAGCGAGCCGTCTTCATCCTCGATGTAATACACATCGCTGCGGCGCATGACGTACTGTCCCTTGCTCGTGACCGAGGTGGTAACGATCAACTCGGTGTGAGTGGGCGAATGCCCGATGGGGTTGGCGTCTTTGGCGTTGAGGATGTCGGTGGCAATGGCCGCACCGAGTAAGCCGCCGGCGACATTCAAACTGCTCCACTCCATCGCCGCGTTGCGCAGCACCCACACGCCGGCCGTCAGCATGGTGAAGGTGCCTGGGGCGACCGCGTAGCGGAAGCTGTTCTGACGAACTACCTGAGTTTCCACCTTGATTTCGGTGGGTGCGTAATCCTCAGTGGTGACGGGAACACCCTTGTTGACCAGGCCGGTGGTGAGGAACTCGCGGAAAGCCTGGTTAAAGGCCGAGTTGGAAGCACTGGGCGCGACACGCAGCGCTGAAGTAATGGATTGCTGTTGAAGCTTGCCGGCTGCCTGGCTGGCGGTATCGTCGGCAATGGCCTGCCAGTGGTGCGCCGCTTTGACGGTCTTCTGATAGGAGTGGGGAAATGAAGCCGCTAATGGGACCTGGCTTTGGCTGCTACAGCCCCCCCCCCCGCGAGAACGACTGCCGCCAAAAATGCCAATTTGGTGTTCATATTGGTGTTCATATTTCCCTCTCCTTTGTTACGTTTAGTGATGAAAAAATGCCGTGTAGGTTGAGTTACGGTGCCCCGCGCCTGACCCGATCCATGCTGCTACGCCGCTTTCGGCGGCTGGTTCATCCCCTCCAGCGGCCGGAAGGCGACGCCGGTGAGCAGGGAGAATTCCTTGGCGACTTCTTCGATCTGGTCGCACTGTGACTTGATGCCCACCATTTCATGACTGATCACGGCACTACGTTCCTGGATGGAACTGAGGTTGGTGTGCACCTTGTTGAGGTTTTCCAGGCGGTGCTCCAACTGGGTCTTGTGTTCCTTGATGCGCGCAACGATGGGGTCGAGGGTGAGGCGCAACCAGGTTTCGGTTTCCAGGCGTACTTGCTGGAACACGATGCGCGCCTGGGTGACCAGGGCGATGTAGAACTTCTTCACCATGAAGCGCTTCTCCAACATGATGTTGAGCGGGTCGGAGCAGAATTCCTGGGTGCTCACCATCAGTTCGTCCAGGCGCCCGCGATAGCGGGACAGGTCGAGGCCGGGCGGGTCCAGGCGCTCCATGCCGTGGACATCGTGGAAGCGCTGGTAGGCGGCGTTGAGTAGTTGCTTGATGCCGCCACTTTGCTGGTTGGCATGATCGAACTCCGCGCCCATGCGGCGAATCAGGAGGTGCATCCCCTTGATCAGGCCAGCAGTGGTCCAGCTGTCGTTGATGGCCATCATGGACTCTTCGATGATCTTGTCCATGCGCTCGTCGTCGAGGTGGGTAAGCAGTTCCCAGCCCTGTTGCGCGACGATCTTGCGGGTGACGTTGAAGTTGCGCGCGGTCTCTTCGTAGAGGTGCTTGTCGCCCATCATCTTTTCCCGCATCTGGCCGACGATCTGCTGGTTCTTGCCGGACAGGGCGTGCAGGTCGTGAAGCGATTGGCGAGCGGCGAGGAGGCGGTTCTGCGCGGTATCACGCGCTTCGGTGAGCAGCGGGCCGACTTCGCGTATCACGGCTTCGCGCATGATCTTTTCACGCGAGGGAATGATTTCGCGCGCCAGCATGACTTCCAGCGCTTGAATGCCGGAACGCTTGATCATGTCCGCGTCATTGCGAATCTTGCCGACCAGCGCTTTCTGGGCCGAGATGGCCATGACGCTGGAGGTCGGAATATTGAGCTGGGTGGAGGTGGATTCGATCTGGCGCTGGATGGTGCGGCCGATTTCCTCGGGGGACTTGAGATCGTCCCAAAGCATGTCGATCTTGTTCAGCACCGCGTAGTGCTGGCTGGCGTGCTTGGACACCCACTTGTTCCAGATTTCGTAGTCGGACTGGGTGACGCCGGTATCCGTGGCCAGCAGGAACAACAGGGCGTGCGCGTTGGGGATGGCGGAAATGGTCAGTTCCGGTTCCGCGCCCATCGCGTTGAGGCCGGGGGTATCGAGGATGGCGAGGCCGGATTCCAGCAGCGGGTGTGGATAGTTGATCATGGCGTAACGCCAAGCCGGGATTTCCGCGCGATCCTGGTCTTTCACCATGTAGCCCAGGTTGGGATCGTTCTCGTCCCACAGACCGAGGGCGCGCGCTTCCACCTTGAAAACCACCTTGGTTTCCGCCAGCTTGCGCATGGCGGTGACCATCGCGTTGGGATCGGAGACGTCCAGCTTGATGGTGCTCCACTCCACCGGCATGCGTTTCAGGGTGGTGATGCTGTCATCGCGGAAGCGGGTTTCGATGGGCAGCAGGCGAATGTAGGGTTCGGTGTCGGCGTCGTAGAAAATCTCGGTTGGGCACATGGTGGTGCGACCGGCATCCGAGGGCAGCAGGCGCTGCTTGAAATCGGAGAAGAACAGGGCGTTGATGAGTTCGGTCTTGCCGCGGCTGAATTCGGCCACGAATGCCAGCATGAGCCGGTCTTTCTTCAGGGTTTCGGTCAGGTCGAACAGGCGCAGTAATTGCGCCGGTTCCACTTCGGCGTATTTTTCCAGCCAATCCCTATAAGCGATAACCACCTTGACCAGTCGGTCGCGCCTATGCCGGAATCGGGTAATGCCGCTTTCCAGGCCGTAATTCATTAGGTATCCCCCTCAATCCGCCGCCGAGCCAACTCTGGAGCTACAGGCGCCCAAAGCACTTTGTGGCGGGATTTCTCACCGCGCACGATTCTAACCTCACGCCGCGCCACGCCAAGGCATCGTGCCATGAATTCCGTCAAGGCGACATTGGCCGCCCCTTCCACCGGCCGCGCCGAGATGCGTACCTTGAGCGACTCGCCGTGTTCACCGGCCAACTCGCTGCGTGAGGCGCCGGGCTGAATGTGCACGGTAATTTCGACGCCGCCGTCGACGGGCCGCAGCCAGGGGGTCATAGCAGCGCAAGGGCCATCCGCTCCAGGGCGGAAACCGGGGCGATCAGCAGCAATTGCACCACGATCAGGGCAACCATCGGGGTGAGGTCGATCCCGCCGATGGGGGGGACGAGTTTCTGGAACGGTTTCAAGACCGGGCGCGCCAGGGCGTAGGCCAGGGGCGCGTGCGGCGAGAATGGGTTGACCCAGCTCAGGACGGCCTGCAACAGGACGAAACCGATCAACAGATACAGCGCCAGGCGCAGGGCGACAGCGAGGGCCAGGAGCAGGAAGGCGGGCAGCACCGCGGCCCCCGCCACCGCGAACGGGTAACCCTGCAACCATTGGCTGACCAGCACGGAGAGCAATTCCGCGGCATAAAACGGAATCAGGCTGGCCCAGTCGAGCCCGAAGAAGCCGGGAATCACCCGGCGCAAGGGGCGCACCGCGAAATCAGTCACGCGCAGCACGAACTGGGCGAAGGGGTTGTGGAACGGCACCCGCGCCCATTGCATCCAGAAACGCAGAAACAGGGCGCAGGCGATCAGATCGAAGGTGGTGCGCAGCAGGAATTGGATGGCATCGAGCAACATCAGTCTTTCCCGAACAGCACGCCCATCTCCTGGGCACGCTCCGCCGCCGCGCGCGCCGCCATGCCGATGACGTATTTCACTCCCCCCTCTTCCAGCGCCAGCAAGCCGCGTTCGGTGGTACCGCCTTTGGAGGTGACGCGGGCCCTCAACTCGGCGAGGGGAGATTTATCCTTGATCGCCAGGGCGGAGGCGCCGAGAAAAGTTTGCAGGGTGAGCTGGCGCGCGGTCTCGGTGGGCAGACCGAGGTCGATGGCCGCCTGTTCGAGGGCTTCGATGAACAGGAACACATAGGCCGGACCGCTGCCGGAAATGGCGGTGACGACGTCGATCTGGGCCTCCGTATCCACCCAGACCACGTTTCCCACGGCTTCCAATAGTTGCGTGGCCTGGGCCTTCTGCGCCTCGCTGACGGCGGACAGGGCATACAGGCCGGTGATGCCGGCACCGACCAGGGCCGGCGTATTGGGCATGGCGCGCACCACGGTGGGATGTCCATGCAGCCAACGGGAGATGTCGCTGGCACGCACGCCCGCCGCGATCGAGACGATCAGTTGTTCGGGGTGCGGTGGCGGCAGACAACAGAGCGCGGCGCGCAATTGCTGTGGCTTGACCGCAAGGACCACGATATCGGCTGTCAGCGCCTTGCTGGCGTCGTCGACGACGTTCACGCCAAACTCACCCGCCATCCAGGCACGCCGTTCCGCGTTCTGCTCCGCTACCACGATGTCCCGCGCCGCGAAGCCCTTCTGCAACAGGCCGCCGATCATGGCGGCCGCCATGTTGCCGCCACCGATAAAACTGAGGTTCATGGATTTTTTCCTTCTTTTTGGTAGTGGCGCTCGCCAAACAGGGCGCTGCCAATGCGCACCATCGTGGAGCCTTCCAGGATCGCCGATTCCAGATCAGCCGACATGCCCATGGATAAGGTATCTACCGGCAGGCCTTCCGCGCGGGCTTGCTCCAGCAGCAGGCGCGGAAGCGAAAAACGAAGCCGTTGCGTTGCGCTGTCGGGACTGGCCTCCGGGATGGCCATGAAGCCGCGCAAGCGCAAACCCGGCAGGCTCGCCACCAGTCGCGCGAGCTTCAGCGCCTGTTCCGGAGACACGCCGTGCTTGCTGGCTTCGCCGCTGACGTTGACCTGTACGCAAACATTGAGGGGCGGCAAAGTGGCCGGGCGTTGTTCGGACAGACGACGCGCGATCTTTTCTCGCTCCACCCCATGCGCCCAGGCGAAGCGTTCCGCCACCGGGCGCGTCTTGTTGCTTTGTAACGGGCCGATGAAATGCCATTCCAGGGGGAGGTCGGCGAGCGCATCGAGTTTGCCTAGCGCTTCCTGAAGGTAACTTTCGCCGAATGCCGTCAGTCCGACGGCATGGGCTTCACGTATGGCCTCAGCGGAAAAGGTCTTGCTGACCGCCAGCAATTGAGCACATTCTGCGGGTCGTCCCGCTTCGGAACAGGCTGCGGCCATGCGTTTTCGGCAGGCTTGCACGGCGGCCGCTATCGCACCCATAATGCCTCGAACTCCCGCGGAAAAATCACGTAACTCAGGGAATTATAATGGAAATTTCCGAGCTTCTTGCCTTCTCGGTCAAGAACCAAGCCTCCGACCTGCACCTCTCCGCCGGCCTGCCTCCGATGATTCGGGTGCATGGTGATATCCGCCGCATCAACCTGCCCGCGCTCGACAACAACTCGACTCGCTCCATGATCTATGACGTCATGAGCGATAGCCAGCGCAAGCATTACGAAGAGCATCTGGAAGTCGATTTCGCCTTCGAGCTGCCCAATATCGCGCGCTTTCGGGTCAACGCCTTCACCCAGCAGCGCGGTGCCGGCGCGGTGTTTCGGACCATTCCCAGCCAGGTGCTGACGCTGGAGGAACTGGAAGCGCCACGCATTTTCAAGGACATTTCCGACCAGCCGCGCGGCATCGTTCTGGTCACCGGCCCCACCGGTTCCGGCAAGTCGACCACGCTGGCCTCGATGATCGACTACATCAACGAAAACATGTTCGGCCACATCCTCACCATCGAGGATCCCATCGAATTCGTGCACAAGAGCAAGAAGTGCCTGATCAACCAGCGCGAAGTGGGACCACATACACACGGCTTCTCGGAGGCGCTGCGTTCCGCGTTGCGCGAGGATCCGGACATCATTCTGGTGGGCGAACTGCGCGACCTGGAAACCATACGACTGGCATTGACCGGCGCGGAAACCGGCCATCTGGTCTTCGCCACTCTGCATACCTCTTCGGCCGCCAAGACCGTCGACCGGATCGTCGACGTGTTCCCGGCGGCGGAGAAGGAAATGGTGCGTTCGATGTTGTCCGAGTCGCTACGCGCGGTGATTTCGCAAACGCTGTTGAAGCGCAAGGATGGCGGCGGCCGGGTCGCCGCGCACGAAATCATGATCGGCACGCCGGCCATCCGGAATCTGATCCGTGAAAACAAGGTGGCGCAGATGTATTCCTCGATTCAGACCGGCCAAACCATCGGCATGCAGACGCTGGATCAGGCGCTGACGGAGCTGGTGCGGCGCAATGTGATCGCTTCCGCGGATGCCCGTGCCGTGGCGATGAACAAGGACAATTTCCCGGTATGAACGATTTTCATAAGCAGATATTCGATTGGCTGCGCTTCATGGTGGCGCGTGGCGCTTCCGACCTGTTCATCACGGCGGGCTTCCCCGCCGCGATCAAGCTGAACGGCAAGGTTTCTCCCATCACCAAACAGAGCCTGACACCCACCGAAAGCATGGAGTACGCCAAGGCGGTGATGACGGAAAAGCAACGGACGGAATTCCTGGCGACCAAGGAAGCCAACTTCGCCATCCACGACCCTGAAATCGGCCGCTTCCGGGTCAATGCCTTCTTCCAGCAGGGGCGTACCGGTCTCGTATTTCGTCTGATCAACACGGTGATTCCAAAACTGGAGTCGTTGCATCTGCCGCCCATCCTGCGCGATATCAGCATGATGCCGCGCGGCCTGGTATTGCTGGCGGGTTCCACCGGCTCCGGCAAATCCACCACCCTGGCGGCCATGATTGGCTACCGCAACGCGCTCGCCTGCGAACACATCGTCACGGTGGAAGACCCCATCGAATTCGTGCACCAGCACGGCAAGTCCATCATCACCCAGCGCGAGATCGGTTCCGATACCGAGTCCTGGGAAGTTGCCCTGAAAAACACCATGCGGCAGGCGCCGGACGTGATCATGATCGGTGAAATCCGCGATCGGGAAACCATGGAATACGCCATGTCCTACGCGGAAACCGGTCACCTCTGTCTGTCCACCGTACACGCCAACAACGGCAGCCAGACCCTGGACCGGATTCTGAGTTTCTTCCCGCGCGACCGCCGCGACCAGTTGCTGCTCGACCTCTCCCTGAACCTGCGCGCCATCGTCTCGCAACGTCTGGTGCCACGCACCGACCACAAGGGCCGCATTCCGGCGGCGGAAGTCATGCTCAATTCGCCGCTGATATCCGACCTGATCATGAAAGGCCGCCTCGACGAGATCCGCGACATCATGGCCCGCTCGCGTGATCTCGGCATGCAGACCTTCGACCAGTCGCTCTACGACCTCAACAACATCGGCATCATCAGCGCCGAGGATGCCCTGCGCAACGCCGATTCCTTCAACGACCTGCGCCTCAAGATCAAGCTGCACGCCAAGGAAGAACGCGGAGAATCACCGCTTTCAGGGCTGGATCACCTGGATATCGTGTAGCGGTGTAGCGCCGGCTTCCAGCCGGCTGGAAGCCGGCGCTACAAGTTACAGCGACTTGTCGAGAAACCCGCGCACATTCTCCAACAAGACCTTGTCGCGACCCTCGAAGAAATGGTCGGCCTTGGGCACGACGATCTGCGCGGACTTCCCGCGCAAACTCTTGCCCCGCTGAGCGGCCGTCTTCAGCACCTGCGGCAGATCGTTTTCGCCGTACAAATCCAGCACCGGGAACTTCAGTTTGCTGTAATCCAGCGCCTCCGAGGCGCCGATGGCCACCCAGGCCTGGATCGGCGCATTCGGCGTCTTGCCCAGGTAATGCGCGGTCATGCGGCTACCCATGCTGTGGCTCAGCAGCGCGATCTTCTTGTAGCCCTTGGCTTCCATGAACGCCACCGCCTGGGCGATGCGCGCGTCCGCCTCGTCGAAGGTGGCGGGGTAGTCCTCGCCCTTGGCGTCCGCCTTCAGAACCGGCATCTGCACCGACAGCGTGGCATAGCCCAGATCGGGCAGATTTTGCCGCAGCGGCCCGATCAAACCCCAGTCCGGATGCACCCCCATGCCATGCACCACGATCACCCCGGCCTTGGCGTCAGGTACCGCGGCATAGAGCGTGAGAAATTTGTGGCCGCTGTAGGGCCCTTTCAGTACTTCCAGCCAGACCGGATCGCCGGTCAGCACGGAGGGCAACACTTCGTCGGCCCATTTTTTCTCGCGCGCATAGTCGGAGGCGGCGGCTGGCAGGGCGAGCAACAGCGTAAGTAGCAGAGCGAACAGGCGCATGGGAATCTCCGGTGGCAAACAAAACGTGGTTCTAGCTTTCAGCCGGCCAACAGGCCATAGGCCATTCGTACACCCAGCAGATAGAGCAAGCCGGCGAAGCCGCGTTTCAGATGGACGACCGGCCAGATATGGGTCTTGCGCGCGCCGAACGGCGCGGTCAGCCAACTGCCCGCCGCGATGGTCGCCAGGGCCGGCAGATAGACGAACCCCAGGGTCCCGACGGGCAACCCGGCAACGCCTCGACCGGACAACATATAGCCAACCGCGCCGGAAGCCGCGATGGGCAGGCCGATCGCGGCCGAAGTGCCGATGGCGATTTGCATGCGCACATTGCACCAGGACAGGAACGGCACGGTCAGGGTGCCGCCGCCGATCCCCACCCAGCTCGACACCATGCCGATCACCCCGCCCGCCGCCGTCATTCCCGACAGACCGGGCAAGGTGCGTGTGGCCTTGGGACGGAAGCCCAGCAGAATCTGGGTGGCGACATAGAACAGGAAACAGGTGAAAAAAACCTTCAAGCCCCGGTCCGAGAACAGCGCGGCCAGCCAGGCGCCGGCCAGGGTGCCCAGCACGATGCCGGGCATGATGCCTCTGAATACGCCCCAATCCACCGCGCCATGCGCGTGGTGCGCTTTCATGCTGGAAATCGACGTGATGACGATGACCCCCAGCGAAGTGCCCAGCGCCAGATGGATGTTGTAGGCCGCGGAAAACCCCTGTTCGAGAAAGGCCCAGGTCAGCACCGGCACCATGATCAGGCCGCCACCCACCCCCAGCAGTCCGGCCATGAACCCCGCCACCAAGCCTAGAGCCAAGTACAACGCAATCCATTCCATCATGTAGCGCCGGCGTCTCGCCGGCCTCCTGTTCCAAATCAGCGCCACAAGCCGGCGAGACGCCGGCGCTACAGATCAACCCAGTTGTTTCAGGATGAAATTCCACTCATCCGGGTCCACCGGCGTGATCGACAGGCGGTTGCCCTTGGCCAGGATGCGCATCGTCGCCAGTTCCGGATAGCCACGCAGTTCGGAGATCGGCAGCAAGCGGGTGTGCTTCACATACTTCACCTCCACGTTGAACCAGCGCGGGTTCTCCTGGGTGGCCTTGGAGTCGAAATACTTGCCGCCCGCGTCGAACTGGGTCGCATCCGGATAAGCCAAAGTACTTACCTCCGCCAGGCCGGCGATGCCCGGCTCCGCGCAGGTCGAGTGATAGAACAACACCCCATCGCCCACCCGCATCTGATCGCGCATGAAATTACGCGCCTGATAGTTGCGCACGCCAAACCACGCCACATGCCCCTCGCGCGCGAGGTCGTCGATGCTGAATTCGGCGGGTTCGGATTTCATCAGCCAGTAACGCATAGTCGGTCCATCCTTGTCACAAAACGCTCTTTGTAAGGCCGGATCGGCCAGCGGGCAATCCGGCCGCCATTTTCTCCCACAAAGCGCCTCCCGACTCCCTCCGAGGTGAGCGAAAGCCTGGTTTGCGCCCTACCGCCTGTTACGGTCGCTCAGGAACGCGGCTGTTTACCGAAGAGTTGGTGGTCGACGAGCGTTTCCGCGGGTCGATGCGGGGGCCGGAACCTGGTGGCGCCGATCAAGCAACGGAGCGGTTGGGCAATGTGGAGTGGGGGTCGTAACAGGTGAGGCGCCGGCTCTCGGCCTCGGCGTTCAGTGTGATTTCTGAAAACGTGCCGACGTAATGCGTGGCCCGCCCATCGGGCGCGGTGACGGCCGAAATGACCCGCCACTCGGTGTCGCACTCACCCGATCGCGCCAGGCGCGGACACTGCAAGCATCTGGCTAATGCCCTGTTCGGCCATGAACCAGTCCTCCTGCTCACAACCCGGCACGAAACCACGTTCCAGCGCGCGGTAATAGGCCGCCGTCGCGATCATTTGCCGAACATCTTCGAGGCTGCGCGAGGATTGTGTGTCGACTGGATCTTCCCTCTCAACCGTGCTGTTCCTGGCCACGATCTCGGCCGACGCCGCTTTTCTGGGTTTTGCCTTGGCGCCAACGGATGCGTGGGGGGCTTGATGGTCGGTTGATTTTTTCATGATGCCTCCTCATGTGGCCGCGTTTTCCTCAAACCGGCCGCGGCTGCCGAAAGTTCAAAGTAACCTTCCGCTCGGCTTCGGGCTTGGCCAAGTGGGCGTGCAGCTCAGCCTCATAAGTCTGTTTGATGAGTTCCAGCGAGAGCGCCCGCGCCTGGGCCAGAGAAATCCGATGATGGTCACAGCGATAGTCACCGGCAACCGACAGCACCAGAAAGCCATCGCTGTCCGCCCGAGTGACTCTGATATTTGGCTGGGTATCCTTATGGCTCATAGCAATGGCTCCCGCTGATTGAAGTCGGCGGACGTGCCGAGAAACTCGTGCGCCAGGTGTTCGATATTGGTTGGCACCGGCATATACCAGTCGTACTGGGGTTTGAAGGACTCGCACAGCCGCAGGCCTTTGGTCAGTTCGAGCCATGCGAGAAACTCACGCAGCGTTTGCGCCAAATCCTCGCGCCTGGCGGGCGCCGCTTGTTGCATGACGATTCGTGGTGATCTGTCTCCCATACCGGCCTCCTCTCGACTCTGATTTAACTTATTCAGATTATGCAAAGCCCCTGGGAAGCGGCAGTCATGGAAGCTTGAACTTGCTATAGGGGTTTCACTACAAGGAAACACCCCACAAAAAGCGCCGGCACATTGCCGCTGTCCGAAGCAACGCCATTCTTGCGCACAGACCGAGACCTTGGCGGGAGGGCTACTCGATAAGTTGATGTTTAACGGCGTAGCGCACCAGACTGGCGTTGTTGTCCAGGCCGAGTTTGTTCATCAGGCGGCGTTTGTGGGTGCTGACCGTGTTGGCGCTGAGGAAAAGCTCATGCGCGATCTCGTTGATGGTTTTACCCGAGGCGAGCATCAGAAAAACCTGGAACTCGCGATTGGAAAGCAGCTTGTGCGGTGTTTCCATCTCCCTGGGAATGATGGAGTTGGCCAGGGCCTCGGCGACTTCCGGGGTGATGAATCTGCCGCCCGCCACCACCCTGTGGATCGCCAGGGCCAACTGTTCCGGCGCACAGTCCTTGGTCAGGTAGCCCGCCGCGCCAAGTTTGAGCGCGCGTACCGCGAACTGCTCCTCTTTGTGCATGGAAAGTACCAGCACGGGCAACCGCGGATGTTCGGCGCGTAAACGATGGATCAGATCGATGCCGCTCATGCCTGGCATGGAAATGTCCACCAGCACCACATCCGGGCTGCATGTCTCGACCAAGCGCAAAGCCTCGATGCCGTTCGCCGCTTCACCCACCACGACCATGTCCGGGCTGGCGCCGAGTATCCGGCTGAGTCCTTCGCGCACGATGGGATGATCGTCGGTGATCAGGACACGAATCACCATCATGCTTTCCCTTCGAGAGGAATGGCCAATTTCAGTTTGGTGCCCCGTCCCGGCTTGCTGCTGATTTCCAGTTCGCCACCCAGTAAAAGCACGCGCTCCCGCATGCCGATCAGGCCAAAGGAACACGCTTTTGTCAGCGCATCGGCGGACAGGCCGCACCCGTTGTCTTCTATCTGGATATGAAGGTTTACCCTGTTCTTGCGCAGCGTCAGGAAGACTTTGCTGGCCGAGGCATGGCGGAGGATATTCGTGAGCGATTCCTGGACGATGCGGAACACGGCGGTGGCGCGGGCATTGTCCAGGCGGATGTCCTCGTCATTTACCTTCAGCACGCAGGCGATGCCGGTGCGTTGGCGAAATTGCTGTAGCTGCCATTCGATGGCCGCCACCAGGCCGAGGTCGAGCACCGCCGGACGCAGGTCCGAGGCAATCGCGCGTACCGATGCGATGGTCTCGTCGACCTGCTTCAGAATCGAAGCCGCGCTATGTGACAAGGCGGACGGTTCTTGAGCCAAATCCAGCATGGCCACTTCAAAACGCAGAGCGGTGAGCTTCTGTCCCAGTTCATCGTGAATTTCCCGCGCCATATGATGGCGCTCGTCTTCTCTGACTTTCTCCAGATGTGCGGACAAATCTCGCAAGCGCTGCCGCGAACTGGTCAGTTCCGCTTCCTTTTCCTTCAGTGGGGTGATGTCCACCAGGGCCGTGCGGCAGGCATCCGAGCCGTGGGCGATGGCGATGCTTGTCAGGCTGATATTGCGTACCAAGCCATTGCGGTCCCGTAGCACCAACTCATCCACACAGCGTTCGCCGCTTGCGAATACACGCTTGAGATGCTGGTGGAAGGCACTATGGCAGTCCGCTTTCAGCCAGATGATCAGCGGTTTGCCAAGGATATTTATCCGCTCTTCGTCGAGCATGGCGGCACCCGTGAGATTGATTTCCCGGATACAGCCCTGCTTGTCCAGCGTCGCATAGCCCGTCGGGGCGAAGTCGTAGAGGTCGCTGAAACGATCGCGCGCCTCCTCGATCAACTGCCGTGATTCGCGCAATTCCTGGTTCTGGGCCTCCAGCTCGACCTGATGGGTGCTCAAGTCCAGGGCCAGCCGCTCGGCGGTACAGGCCTCCAGTTTGAAACTCGGCGCACAGGGCAGGGATTCAAGCAGTGAAATCAACCCACTTTTGGTCAACGTGCTCAACTTCGCTTGTTTTCCTGGATTGGCGGAATCGGGGGTTTTCATTGTTCTCCGTGGCGATGCGCCGCTTGAGCTTCCTATGTCGCGGACCCCATGTACTCAAGACTGCCGGCGATCTACCCTGCCGGTACTACCGTTGGTGCGCGTTTCAGTAAAAACAAGCCACGCTGGACTACAGGCTATTCAACAGGCTAGCGACTTCGGCATGGCCTCGAAACTTGTCGCCAAATTTGGCTAGTTCATCAAGTTCATTTCGCGCAAGGTCTTTTTTGCCAGCCTTCAGGTATATCTTGGCGAGATTGAGCTTGAACAGCCCGCTATTAGGCTGTAATGCAAGCGCCTTTTTCTGCCACTCAAGAGCTTTGGCATAGTTGTTCCGCTCAGACAGCAGCATGGCCAGCGTGTCCATGTGCCCTGGCACATCGGGTGCCAACGCGACGGCCTTCTCGGCATAGGCGACGGCATTTTCTCTCTTCAGCTTGCCGCTCACCCAGGCCAGGTTGTTGAAGGCAACTGCGTTGCTGGGTTGCAGCCGGGTGACGTCAGCGTACATCTTCTCGGCTGCGGCATACTCCCGCCGGGCCGCTGCAACATCCCCCAGATAAAGGCGAAAAATCGCGTCCTGCGGATTGTCTTTGAGCCAACCAGCGGCAAACTTGTCGAGCCCAGCCGTGTTACCCGACGCGCCAAGCGCCGCATGAATTCTCTTGGCAATCTGAGGCGAAGGCGCCAGGGCAAGTCCCCGTTTGTACGCGGTCACGGCTTTGTTCCATTTCTTCTCGCTGGCCGCGGTTTCACCTTCCATCAGGTACCCCACCGCGTCTTTTGGACGCTGTCGCTGAACAGTCTGAGCAATCTTGAGCGCATTCTGGAAATTCTTCGAGTCAATGGCCAACAGCACCAGCCACCTTTGTGCGTCAAGCAAATCCGGCTTGATCTCCAGTGCCTTGCGCAGGCTGGCGTCGGCCGCGCCCTTGTTACCGTCGGCCAGGTACGCCAGTGCCAGCCGCATATGCGGCAGAGCCGACTGGGGTTGCATGTCAGTCAGTTTTTTGAACGTCGCGATTGCTTGATTCAGACCACCGTAAGCCTGCTGTGCACGACCCAGCGCATCCAACAACTCGGGACTGTCAGGTATCGTGGCAACCGCATCCTGGGCTGCCGACAACGCCCGAGAAAAATCCTTGTTGCGCAAATGGAAGTCCACCAAAGCCAAGCGCGGCGCCTTGTTGGAGGGATTGGCGGCGACGGCGCGCGTGAGGAGATCGGACACCTCTTTCTTCGTGCCGCCCGACATCGCCCGCAAGTTGGCCAGCGCGAGCAGAACCTGTGCGTTTTTCGGTTTTTTCGCCAGCAAAGCCTCAAAAAGCTGGCGTGCGGCTTCGGGTTTCTTCTCGGCCATCTCCAACAACGCGAGACCTTCGACTGCGGGGAAATAGCTAGGGTCGATGGCGATGGCGCGTTCGAAGCTCTTTCGGGCCCCGACCAGATCTCGTTTGGCCAGCAACGCCCGCCCGCGCAGGTTGGCCGCAAGTGGCTTGCCGGGCTGCTTTTTCTCCAGGGCGTCGATCGCCTTGAACACCTGGGCGAAATCCTGGCGCAGCATGTGTGCGGCAATCAGCGCCAGGTCGGCCGTGGCGTCACTACTAGATCCCGCGATCTCCCGCAATTCGCCCAACGCAGCATCACTCTGTCCAGCGGACAGATGGTTCAGCGCCAGCGACGTGCGGACTCTGGCGTTCTTCGGATCCTGCTTGGCAGCCATGGCAAAAAACGTCTCGGCCTTTTTCAGGTCACCGCTTTGACGAAAAACATCGCCCGCCAGCGCCTGGGTTGCGGCATCAAGTTCGCCGCTGTTTAGCATGGGCTGCAAGGTTGCCAACGCCTTGTCACGCTGGCCCATGCGCAGGTAGGTGGCAACCAGCAAACGGCGTGCAAGTGGAGATTGAGGTGCGAGTTGGACCGCCTTGGCGAGATAGGCTTCCGCCTGCGCCGGTGAATTCAGCCGCAGCGCGATGTCGCCTGCCAATTGAAGGTTTCTTGCGTCATCGGGCGCCAGGGTCAGCAACTGTTGCGTCAATGTCTGGGCCAGTTTGAGGTCCTTCTTGTCGTAGGCCAGCAGGGTTTCAAGATACTTTGCGCGAACGCTATTGGGTGCTACCTTTTTCAGTTGCTCCAACTGCTTCATCGCATCGTCAAGTTTGCCCTGGCGCAGCAACATGGCCACCGCTTCCATGTGGGCTACCGCATAGTCCGGCTTAAGCTCAACAGCCTTGCGATAAGCCAGCAGGGCATCGTTGGTCTGGCCTTTGCTATCCCACAGCAGGTCGCCCTTAAGCTTCCAGGCTTCATGGTTGGTCGGCGCGCGAGCAATTACCGACTCCACAATGGCAATGGCTCCGTCGAAATCGCGCTGGGCCGCCTTGCCGCGAGCCTGAAGCAACAACGCCGGGGCGTGGTGTGGGTCCGCCAGCAACGCGGCGGCAAGCGCGGCCTGGGCAAGCGCTATCTCACCTTGGGCGCTATAGGCGGTCGCCAGCGAAGTCTTCAAACTGGCTTGGGCTGCCGCCTGCGGCAACTTCGTATCCGAAAACTCCTCGCTCAGGCGCTTGTACTGACGCTGCGCCAACATACTTTTGGCCAAGTCCGCCGCCACGAGATCTGGTGAATATCCGAGCTCAAGCGCCCTGCGCAACTCTGCTTCGCCGCCTGCCGCATCGCCCCCACGAAGTAGGGCCAGTCCGAGCAGAAAGCGTCCTTCTGGCAGATTGGGGTTCTGCTGCAGCGCATTCTTGGCCTCGACTACAGCGGCCTTGGTGTCGTTCCGCGCCAGGTGATCCCGCGCCGAGGCCAGCAATATTTCAGGCTTTTCGATCTTGTTCCCGCAGGCGCTCAGAACCACACCGAGAAGCACCGAAATCAATAGATTTCTGGCGCATGGCAGGAGATGGAGAAGCTTCATCAGGGATCTCATCGTCAAACTTTGGTGGAAAGCAACGCCTGCGCGCATAACCTATCCACGTACTGGAACAAACTGTGGCGGCCCGTAGGGGGCGAAACCTGCATTACCGGATTACTTGGCGTATCCCACAGACTCGGCGAGCTTGTCAGCTTCAGCGAAAAGGCGCCGTACGAGGTCTTCCAGCTCGCGAGGTCCGTCGGCACCGTAGCTGACGCATTTCTCGTAGCCTGGCAAGGTGAAGCAGAATTTGGTGCTGCCAGCATCAGACATATGTGAGGCTTGAGTGCCGATTGAACCGTCATTCTTGAGGAAAACCGAGTACTTCGGCCGCATGGTTGCAGGCATCTCGAAGAATTGGATTTTGTACAACTCGTTGAGCACCGCGAGCAGATCCTTGGCGGGGTAGTCGAAGACCTGCTTGTGGGCGCCGCGCTCCAACGTCGCGCTACCCTTGCCGATCAGGCTGATGAGCTGTGTCGGTCGGCCGTGCCCGAACTGGCGCTGAACACGCACGCTAACCTCATCAAGCTGGTACGCCAGCGGCGGGCCGCCCGGGCCAAGGGTACGTTCAGCACTCATCGCATTGGCCGCCACAAAACTCCAGGCGCACAAAAGCAGACAGGTCAGAAATTTCAGGCATGTGTGCAACATCGAAGCGTACCCCAAACGAAAAACGGGACTCCGGATACGGAGTCCCGTTACACAGACGCGCCAGTGTATCAGGCCTTGCGACGCCGAATGACCGATGCTCCTGCCAAACCGGCCAACAGTAAGGCGATGGAACCAGGTTCAGGCACGACGTTGGTGGCAACACGCGTGTAGCCGAGGTCAGTCATGATGCCGATTTCGATCGCGCCGTAGGTGCGGGCTTCGCCGTCCCCGACATCCCTTGTAGGCTTCATCATCGTCGTAATGTAAGTGGCCTCATCGAGGTGGCTGATACTGCTACCCGGCTCGAAGGTTGTCGGGCTGAACATACAGATAGCGTTACCACCATTGGCGGCTACAGCGTTGGCACCGTTGAAGTGTGTGCCATCGCAACCACCACCGACGATAGCAGCATCAAAGACAGGCTTGTCCAGAATAAAACCCGGGCTGAGAAAATCGTTGCCGTTTTTGTCTTCCAGGAAGGTGGCGAATTTGGTCCACTCGCCGTCGGTTGCCCCACCGAAGATGGGATCACCTGCTTGGTTCATGCCAGCCGCAAAGCCGAGTGCATGCGTCAACTCGTGAAAGATTGCGGCGTAGAAGTCGAAATCAACGCCAGCAGAAGCGTTCGGATCCAGCTGCCAGCCATACCCCCAGTTCACGTCGACAATGCCATCCGCCGCGGCACCGTTCAGGTCGACACCCGTCAGCAACTTGTTCTTGACAACTTCACCGGTGAGACCCGGCACACCAGGTGGTAGGACAGAGACATACTCAGAGCCGGCCGACGCCAATGTATTGATGGTGTTGTCATCGGTTGAGGTGACCGCAAGGACGATATTGCCCGAGTTGCTGAAAAGGCTGCCAAAGTAGTTGGAAAACAGGGTGCCGGCAGTGGTCAGTGCGGCTTGGCGCGCGGCGCCGTTCGTGGCGTCAAGGAAACCGACACCAGCGGTGTTGCCGCTGTAGTCAAACGTGAAGGATATGTTCGCCTGAGCGGCTGAACTGAAGGCCAGGCAACTGGCCACAAGGCTGGCGACGGCTGTCAAACGCGTGAGGCTTGCCACCCGACTCTTTTTTTGAAGCTGCAAGTTCATTTTTTTCTCCAAGATGTACGCTGCGCAATGGCTATCGCGGTTGATATAGAACACAACAGTCGATATCTCGTCTACAAGCATTTTTTGTGCCAAACAATGTATCGTGCATTTTATTCATATATAACAATTGCTTGCATAATTCGCGAATGAACCAACATGACGAGTGTGTAATAAATCCCGACAGCTCTTGAGTTTTCAGACCGCACGCGCAAGGTGGAAAAGCAAAGCTCTTGGGCTCGTCAACAGGGCGAAGCTGGCCTTCCTGGAACTGGGCCCCGACGGGAATTTCCTGGGTTATATGGATTGGGCCGATGACTGTCGGCGCGCGAATAGTGATCAGTGGTTCGCGTTACTCGATCAGCAACGCATAACCCATTCTCGTCCATTGCCCCGCCGGACCGAGGCCGGCGGGTGTTCACTTGTTTCATCAGGACGGGGCCGCTACAGTCGGGCCGCATCCACCTCGGTAAGGATCGGCAAGGTACACGAACTGAATGCTTCCGATTACCCGAGACGCTTTCCCTCAAGCCATTCGAATCCCTCGCCATGTTCCGCTGCGGCCGTACCCTGTTCACCCTGGATCGCCCCCTGGTCATGGGCATCGTCAATGTCACGCCGGATTCCTTCTCGGATGGCGGGCGTTCGCCGCGGCAGGCCATCGAGCACGGCCTGAGCCTGCGCGCGGCGGGGGCGGATATCCTCGACATCGGCGGCGAATCCACCCGGCCGGGGGCGGCGGCGGTCACTGTTCAGGAGGAACTTGATCGCGTGCTGCCGGTGCTGGAAGGGTTGCGCGACTGTGGCGCGACCCTGTCGGTCGATACCATGAAGCCGGAAGTGATGCGTGCCGCCCTGGCCGCCGGGGCCGACATGATCAACGACGTGCATGCGCTGCAAGCGCCCGGCGCCCTGGATGCGGTGGCGAACTCGGACTGCGGCCTGTGCCTGATGCACATGCGGGGCGAGCCGCGCGGCATGCAGAGCAATCCGCGCTATACGGACGTGGTGGCGGAGGTAAAGCAGTCTCTGCAAGCCCGAGTGGAAGCGGCGTTTCAGGCCGGCGTCAGTCGCGAACGTCTGCTGATCGACCCCGGTTTCGGCTTCGGCAAGACCCTGGAACACAACATCGCTTTGTTTAAAGCCATTCCCGAACTGGCACAAATCGCGCCGGTCCTGGTCGGCGTGTCGCGCAAATCCATGCTTGGCCTGATCACCGGCCGCCCGATCGAGGGCCGCCTGGCCGCCAGTATTGCGGCGGCCCTGTTGGCGGTCGGGCGAGGGGCGGCGATACTCCGCGTCCACGATGTGGGGGACACCGTGGACGCCATGAAAATCATGAACGTATTAGGAGACCACCCGGCGTAGGTCAGGTTGCGAAGGCTACCTGACGAACCAGCTTCAAATTTTAAAGTGGGTGGAATGAACGTCAGGTAACGATAAAGACGCAACCTGACCTACAGCGGGTTTCCCTGTGCGGGAGCGCGCGGAAATGAGCTTGAACGTATCAGGAGAAAATAATGAGCAGGAAATATTTCGGTACCGATGGCGTTCGCGGCAAGGTCGGCGAGGAGCCCATCACCCCCGATTTCGCGATGCGTCTGGGTTATGCCGCCGGCAAGGTGCTGGCGGCGGCGGAAGTGGAGGCCATGCATGGCGAGCGCCCCGGCGTGCTGATCGGCAAGGACACCCGCATTTCCGGCTACATGCTGGAATCCGCCCTGCAAGCCGGCCTCACGGCGGCGGGCGTCGATGTGCGCCTGACCGGGCCGATGCCCACGCCCGGCATCGCCTACCTCACCCGCGCCTTGCGTTTGCAGGCGGGCGTGGTGATTTCCGCCTCGCACAACCCGTATGAGGACAACGGCATCAAGTTCTTTTCCGCGCGCGGCACCAAACTGCCGGACGATGTGGAACTGGCCATCGAGGCCGCGCTCGACCAGCCGATGAAAACCGCCTCCTCGAAGCAATTGGGCAAGGTCAAACGGGTGGACGACGCCGCCGGTCGCTATATCGAGTTCTGCAAGAGCACTTTCCCCACCGATATGGATCTGCGCGGCATGCGCATCGTGGTGGACTGCGCCAACGGCGCCGGCTATCACATCGCCCCACATGTGTTCCATGAACTGGGCGCCGATGTCATTCCCATCGCCAACGAGCCCAACGGCATGAACATCAACAAGGAATGCGGCGCCACCCACACCGATTGCCTGGCGCGCGCGGTGCGCCAGCATCGCGCCGATGTCGGCGTCGCCCTGGACGGTGACGGCGACCGCCTGATGATGAGCGATGCTTCCGGCCAGATCATGGACGGCGACAAACTGCTCTACGCCATCGCCCGGTTTCGCATGCAAAGTAGCTTTCGCAACGGCGGTGTGGTCGGCACCCTGATGACCAACCTGGGCACCGAACTGGCCATCAAGGCGCTCGGCTGCGAGTTCAAACGCGCCAACGTGGGTGACCGCTATGTGCTGGAGGTGTTGCAACAGAACGGTTGGCAACTGGGCGGCGAATCTTCCGGCCACATCCTGTGCCTGGACAAGCACACCACCGGCGACGGCATCGTCTCCGCCCTGCAAGTGCTCGCGGCCCTGCGTGGTTCCGGCCGCTCGCTTTCCGACTACACCCGCGATTGCCCGACCTATCCGCAAATATTGCTCAACGTGCGCGTGGCACGGGGATTCAAGACCGACGGCGACGCGGGCGTGGCTCAGGCCGTGGCGGAGGTCGAAGCGGAACTGGGCGATACCGGCCGCGTCGTTTTGCGCGCTTCCGGCACCGAGCCGCTGATCCGGGTCATGGTGGAAGGGCGCGATGAAGCCCAGGTAAAGCGCACCGCCAACCAGATCGCCGACGCGGTAAAGATTGCAGCGGGGGTGTAAGGCCAGGTCAAGGCGACGGGCAAATATTACAGCCGTCACAAGGCTGTAATATTCCACGAATAAGCTGTGCGGGCCCCTTACTGAAGACCTTCCATCCGGAGCCTGAATATGAAACGCACGATGCTGAAAATGGCCACTCTGGCCGCCGCCATGTCCATTAGTCTGTCCGCCCTGGCCACTGATATCACCGGTGCCGGCGCGACTTTCCCCTACGCCGTCTACACCAAGTGGGCCGAGGCCTATAAAGGCGCCACCAACAACCAGGTGAACTACCAGGGCATCGGTTCTTCCGGCGGCATCAAGCAGATCAAGGCCAAGACCGTCGACTTCGGCGGCACCGACGCGCCCCTTTCCGAAAACGAACTGGATGCCGCGCATCTGATCCAGGTGCCGACCGTGATGGGCGGCGTCACCATCGTCTTCAACCTGCCCGGCGTCGAATCCGGCAAGCTGAAACTGGACGGCGTCACCGCCGCCAACATCTTCCGCGGCGCCATCACCAAGTGGAACGACCCCGCCATCGCCGCGCTGAACCCCGGCCTGAAACTGCCCGCCACCGCGATCACCGTGGCGCACCGTTCCGATGGTTCCGGCACCACCCATGTGTTCACCCACTACCTGGCCAAGCAATCCATGGCTTTCAAGCGCGACGTCGGCGCCGACAAGACCGTGAACTGGCCGGTCAATGGTGTTGGTGGCAAGGGCAACCCCGGTGTTGCCGCCAACGTGCAGAAGATCGCCGGCGCCATCGGCTATGTCGATATCGCCGATGCCATGAAGAACGGCATGCACTTCGTGGCGTTGAAGAATCGCGCCGGCAACTTCATCGTGCCGAGCCAGGACGCGGTGGCTGACGCCGCCGGCGGCGCCAACTTCAAGGTCAGGGGCATGGCACCCGATCTGCTCGACCAGACCCACAAGAATGCCTGGCCGATCACCTCCGCGACCTACATCCTGGCCTATGAGAAAGGTTCCGACGCCACCCGCCAGAAGGGCGTGGTCGACTTTGTCACCTGGTCCCTGAACAACGGCCAGAAGATGGCCGAGGATCTGGGCTTCGTCGCCCTGCCGGCCAACGTGGTGAAGATGGTCGAAGCAGAAATGAAGAACATCAAGTAATTACAATCTGTTGTGCCGGTTCGGGCGCGGAAGTTTCTTCCGCGCCCGAACTTTCTCCGCAAGCCTCCTTGCCTGGTTGAGGGGGCTTCCGGAGAATGCCGGAAAAATCAGGAATGAACGCAATGAGCGAAGTGGCCCCTCCCGCTGACCCGCATGCCAGGCAGGTCAGGAAATTCAAGATCCAGGACATGTTTTTTCATCAGGTCACCCTGGTGTTCGCGTTCATCGTGCTGGCGGCGCTGGCCGGCATTCTGGTCTCCCTGACCATAGAGGCCATGCCGGCACTGAAGCAGTTCGGCGTGGCTTTTCTCTGGACCGATGCCTGGAGTGTGCCGGACGACGAGTTCGGCGCCTTGAGCGCGATCTACGGCACCGTGGTGACCTCGGTCATCGCCTTGCTCATCGCCGTGCCGATCAGTTTCGGCATCGCCCTGTTCCTCACCGAGACCTGCCCGGTCTGGCTGCGCCGCCCGCTGGGCATGGCCATCGAGCTGCTCGCCGGCGTGCCTTCCATCATCTACGGCATCTGGGGCCTGTTCGTGTTCGCGCCGCTGTTCGCCGAGCATGTGCAGCCCACCCTGCAAGCCTTCTTCGACGGCGTCCCGGTGGTTGGCGGCTGGTTCGCCGGCCCACCCATCGGCATCGGCATCCTCACCGCCGGCATCGTACTGTCATTGATGGTGATTCCCTTCGTCGCTTCGGTGATGCGCGACGTGTTCGAGACCGTGCCGGCGCCGCTCAAGGAATCCGCTTATGGGGTCGGCTGCACCACCTGGGAAGTCGTCACCCATGTGGTCCTGCCCTACACCCGCGTCGGCGTCATCGGCGGCATCATGCTCGGCCTCGGCCGCGCCCTGGGCGAGACGATGGCGGTCACCTTCGTTATCGGCAACGCCAACCGCATCGTCGGCAGCCTGTTCGCGCCGGGCACCTCGATCGCCTCCACCCTGGCCAATGAATTCGGTGAAGCCGACCCCGGCCTGCACATTTCCTCCTTGTTCGCTCTTGGCCTGGTGCTGTTCATCATCACCTTCATCGTGCTGGCGATCTCGCGCTGGTTGATCCAGCGCGGCGTCGCCAAGCAAGGCAAGTAGGAGCCCGCCATGAGCCTCTATTCCCGCCGCATCCTGACCAACCGTATCGGCATCGCCCTATCGATGATCGCGATGGCCTTCGGCCTCGTCGCCCTGATGTGGATACTCTGGACCCTCTTCTATAACGGTTTCTCGGCGCTGAGCTTGGACTTCTTCACCCAGGACACACCCGCTCCCGGTAGCGAGGGTGGCGGTTTGCGCAATGCCATTGTCGGCAGCCTGATGATCATCGGTGTAACCACATTGGTCTCCACCCCGATCGGCATCCTGGCGGGGATCTATCTGGCGGAATTCGGCACGACCTCCAAGTTTGCCGCCACCACCCGTTTCGTCACCGACATCATGTTGTCGGCGCCGTCCATCGTCGTCGGCCTGTTTGTCTATGCTCTGGTGGTGGCGACACTGGGTGGCTTCTCCGGCTGGGCCGGCTCGCTGGCACTATCCCTGATCGCCATTCCGGTGGTGGTGCGCACCACGGAAAACATGCTGCTGCTGGTGCCCACCGCGCTGCGTGAAGCCGCGTTTGCCGTGGGCGCGCCGCGCTGGCAGGTGTCTTTGAAAGTGACCCTGCGCGCGGTCAAGGCCGGTGTGGTGACCGGTGTCCTGCTCGCCATCGCGCGCATCACCGGGGAAACCGCGCCGCTATTGTTCACCGCGCTGAACAACCAGTTCTACAGCACCAATATGTCGCAGCCGATGGGCAACTTGCCCGTGGTGATCTATCAGTTCGCCATGAGCCCCTACGACAACTGGGTCAGCCTGGCCTGGGGCGGCGCCCTGCTGATCGCCTTGCTGGTGCTCGCCATCAACATCATTGCGCGCGTCCTGTTCCGCAAAAAATCCTCAGCTTGATCCCGGAGTTCCCAATGTCCGCCCCACAACTAACCGCCGACGGCGATGCCATCCTGGAAGTTCGTGACCTGAATTTCTTCTACGGCGATTTTCGCGGCCTCACCAATGTATCCCTGGATATCGCGAAAAGCCGGGTGACCGCTTTCATCGGCCCTTCCGGCTGCGGCAAATCCACCCTGTTGCGCACCTTCAACCGCATGTATGACCTCTATCCCGGCCAGCGCGCCGAGGGGCAGATCAACTTCCACGGCAACAACCTGCTGGACAAGAAGCAGGACGTAAACCTGGTGCGCGCCAAGATCGGCATGGTGTTCCAGAAGCCGACACCGTTCCCGATGACCATCTACGAGAACATCGCCTTCGGTGTACGCCTGTACGAAAAAATGCCCAAATCCGAGATGGACGACCGGGTCGAATGGGCACTGCGCAAGGCGGCGATGTGGGATGAGGCCAAGGACAAGCTGCAACAAAGCGGCCTGTCACTCTCGGGTGGCCAGCAACAGCGCCTGTGCATCGCCCGCACCATCGCGGTGAAACCGGAAATCGTGCTGCTCGACGAACCGACCTCGGCACTCGACCCGATTTCCACGGCCAAGATCGAAGAACTGATCAATGAACTGAAGGCCGACTACACCATCGCCATCGTCACCCACAACATGCAGCAGGCGGCGCGCATCTCCGACTTCACCGCTTTCATGTACCTGGGCGAACTGATCGAATTCGGCAAGACCGACACGCTGTTCATCAAACCCCGGCAGAAGCAGACCGAGGACTACATCACCGGCCGCTTCGGCTGATCCACGGGGCGGAACCGCTTCGCGTTCCGCCCCGCGGTCACATTTCCTTCATCATTCCGTCATCTTGCGTGGCTACACTGCCGGCTCCAACGTGGTCCCGCCTGAGCCGTGCAAACCCTTCCAGAAATCCAGAGTGAACTGAACGCGCTGCGCGCGAGGGTGGCTGCCGGTCAACGGGCGTTGCTGGCGGACTGGGATGCCATCCTGGCCGGCTCCAGGTATGTCCGGGACGCCGCCAACCTGGCGGCTTACATCGCCTTTCGACGGCAGGACCTGAGCGGTCTGCAGGAACGCCTGAGCGAACTCGGGCTTTCCTCCCTGGGGCGCTGCGAAGGCCATGTCATCGCCACTCTGGATGCCGTCGCCCTGGCGCTCGATGCTCTGGCCGGTGTCTGTCCCACCGACGCGGTACTGCCGCGCGCCGGACGTGGCAATCGCCAGGGTGACAAACGCCTCAAACAGAACACCCAAAAACTGCTGGGTCGCGAACCGAAAAAGCGGCGTGCCCACATCATGGTCACCCTGCCCAGCGCGGCGGCGGGTGAGGCCCGTTTCGTGCGCGAGCTGGTCGAGCGCGGCATGGATATCGCGCGGATCAACTGCGCCCATGACGATGCCACCACCTGGCAGGCGATGATCAACAACATCCGCGCCGCCGCCGCCGCGACAGGACGCACCTGCCTGATCCACATGGATCTGGCCGGGCCGAAATTGCGCACCGGAGAGATGGCGACCACGCCCGGTCGCCTTCGCCTCAAGCCGAAGCGCGATGACCGGGGCGACACTTGGGCGCCGGCCTATTTTTTGTTCGACGCCAGTGGCGAGCCCGGCGGTCCCGGCCTGCGCGGCGCCACCGGCCTGGCTGGATACCCAAGGCTGAGCGTGGCGCGCGACTGGCTCGACCGCCTGCAACCGGGCGACCTCGTGGAGGCGACCGACACGCGCGGCAAGAAGCGCATCTTCAACGTACTGGAACGCATGGGCGAAGCCCACCTGCTCGCCTGTACCGCCGACTCGACCTGGCTGGAACAGGGTTGCGCCCTGAAACATTTGTCCGGCGAGGGCAAGCGGCGCACAACCAAAGTGGGTGCCCTGGAAGCCCGCCCGGAGGTGCTGCTGGCGCATGTCGGCGACACCCTTCTGCTGTCGCGTGACCCGACTCCGGGTGAAGCCGGCATCGAAGCGGGTTATGCCGGCCGCATCCCCTGCGCGCAGCCGGAAGTACTGGACTGTCTGCGCGTGGGCGAGCGGATATTCATCGACGACGGTCAGATCGGCGCCGAAGTGGAACGCATGGACGACGCTGGCGCCTGGTTGCGCATTACTCGCGCGCGGCCGGAAGGCGACAAGATTCGTCCGGCCAAGGGTCTGAATTTCCCGGATAGCGAGCTGTTATTGCCCGCTCTCAGCGACAAGGATTTGCTCGATCTCGATTTCGTCGCCCGCGAGGCCGACATCGTGGGCTATTCTTTCGTGCAGTCGGCGGCGGATATGGATCGCCTGGCGGATGAACTGGAAGCCCGCGGCGCCGGCGACAAGGGTCGCATCGCCAAGATCGAAACCCGGCGCGCGGTGGCCAACCTGCCGGAAATCATCGTTCATGGCGCCAGTCGGGCGCCGTTTGGCCTGATGATCGCGCGTGGCGATCTGGCGGTGGAAATCGGCTGGAGCCGGCTTGCCGAGATACAGGAGGAAATGTTGTGGCTGGCGGAAGCGGCGCATGTGCCGGTAGTGTGGGCAACCCAGGTGTTCGAGCAACTGATCAAGGAAAACCTGCCTTCGCGCGCGGAAATGACCGACGCCGCCATGTCGGAGCGCGCCGAATGCGTCATGTTGAACAAGGGTCCGTTCGTGCTGGATGCGATTGCCATGCTGGATGACATCGCTTGCCGTATGCGTTCCCATCAACACAAGAAATCCGCCCGCTTGCGGGCATTACATTGGTAAGGAAACAAACGTCATGGCCAACGCCGTAAAAAACATTGCCCGATTCATCCGCAAGAATCCGGATGGCAAAGCCTCTTCGGACCTTCGCGATCTCTGCATGGCGCTGGAGTCATCCGCGTCGTTCGACCTGGGGTGCCTCTATCAGCTGGACAAGAAGCCGTTTGAATTGGCGATCGATTTGCTCGAGGAGTGGCGCTTCGACCGCCATGTGTTTGAACGCCGCCTGCAGAAATATCTGGACGAGCCGGCGGAAGATTGATTGCCGTAGGAGCGGACTTGCCCGCGATGCAACCGTGGCAATCGCGGGCAAGCCCGCTCCTACGGTCGCGCCACCTCCCGCAACACCGCCTCGAAGCGCTCGACGATCGCTTCCCAGCCATGCGCTCGCATGGACTCGCTGGCCCGCCGGCCGAGACGTTGCCGTAACGTCGCATCGTCAGCCAATGCCACGGCCGCGCTGACGAAGGCCGGGGCATCGCCGGCCGGTACCGCGATGCCGTTTTCCCCTTCCCGAATCAAAATCTCCGCCGCCGCGCGTCGATAGGCGACGACGCCCAGGCCGCTGGCCAGGGCTTCGGTCAGCACATTGCCCCAGGTTTCCGAGAGGCTGCCGAACAGAAACAGATCGGCGCTGGCGTAATGGGCGGCGAGGTCTTCGCCGCCGCGTGGGCCGGCGAAGACATGGTCCGGATGCGCCGCGCGCAGTCGCGCCAGGGAGGGGCCATCACCCACCCAGACCATGCGCGCGCGGCGCTTATTGACGTCACTGCGGGCGGCGATGGCGGCGAACGCCTGTTCCACCACTTCCAGATTCTTTTCCGGGGCGAGACGACCGACATAGAGGCAAGCCAGATCGTTGTCCGCCAGCGCCCAACTGCGGCGCAGGGCGCGGTCGCGCCGGGCCGGTTGAAACAACCGGGTATCAACGCCGCGCCCTACCGCGCGCACGTTGGGAATACCGCGCGCGGTCAACTCCCCAGCCAATTCCGGCGTCGGCACCAGGGTGGCCTGGCAGCGCCGGTGCAGTGCGTCGAGCCAGCCGGTGACCCAGGGCATCAACCAGTTGAGGCCATAGTGGCCGCTATATTGCGCGAAGTGCGTGTGATAGCCGGAAGTGAGTGGCAGCTCGCGGGCGCGCGCGGCATGCACGGCGGCCCAGCCAAGGGGGCCTTCGGTGACCACATGGACGACGTCGGGGCGTTGTCGATCCATTAACCTCCCGAGACGCCACCAGGCTGGCAGCCCCAGGCGCAGGCCGGGGTAGTTCGGAATCGGCAGGCCGGGCACGGTCCAGGTGTCTGGAGTGGCTTCGTCATGGCGCTGCCCGGGCCGCACCAGCCCGACCCAATGGCCGCGCGCGCGCATGCCTCGCACCATGCGTTCCGTGGTCATGGCGACGCCATTGATCTCGGGTGGGTAGGTTTCGGTGACGAGCAGAATGCGCAGCGGTCTCATCGAGCCAGGCTTCGGTAAAGCTCCGCCAGCCGCCGCGCCAGCGCCTGATCGGACCACTCCCGCGCGTAGACGCGAGCCTCCTCGCCCAGGCACGCGCGGGCTTCCCGGTCGTTCAGCAACTTCAGCAGCACTTGCGCGAAGCCGGCCGGCTCGTCCGGCGCGATGCGGCAACCGCGTTTCGCTTCCAGGATGTCCGCCGTGCCCATGATCGACAGTCCCACCACCGGGCAACGTTGCGCCATCGCTTCCAGCAGCACCAGGCCCTGGGTTTCGGTGCGCGAGGCGAAGATGAAGGCATCGGCGGCGGCGTAAGCGGAAGGCAACTCGCGCTTGCGATCCATGTAGCCAAGAAAACGCACGCTGTCGCCCAAGCCGAGTTGTACCGCCCGCGCTTCCAGATCGGCGCGCGCCGGACCTTCGCCGGTGACCAGGAACACCAGTTCCGGCAAGGCACGGCGGGCGAGCGCGACCGCCTCCAGGAGAAACGCGATGTTCTTTTCATGCGCCACCCGCCCGACGAACAACACCACCGGGCGCGCCGGGTCGATGCCGCTCCGGGCGCGGAAAGCGGCGCCGTCACCCGGCGTGAAGGCGCCGTCCGGCAGGCCGGTGGGCAAGACATGCAGCGGGCGGGTGATGCCGTAGTCGCGCAAGCGCGCGCGCATGGCGGAGGAAGGCACGATCACCGCATCCAGGGCATTGCACTGGCCACGCGAAAAGCGCCGCGCCAGGCCGCGCAGCAGAGAAGCCGGCAGCCAGGAAATGTAGTGCTGCAGGTATTCCTCGAACAGGGTGTGATAGGTGGCGATCACCGGCTTGTTCAGCGCGCGGGCGGCATACAGGCCGGCGTAATGCGCGGCGAACGGGGTCTGGATGTGGATCACATCGCACCCCTCGGCCGCCTTGAGCGTGGCGCGGCGCAACGCCGCGTAATGCGCCAGACGATCTTCCGGATCGCCCAGCACCCGCCTTGCCGGCACCCGCGTGACCCCCGGCGCGGGGACATCGTCGCCATAGCTGGGCGCCACCAGGCTGGCCGCCACGCCGTGCGCCACGAGCGCGCCACGGAAGGTTTCGATGGAAGTGGAAACGCCGTTGATGCGAGGGAAATACACGTCCGAGACCATCAGGACGCGCATCAATCCTCCGCCAGGCGGTCGGCCACCAGTTCGCCGCGTGGCAGCCGACAGAGCGCGCTCCACTCGACCATTTCCAGGCGGCCGTCCTCGTGTTCGACGATGGCGGTACAGGAGTCGACCCAGTCGCCGCAATTGGCATAGACCAGACCGTCCATTTCCTTCAGCGCCGCCCAGTGGATGTGGCCACAGATCACGCCATCCAGGCCGCGTTCGCGCACATGGTGAATCACCGAATCCTCGAAATCGAAGATGAACTGCAAGGCGGTCTTGACCCGCCGCTTGGCGTAACCCGCCAGCGACCAGTAGCCGGAGATACCCAACAGACGGCGCAGCCGTGACAGCCAACCGTTGAGCCGGACGAGCAGGTCGTAGGCCACGTCGCCGAGCACCGCCACCCAACGGTGGTGCCGGGTCACCTGATCGAACTCATCACCGTGGATGAGCAGGAGGCGGCGCCCGTCCGCGGTCTCATGCACATATTCGTGCTCCACCCGAATGTCGCCGAACGCGGTCTCGCAGTAATCGCGCAGCGCCTCGTCGTGGTTGCCCGGCACGAACACCACCCGCTCACCGTGGCGCGCGCGGCGCAGCACTTTCTGGATCACCGTGTTCTGCGCCGGACTCCAGTGGATGCCACGGCTCATGCTCCAGAAATCGATGATGTCACCCACCAGATAGAGGTGGCGGGCGGGATATTCACGCAGGAAGGCGAGCAGGCTATCGGCCTGGCAAGCGCGGGTGCCCAGATGGACATCGGAAATGAAGACGGAGCGAACGGCTGGCATGGCCAGCGAATGTGACAGCGGAGTGTGAAAGTCTCATGACAGGCACGTCAGCCGGCGCAATGAGATGAAACAGTATTGCGCGGGGTGTCCCGTCTTTCACGGCTCACACAAAGGGGAAGTCAGGTAAGCTCTTTGCCTGCGGGGTCATGGGATATGAATCAATTCCATTCAACCCCCGCCAGAGTCGGCACAGATTGAAATTGATGCAAAAATTGCGGGGAAGTGAGCGTGAAATCACATGTAGGCCGGATTGACCTCGGCACCTGCATCCACTACCTCTCCGCAACTTCATCTGAATACGCGCTGACCCAGCCCGGGTGGTGAAACTGGTAGACACAAGGGACTTAAAATCCCTCGGCTTAGGCTATACGGGTTCGATTCCCGTCCCGGGCACCATATAATTCAATAGCTTACGTTACTTTAGCTTGTTTGAGCTTACCCCTGATTTCCTTCGCTTGCCACCCTCTCGGGTGACAAGCGGGTGACAAGGCTTCTGCCATAGCAGGATGCGGATGTAAGCCTCTGTCACCTGGATATTGACGCAATAACGCGGCCGGGTAATATCGTGTCATGCACCGTATCCGTTTGTATCTCACACGATCAACCCCCACCCTCTCGGCCTAGCGGCCATGCTCGCCGCCAGGGTGCGGGGCAGGCTGCCGCTGTCGATATACGGCGACGATGGCCTGACCCGTGACGGAGTTGTAGTGACCATCGTAAGTGTGGCCGGCATGGCGTGGGCGCTTGCGCTGCTGATCATCCAGATCGCTCCCTGCCTTGGCACCGCCATGATGGCGACGATCATGGCCATATCCGTCACCATCGGGGTAATAGTCGCCGACCATACTCGCACCGGGCTGAGCGCTTACCAACTCGCCCACGACATGCTCGGTCCAATACAACGGGCCGCGCTTGCCCGTCCGCTGGCGTCCCGGCTCAGCGACATGCTGGGGCTGCCGCCGCTCCTTGTCCTATCCCTTCTGGCTGCCTGCCGGCGGCCAGCCCCACCCAGGCCAGCCCTTCCAGCCTGCGGGATTGCGCTGACTCCTCGCCTCTCTCCGATCCCCGTCCCGGCTCCCGCCGCATGACCTAGCCGGCGCGCTCGCGCGCCGAATCAAGGACATCGCGGCCGGGAGACCGGCGACGCCGGCTCCCGCCGCCCGGGAGCCGAAAATGCATCAGATCATCCCCGTTGCCGCCACCACCGGCGGCACCCCCCAGAGCGACACGCCTAGCCATATCGTGGCGTGGCCCCCCGTCATCGGGTACGCTGAGCTCAGCGTCCTGCTCGGCCGCACAGTCGGCACACTGCAGGCCGACCGCATCCGCCGACCCGAGAGCTTGCCCCCAGCCAGCACCCCACCTGGCAGCCGCACCCCACGCTGGATCACCGCCGATGTGCTCGACTGGCTGCGCCATTACCGCGAACAGCGAACCCAGCCAGCCGCGCCCGTGGCCACCACCTCCCCGCGCCGCCGTGGACGGCCCACCAAACGCGATCAGATAGAGCGCGAGCGCGCGGCTCAGGCATCGAAAGGCGGTGTGTGATGGCCCAGGACATTGGCGACGGCATTGCCATTCGTAAACGTCGACAGTGGTCATCCGTACCCGACGATGTCTTGGAGGACACGCGGATCAGCCTGAGAGCGCGCGCGGTGCTCGGCTGGATGCTGGGCCGTCCTGTCGGATGGACCCTCTATGTCCGCCACATGCGTCGCGTGCTGAACATGTCGGAGCATGTCTGGGTATCCATTCGTACGGAGCTGGAGGCGGCGGGGTACTACTCTCAAACGCGTGGTCGGGACGCCACAGGAAGAATCATCTGGCATCGCGAGATCACGGATACTCCGGTCTCACCATCCCCCAATCTGTCCAGGATGGACGTTGCCATGGATGGCTCTGCCATGCATGGCAACGTCGGGGATATACCAATATCACTAGAACATGATCACTTACCCCCCCCCAGCCCCCCGCCCCGGCGGGGAACCCGATGAACCGGCTAGGGCCGGTTCGGGGGGAGGGGAGGAAGCGGCAAGCCCAGAGGAGCTCCCTCCCGAGATGAGACAGGCTATCGAAGACGAGGAGATGGGGCGAAGGGAGGCCATTGCCAAAGGCGAGGCCCCGAAAGTCAACAACTGGAGAGCGTGGCGCGCGAAGTTGGTGGAAAGGGCGCGGGCAGGCAATGACATCACCACAGAACACGGTTTGCGTGTCGCCAGAAGACGGGAATCAGAGGCACGCGTAGCACGATCGCGGGAGCGCAGTCGCGCCAGCGTAGCCTCGGGCACGTCTCCGTCTGGCCGCAGCGCACCACCACCCGGCTGGAGCGGCCCGGTCCCGGTCAATGTGCGATCAGAGACTGGGTAATACGGCAAGCGTTGCGTCATCCCAGAACATTCAGGACTCACAAGACGGCTCGTTCCCGTATGCGTCGTTCATGCATGTCGGCGGATGCATCAATCACCTGACAAACGAAGAAATCACTCCCCAATGGGGATACACTTATCGCATGAAACAGCAAGACATCCTTCGCGAAGCCATGCGTCAGTCCAGGCAAACACGCGCCGACCTGGCCGTTGTTCTGGGCGTTTCCAAGCGCGCGCTGGATAAATGGTTGTTGCCGGAGACCTCCGGAGACTTTCGCCAGATGCCGGCGCCGGTTACTCGACTCCTAGCCAGTGAATACGGCGTTCGCAAAAGTGTCGATCTCTCCTTACCCTACGACTGGCCCGATCCGGCCATGGCCGACACTGCGCTGATCCTGGCCGTTCTGCGCCGCGCGCGGTTCGCCGACCTGGTGCGCGTTTGCGCGGACTTTGGTCTGCCCGCCGTCCGGGCTCAACTGCCCCGCGCGCTGGAGGCCACGCCGGCACTGGAGCGCGATTTGCTGGCGCGCATTCTCAGCCGCATGCTGCGGAGTATCGAAATTGCTCTCGCCGAGCGCGCTGCGGCTTGATCTGCTGCCACCCGCCACGGTGGCGGTGCTGGCGAAACTGGCGCTAGAGCCGGTGCTGTCCGGCTTCTGCCTCGTTGGCGGTACGGCACTGGCCCTGCAAGCCGGACATCGCCGCAGCCTGGATCTGGACCTGGTCCGGTTCAGCCCCACTCTGGACAAGCAGGCGCTGTTTCGCGCCATGCGCGCGCAGGGCGCAGAGTTGATCACGTCGCAATCGGCGATCTCGGCTGCCCGCATCAATGGCCTCGACCTGCTGGCGCGGGTGCAGGATTACGTGCTCGATGGCGTCAAGGTGCAATGCTTCACCTACCCGGAAGGCCTGCGCCATGCGCCCGGCAGTCAGCCGGTCGAAGGCTGGTCGTTCGATCTGATGAATCTGGACGGCCTGTTCGCCATGAAAAGCGCGTTGCTACTAAAACGCGCTCGCAGCCGCAATTACTTCGACCTGATGTGGTTCTGCCAGCATGGCAAGACGCTGGACGATATCCTCGCCGCCGCGCTGATGGCGGATGACGCCCCGGATACGCCTGTCGTTGTGGAACACAAACTGCTCGGCCTGCTGCCCCTGGATGCGGAAGACGAGGGGTTGGACCCGGTAGGCTTGACGCTTACGCTGGCGGATATCCACGCCTACTTCGAGTCGCTGATACAGACCCGTGAAATCGCGGAAGCGCGCAAGCTCCTTGAGCAGAGTCAGCCGTCCAAGCGGGGCGCTTGATCCATTCCGAGATCCAGGGCCATTTGCTCGCTGGCCGAACACGAGGCAGTGAGCAATGGTGCCTGGATCCGTCCATGGCGCACTCTCTTGACCCTGAAAACAACGACAGCATCAGCAGCCATAACGACTCCCTCCGCAAGCTCCTGTCGTGATCCACGAGTATTCGCCCGAAGCTGACGGGGCTGCGCCCGATGCGAAGCGGCTGCGCCGCAGAGGGAAACCGGCGTTCGCCGGGTGGAGCCGCAATGCGGCGAGAGCCCCGCGAGCTCTCAGACTAGAAATCATGCGTAAACAGATTGAGTTGAAAATGAGCATCTCTCGAACCGAGAACTCGGATGGCGGCTGAGCAGCGGTAACGGCCATTGCCCCAAGTTACGCGAACTTCCGGGGTCGGCCACAAGCCGCCCATGGTGGAGCCTGATAAATGCGTTTCTTGATCAAGGGCAGATTGATGCGGCAGTTCTGTGCCCGTTTCACTCGCGGCGCTAGCCCGGTGCTAGCCCGAAAAAAAGCCGACCTCGAAAAGTCGGCTTAAGTGTTTTATTTTGTTGGTGGCCAGAGGCGGAATCGAACCGTCGACACGCGGATTTTCAATCCGCTGCTCTACCAACTGAGCTATCTGGCCGCTGCATCAACCGGGGAACCCCGGCTAAACGAGGCGCGCATTTAACCGTATCGCCCCGCAAGCGTCAAGGCTGGCGCGTGTTGTGTTTGTTGGGGTTGTAAATACCCGACAAATAAACTCGGGCTTGTCGCCTCCCATAGTGGCTGGCACACTACGACTCCATTACCGATCACTTATATAAAGGACGCATCATGGGTGGACTCACTGCCGAAACCCCTATCCCCTCCGAGATCAAGCTGCATCAGCAGTCGCGGGTCATGGAAATCGCCTTCAACAATGGCGACCGTTACGAGTTGCCCTACGAGTACCTGCGTGTGTACTCCCCCTCCGCCGAGGTGCGCGGTCACGGTCCCGGCCAGGAGACGCTGCAGATAGGCAAGAAGAATGTCGAGATCAAGAGTATCGAACCGGTCGGCCACTATGCGGTCTGCCTGACGTTTTCCGACGGCCATGATTCCGGCATCTACTCCTGGGATTACCTGTATGACCTGGGGCGCTATCAGGAAGCGTACTGGAAGGCCTATCTGATGCGCATGGAACAGGCCGGCGCTTCACGTGAGTCGAAAGCGATGGTGTGACTCCCGCGCTGCTCACTGATCTTGCGGCCGCCATCAGCGCGGCAACTGGCCAATCGTTTTCCTGTGAGCGCCAGTCGGCGCAGGGCGGCGGATGTATCAATCGTGGTTTCGCCCTGGTCGGTGCAGATGGTCGGCGCTACTTCGCAAAATTCAACGATGCCGACAATCTCGACATGTTCGAGGCCGAGGCGGATGGCTTGCGTGAACTCGAAGCCACCGGGGCGATCCGTGTGCCGCGCCCGGTGGCCCTCGGCAGCAGCGGAGACGAAGCGTTTCTGGTTCTGGAATGGTTGAATCTTGGCGGGCAGGAGCGGCCCGTCGATCTTGGTCGGCAACTCGCACAGTTGCATCGCCATGGCCAGACTGGCTTTGGCTGGTGGCGCGACAACCATATTGGCAGCACCCCGCAGCACAATTCCCCGCATACGGACTGGGTTGCGTTCTTTCGCAGGCAACGCTTGCGCCCGCAACTCGATCGCGCCCAGCGCAACGGTGCGCCGGGCGGTCTGCTGCGACAGGGGGAACATCTGCTGGAACGACTGGAGGCGTTCTTCCCCGGTTACCAACCCATTCCCTCGCTGCTGCATGGCGATCTCTGGGGCGGCAATCACGGTTATGTCGACGGTGTGCCGGTTCTATTCGATCCGGCTATCTACTATGGCGACCGCGAGGTGGATTTGGCCATGACCGAATTGTTCGGTGGTTACCCGACGTCGTTCTCCGCCGCTTACCGGGAAGCCTGGCCGCTCGATCCGGGCTACCGGGTGCGTAGGCATCTCTATAACCTTTATCACGTGCTCAACCACTTCAACCTGTTTGGTGGCGGTTATGCGGCCCAGGCCGAAGGCATGATCGGCCGCCTGCTGGCCGAGACGAGATAGCCCTGTTTTGCATGCGAGGTGTGAGCAAGTATTTGCCTGGCCATGGGTTTTTGTGGATAATCGCGCGCTTTCCAGGTTTCTAGCCCAGGTACTCATCATGAAAGCCGGCGTACATCCCGAATACAATGAAATTTCCGTGACTTGCAGTTGCGGTAACGTTTTCAACACCCGTTCCACCATGAAGAAGGCGCTGCATGTGGAAGTCTGTTCCTCCTGCCACCCGTTCTATACCGGCAAGCAGAAAATTGTGGACACCGCCGGCCGGGTCGAAAAATTCCGTCAAAAATACGCCCTCAAGAAGTGAACGAAGGCGGTCTGGTTGGAAAAAGGCAGCTTAGGCTGCCTTTTTCGTTTCAGACACCACGCTGTCAATGAACCTTACCCAGTCTAGCAAGCTGTTCTGGCTGATTTTATTGGCAGCCTTCTGGGCGTTCTATGGCCTGACCGGGCGCGATGCCTGGAAACCGGACGAGGCGCTGGCACTGGCGCCGATTCTGGAAGCCAGGTCCGATCTTGCCCGCGCCTGGCAGGCGCCCGCCCCCTTGCATGTCATGGCGGCGGTAACGACGGCGAAGCTCGGCGCCCCCTGGTTGACGCCGCAGGATGGGGCTCGCCTGGCCAGCGGCGTGTTCACGCTGATTTCCTTGTTGTTTACCTCGCTGGCCGCGCGCCGCCTGTTCGGTCCCGGTTTCGGAGCGACGGCGGTGCTGGCCTTGATCGGCTGTCTTGGCCTGATGCTGCGCATGCATGCGCTGGCCCCGGAAACCACGCTGCTCGCGGCCTGGTCCGCGCTGCTGGCCGGGGTCGCGTTCGGGCGTGACTCGGCACGCCTGGGCGGCATCGTGATTGGTCTGTCGCTGAGCGCGCTTTTCCTGGGCCTACGCGGCCTGTCCGATCTTGCCGCCGGCCTGGTGCTGGTGCTGCTGCCATTGTTGTCATCGGATTGGCGCGGCCCGACCTATCGCCGCGCCCTGATCCTGGGCTTCGGACTGGCCAGTGCGTTGAGCGTCGCGACGCTGCTCTATCTGCATGTCGGCGGGATGCTCACGGACTGGTTGCGCTGGCATGGCTTCCAGCGCCTGGTTGTGGGCGCGCCTTCTTTCCGCGCACTTTCCGAAATGCCCTGGTTGTCCTGGCCGGTCTGGCCGTTGGCACTGGCCGCGCTCTGGCATGAACATCGGCGTCTTGGCCGCGCCAGGGAATTGCATTTGCCCTTGATCGCCTTGCTGGCCGCGTTGCTCGCCACCCTGGGGCCGTCATGGTCGCGCGATGGCGGCTTGTTACCGATACTGCCGCCGCTGGCCCTGCTGGCCGCCTATGGCGTGGAAAGCATGAAACGCGGCGCGGCCCAGGCTTTCTATTGGTTTGGCGTGGTCTGTTTCGTTTTCTTCATCTTTGCCTTCTGGACCTATTTCGCCGCGCTGGAATGGGGGATGCCGACCCGGTTGGCGGCGCATGTGGCTGAACTTACGCCGGCCTATCGACCTGGCTCGGTGTCGGGGGCGAGCCTGCTGCTGGCCGTGATTACCACCGTGCTTTGGTTGTTGGCCATTCCCTTGTTTCCGCGCGCGAAAATACGCCCCGTGCTGGTCTGGGCGAGCGGAATGGTGCTGGTCTGGACCTTGCTGGTCGCCCTGTATCGCCCCTGGATGGAGGCCGGCTGGGGCTATCAGCCACTGATCGCCGATCTGGATCGGCATCTGCCGGCGAGTGCCTGCCTGAAAATCGATACCGATCCGGCCATGCGCACCATGCTGCGCTATCACCTCCATCCGAAGCGCGGCGAGAATTGCCCGTGGCTGCTGGTTTCGGCTGACCGCGAGGTAGCCACAGACAGCGCCCCGCTGTGGGAAGGCGCCCGCCCGCGCCAGAAACAGCAACGCTATCGTCTTTACTACATCACGCGATGAAACACGCGACGAGCGTCCCCGTCACCGCCATCATCCTGGCGGGTGGCCTGGCACGCCGCTTCAAGGGCGAGGACAAAGGTCTGCTTGAGCTTGCCCACCGCCCTCTGGCGGCCTGGGTGGCGGAACGGCTGCACGACCATGTGGCCGAGGTACTGCTGAATGCCAACCGCAATCTTGCTGGCTATGCGGCCCTCGGCTACCCCGTGGTGGCCGACCACCTGCCCGGTAATCTGGGTCCGCTCTCCGGGCTTCTGGCTGCGGCGCGGACCGCGCAACAGGAATGGTTGCTTACCGTCCCCTGCGACGCCCCCTTTCTGCCGCTTGAACTCGCCATTCACCTGCACGCGCAGGCGCTGGCCAATGATGTGCCCATGGTGCGGGCGGCGGATGAAACCGGCATCCACTACGCGGTCATGCTGATGCACCGTTCCCTGCTTGCGGACCTCGACCTCTATGTTCAGGGTGGCGGGCGCCAGGTACGCGCCTGGCAGGAGCGGCATCCGGTGGAAACCGTGGCGTTCAGCGGCGATCCCTATGCTTTTCTCAATGTGAATACGCCCGACGATCTGCGCACCGCGGAACGCCTGGCGCGTCGTTATCAACGTTGACCCGTACCGACAGCGGAGCACCCTCATGAATCCGGCACAACATCTGCTCATCGGACTGATACGCGGTTATCAGATTCTGCTTTCCCCGTTCATCGGCAACCAATGCCGTTTCTCGCCCACCTGCTCACACTACGCACGCGAGGCGGTGGAAAAACATGGCGCGATCAAGGGGAGTTGGATGGCCATGCGACGGATTTCCCGCTGCCATCCCTGGCATCCCGGTGGGCACGATCCTGTGCCTTGACGGCTCCCTTGCTTTACGCAGCTTGCCGCCCCCTCTAGCAGGTTCTACTATCGCGGCTCTCAGCTCCACCTGGTAACCCACTTCCCGTGTTCTCATTTTTCCGTAAGGACAAGCCTGAAGACCTGATGGCCTTCCTCAAGGAAGGGCAACAGGAATTCGCTTCCGGTCCTTCCTATACCCTGGTCAATGCGGCGAGCGAGTCCAATGGGGGGGGTATTGAGGTCCAGGAGGGGGGGGGTGGCCTGGTGCCGGAATTCGAGGAAGCGGCGGTGCTCTATGCCAATGGCAAAGTGGGCGAAGCCGCCGCGCTGCTCAATCGTTACCTGCTCGACCACCCGGAAAACCGCGACCCCTTGCCCTGGTATATGTTGTTCGACCTCTATGAGGCGAGCAACCAGCCCGAGCCGTTCGAGGACGCGGCGGTCGATTTTGCGGTGAAGTTCGAACACTCGCCACCCACCTGGGCGCCACGAGGCCAACTCAAGGTGGCTTCGCTACCGATACCCCTGATGAGTTTCGGCGAGAAATTCGGCAACATCGAACGGGTCAAACTGCAACGTTTCATGCAGGAAGCACGGGAAGCGCCGTTTGTCCGCATTGAAGTCAGCAAGTGTTCGGCACCGGATGAAGAAACATCCAAGGTCATGTTCGATTGCCTCACCCAGCTCGACAAGATGCGTAAACCGGTGGAATTGATCGGTGGTCCCGGCTTCGCGGTGCGCATGGGCGCGGCGCAACAGGGCGAACGCCTGGGTGAAAGCGGCTGGCTACTGTGGCTGTCCGCCTTGCGCCTGATCGGCAAGGAAGCCGACTTCGAGGAAGCGGCCGTGGGTTACGCGGTTGCCTTCGAGCTTTCCCCGCCGTCGTATGTGCCCCCCCTTGCGCTGCCCATGCGCGGAGGCGAGCTACCAGGTGAAGCGCGGCCGGGTGGGTCGGAGCAGACGTTCAGCCTGAGCGGAATCATCGGACCAGGCTCCGAAATCCAACTGGGCCAGTTGGCGCGCTTCGCCGAGGGGCGCAAGCAAATCGACATCAACCTCGCCCAAGTCACCCGCATCGACTTTGCCGCCGTCGGCCTGCTGCTGGAAACGCTGATCAATCTGGCGCAGGGCGACCGCGCCATCCAGTTCATCGAAGGCAACGAGATGGTGAACACCCTGCTGAACATCGTCGGCGCCAGCCAGTTCTCGGTGGTGCACGGCCGCACACGAGTCTAAGAACCTATGGAACAGTTTCACGGCACTACCATCATTTCCGTGCGCCGCGGCGAGGATGTGGTTATCGGTGGCGATGGCCAGGTCACGCTCGGCAACATCGTCATCAAGTCCAGCGCCCGCAAGGTGCGCAAGCTTTATCAGGATCGCATCCTGGCCGGATTCGCAGGCGGCACGGCGGACGCATTCACCCTGTTTGAACGGTTCGAGGCCAAGCTGGAAAAACATCAGGGCCACCTGGTGCGCAGCGCCGTGGAACTGGCCAAGGATTGGCGCACCGACCGCATGCTGCGTCGCCTGGAAGCCATGCTGGTGGTGGCGGATCGCGGCAGTTCGCTGATCATCACGGGGTCTGGCGATGTGCTGGAACCGGAATTCGGCATTGCCGCCATCGGCAGTGGCGGCGCCTATGCCCAATCGGCGGCGCGCGCGCTACTGGAACATAGCGACCTCGCCCCCGAAGCCATCGTGCGCGAATCACTGGGCATCGCCGCCGACCTGTGCATCTACACCAATCGCAACATCCTCATCGAAACACTGGCATAAGAGACATGAGCGCGCCGCTCCGCCACTGGCGTATCGCCGACAAGTCCGCCCTCGCCTGGCGCCACTGGGATAACGAATACGTGTTCCACCACGCACTGTCCAACGACACCCATCGTCTTTCGGAAGCCGCGGGCACGGTATTGTTGCGACTGCTTGAGGGCGGCGAAGCAGAACAGACCACTCTGGCCGAGGCGTGCGGGTTGGATGGCGATGACATCGATGTCATCCTCTCCGCGCTGGTGAAAATCGACTTCGTGGCATGGCGCTGAAGCTGGGTGAACTTTCCCCGGCTGAGTTGCGTCGGCAACTGGCACATGGGCTGGCTCTTCGCACCGGGCCGTTCCACTTCCTGATCCGTAGCCGCAGCCCCGAAGTCGTGCGCGGGCTGGCCACGCTCTACCCGGACTTTCCCTTGCGGCAGGACGGTTTCCGCGACTTCCATATCCGGGTCGGCAAGGTATTCGGGCCGCGCCGCTGGTACCGGCCGCAATGCAACTTCTGGTTCGATGGCCTGACACCGTTCAAGCCCTTGCCCGCCAATCACGCTTTCCCGCTACTGGAGTGGGGCATGAACTGGTGCATTGCCGGTCACGCCCAGCATTACCTGATGCTGCATGCCGCCGTACTGGAGCGGCATGGCCGCGCGGTGATCCTGCCGGGCGATCCGGGCGCCGGCAAAAGCACACTGACCGCCGCGCTCATCCTCTCCGGCTGGCGCTTGCTCTCGGATGAAATCACCCTGATAGACCGCAAGGATGGCCTCATCGTCCCCCTGGCACGTCCGGTCAGCCTGAAGAATCAGTCGATAGAGATCATTCGCGCGGCGTTCCCTGAAGCCGTGATCGGCGACATCGCCCTGGACACCCACAAAGGCACGGTGTCGCACCTGAAACCTCCGCGCGCGAGCGTGGAACGGATGGACGAAAAGGCGCGCGCGGCCCACATCGTGTTCCCGCGTTGGCGAGCCGACACGGCGGCCAGACTCACTCACCACTCGAAAGCGGATGCTTTCATCCATGCCGCCACGCACGGCTTCAACTACAGCCTGCTCGGGCGCCTGGGCTATGAACTCAACGCCGCGCTGATCGATACCTGCGAATGCTGGGACTTCGAATATTCGCGTCTGGACGAAGCCCTGGTGGCCTTCGAGGAATTGGTCTCGTGAAGCCCGCCTGCGACGCCTTCCTGCATGCCCTGCGCGAACCCACCACCATGCTCGGATTCGATGCGGACACCTGGGACCGCGTGGTGCGCCAGGCGCGCACCGCCGGTCTGCTCGGCCGCCTGGGCGCGCTGGCTTCCGGATTCTCCGAGCGGCTACCGGAAGCCGTGTGGCGGCACCTGGAAGCGGCACTGACGCTGGCGGAACAGCAGCGTCGCGCGGTCCACTGGGAATTGCAGCATCTGGAGCGCGCCCTGAAACATACCGAAGGCCCCGTGGTTCTGCTCAAGGGCGCGGCCTACGCGGCGGCCGACCTGGCCCCAGCCGCCGGCCGTATCTTTACCGATATCGACCTGCTGGTACCGCGCGCGCAACTGGGTGCGACCGAGGGGGCTCTCATGCTCGACGGCTGGATCACCAGCCCACACGACGCCTACGACGTCCGCTACTACCGCGAATGGATGCACGAGCTGCCGCCGATGCAGCACATCCGCCGTCAGACCTGGCTCGATGTGCATCACAACATCCTGCCGGAAACCGCTCGACGCAAGACCCAGCCAGCGCTGTTCCTCGCGGCCTCACTGCCGTTGCCGGACTTTCCCCGTTTCTCCATTCCGCAACCAGCCGATCAGGTGCTGCATTCCGCCACCCACCTGTTCCACGAAGGCGAGTGGCAACACGGCCTGCGCGATCTGGTCGACCTGGATGCCCTGCTGCGCGCCTACGGCACTGATCCAGCCTTCTGGCCACATCTGCTGGCGCGCGCAAAAACCCTCAATCTGGGACGGCCGCTCTATTACGCCCTGCGCTATGCGCGCCGCCTGCTCCACACGCCCATGCCGGAAAACCTGGAATCAGCGTGCCCGGAGCGGCCCAACCGCCTCGCGGCCGCACTGCGCGATGCCATGTTCCTGCCCGCCTTCGCGAGTGCTCATGCGGAATGCAAAACACTGCTTTCCGGTCCGGCCGCCTTCCTGCTCTATGTTCGCAGCCATTGGCTGCGCATGCCCCTGCACCTGCTGATCCCCCACTTGCTGCGCAAGGCGCGCAAATCGGACGACAACTAGTCGGAGTTCCCACGTGGTTTGTAAGCGGAGGAGCGAATCAAGAAACGAAAACGGCTTCCATTACTGGAAGCCGCTTGTTTACTGGAGGCGCGTGCCGGAGTCGAACCGACCTACACGGATTTGCAATCCGGTGCATA
>CAYMUY010000018.1:0-82650 GCA_964393825.1 uncultured Thiobacillus sp. | reverse complement strand
GTTGCAGGTGCGCGCCAGACCCTCGATCGGGTCAGCAGCCAGCGCGGGTATGGCGCTCATTACTAGACAGGCCAGCAAGGCTGGTGTGGACTTTCTGCGCATGGTGTCTCCTCCATTGCCGCGATCGAAGTCGAAATGCCCGGGTGGTCCGGGCAGGAATGTTGACTACATGGAACAGGTACAAAAAAACCAGGGAATGCAGGGTCCGGCTTATCGGGGCCGCATGTCTTGAAAACCGCACATACGGCTTGATATGAGTCAATTCTTGACGTTGACCTCCATCGGGCAGCCGGCTTTCGCCAGGCCATGCATGCGGTCCCAGTCATCGACCCGGACCTGGCTGCCGCTGAACTGGATGAATCCTTGCTGGGCCATGAAGGCCAGCATGCGCGAGAAGGTCTCCTGACTGAGACCCAGTTTGGCGGCGATGTCGCGCTTCAACGCGGGCAGGCGGAATTCCGGTTCCGGCTCGGGGTCGCTGGGTCGCAGATGGATCAGGTAATGCGCCACCCGCTGCAGGCTGGAGGGCTGGGCACAGATTTCGATGTCGCGCAGCGTATGCAGCAAACGCTGCGACACCAGGAGCAAAGTCCGTTCGGTCAGGCGTTCGCTGTGGCGCAGCTCCCGCCGGTACACCAGTTTATCGATGGCGATCAGGTGGCTGTCCTTGCCGGCGACGGCTTCATAGGGACAGGGCTCTTCCAGGATCAGACAGGGCTCGCCAAAGCTGTCGCCCCGCTCGACCAGGGAAACGACACGCTCAGTGCCATTCGAGAGCGGGATGAACAGCCGCATCTGGCCACTGACCACGACATGGATGGCTTCGACCTGCTCCCCCTTGGTCACGAGCCTTTCCTTCCTGGCCAGGGAGAACTGTTTCGCGCCGGCGGCGAGTCGCGCCAGCTGCTCCTTGTCCCAGCCGTCGAAGTAGCTCAGGCGGGCCATCGTGTCCTGGATCTGGGTCGTGGATATGCTGATGTAGTTCATGGTTGCTCGATAGGGAACCAGTACACCGAACTAGGCATAAACCATGCCATCGCCACCATAACCGCTCGAAATCAATAACCATATGTTTTATATGTATATATTCTTCTCCCCAAGTCTGCACACGCAGTGACCGGCGACAGGCATGTCACCGAATCCGGACAAGTCATCCTGACTTTTATTGATCATCATCAATTAATTCAAGCAGTTGCCGCGAATTCGGAACGGTGATGCAGTTACCATTCGGTGACACAAGCAAGGCAAGTCGCCCATTCAGGTTACGATTCAGTAACCGGACTGACTGGAGAGACCGATGCAGCACGCTACACGGCCATCATGGCTCGCCCTAATTATTGTTCCCCTCGTGCTGTCCATCGCGCTCGTCAACCCGGCCCGGGCGGCACAGCCATTGCGGATCGGACTCACCCCCAACTTCCTCAATGATCGCCTGGCCCTGATCGCCGACTGGCGCGCATACCTGGAACGCAAGCTGGAGCGGCCGGTCGTGTTCGTGCTCAAGGACAGCTATCAGGAAACCATGGAGCTGCTGCACCAGCAGCAAATCCAGGTGGCCTGGTTGTGCGACTGCGCGCGCGTCACCGCCAACCCGGAGTTCCACATGCTGGCAACTCCCCTCTTCCAGGGTCGCCCCTATTACCGTTCCTACCTGGTCGTTCCGGAGAACGACCAGACCACCCGCGGCCTCATCGATCTCAAGGGCAAGGTGTTCGCCTATAGCGACCCTTATTCCAACGCAGGCTACCTGAGTCCGCGTTACGAGCTGAAAAAGCAGGGCATCGACGCGGATCGCTTTTTCCGCCGCACCTTTTTCACACGATCGCACCGCAAGTCGATCGAAGCCGTCGCGGTCGGCGTGGCAGATGCCGCGCCGGTGAACAGCTACATCTGGGAGACACTCGACCGGCAAAGCCCGGCGCTCACCAGCCGCACCCGGGTTGCAGCGCGCTCCGAGGAATATGGCTTTCCCCCCTTTGTCGCCTATCACACCCTTCCGGCCAGCGACCTCCTGGCGCTACGCCAGGCACTACTCGACATGGCCGACGACCCTGGCGGTCGCGCGGTGCTGAAGAACCTGAATCTCGATGGCTTCATTCCACCCAACCCGGATATCTACCGGCATGTCCAGAAAATGGTCCTCTTCATGGAAAAGGAGTGACATGGGCCTCCTCGATCTCAGCCTGCGTCACAAGCTGCCCCTCTGGGGCGGCGCCCTCATCCTGATCACGGCGCTGACGCTAACCGGCAGCAATCTGCTGCAGGTTCGGGAGAGCATCAAGAAGAACATGCTGGTCCGCTCCGAGATCCTCGGCCGATCCCTGGTCAGGACGCTCTACGCCACGCTCGCCCAGGACGATGTCTGGCGCGCCTATGAAATCATCAGTTTCACGATCAACGCCGAGGCGAGGAATCCGAGTTTTCAGTTGCAGGACATGGTCTTGCTGGATGACGAGAACCGGGTGTTCATTTCCACCCAGCCCAAGCGTTTCCCCCTGCAGGCGGAACTGGCCACGCTGGGAACAGAATTCAGAGAACTGAACGCACGCCTGGCGAAAAACGACGGTCGCCTGCTGGTGCAGGAGTCCGGACACATCCTGCTGGCGATCCCGGTCGTGGCCGAAGGCATGACCATGGGCACACTGATCCTGCTGCATCCCGGCGACTACTACCGGACCAGCTTCGACCGCGTGGTCCGGCGCAATGCCTGGACCACGCTGGTCATTCTGCTGATCCTGCTGCCGCTCACCTGGCTGTGGGGGCGGCGCATCGCCTCGCCGCTGGCACAGCTCACCGATCGCATGAGCGACCTGGCGCGGTGCCTGCCGCAACCGCTGCCCGATCGGGTCTATCCGCATGGCGATGAATTGGGCCGCCTGCTGCAGGTTTACGACCAGATGCGGCAGGAACTGCATGACAAGGAATCGCTGGAGCGGCAGATCGTCAAATCCGATCGCCTCGCGGCACTCGGCCGCCTGACCGCGAGCATGGCGCACGAGATCAACAATCCGCTGGGCGGCCTGCTGACGGCGGTGGACACCCTGAAGCGGCACAGCCGGCTCGACCCGACCCAGGCCAAGGTCCTGCCCCTGCTGGAACGCGGGCTCGCCCAGATCCAGGACATCGTCGCGGCGTTGCTGGTGGAGGCGAAGGCCAAGAGCCGCGCGCTCTCCCGGGCGGACGTGGACGATGTGCATACCCTGCTCTCCCAGGAAGCGAAGAAGCGGGGCGTGGAGTGGCATCTGGAGAATGGTCTCCAGGACAGCGCCGAATTGCCCGCCACCCTGGTTCGCCAGGTCCTGATCAACCTGCTGCTGAACGCGGTGCAGGCCGCCGGTGAGGCGGAGCATGTCCAGGGCCACGTACAGGCAAGCATCGGACTGCGCGGCGGCAGCCTGCATATTGAGGTCCGCAACGATGGTCGCGCCATCCCGCCGGAATTGATGGAACATCTGTTCGAGCCCTTCACCGGCCTCAACGAGGATGGCCAGGGCCTGGGCCTCTGGATCACCTACCAGATCGTCCAGCAGTTGCACGGACAGATCCGCGTGGACAGTCGTGACGGCTGGACCCGCTTCGAAGCCATGCTGCCCCTGGAAAAATCCGCATGAACGGCAACCGCATCTGCCTGATCGAGGATGACGAGATCATGGGCGGCGCTCTCGCGCTGCGCCTGGAACTGGAAGGCTTGGATTGCGACTGGCACAGGACCGCCACCGCCGCCCTCACCGCCCTGCGCCGACAGGCCTACGGTGCCGTGATCAGCGACATCGCCCTGCCCGACATGTCCGGCGAAGCGCTGTATCAGGAACTCCTCAATGGCGCGGATAGCGCGCCTCCGTTCATCTTCATGACCGGCCACGGCACGGTGGACCAGGCGGTGCGCCTGCTCAAGCGCGGCGCGGTCGATTACTTGTTGAAGCCCTTCGAACCGGATCTCCTGCTGGGCAAGCTGAAAGATCTCATTTCCCCACCGGGGACCGCGGGGTCGGATGCCGATACCCTGGGCATCTCTCCCGCCATGCGCGCCCTCGACGAACTGCTGCCGCGCCTGGCGCAGAGCCAGGCTTCAGTGTTGATCACGGGGGAATCCGGCGTCGGCAAGGAACGGGTGGCGCAGAAGCTGCACCAGTTGCAAGGCGCGGATCGCCCTTTCGTGGCAGCCAACTGTGGCGCCTTCACGGAATCCCTGCTGGAAGCGGAACTGTTCGGCCATGAAAAAGGCGCCTTCACCGGCGCCATCCGCGCCAAGCGGGGCCTCTTCGAACAAGCCGAGGGCGGCACCCTGTTCCTCGACGAAATCGGCGACATGCCGCTGCCCATGCAGGTGAAAGTGCTGCGCGCGATCCAGGAGCGCGAAATCAAGCGCATTGGTGGCGAACACCCCGTCGCGGTGGATTTCCGCCTGGTGGTCGCCACGCACCAGGACCTCAAGTCGAAGGTGGAACAGGGGCTGTTTCGCGAAGACCTCTATTACCGCATCAACGTCATCCAGATTCGGGTACCGCCCCTGCACGAACGCAAGGAGGACATCCTCTGGCTGGCCAGCCGCTTTCTCGACCAGTCCAGTCAGGGCGGCGAAGAACGCCGCCTGGTCCTGAGCCCGGCGGCCGAACGCGCCCTCCTCGACCATCCCTGGCCCGGCAACGTGCGTGAACTGAAACACCTGCTGGAGCGCGCCCGCGTCCTGGCCAACGGCCCCCTGCTCACCCCGGAACTCCTGTTTGGCGACACCTCGACCACGGAAGCCACGCCCCCCGTGGACACCCTCGGCGACTACCTCGCCGGCCACGAGCGGGACTACATCCTGCGCGCGCTGGCCTCGCAGAACTGGCAGATCCAGGAAACCGCCAACCTGCTCGGCATCAGCCGCAAGAACCTGTGGGAGAAGATGAAGCGGCTGGAGATCCGGCGCGACGGCTAGTGTTCTGTTTCACGCGACACGCCCCTGTCCTGGCCGCGCGCAATCCCGCCGCCAATCCGGGATAATGCCGCCCTTTTTTGCGTCGCCGTAACGGTGCGGCGCCCATGATCAGGAGGCTCGTCCATGTGGTTCAAGAATCTCGTCGTCTATCGTCTGCCCGCCGGTCTCGAACTGGACATCCCCGCGCTGGAGGAGAAGCTGGCGAAGCTGACCATGCAGCCCTGCGGCAACATGGATCGGGAAACCCTGGGCTGGGTGTCGCCGCGCGGCGATGACCGGTTGCTGCACGTGCTGAACCGGCAGGTGCTGATCGCCCTGGGGCAGGAGGCGAAACTGCTGCCCTCTTCCGTGGTCAACCAGTTCGCCGAGGAGAAAGCCGCCGAACTCGAGGAGCAGCAGGGCTTCAAGGTCGGCAGGAAGCAGATGCGGGAATTGAAGGAGCAGGTGACCGATGAACTGTTGCCGCGCGCCTTCAGCCGCCGCCGCGTGACCCATGCCTGGATCGACCCGGTGAACGGCTGGCTGGTGGTGGATGCGGCGGCCCCGGCGAAGGCGGAAACCGTGCTGGAGGCGCTGTCCAAGTCGGTGGACGACTTGCCGGTGAAGAGCCTGCACACGGAGCGCTCACCCAGCGCGGCGATGACCGACTGGCTGCTCTCCGGCGAGGCACCGGCCGGTTTCACCATCGACCGCGACCTGGAACTGCGCGCCAGCGACGAGGGCAAGGCGACGGTCCGCTATGTCCGCCATGACCTGGAAGGCGAGGAGATCGCCAGCCACATCGCCGCCGGCAAGCAGGCGACCAAGCTCGCCATGACCTGGAACGACCGGATTTCCTTCGTGCTCGGCGAGCAGATGGAGATCAAGCGCCTGGCCTTCCTCGACATCCTCAAGGAGCAGAGCGAGCAGGGCGAGTCCGCCGACGAACAGTTCGACCTCGATTTCGCGCTGATGAGCGGGGAAGTGGCAAAGCTGCTGGGCGATGTGGTGGCGGCCCTGGGTGGCGAGAAGGCCGCGGCGATTTGAACGTGTAGCGCCGGCGTCTCGCCGGTTGTCTGCAACGGCGCCGGCGGGGGTGCCGGCGCTACAACACCACTTTCACCGCCGGATGGCCGCTCAATTCCCGGTAGAGGTTGTCCAGTTGCTCGCGCGAGACGGCGCGGATGGTGCAGGTGACGGAGAGGTAGGCGCCGCCGCTGGAGGCGCGCATCTCGATGCTTTCGGCGGCGAAATCCGGGGCATGACGCAGCACGATGTCGACCATCGCCTGGGCGAAATCGTCTTGGGCCGCGCCCATGATCTTGATCGGGAAATCACAGGGGTATTCGATCAGGCTGTCTTCGCTCATGCGGCCTCCTTGCCGCGCATCACGGTGTGCTTGTAATCCTGGTAGGCGGCATGCATGCGGCGGAACAGCGGGCCGGGGCGGCCATCGCCGACCGGGCGGCCGTCCAGGGTGGTGATGGCGAGGACTTCCTTGGTCGAGGAAGTGAGCCAGACCTCATCGGCGTCGCGCAGTTCGGCTTCGCCGATCGGACGCACGGCGTGCGTCATCCCCAGCCGCCGCGCCAGTTCCAGGACCACGTCATAGGTGATGCCGGGCAGCATGAGATTGGACTTGGGCGGCGCCAGCAGCTGGCCGTCGCGGACGATGAAGGCGTTGCTGGCGGAGCCTTCCGAGAGAAAGCCGTCGCGCAGCAGCAGGGTTTCCGCGCAACCGGCGTCGACCGACAGTTGCCGCAGGAGGACGTTGGGCAGCAGCGAGGTGGCCTTGATGTCGCAGCGCAGCCAGCGGTTGTCCACGGCGGTGATGGCGGCAACGCCACTGTCGACCAGTTCCGGCGCCGGCGGCGTCAGCGCCAGGGGCAGGATGAACACGGTCGGGCTGACCTGCTTCGGGAAGGCATGGTCGCGCGGGCCGACGCCACGGGTGACCTGCAGGTAGAGGCCCTGATCCTCGCTTGCCGCCGCCTCGACGATACGCAGGATCATGCCCTCCCATTCCGACGGGGTATGCGGATTCGCCAGGCGGATGCCGTCGAGGCTGGCCTGCAGGCGTTCCAGGTGCTCATGCAGCCGGAACGGCCGCCGCGAATAGACCGGGATGACTTCGTAGACGCCGTCACCGAAGAGGAAGCCGCGATCCATGACCGGAATCCGTGCTTCCTCCAGGGGAAGATAGTGGCCGTTGAGGTAGATGGTGGTCACATCGGTGGTCACTTGAACATCAGCAGCATGTTGTCCCAGGTGCGGCCGATCAAACCGGCGACGGCGACATTGTCCAGCGCCACCAGGGGATAGTCGGCGAAATGCTGGCCATCGATGGACAGGCGCAGGGTGGCGATGCGCTGGCCCCGGCGCAGCGGCGCCAGCAAGGGCTGCTGGGAGATGACCTGGGCCTGGATGCGGTTGCCGCTGCCACGCGGCACGGTGACGTAGAAATCAGCGAGGAATCCGGCGCGGGCCTCGCTCTGGTCACCCTTGTAGAGACGCAGGGTGCTCACCGGCTGGTTGCCGGGATAGAGCCGCACGGTCTCGAAGAACTGGAAGCCGTAATTGAGCAGGTTCTGGCTTTCCATCGCCCGCGCGCGATCGGAGTTGGTGCCCAGCACCACCGAGAGCAGGCGGCGCTGGTCGCGCTTGGCGGAGGCGATCAGGCAGTAGCCGGCGCTGTCGGTGTGGCCGGTCTTGACGCCATCGACGCTCGGATCGACGAACAGCAGGCGGTTGCGGTTGGGCTGGGTGATGCCGTTGTAACGAAATTCCTTCATCGAGTAGATTTTGTAGAACTCGGGGAAGGCACGAATCAGGGCGCTGGAGAGACGGGCCAGGTCGCGCGCGGTGGTGACGTGCTTGGGGTCCGGCAATCCGGTGGCATTGACATAGTGGGTACCGGTCATGCCCAGGCGGCGGGCCATGGCGTTCATCATCGCGGCAAAGCCTTCCTCGGAGCCGGCGATGGCTTCCGCCAGGACGATGCAGGCGTCATTGCCGGACTGCACGATCATCCCTTTGAGCAGGTCTTCGACCTTGGCCGGGTTGCGTGGGTCCAGGAACATGCGGGAGCCCTCGGCTTTCCAGGCCTTTTCCGATACCGGTAGCGTCTGATCGAGGGCCAGGCGCTTTTCCTTGATGGCGCTGAACGCCAGGTATGCGGTCATCAGCTTGGTCAGGGAGGCCGGCTCAACCGGGGCATCGGCGTTCTTTTCCGCCAGCGGCAAGCCGCTATCGGTGTCGATCAACAACCAGGCGCGTGCCTCGAGTTGTGGTTCCGGTGGCACCGGCAAGGCGGCGGCGGCAGGCAGGACGAGAACGAGCAGGGACAACAGGAAGAAAACAGCTTTCATCGGGTCTGGGCGGGTAGCGGGAAAAACATACAGGAGAGTGATTATATCGACTTGGTTCCCCCGGCTCCTGCCGGGGCAGCGCCGAGCCCTCCCGGGACGCTGTCGGGGACCGGTCAGCGCCTGCCGAATTTCGCCCCTTCTCGCCGCACGCGGGCAATCAACGCGTCGGCCACCGCGAGATCCGCCGCATGGCCGCGACCCGGCTGGCTGACCACGCGATAACGCCCGGCGACGGTGAGCAGGGGCACGCTGTCCACCTTGTAGGCGCGGCTGAGTTGCTCGGCGCGGGCGACCCGGGTTTCCGTCGAAAAACTCTTGAAGGCAGCGCTGAATCGCCCGGCATCCACGCCCTGCTGGCGAAGCCAGGCGAGGGCGGCATCCTCGGTGTAGAGATTGACGCGACGGTCATGGATGGCAGCGAACACGGCCTCTTCCAGACGCTGGAGTTCTCCGATGCCATCCAGCGCGTAATACAGGCGCGCCAGGTTGCTCCATGCGGCGCGGCCAAAGGATACCGGCACCTGCTTGAATACGACGTCCTTGGGCAGGGACTGTGCCCAGCGGCTGACCTTCGGGTTGAAGTCGCGACAATGTGGACAGCCCCAGGAAAAAAATTCCAGCACCTCGATCTTGCCGGGGCTGTCACCGAATTGCGGCGGCGTGATCGGCAACCATTCCGGCACCGCGGCGGTGGCGGGCAGGGCGGCGGCGGCGAGGCCGCCGAGCATGAGGCGGTGGAAGCGGCGGCGGTCGGGGTCGAAGGGAGGGGTCATGGGGTTTCCTCGATCAAGATCTGAACAGTCTGCGTTCCGGTATCGGGCGCCAGGCCCGGTAGGCCAGCGTCAGGCAAGCCGCAAATCCCAGGGCGGACCAGTTGGCCAGCGTCAGCCCCAGAATGGTCATTTCGGCTTCTTCGCAGAATCCGGTAGCGAGAAAAAGTTCCGGCAGCCACTGACCCAGTGCTTCGACCAGGCGTTCGATGAGGCCGGGGTCGCCACCGACGCAACTGACGCTGCCGGGCGGTTGCCACTGCAACCAGCTCTGGTAGGCTGCCACCGCCAGACCGCCGGCGGCCAGCAGCATGGCGAGGAATCCGATCAGGCGCCCCGGGGGACGCGCCGTCAAGTACCAGGCGGCGAAGCCGACCAGTGCCAGCAGCAGATAAAGCAGGCGCTGGAAGATGCACAGGTGACAGGGATGGAGATCGTGCAGCACGGTCAGCACCAGGCTGGCCGCGAACAGGCCGGCGCATAGGGTCGCCAGCAGCGCCCAGAGGCGGCGGGGAGTGATGAAGGTATCCAGCATGGGGAGCATTATCCCGGATTACGTGATGACCAGTGCCCGAGTGTGCCCATTTCCCGACTGTCCAGCGCGGCGGAATCACGATTTTTCACGCTGACGGGCTTGCCGCCCGCTTCCACCCGCGACGGGCAATGACAATGCCGGGTTAAAATCGCCGCTTTCTTGAGCTACCCGGAGTTTTGATCATGTCCATGGCCGACCGCGACGGTCTCATCTGGTACGACGGCAAAATGGTGAACTGGCGCGATGCCACCACCCACGTTCTCACCCATACCCTGCACTACGGCATGGGCGTGTTCGAGGGCGTGCGCGCTTACGAGACCCCGGACGGCCCGGCCATTTTCCGGCTCCAGGAGCACACCGACCGGCTGTTCCGCTCGGCGCACATCCTGGGCATGAAGATGCCCTACGACAAAACCACCCTGATCGAGGCGCAGAAGGCCACCGTGCGCGAGAACGGCCTGAAAAGCGGCTACCTGCGGCCGATGGCGTTCTTCGGACCGGAAGCCATGGGCATTTCCGCCAAGAACCTCTCGGTCCACGTCATCGTCGCCGCCTGGCCCTGGGGCGCCTACATGGGCGCGGAAGCGCTGACCGACGGCATCCGGGTGAAGACTTCCTCGTTCACCCGCCACCACGTCAACATCACCATGTGCAAGGCCAAGGCCAACGGCAACTACATGAACTCCATCCTGGCCCACCGCGAGGCCGAGATGGATGGCTATCAGGAAGCGCTGCTGCTCGACGTCGACGGTTTCGTCGCGGAAGGCTCCGGCGAGAACGTGTTCATCATCCGCAACGGCAAGCTGTATACCCCGGACACCACCTCCGCCCTCGAAGGCATCACCCGCGACACCATCGTGCAATTGGCCGGTGAACTCGGCATCCCGGTGATCGAGAAGCGCATCACCCGCGACGAGGTCTACTGCGCCGACGAAGCCTTCTTCACCGGCACCGCCGCCGAGGTCACGCCGATCCGCGAGCTCGACAACCGCACCATCGGCAGCGGCCATCGCGGCCCGATCACGGAAAGACTGCAGGCCCTGTATTTCGATTGCGTGCAGGGCCGTTCCGCCGCCCATGCCGGCTGGCTCAGCCACGTTTGAGGAGAAGGCCGTGAGCAACAACCAGCGTGTCGTGGAGGTCAAGGAATCGGACCTGCCGCTGCATTGCCCGATGCCGAATGATCCATTATGGAATGCGCACCCACGTGTCTACCTGCCGGTCGAGGACAAGGGCGAGGCGCGTTGTCCCTACTGCGGTACGCTTTACAAGCTCGAAGGCGGCGCCCGCGGCCGCCATCACTGATGAGGATTGCGCACATGAAGACATTCGCTTTCATCCTGCTGGCCTGCGCCAGCGCGCTGGCGCAGGCACAGGCCCCGACGACCCCCAGCCAGGAACAGATGCTGCAAATGCAGCAGATGATGGCCCGGCAGATGCAGGTGATGGCCGCCATGTACGACCTCCGCTACGCCCGTCAGGGGGTCAACGAGACCGTGGCGGCGATCCGGGCGGCCGGGGAAAAACGTGGCTGGAAACTCGGCGACGTGGTCGACATGCAGGCGGAGATGCGCAAGTCCGGCGCCAAGGACGCCAGGCCGATGAAGGTCGTCCATCTCTGTCCGGCGGGTGCCAATGAGCGCGTGGCCAAAGCCAGCGGCGGCAAGGCGCCGCCGCTGGCCTGCCGCGCGACGGTGTTCGAGGGCAAGGACGGCAAGACCAACGTGGTGCGGCTGAACCTGCATACCCTGGCCAGGGGCATGCAGGGCGAGCTCGCCAGGGTGCTGGCTGAACTCGCCGCAGAGGAAGACGCCTTGTACAAGGACATCCTCGAATAGGCGGTACACCGCCCCCCATCAACGACGCCGGCGACATGCCGGCGTTGTTTTCGGTGCGCGCGAATCAGGCCGTACGCGAATAGCGCGGCTGCCCATCGCCGCTGGCCTGCTTGAGATAGCCGTCGAAGCACATGGCGATGTTGCGCAGGAACAGGCGGCCCAACTCGCTGACGACGATGCGGGAGGACGCCACGCTGACCAGGCCATCCTCGACCAGGGGCGGCAGGTCGGCCAGGCCTTCGGCGAAGTAGCGATCGAAATCGATGCCCCAGGCGGCGGAGAAGCTTGCCTTGTCCAGTTCCAGGTCGCACATGATGCGGGTGATGGCGTCACGGCGGATCTGGTCGTCATGGGTCAGTTTCAGGCCGCGCTCCACCGCCAGGCCGCCCTTGCCGATCATCTCCTGGTATTTCTTCAGGTTCTTCTCGTTCTGCATGTAGCAGTTGTGCGTCTGGCTGATGCTGGAGGCGCCGAAGGCATAGATGTCGCAATCCTTGTGCGTGGTGTAGCCCTGGAAGTTGCGCCACAGGGTCTTGCTTGCCTGCGCCTTGATGATCTCGTCCTCCGGGCGGGCATAGTGGTCCATGCCGATGTTGCTGTAACCGGCCGCGCCCAGCCGCTCGTGGATCAATTGCTGCAGGTCCAGGCGGGTGGCGAAGCTGGGCAGGTCGGCCTCGTTGATCAATTTCTGGTGCTTCTTCATCCAGGGCACGTGGGCATAGGCGAAGATGGCGAAGCGGTCCGGCGCCCACGGCACGACTTTGTCGAGGGTGTGGGCGAAGCTCTCCAGGGTCTGGTGCGGCAAGCCGACGATCAGATCCATGTTGATGCTGGAAAAACCCAGTTCGCGCGCCCAGTCGTAGACGGTCTTGATCAGCTCCTCCGGTTGCACCCGGTTGACCGATTTCTGCACCCGCTCGTCCAGGTCCTGGACGCCGATGGAGAGCCGGTTGAAACCGGATTCGCGCAGGGCGACCAGATGCTCGCGGGTCAGCTCGCGGGGGTCGGCCTCGCAGCCCATCTCGGCGTCCGCCGAAATATTGAAGCGCTTGCGCATCATCTCCATCAGGCGGCGGATGTCGTCGGGCTTGAGGTAGGTCGGCGTGCCGCCCCCCCAGTGCAACTGCTTCACCGGCCGGCGCGGATCGGTGAGCGCCGCCACCCGATCCAGTTCCTTTTCCAGGAAACCCAGATAGTGGCCGGCCTTGCTGTAGTCGCCGGTGGCGACCATGTTGCAGCCGCAGTAATAGCAAAGCGTGTCGCAGAACGGGATATGCGCGTAGAGCGAAAGACCGCGCGCCGGGTCCTGGGAAGACTTGATCTCCTCGACCCAGTCGGCCTCGGTGAAGCCGGTATGGAAATAGGGTGCGGTCGGATACGAGGTATAGCGCGGCCCCGGTTTGCTGTACTTCTCGAGGAGGGCGGTGAACTGGGACATGGCGGCTATTCCAATGACGGATTGGGGCGAAGATTGTAGGCGTGGCAAGAAATGCCAGGCAAGGACACGTCATGACCTGGGTCAAGCCCACAGCCAGGTTTGAAAAAAGTCGAAACGATGACGAAATGGTTGAAAAATCGACACCCCCATCAGGCGCCATCGTGCCACGCTCGAATAACTCATTGATTCACATATATGAAAAAGTCCGCAATGGCAGGCACGGCCATTGCATATCGGAGAGTGCTGAGCGAAAGCTCAACCCAACCTCCCTGACCGCCGCAATGGCGGTTTTTCAAGCGGCATCGGTTTCCGATGCCGCTCTTTTTTTGTGCGGCCGAAATGGCGCGTTTGCGGGCGCTGGCGGGCCAACCGCCAAATCAAAGATAATCACACCGCTCTCACTGTCTGGACCGTCATGGGCGGCATTCCCCCGGAAATCTTCAAGGCCTACGATATTCGCGGCATCGTCGGCAAGACGCTGACGCCCGGACTGGTCGAACGGATCGGTCGCGCGGTGGCCTCCGAGGCGCGCGTGCGCGGCTGCGACCACATCGTCATAGGTCGTGACGGCCGCCTCTCCGGTCCCGGCCTGAGCGCGGCCCTGGCCACCGGCATCCAGGCGGCTGGTGGTCACGTCATCGACCTGGGCAGGGTCACGACGCCGATGACCTATTTCGCCGCCCACCATCTCGGAACGGGCTGCGCGGTCATGCTGACCGGTTCGCACAACCCCCCCGATTACAACGGCCTGAAGATCGTGATCGCCGGCGTCACCCTCTCGGGCGAGGCGATCCAGGCACTGCGCCGCCGCGTCGAGACCGATGATTTCTCCTCGGGCGCGGGCGGCTATCGGCAAGTGGACATCGCCGCCGCATATTTCGCGCGCATCGTTGGCGACGTGAAACTGGCCCGCCCGATGACCATCGTTCTCGACGCCGGCAACGGCATCGCCGGCGCGTACGCTCCCGCCCTGTTCCGGGCGCTTGGTTGCACGGTGGACCCCCTGTTCTGCGAGGTGGACGGCCACTTTCCCCATCACCACCCCGACCCCTCGGTGCCGGCCAACCTGGCCGACCTGATCGCCCGCCTGCGGCAAGGCGATGGCGAAATCGGACTCGCCTTCGACGGTGACGGCGACCGCCTCGGCGTGGTTACCCGCGATGGCAACATCATCTACCCGGACCGCCAGCTCATGCTGTTCGCCGCCGATGTGCTGTCGCGCCACCCGGGTGCGATGGTCATCTACGATGTGAAATCGACCCGCAACCTGCGTCCGTGGATCGCACGCCATGGTGGCCAACCCCTGATCTGGAAGACCGGTCACTCCCTGATGAAGGCCAAGATGCGGGAAACCGGCGCCCTGCTGGCCGGCGAGATGAGCGGCCACGTATTCTTCCAGGAACGCTGGTATGGCTTCGACGACGGCCTCTACGCCGGCGCCCGCCTGCTCGAATACCTCTCCAAACAAGCCGACCTCGACGCCACCCTGCGCGCCCTGCCGGACAGCGTGAACACGCCGGAACTGCACCTCTTGCTGGAAGAAGGCGAACCGCAGCGCTTGATTGAACGCCTGAAGGCGGACGCCCGTTTCGACGGCGCCCGCGAGGTCATCGACCTGGACGGCCTGCGCGTGGAATACGACGATGGCTTCGGCCTCATCCGCGCCTCCAACACCACGCCGGTGATCTCGCTGCGTTTCGAGGCCGACGACGAAGCGGCGCTGGCGCGCATCCAGGCGCAATTCCGCGCCCTGCTGCTGGCGGTCGCGCCCACCGCCCGACTCCCTTTTTGACCACGGAAACGACACCATGACCGCACCCCTCGTAGGCCTCATCATGGGCAGCGTCAGCGACTGGGACACCATGCGCCACGCCGCCGATCTCCTGACCCAGTTCGACATCCCCTTCGAAAAACGCGTGGTCTCCGCGCATCGCACCCCGGACCTGCTGTTCGACTACGCGGAGGGCGCCGCCGGGCGCGGCCTCAAGTGCATCATCGCCGGCGCCGGCGGCGCCGCCCACCTGCCCGGCATGACCGCCGCCAAGACGCACCTGCCGGTGCTCGGGGTACCGGTGATGTCGAAGGCGTTGAAGGGTATGGATTCCCTGCTCTCCATCGTGCAGATGCCCAAGGGCATCCCCACCGCCACCTTCGCCATCGGCGAGGCCGGCGCCGCCAACGCCGCCCTGTTCGCGGCGGCGATGCTGGCCAACGAATTCCCGGAGATCCGGGAACGATTGATCGCCTTCCGCCAACGTCAGAGCGAGAGCGTGCTGGCGATGGCGCTGCCGGATGAACAAGCATGAACGGCCGCCACGCCCGCCTCCGCCCACCGCTCCCCAAGGAGGCCGCATGATCCTCCCCGGCGCCACCCTCGGCGTGCTCGGCGGCGGCCAGCTCGGCCGCATGTTCACCCTCGCCGCCAAAGTCATGGGCTACCAGGTCGTGGTGCTCGACCCGGACCCGAATTCCCCCGCCGGCCAGCTCGCCGATGTCCACCTCAAGGCGGATTACCGCGACGCCGTCGCCCTTCTGCGCATGGGCGGCCTCTGTGACGCCGTGACCACCGAGTTCGAGAACGTGCCGGCGCAAAGCCTGGAGACGCTGGCCAGACATTGCCTGGTGGCGCCCTCGGCGGCCGCCCTGGCGGTGGCGCAGGATCGCCTGGAGGAAAAGACCCACGCCCGCGATTCCGGCTGCGAGACGGCGCCGTTCGCCAACATCGACACCGCCGCCGATCTCGCCGCCGCCTGGTCGACCGTCGGCGCCCCCGCGCTGCTGAAGACCCGCCGCCTGGGCTACGACGGCAAGGGCCAGATGCGGGTGGATAGCGCGGAAGCACTGGCCGCCGCCTTCCAGGAACTGGGCGCCGTGCCCTGCCTGCTGGAAGGCTTCCTGCCCCTGGAACGCGAGGTCTCGGTGGTGCTGGCGCGCAACGCCATGGACGAAATCGCCTTCTTCCCGATCGCGGAAAACCAGCATCGCAACGGCATCCTCGACATCAGCATCGTGCCGGCGCGGATTTCGCAAGACCTGGCGGAACGGGCGCGCGACATGGCCGCGCACCTGGCGCGGGAGCTCGACTACGTCGGCGTCATGGCGGTGGAGTTCTTCGTACTGAAGGATGGCCGCATCGTGTTCAACGAAATGGCGCCGCGCCCGCACAACAGCGGCCACTACACCCTCGACGCGACCGCCTGCGACCAGTTTCAGCAACAGGTGCGGGCGCTATGCGGCCTGCCCCTGGGCGACACGCGCCTGCTCTCGCCGGTGGTGATGGTCAACCTGCTCGGCGATGTCTGGCCGGACGGGGGCGCCACCCAGCCGGCCTGGGACGAGTTGTTGAAACATCCCGGCCTGCATCTCCACCTCTATGGCAAGGCGGAAGCCCGGCCGGGACGCAAGATGGGGCATTACAACTGTCTGGCGCCGGACGTCGAGACGGCCCTGGCCCTGGCCCTGGAGACGCGGGCGGCCCTGGGAATCGGCAGCGACTGACGATAAGGTCGGCGCGGTCCGCGCCTACGAGGCTTCCTCCAGGCTCAGCAGCATCACCTTGCCCTTCGAGTCGAGGGTGCGGATACGCAACGGTAGCCAGTGGCGCGCGGGCGCCAGCCAGACGTCCAGCCTGTCCTCGCCCAGACTCAGGCCTTGCAGGTGCAGGGTATCGAGCTCGATCTTGCCCAGGCGCAACCGTTCGTGCCCCACCTTGCGGAACACATAGTCGCGCAACTTGCGGCCATTGCTGACCCACAGGCGCGTATCTGGCGTCGCCTCATCGAAGGTGAGCGCCAGGTGAAAGGGAAAACTCAACAAGTCCTGGCTGCCGGCCGGCAGATCGACCTCGCTGTCACCCTGGATCAGACGACGTTGCGCCCAGTCGAAGCGGACCTCATCTTTTCTGCGGCCGTTGCGTTCCAGCCAGTAGGACCCGGGCCGCAGGCCTTCCCGGGTGAGCGCGCCCTCGCTGGTCTGCACCAGCTTGCCGCTGACGAACAGGGCAGCCAGACCGCTGGCCTCGGCGACGCTGACCAGGTGGTAATGGCCATTGCGCCGGCTCCAGGAATAGATCGCTTCACCCAGATTGAAGCCCTCGTCACCGGCGCGCACGACATAGCGTAGTGTCATGCTCTCCGGCAGTTGGCGCAGAACGAGCGCCGGCTCGGGCTCGCCGGCGTCAGGCTCCGGCATGGCGGGTGCGGGCGCGGGCTCGATGACCGCCGCCGCATGAACCACCGGGGCTGGCGGCCCTTCCGGTGTCACGGCCTCGTCCACCGCCTCGGCCACCGTCCCTGCCGCTCTCTCGGCCCCCACCGGGAGCAGCGCGGGCGGGACGGGAAGCGTCCGCACAGGTTCCGGCGCGGGCGCCGCTCCCTGCCCAGCCATGGCTGTGGCCGGTGTTTCCTGGCGCGCCGGCGGCGCCGTCAGGCTGGCTTCGATGGGCAAAGGCATCACAACCCGCAGCGACTCGTCTCCGAAACCACCGAAGACCAGAAACAGCAGATGCAATGCCAGGGAAATCAGCAGCGCGTACACGAACAGGTGGCGCGCGCGTTTCATGCTGCCAGCCGTTCAGTCGCGCGGCGAGACCAGGGCCGCCAACGCGGCGTCGGCTTGGCCGCGCACATGCACCGTCCCGTCCTCGCGCCAGACCACCCGGCCCTCGGCGAACCAGCGTACCGCCTCGGGATAGAGGCGGTGCTCCTGTGCCAGCACGCGAGCCGCCAAGGTTTCCACCGTGTCGTCGGCCAGCACCGGCACGGCGGCCTGCGCCAGGATGGGGCCGGAGTCCACTTCCGGGGTGACGAAATGCACCGTGCAGCCGTGCAGTTTGACGCCGCCGGCGAGGGCGCGTGCGTGCGTATCCAGCCCTGGGAAGGCGGGCAGCAGGGCGGGGTGGATGTTGATCAGGCGGCGTTCGTAATGCATCACGAAGGCATCCGAGAGCACCCGCATGAAACCGGCGAGGATGACCAGATCCGGCGCGTGGCGGTCGATCTCGGCCGCCAGCGCGACATCGAAGGCGGCGCGGTCGGGGTAGTCGCGATGGTTCAGCACCTGTGTCGCGACCCCGTGCGCGGCGGCGGTCTCCAGGCCCGCGGCATCGGCCCGGTTGCTGATCACGCAGGCGATTTCGACCGGCAGGCGGGCCTCCAGCAGCGCCCGCATGTTGCTGCCGCGACCGGAGATGAGGATGACGACCCGCATCAGACGATGACGGTCTGTTCCTGTCCCGGCGCGCGGGTGGCGATTTCGCCCAGGCGGTAGACCGTCTCGCCCTGCTCGGCGAGGAAGCGCATGGCGGCGTCGGCCTCGGCCTCGGCGACCACCAGCACCATGCCGATGCCACAGTTGAAGGTACGGTGCATTTCCGCCAGGGCGACGTTGCCCTGTTCTTGCAACCACTGGAACACCGGCGGGAAGGTCCAGGCATCCGCATGGATGACGGCGGTGAGGTCGTCGGCGAGGATGCGCGGCACGTTGCCGGTGATGCCGCCGCCGGTGATGTGGGCCATGCCTTTCACCGGCAGGACCTTCATCAGCGCCAGCAGCGGCTTGACGTAGATGCGGGTGGGTTCCAGCAGGGTTTCGCCGAGCGTCCTGCCGTTGAACTCGCCGGCGAGGTCGGCGCCGCTGACTTCCACGATCTTGCGCACCAGGGAATAACCGTTGGAGTGCGGGCCGCTGGAGCCGAGGCCGAGCACGGCGTCGCCGGGGCGGATGTCGCGACCGCCGATGACTTTGGATTTTTCCGCCACGCCCACGGCGAAGCCGGCCAGGTCGTATTCGCCGGCCGGGTACATGCCGGGCATTTCCGCAGTCTCGCCGCCGATCAGGGCGCAGCCGGAGAGTTCACACCCCTTGGCGATGCCGGCGATCACCTGTTCCGCGACGTCGACATCGAGGTGGCCGCAGGCGAAGTAGTCGAGGAAGAACAGCGGCTCGGCGCCCTGCACCAGGATGTCGTTGACACTCATGGCGACCAGATCCTGGCCGATGCTGTCGTGCTTGTTCATCTGGAATGCCAGCTTCAGCTTGGTGCCGACGCCGTCGGTGCCGGAGATCAGCACCGGCTCCTTGTAATTCTTCGGCAGTTCCATGAGAGCGCCGAAACCGCCGATGCCGGCCAGCACTTCCGGCCGCATGGTGCGTTTGGCATGGGGCTTGATGCGCTCCACCAGGGAATCGCCGGCGTCGATATCGACACCGGCATCGCGATAGGAGAGGGAAGTCTGGGAGTGGGCGGGAGTCGACACGGCGTGGGCAAGGGGTTGATTGAACGGTGATATTCTACCGTACATGCCCGCCTCCCCAGCCGCCTACCGCACCCCGCTGACCCTGCTGGTCGTTGTTGCCGGAGGCTATCTGTTCTATCTCCTCGCGCCCATGCTCACCCCCTTCCTGGTGGCGGCGGGACTGGCTTATCTGTGCAATCCGCTGGTGGACCGGCTGCAGGCGCGAAAAATCCATCGCGCGGTGGCCACCGCGCTGGTGCTGCTGGGCCTGCTACTGCTGTTCCTGCTGATGGTGGCGGTGATGGCGCCCCTGTTCCAGGCGCAGGCGCGGCTGTTGATGCAACAGGTGCCGCGCCTGGTGGAATGGGGCAGCCAGACCGTGCTGCCCTGGTTCTCCATGACTTTCGGTGTCGATCTGATGAACGACCAGGCCGCCCTCCTGTCCTGGCTCAAGTCGCATGTTTCCGAACTCTCGCAACTGACCCGCTACCTGCCGAAACTCAAGGACAGTGGCCTGGCCCTGCTCGGCCTGCTCGCCAACCTGCTGCTGATCCCGGTGGTGACCTTCTACCTGCTGCGCGACTGGCATGCTGTCGTCCGCCATCTGAACGGCTGGATTCCGGCGCGGCTGCGGGACAAGAGCGATGCCATCGCCGGCGAGATCGATGCGGTGCTGTCCGAATTCGTGCGCGGCCAGATCATGGTCATCGTGGTCATGTGCGTGTTCTACAGCCTGGCGCTCTGGCTGGCGGGTCTGCACTACGCTCTGGCGGTGGGCCTGCTGGCCGGCATCCTGGTGTTCGTGCCCTACATGGGCGTGGTGGTCGGCGTGCTGCTCGGCACCCTGGCGGGCTGGGCGCAGTTCGGCGAGCTGTCCGGCCTGCTGCCGGTCTGGGCGGTGTTCGCCATCGGTCAACTGCTCGAAGGCATGGCCATCACGCCCTGGCTGGTCGGCGAACGGGTTGGCCTGCACCCGGTGGCGGTGATCTTCGCCCTGATGGCCTTTGGCCAGCTGTTCGGCTTCGTCGGCGTGCTCCTGGCCATCCCCGCCGCCGCCACCTTCCTAGTGGCGCTGCGCCACCTGAAGACCCAACTGGACTGAAATGAGACGATTCACCCCCTCCCTCCACTCTCGGCCAGGCGCGTACTGACCATGTCAGCACTGGAAAGCTGGACCGAGGAGAAACGTTCCGCCTGGCTCTACCGCGTCGTGTCCGACTGCGAATCCGGCACGCCACGCCAGGTCCTGTTCCTGGAACTGGCGCGCGCCGCCGAACACCAGGCCGGACTCTGGGAGGCGGAAATGGCCAAGGCCGGCATGCCTCCGCCCGCGGCCTATCGACCCGAGGCCCGCACCCGATTGATCGGCTGGCTGATCCCGCGGATGGGGGTCATGCCGCTCAAGGGCGTGCTGGCGGCCATGAAGGTGCGCGGCATGAGCCTGTACAACGCGCCGCTGCCACATGGCATCCCCACCAGCCTGGAGCAACTCGATCACAAAAGCCACCAGACCGCCGGCAGCGGCAACCTGCGCGCGGCGGTGTTCGGCGTCAACGATGGCCTGGTGTCCAACGCCAGCCTGATCCTCGGCGTCGCCGGCGCCGCCGCAGCGCCTTCGGTGATCCTCCTTTCCGGCACCGCCGGGCTGCTGGCGGGCGCCTTCTCGATGGCGGCCGGCGAGTATGTGTCGGTGCGATCGCAACGCGAGTTCTACGAATACCAAATCGCCCTGGAACGGGAAGAACTGGAGCAGTACCCGCAAGAGGAGGCCGCGGAACTGGCGCTGATCTACCAGGCCAAGGGCATCGACCGGGAAGAAGCGAGACGGATGGCCGACACCCTGTTGCGCGACCCCGACCGCGCCCTGGATACCCTGGCGCGAGAGGAACTCGGCCTCAACCCGGATGAACTGGGCTCCCCCTGGGGCGCGGCGATTGCCTCCTTCCTGGCTTTTTCCCTGGGCGCGCTGATTCCGCTGGTGCCCTATCTCCTGCTCTCCGGCGCGACCGCCCTCGGCGGTACCCTGCTCGCCACCGGCATCAGCCTGTTCGGGGTTGGCGCGGCGATCAGCCTGTTCACCGGCAAGCAGGCAATGATCGGCGGCCTGCGCATGCTGGCCATTGGTGGCGCCGCCGGCGGCGCCACCTGGCTGATCGGGCGGGCGCTGGGCGTGGCCCTCGGCTAAACTCCCCACCCGGAATTCAACTTAATCCATCGACATGACCGACCGCACCTTCAGCATCGAATTCTTCCCGCCGAAAACGCCCGAAGGCAGGGAGAAGTTGCGCAATGCCCGCCGCCAACTGGCGCAATTGCACCCCAAGTTCTTTTCCGTGACTTTCGGCGCCGGCGGTTCCACCCGCGACCACACCCTGGAAACCGTGCTGGAAATCCAGGGCGAGGGCCTGGCCGCCGCCCCGCATCTGTCCTGTGTCGGCTCCACCCGCGCCAACATCCGCGAGATTCTGGACACCTACCGCGCCAACGGCATCCGCCACATCGTCGCGCTGCGCGGCGACCTACCCTCGGGCATGGCCGACCCGGGCGAATTCCGCTATGCCAACGAACTGGTGAGTTTCATCCGCCAGGAAACCGGCGACTGGTTCGAGATCGAGGTGGCCGCCTATCCGGAAACGCATCCGCAGGCGCGCAACTACCGGGAGGATTTGCTGAATTTCAAGCGCAAGGCGGAAGCCGGCGCCAATGCCGCCATCACGCAGTATTTCTTCAACGCCGACGCCTATTTCAATTTCGTCGACGACTGCGCGGAATTGGGTATCACCCTGCCGATCGTGCCCGGCATCATGCCGATTTCCAATTTCAGCCAGCTCTCCCGCTTTTCCGCCATGTGTGGCGCCGACATTCCCCGCTGGCTGGCGCGCAAGATGGAGAGCTATTCCGACGACACCGCGTCGATCAAGTCCTTCGGCCTCGACGTCGTGACCGGGATGTGCGAACGGCTGATCGCGGGCGGCGCCCCCGGCCTGCATTTCTACACCCTGAACCAGGCCGGGCTGACCAGCACATTGTGGCAGCGGCTTGGGCTAGACTGAGACAGAACAATCGTCCCGGCGCGCAACCGGATGGCGACAATGACCTTCCGCTCGCGTCATAAAAAAGAAACCGGGCATGGAGCTTCACTCCAGGACCCGGCCAAGAACGATACGTTACTTGTTCCCTCCCCAACCACCCCAGGTGTTCGGGTATTGCAGTTCATGCTGCAAACGGATAGTAATAGTGACGAATGCATCAGTGGTATCTACCATTAGTAAAGGTCTACTAGACATTTAGTAATAAGGAGGCAACGTCGTGAAAGTACTGCTGGCGGATGACCATCCCCTGTTCCGTGAAGGGGTGAAGCCCGTGCTGCACAAGCTCGACCCCGATCTGGAGCTGATCGAGGCGATCGACTATCCCTCCGCGTTCGCCGCCATGCGCCAGGTCGGGGAGGTCGATCTGGCCCTGATCGACCTCTACATGCCCGGCATGTCCGGTGTCGATGGCGTGATCGGATTCCGCTCCGGTTTTCCCGGGACGCCGCTGGTGGTGCTCTCCGCCTCGGAACAGGCCGAGGACATCCATCGCCTCCTTGCCGCCGGAGCGCTGGGCTATGTCACCAAGTCCTCGCCCAGCGAGGTGATCCTGGGTGCGCTGCGCCTGGTGCTGGCCGGGGGCGTCTATGTTCCGCCCAGCCTGCTCGAACGCCACCACATCGAGCACGACACCCTGCGCTCCACCCCGTTGACCTCGCGCCAGCTGGAAGTGTTGCGTGAACTGGTCAAGGGACAGAGCAACAAGCAGATCGCCAATGAGCTTGAAGTCACCGAGGGCACGGTCAAGATCCACCTGGCCGCCATCTTCCGCATCCTCAAGGTCAACAACCGTACCGAGGCCGTGCTGATCGCCCAGAAGATGGGTCTCAACGAGCTGGCCTGATTCGCATGGCAGCGGGCACGCCCACCGCAAGCCCGGCGGGCGGTTATCGTCAGAGCCTGCGATTTCGCCTACTGCTTCTGGCGTTGTTGCCCATGCTGCTGGCGGTTGGCCTGTTTGCCGGCTATTTCACCCAACGCGGCATCGCCGATGCCGAGTCACAATTGCGGCGACAAGGTCAGGACATGACCAGGCAGCTGGCGGAAGCGGTCGCCTTCGACCTGTTCTCGGGCAATCTGCCCTATGTGAAACGTCTCCTGGATTTCGAACGAGCCGCGCGGCGGGCCATCGCCGTCGGCATCGCCGAGGACGGGCAATGGTTGCTGGTCAGTGGCCAGACCAACCGACTGCCCGATCTCGGCGAATGGCCACCCGGCGAGACCTCGCGTGATGGCCAAGACCTGTATTTCAGCCAACGGATCGGCCTGCCCGGTTCCACCGGGCAGGACCCCTATCTCGAGATCGAGCGCAATAGCGGGCGCCACGCGGTGATGCTGGCCGTATTCGGGCGGGAGTCGGTGCGGGAGACACGGCAGCGGATCTTCCAGGCCGTGCTCGGCATGGCCGGCCTGTCACTGTTGCTGGCCCTGGCGCTGGCCTGGCGGTTGTCGATACGACTGAGCCGGCCTCTGCACGAGATCACCCGGACCGTGGCGCAACTGGCTGATGGCAATCTGATCATGCGCGTGCCGCAATCGTCGAAAGGCGAACTGGGCGTGCTGGAGAATGGCGTCAATCGCATGGCCGCGGCGCTGGAAGAAAACCAGCGCGACCTGGAAACACGCATCCGCGCGGCCACCTGTGAACTGATCGCGCAGAAAGAGTCCGCGGAAGCCGCCGTGCAGGCGAAATCGCGCTTTCTTGCGTCGGCCAGTCACGACCTGCGCCAGCCGCTGCATGCACTCACCCTGTTGATCGCCGCCCTGCGCGAACGCACCCAGGAAGGCGAAGCCCGGCGCCTGGTGGAACATATCGATGATTCGGCCAGCGCACTGGAGGGTCTGCTCAACGCGCTGCTCGATATCTCGAAACTCGATGCCGGTGTGGTGACCGCCCATCTGGAATGCTTTCCCGCGCAACGCCTGCTGGACAATCTGGCGCGTCAGTTCGCCCCGCAGGCGCGAGACAAGGGTCTGCGTCTGGGCATTCAACCCAGCGCCTGCTGGCTGCATAGCGACCCGATCCTGCTGGAGCGGATACTCAACAACCTGGTCAGCAACGCCTTGCGCTATACCGACCACGGCGGCGTGGTGGTGGGGCTGCGCCGCGACGGCGATGGCCTGCGTTTCGAAGTCCGTGACAGCGGGCGCGGCATTCCGGCGGCATTCCGCGAACGCATCTTCGAAGAATATTTCCAGCTGGAAAACCCGGAACGTCATCGCGACAAGGGCCTGGGCCTGGGCCTGGCCATCGTCGCTCGCCTGGCGCGACTGCTCGGCAGCGGCGTCGAGGTGGCATCGACTCGCGGCCATGGCTCCTGTTTCCGCTTTCATGTGGCGCGTTGCCAGCCGTCACTTCAGCCCGTGGCCGTGGAGCCGGTCGGCTTCGGTCTGCCCCTCGCGGGGACCCTGGTCGCCGTCATCGATGACGACGAACAGATCCTGGAAGCGATGATGCATGTGGTGGAACAATGGGGCATGGACATCGCGGCGGGCACCGATGTCGAGGTGGTCCGCGATGAACTGCGCGAACTCGGTCGGCCACCCGATCTGATTCTCTGTGACCATCGGCTCAGCGGCGGTCTCACCGGCATCGACGCGGTTCGCCTGCTGCGCCGTACCTTCGGGGAGGACATCCCCGCCGCACTGATTACCGGCGACACCGCGCCGGAAACCATCCGCGCCATCGCTGCCTCCGGTCTGGCGATCCTGCACAAACCGCTGAAGCCGGCCAAGTTGCGCGCTTTCCTTTCGCACCTGCTGGCAGGCTCCTGAGCTGGCGATGCGCGGTCGATCCCTCAGAACCGCGTGATTTTGGTTTCCTCGTTGGCCAGCACCTCGGAACCGGCCCCCACCAACAAGGGATCGGGCGCATGGGCAACATGCAGGTCCTTGTCGGGATAAGGCAGGCTGTGCAGGAAATGGCGCATGCAGTTCAGGCGGGCGCGCTTCTTGTCGTCCGACTTGATCACCGACCAGGGCGCATCGGCGGTATCGGTGTGGAAGAACATGGCGTTCTTGGCCTCGGTGTATTCATCCCACATGTCCAGCGACTTGATGTCGATCGGCGACAGCTTCCAGTGCTTGAGCGGGTCGTCGCGGCGTGAGATGAAGCGGCGCAGCTGCTCCTCGCGGCTGACCGAGAACCAGTACTTGAAGAGCAGCACACCGCTGTTCACCAGCATGCGTTCCATTTGCGGCGTCTGGCGCATGAATTCCAGATACTCATGCGGGGAGCAAAAACCCATCACCCGTTCGACGCCGGCGCGGTTGTACCAGGAGCGGTCGAAGAAGACCATTTCACCCGCCGTCGGCAGGTGCTGGATGTAGCGCTGGAAGAACCACTGGCCGCGCTCGCGATCCGAGGGTTTGTCCAGCGCCACCACGCGGGCGCCGCGCGGATTCAGGTGTTCCATGTAACGCTTGATGGTGCCACCCTTGCCGGCGGCGTCGCGGCCCTCGAACAGGATCACGATCTTCTGGCCGCTCTCGCGCACCCAGTTCTGCACCTTGAGCAGTTCGATCTGCAACTTCTCCTTCTGCGCCTCGTAGTCGGCGCGCCGCATGCGGGTGCGGTACGGGTAGCTCGCCGGCAGCGGCGCGTAATCGCTCTCCTCGTTGGTCCCGTGCGGCGCGTGCGCCACCGACATCGCGGCGGGGCCATGGCTGACCGCCTCGATTTCCGCCGCGGCGGCGGGATTGGGGTCCGCCACCGGCTTGCTGGTGGCGTCCGAACCGGTGTCGACCGTGGCTGTCGCCTCAAGCAACGTCTCGACCGGAAGGGCGGCGGCTACCGCGGTCGCCTTGCGGCGGCGGGGACTGGACGGACTGCGCGTCATGCTGGATTTGGTGTCGGCCATGGTTTTCTCCGGGCAAAAAAATACAGAATTTTCCGCTTCCTATACCTGCCGCGTGATGGAATGTTCTTATCCCTCGGCCCTTGAATCCGTAGACTCCCACTTTACTCATTTATCCACTTTATGGCCCTACCCATGCAACTTCTCCGCATCCTGCAGTCCCAGGGCTTTGGCGTACGCCGCGCCTGCCGCGCGTTGATCGAGGCCGGGCAGGTCAAAGCCAACGGTATCCTGATCGAGAACCCGGAAACCGAGTGCGATACGGCCTCCCTGACCCTGACCATCGACGGCGAGTACTGGCCATATCGCGAAAAGGTCTACCTGGCCCTGCACAAGCCGGCGGGCTTCGAATGTTCGCGCCAGGCGCAGCATCATCCCAGCGTCTTCAGCCTGCTGCCCATACCCTTCGCGGTTCGCGGCGTGCAGCCGGTGGGCCGGCTCGACCAGGACAGCAGCGGGCTGTTGCTGTTGTCCGATGACGGCGCCTTCATCCACCGCTATACCTCGCCAAAAAAGGAAATCGGCAAACGCTACCGGGTGATCTGCAAGCATGTGGTCAGCGATGAACAGGTCGCCGCCCTGCTCGCCGGCGTGCAGTTGCGCGACGAACCGGCGCCGATCGCGGCGCGTGGCTGCGCCCGGATCGACGACAAGGTGATCGACCTGGACATCGCCGAAGGGAAATACCATCAGGTCAAACGCATGCTCGCCGCCGCCGGCAACCGGGTGGAAGCCCTGCAACGCACCCGTATCGGCGGCTATGCGCTACCGGCCGACCTGGCGCCTGGACAATGGCGCCATCTCGAGGCCGACGACCTGGCACGGCTGGCGGAAGCGGCCTAAGCCGCTGTACCATTGCCTTGACCGGCCACGCGCCGGATTTTTTTTGTCTTACTCACGCAGGGGTTAGCCATGGCCGTACTTGAGCTCAACGAGCAGAACTTCGAGGAAACCATCCTCAACAACGATTTCGTCATCATCGACTTCTGGGCCCCCTGGTGCGGCCCCTGCCAGGGTTTCGCCCCGGTCTACGACGCCGCTTCGGACAAATACCCGAACATCACTTTCGCCAAGGTGAACACCCAGGACGAACAGGGATTGGCCGGGCATTTCCAGATCCGTTCCATCCCCACGCTGATGATCTTCCGCGAGAAGGTCATCATCTACTCGCAGCCGGGCGCGATGCAGGGCAGCCAGCTCGACGACCTGATCGCCCGCGCCAGCGAGGTCGACATGGCCCAGGTGCACGCGGAAATCGCGGCGGAAGGCCAGAAGGGCTGAAGCCCCGCGCGGCGTTACAAGGCGCCGCGCCGATCGCCCCGGCCAAAGCCGCCGGGAACCGCCCGCAGGCCGCGGCCGAGGGCGATCGCCTTGAACAACTCGCCCATTTCCGTGGGCTGCACCAGCCTTTGCAGGGCGGCGGCAGCGTTCAGGTAATCCCGACTGCCCGGCTGCATTTCGCCCAGCAGGTCGAGCAGGCCGCCGTTGAGCAGGAAATTGCCCTGGCTGGTATAGCCGAGCAGGTCCAGCCCCGCGCTCGTGGCCGCGCTTGCCACGGCGCTGAAATCGACGTGCGCGGTGATGTCGGACAAGCCGGGCAGATGGAAGGGATCATCCAGGCTGTGGTGGCGGTAGTGCACTTTCAGCGTGCCCATGTGGCGTTGCGGGTGGTAATACTCGGCGGCGGGAAAGCCATAGTCCAGGAACAGCAGCATGCCGTGCCGCAGACGCTCGCCGAGGCTGGCGACCAGGGCGCTGGCGGCGGGACAGATTTCCGTGAGATAGCCGTCGGTCTCCGGCAGGGCGGCCGTCCAGGCCCGCCACGGTTCCTCGACCAGTGGCCGGTCGCCCCAGGCCAGCCCATCGTGCCAGACCACGCCGCGCTCGAACTCGCCCGTCGCGGCGCGATAGAGCAGACGCACCGGCAGCGCGTCGAGCACCTCATTCCCCAGCACCACGCCGCTCAGCGTGTCGGGCAGGGCATCCAGCCAGACCACCCTGGACAACAGCGCGGGCGCCTCTTCTTTCAGCAAGGCCTGCTGCCGCGCGCGCAGGTCGGGGCTGACCTCCAGGATCAGATAACGCCGCGGCAAGCTCTCCTGTACTTCCAGTTCGCGCAACAGATCGAGCGCCAGGCGACCGCTGCCGGCGCCGAGTTCGAGGATGTCGCCACCGGTTTCGGCGAGGACGCCGGCAAGTTGCCTTGCCAGCGTGCGTCCGAACAGGGGCGTCATTTCCGGCGCCGTGACGAAATCCCCCGCCGCGCCCAGTTTCGCCGCGCCACTGGCGTAGTAACCGAGGCCCGGGGCATAGAGGGCAAATTCCATGTATTGCGCGAAGGACAGCCAGCCACCGGATTCATCGATCCGCGCGCGGATCAATTCGATCAGTCGGGCACTGTGGGCGAGGGCTTCGGGGGTGGGTTTGGGTAGTGAGGTCATGGCGGCTGTGCTAGTTTTGCGGCGATGATAACGGCAACCCGCCCAACCCCATGATCGTCGCCATTCTCGGCGCCGGCCCCGCCGGCATGTCCTGCGCCAATGCCTGCCTCTCCTTCGGCCTGCGACCGGTGGTAATCGAGCGCGGCGACCACCTCGGAGGCGCCCAGCGCAGCAACTTCCACCCCAACCTGTGGATGCTCGGGTTTCCCGGCGAGACCGGGGAAGCCATGACCCGGCGTCTGGCGGCGCACTACCGCGACCTGGCCGTCCCCACCCATTACCGCGCGGAACTCACGCACGTACGCCGCATCGACGACGCTTTCCACCTCTCCCTGCGCGAAGGTGACGGCACGCGGGAGTTGGTGGCACAGGCGATCGTGATCGCCACCGGTACCCGCCCACGCGCCACGCCAGCGCTGGAACGCTTTGCCGCCGAATGTCCGCGCGCCATCATCGGCCCCCTCTCCAACAGCATCCGCGACGACATCCGCGACACCGACGTGCTGATACTCGGTGGCGGCGACAATGCCCTCGACCATGCCTTGTTTCTCGCCGAGCGCGGCAATCGCGCCGTGGTCTGCACCCGTGCCGACTTCTCCGCGCGGCGGCCATTCATCGCCACCTGTCGCGCCCGTGGCGACATTGCCTTGCGCGACCATTGCGCCCTGCCCATCCTGACCCATGAGAACGACCGGGTGGCCGCGCGCTGGCCGCACGAGCAGCGCCTGTTCGACTGGTTGCTGGTGATGTATGGCTATGTTCCCAACACCGATGTGCTCACGCGTTTCGAACCGGATATCCGCCCGGCCACCACGGAGAAAGGCTACCTGAATGTCGATGCCTGGCAGCGCTGCGGCGTTCCCGGCCTCTATGCCGCCGGCGACATCACCGACACACCACAGCCCTCGGTGCCGACCGCGATGGCGCAGGGCCTGGTCGCCGCGCGGGCGGTCGAGCGTGATCTGACGACGTCATAAAAGGTTCACGTAACCGTCATACCATCCATCGCACTCAGTCACCCCAGCGAGGCGCGCATGTCCGCCCACATACTCGTAGTCGAAGACGAACCCGGCATCCAGGAACTGCTCAAGTTCAATCTGGGCCACCATGGCCATGAGGTCACGCTGACCGCCAATGCCGAGGAGGCCAGTGCCCGCATGCGCGAAAGCGTGCCCGACCTGATCCTGCTCGACTGGATGTTGCCCGGGGCCTCCGGCGTCGACCTGGCGCGTCGGGTGCGCGCCGATGCCCGTCTCAAGGACGTACCCATCATCATGCTCACCGCGCGGGGCGATGAACGGGACAAGGTGCTGGGACTGGAAACTGGTGCCGACGATTACATCACCAAGCCCTTTTCACCGCGCGAGCTGATGGCACGGATCAAGGCCGTGCTGCGGCGACGTGCACCACAAATGACCGAGGACACCGTGGAAATCGCCGGCCTCAGGCTCGATCCGCTGGCACATCGGGTCTACGGCAGCCAGAACGGCGGCGAGCGCGCCCTCGATCTTGGTCCCACCGAATTCCGACTGCTGCATTTCCTGATGACCCACGCCGAGCGCGTCTACTCACGCTCGCAATTGCTCGACCAGGTCTGGGGCGACCACGTCTTCGTCGAGGAGCGTACCGTCGACGTCCACATCCGCCGCCTGCGCTCCGCCCTGGAGCCGACCGCGCATGACCGCCTGGTCCAGACCGTGCGAGGCTCCGGCTATCGCCTCTCCAGCAATTTCGGATGACCCCGGATGCGGCGGTCTAGAATGACGACTCCTGCCTAGTCCTTGAGTCCGCATGTCATTCTGGTGGCGTCCCCTGTTCATTGTCCTGGGCATCGGCTTTCTGGCGGCGTTGTTCTCCAGCGGCCGGCCCGCCGGCAGTGGCTGGCCGATGTTCGCACTGGGCACGGGGCTCTATCTGGCCTACCACCTGCGCCAGCTTGCCCGCCTCTCCATCTGGCTCTCCCGCCCCGATTCGCTGCCACTCCCCTCCTCCAGCGGCGTCTGGGGTGACACCTACTACCGCCTGGAAAAGTTGCTGCGCGCCCGCCTGGGCGCCCAGGAGAAAACAGCGGCGGATCTGGAACAGATGCTGGAGGCCACTCGCTCGCTCCCAGACGGCGTCGTCATCCTCGACCAGGGCAACCGTATCGTCTGGCTCAACGACGCCGCCCAACGCCTGCTGGGACTCTCGCCGCAACGCGATCTCGGCCAGTTCGTGCTTTATCTGCTGCGCAACTCCCGCTTTGCCGAATGGTTGCTTGCGGATGACCTGGCACGCACCCTCAGTATCGAATCGCCTTCGTCACGCGATCAGACGCTGGCCCTGCAGATCGTGCCGTTGCCGCGCCAGCAAAGGATGCTGGTGGCGCGCGACATCACCGAACTGACCCGTGTCGAAGCCATGCGCCGCGACTTCATCGCCAATGTCTCGCATGAATTGCGTACCCCGGTCACCGTCATCCTCGGCTTCCTGGAAGCCTTCGAAGACATGCCGGACGCCGAGCCAGGCGAGTTTCGCAAGCACATCCCGCTGATGCGCGAACAATCCGACCGCATCCGCCGCCTGGTCGATGACCTGCTGATCCTGGCGAAACTGGAGAGCGAGCCGGACGCGCGCGATGAGACCGTTGACCTGCCCGGGCTGGCGCGACGTCTCGCCGACGAGGCGGAAACCCTGAGCCAGGGACGCCACCGGGTCCAGCTGGTCCTGGATTGCCAGGCGCGCCTGATCGGCAATGGCCAGGAGCTGTATAGCGCCCTGGCCAACCTGGTGACCAATGCCGTGCGCTATACCCCCGAAGGTGGCCAGATCCGCATCCAGTGGCGCCTGTCGGAAAATGGTGGCGCGTCCTTCTCGGTGACGGATAGCGGCGAAGGCATCGAAGCCAAACACATTCCGCGCCTGACCGAGCGGTTCTACCGGGTCGATCGCGGCCGATCACGCGCCAGTGGCGGTACGGGTCTCGGGCTGGCCATCGTCAAGCATGTCCTACAACGGCATCAGGCCCGCCTGAAGGTGGACAGCACGGTCGGCAAGGGCAGCACCTTCACCGCGCAATTCCCGCATGAACGGGTGATCCCGGAGATCGCGCCGCCGGCCTCTGGAGGCTAGCCGCGCGTTCAGCCGAGCAAGCGCCGGCGCGCTTCCTCGTATTTCTCGGCGGTCCTCGCCACCACATCCGCGGGCAATTCAGGGCCGGGCGCCTGCTTGTTCCAGCCCGATGCGGTCAGCCAGTCACGCACATATTGTTTGTCGAAACTGGGCGGGTTTTCGCCGACACGATACTGGTCCACCGGCCAGAAGCGGGAGGAATCTGGGGTCAGGACCTCGTCGATCAGGGTCAATGTGTCGTTTTCGTCGAGGCCGAACTCGAACTTGGTGTCGGCGATGATGATGCCGCGCCCCAGGGCGTATTCGGCCGCTTCCCGGTACAGGGCGATGGCCGCGTCACGCACGCGGGCAGCCAGTTCCTTGCCCAGCAACTGCTGGCATTGCGCGTAGTCGATATTCTCGTCGTGGGCACCAACGGCGGCCTTGGTGGAGGGCGTGAACAATGGCTCGGGCAGGCGGTCGGCCAGTTGCATATGGTCAGGCAGGGGATGACCGCAGATCTGGCCGGTCTTCTTGTAATCCGCCCAGCCGCTGCCCACCAGATAACCGCGCACGATGGCCTCCACCGGCAGCGCCTTCAGGCGCTTGACGACGATGGCGCGACCGCTCACCTGCGCCCGCTCGTCCGCCGTCACCACCTCCTCTGGTGCATCACCGGTCAGCTGGTTGGGCAGGATGTGTTCCAGCTTCCTGAACCAGAAATCCGCCACCTCGGTCAGCACCCTGCCCTTGCCCGGGATGGGTGTCGGCATCACCACGTCGAAGGCGGACAGCCGGTCGGTGGTAACGATCAACATCCGCCGCTCGTCGATCGCGTAGATGTCACGGACCTTGCCCTTGTGGATCAACGGCAGGGAATGGAGGGTGGATTCGAGGAGCGTTTCGGGCATGGCAATGATCGTGAATGTGGGCCGGAGGACGGCATTCTACCCGCGGCCCGCTCAGCACTCGCTGAGGAAGATGACCGGGTGGCCCTTGAGCTCGATCAGGCGTCGGGACTCGGGATCCAGGTGAGCCGGATCCACCAGGAGGACCGCCGAGATGCCGCGGTGGCGGCTGAGGTAATGCAGCACCTCCGCGCCCGTCTCGCCCAGCGAACTGGCCAGGTGGTAATCGACCCCGCTGTGTTCGAGACGCAGCAGCAGCATGGCCAGACACGACGTGGGTTCACGCGGCGGATTGACCAGCAGGATGTCCAGGCGTGGCGACAGCTGCACGCAGCAGCGCGGCAGCTTTGCAAGCATGTCGCGGTCCAGCACGCGGCCGTCCAGCGCCAGCAGGATCCGGGCATGGCGTTTCAGCGGGAGGTCCGACTGCATGGCTCAGGCCCGGCATCAAGTAAAAAGCGGCCCCGGGGGGCCGCTTTCATGCTGCTGCTCAACAAAGGAGACCAGGTGCTCAGTTGACCTTGGGATCCAGCTCGCCCTTGTCATAGCGCTTCTGCATGTCCTCCAGGCTGTAGGCCTTGGTGATCTTGCTGGCCTGGCCGGCGGCGCCGAAGGCTTCGTAGCGGGCGGCGCAGATGCCGCTCATCGCCTTGGTGGCTTCCTTGAGGAACTTGCGCGGGTCGAAGTTGGACTTGTTCTCCGCCAAGTGCTTGCGGATGGCGCCGGTGGAGGCCATGCGCAGGTCGGTGTCGATGTTCACCTTGCGCACGCCGTTCTTGATGCCCTCGACGATTTCCTCGACCGGCACGCCATAGGTCTGGCCCATGTCGCCGCCGTAGCTGTTGATGATCGCGAGCCAGTCCTCGGGCACCGAGGAGGAGCCGTGCATGACCAGGTGGACGCTGGGAATGCGCTGGTGGATTTCCTTGACGCGGTCGATGCGCAGGACCTTGCCGGTGGGCTTCTGGGTGAACTTGTAGGCGCCGTGCGAGGTGCCGATGGCGATGGCCAGGGCGTCGACGTGGGTCTTCTTGACGAAGTCGGCCGCCTCGTCGGGATCGGTCAGCAGGGCGGAATGATCCAGCACGCCCTCGGCGCCATGGCCATCTTCCTCGCCGGCCTTGCCGGTCTCGAGGGAGCCCAGGCAGCCCAGTTCGCCTTCCACGGAGACGCCACAGGCATGCGCCAGTTCGACCACGTGGCGGGTGGTGTCGACGTTGTACTCATAGGTGGACGGGGTCTTGCCGTCGGTGCCCAGGGAACCGTCCATCATGACGGAGCTGAAGCCGGACTGGATGGAGCGGAAGCAGATGCTGGGGGAAGCGCCGTGGTCCTGGTGCATGCAGACCGGGATGTGCGGGTAGGACTCGATCGCGGCCAGGATCAGGTGGCGCAGGAAGGGCTCGCCAGCATAGGAACGGGCACCGGCGGAACCTTGCAGGATGACCGGGCTGTTGGTCTTGTCCGCGGCCTGCATGATGGCCTGGACTTGCTCCATGTTATTGACGTTGAAGGCGGGCAGGCCATAGCCATTTTCGGCGGCATGGTCGAGCAGTTGACGCAGGGAAATCAGAGCCATCGTGTTTCTCCTATTCGGTTGATCAGGCTTTCTTGCGTTCGCCGACGCGAACGATTTTCAGGGTATTGGTGCCGCCGGGTTTGCCGATCGGTTCACCGATGGTGAGCAGAATCAGGTCGCCGTTGCGTACCGCGCCGCGTCGCCGCAGTTCGTCTTCCGCCTCGGCGAGCAACTGGTCGCGCTCGTTGCTGGAAGGACGGAAGTTGACCGGGTAGACGCCACGGAAGAGGGTCACCTTTCTACGGGTCTCGACTTCCGGCGTCAAGGCGTAGATTGGCACGTGTGTGCTGATCCGGCTCATCCACAGGGCGGTGGAGCCGGACTGGGTCATGGCGGCGATCGCCTTGATGTTCAGGTGCAGGGCGGTGAACGCGGCGGACATGGCGATCGCCTCGTCGGTGCGCAGGAAGCCGTGATCGAGCATCCGCGTGCCGAAGGTCTGTTCCAGTTCCTTCTCCGCTTCCAGGCAGACCCGGTTCATCGCGGCGATGGCTTCCACCGGATACTTGCCGGCGGCGGTTTCGGCCGAGAGCATCACGGCGTCGGTGCCATCCAGAACCGCGTTGGCGACGTCGGAGACCTCGGCGCGGGTCGGAATCGGGGACTCGATCATCGACTCCATCATCTGCGTGGCGGTGATCACCAGCTTGTTCTTTTCCCGCGCCGCCTTGGTCATCCGCTTCTGCAGGGCCGGCACGGCGGCGTCGCCGACTTCGACGCCCAGGTCGCCGCGCGCCACCATGATGGCGTCGGAGGCGTTGAGGATGTCGTCGAGTTCCTCGATCGCCTCTGCCCGCTCGATCTTGGCGACGATCCAGGCGCGGCCGCCGGCGGCGTGCAGGATCTCGCGCGCCTGCTGGATGTCGGCGGCGCAGCGCGGGAATGAGACGGCGAGGTAATCCGCCTTGATCGCGGCGGCGGTCTTGATGTCCTCGATGTCCTTCTCGGTCAGCGCGGCGGCGGACAGGCCGCCACCCTTGCGGTTGATGCCCTTGTTGTTGGACAGCACCCCGCCCTGCACGACCTTGCAGAACACCTCGTCGCCCTTGACCTCCTCCACCCACATCTCGAGGCGGCCGTCATCCAGCAACAGGGTGGCGCCGCGCGCCACGTCCTTGACCAGTTGCGGGTAATCGAGGCCGACCCGGGTCTGATCGCCCAGCTTGCAGGTGGCGTCGAAGATGAAGGGGTCGCCCGGGCTGAGGGTGATCTTGCCGTCCTTGAACTTGCCGATGCGGATCTTCGGACCCTGCAGGTCGACCAGGACGCCGACAGCGCGGCCGCGCGTCTTGGCCAGGGAGCGCACCAGTTCGCAACGCTGCTGGTGTTCCTCGGCGGTACCGTGGGAGAAGTTGAGGCGGACGACGTCCACCCCGGCCTCCAGCATCTTGTCCAGAACTTTGGGATCGGAACAGGCGGGGCCGAGGGTGGCGACGATTTTGGTTCTACGTAGCATGTATTTCTCGATGTAGGAGGCCTGCTCGCAGGCCGATCTGACTCATTTCGCGCCGCGAGCGGCGCTCCTACTGATCAGCCCGCGGCACGCTTTTCCAGGATATCCACGGCGGGCAGCACCTTGCCCTCCAGATATTCCAGGAAAGCGCCACCGGCGGTGGAGATGTAGGACACCTTGTCATAGATGTCGTACTTCTGGATGGCGGCGATGGTGTCGCCGCCGCCGGCCAGGGTGAAGGCCTTGGTATTGGCGATGGCCATGGCGATGGCCTTGGTGCCGGCGCCGAACTGGTCAAATTCGAACACGCCGACCGGGCCGTTCCAGACCACGGTGCCGGCCTTCATGATGATGTCCACCAGTTCCTGTGCCGACTTCGGGCCGATGTCGAAGATCATGTCGTCGTCGGCCACGGCGCCGGCATCCTTGCAGACGGCGGGCTCGTTGGCGTCGAACTGCTTGCCGCAGACCACGTCGACGGCGATGGGGATGGTGGCGCCGCGGGCGGTCATCTTGCTGATCAGGGCCTGCGCGGTGGGGATCAGGTCGGTCTCGCACAGCGACTTGCCGACGTTCTTGCCGGTGGCGGCCAGGAAGGTGTTGGCGATGCCGCCGCCGACCACCAGTTGCTCGCACTTCTCGGAGAGGGCTTCGAGCACGGTCAGCTTGGTGGAGACCTTGGAGCCGCCGACGATGGCGACCATCGGCCGGGCCGGATTGGCCAGTGCCTTGTCCAGGGCTTCCAGTTCCTGGCTGACCAGGATGCCGGCGCAGGCGGTCGGCGCGAATTCGGCGATGCCGTAGGTGGATGCCTGGGCGCGGTGGGCGGTGCCGAAGGCGTCCAGCACAAACACATCGCACAGGGCGGCATATTTGCGCGCGGTTTCCTCGACGTTCTTCTTCTCGCCCTTGTTGACGCGGCAGTTTTCCAGCAGCACGACTTCACCCTCGGCGACGTCGAAACCGCCATCGACCCAGTCCTTGATCAGGCGCACCGGGCGGCCCAGCTTGGCGGCCATGACATCGGCCACCGGCTGCAGGGAGACTTCGGGCGCCCACTCACCCTCGGTCGGGCGGCCCAGGTGGGAGGTCACCATGACCTTGGCGCCGGCTTTCATCGCATGTTCGATGGTGGGCATCGAGGCGGTGATACGGGCGTCGGAAGTGACCTTGCCTTCCTTGACGGGCACGTTCAGATCGGCGCGGATGAAGACGCGCTTGCCGGCGAGGTCGAGGTCGGTCATGCGGAGGAATTTGGCCATTTCGGTACTCCTGGAAAGTAAGTGGTAAGGGTTGAGTGGACTCAGGCCTTACGGCTCACGGGGTTGGGGGGCAAGGTGCAAGGGGCAAGGTTTTCCTTGCCCCTTGCACCTTGCCCCATGTGGCTGAATTACTTCGACACGTGCTCGACCAGACGCAGCATGTTGCAGGTGTAGCCGTACTCGTTGTCGTACCAGGACACGACCTTGACGAAGGTGCTGTCGAGGGCGATGCCGGCTTCGGCGTCGAAGGTGGAAGGTGCGCTGTTGCCGACGAAGTCGGTGGAAACCACTTTCTCGTCGGTGTAACCCAGAACGCCCTTCATGGCGCCTTCGGAGGCGGCCTTCATGGCGGCGCAGATGTCGGCGTAAGCGGCTTCCTTGTTCAGTTCCACAGTCAGGTCGACCACGGAGACGTCGGAGGTGGGAACGCGGAAAGCCATGCCGGTCAGCTTGCCCTTCAGTTCCGGCAGTACCACGCCGACAGCCTTGGCGGCGCCGGTGGAGGAGGGAATGATGTTTTCCAGGATGCCGCGTCCACCGCGCCAATCTTTCATGGACGGGCCGTCAACGGTTTTCTGGGTGGCCGTGGCGGCGTGCACGGTGGTCATCAGGCCGCGCTTGATGCCCCAGTTGTCGTTCAGCACCTTGGCCACGGGAGCCAGGCAGTTGGTGGTACAGGAAGCGGCGGAAACAATCGCTTCGCCGGCGTATTTGGTGTGGTTCACGCCGTACACGAACATCGGGGTGGCGTCCTTGGAGGGAGCGGACTGCACTACCTTCTTGGCGCCGGCCTTGATGTGGGCCTGGCAGGATTCGGTGGTCAGGAAGAAGCCGGTGCAGTCGATGACGATGTCGGCGGCTACTTCATTCCATTTCAGGTTGGCGGGGTCGCGCTCGGCGGTCAGGCGGATGGTCTTGCCATTCACGACCATGTTGCCACCGGAGACGGAGATGTCACCGTTGAAACGGCCATGCACGGAGTCGTACTTCAGCATGTAGGCCAGGTAGTCGGGCTCGAGCAGGTCGTTGATGGCGACCACTTCGATGCCGGGGAAGTCCTTGGCGATGGCGCGGAAAGCCATGCGGCCGATACGGCCAAAACCATTGATGCCAACTTTGATAGTCATGCTTTATCTCCTTGATAAGAAAACTACAGGTCGGGCGGCCTGACGGCTGACTCGACCCGGATATCCAATAGACGGTTACAGAATGCCTTTGACGGTGGCGACCACGTTCTCGACGGTGAAACCGAACTCCTTGAACAACTGGGGAGCGGGGGCGGATTCGCCGAAACGATCGAGGCCGACCACGGCGCCGCGCAGGCCGACGTACTTCCACCAGCCGTCGGTAACGCCGGCTTCGATGGCGACCTTGTGCACGGTGGGCAGCAGCACGCTGTCCTTGTAGGCCTTGTCCTGTTTGTCGAACACGTTGGTGGAGGGCATGGACACCACGCGGGCGGCAATGCCATCGGCCTTCAGGGCTTCCTGCGACTTCATCGCCAGTTCCACTTCGGAACCGGTGGCGATCAGCACCACCGCGGGCTTACCCTCGCAATCGGAGATCACATAGCCACCCTTGCGGATGTCGGCGATCTGGGCGTCGCTGCGCTTGACGAAGGGCAGGTTCTGACGCGACAGGATGTGGCAGCTCGGGCCGTCCGTCTTCTCGACGCTGGCCGCCCAGGCGACCAGGGTCTCGGTGGTGTCGCAGGGACGCCAGACGGTCATGTTGGGGATCATGCGCAGGGTGGCGGTCTGCTCGACCGGCTGGTGGGTGGGGCCGTCTTCGCCGAGGCCGATGGAGTCGTGGGTGAAGACGTAAACCACGCGCTGCTTCATCAGGGCGGACATGCGCAGGGCGTTACGGGCGTATTCCGAGAACATCAGGAAAGTGCCGCCGAACGGGAACAGGCCGCCGTGCAGCGCCATGCCGTTCATGATGTGGCTCATGCCGAACTCGCGCACCCCGTAGGAGATGTAGTTGCCGCCCGGGTTGCGGTGCAGGGGGTGGCAGCCCGGCCAGTTGGTCAGGTTGGAGCCGGTCAGGTCGGCGGAACCGCCGACACGCTCGGGCAGGGTGGAAACCAGGCGCTCGATGGCCAGCTGGCTGGCCTTGCGGGTGGCGACGGTCTCGGCCTTCTCCAGGGTGGTGGCCAGCGCGGCCTGGACACGCCCGGCCCAGTCGGCGGGCAGCTCGCCGTTCATGCGTCGGGTGAATTCGGCAGCCAGCTCGGGGAACTGCGCGGCGTACTCGGAGAACTTGTTGTTCCACAGCTTTTCCAGGCCCTCGCCCTTGGTCTTGGCATCCCAGCCGTCGTAGACGTCCTGGGGAATGACGAAGGGCTCATGATTCCAGCCGAGGTGCTTGCGGGTGGCCTCGATCTCGGCGTTGCCGAGGGCGGCGCCGTGCACGTCGTGGGTGCCTTCCTTGTTCGGAGAGCCCTTGCCGATGATGGTCTTGCAGCAGATCAGGGTGGGTTTGTCGGCGGACTGCTTGGCCTTCTGCACGGCGGCATCGACGGCGGCGGCGTCATGTCCGTCGACATTGGCGATGACATTCCAGCCATAGGCTTCGAAACGCTTCGGGGTGTCATCGGTGAACCAGCCGTCGGTGTGGCCGTCAATGGAGATGCCGTTGTCGTCCCAGAAGGCGATCAGCTTGTTCAGGTGCCAGGTGCCGGCCAGGGCGCAGGCTTCATGGGAGATGCCTTCCATCATGCAGCCGTCACCCAGGAACACGTAGGTGTGGTGGTTGACGATGTCGAGGCCGGGCTTGTTGAACTCGTGCGCCATCAACTTCTCGGCCAGCGCCATGCCGACCGCGTTGGTGATGCCCTGGCCGAGGGGACCGGTGGTGGTCTCGACGCCCGGGGTATAGCCGTACTCGGGATGGCCCGGGGTGCGGGAATGCAGCTGGCGGAAGCTCTTCAGGTCGTCAATGCTGACGTCGTAGCCGGTCAGGTGCAGCAGGGCGTAGATCAGCATGGAGCCGTGACCGTTGGACAGCACGAAGCGGTCGCGGTCGGGCCACTTGGGATTGGCCGGGTTGTGGCGCAGATGATGATTCCAGACCACTTCGGAAATTTCCGCCATGCCCATGGGGGCGCCCGGGTGGCCGGAGTTGGCCTTCTGCACAGCATCCATCGCCAGAGCGCGGATGGCGTTCGCGAGGTCGTTACGTGTTGCCATGTTTTTGATTCCTCAAGAAAAAAACCGCTATCAACGCCCAGACTGGGCGGAAAGCTTAGATTATGTGCAAGGCCCTTGAATCAGAGCAAGCCCCCAGCCGGCCGGAAAATCCCTTTCCGCCGCCACGGACATCGCCTTGCGGCCTTGATTCAAGCGGGGGAGCGGGAACAGGCCAGGAAAAATTAAAATGTTTTTATATGCTGCACCCGGCCGCTTATGGAATCAGCCGCGAAGCCGCTTCTGGTGCGGTGCACAACACCCCTCGCAGCCTTTTTCGCGCGGCATGGACGAAGCCCTCCTGTTTGGCTGTGAGACGAAAAAATCGGCCTGACGGGCAAAAATGGCCAGTTTCAGTCGGTTTTCGGGTGTGCCGCCACCCACGCCCGCCATTGCGCCAGCAACGCCGGCGTCTGCGCCGCCAGCACCGAGCGGCACCAGGGGTCGCCGGCCAGGAAGTCGGCGCCGTCGAGCCCGCTGACGGCGGCACCCGCCTCCTTCAGGATCAGCCAGCCGGCAGCGTAATCCCACATCTTCTGGCCGCCGTGGAGATAGATATGCAGGCGTCCGGCGGCGACATAGCACCAGTCCAGGGTGCTGGCCCCCAGGTTGCGCTGCGAAGCGAACGGGTGCTCCCGCGCCAGGCTCGCCGCCAGTTCGCGGTCGATGCGCTTCAGGTCGATGCCCGCCATGCAGCGATTCAGGTCGTCCGGCGGCAGTTTCAGGGGCAAGGGCTCGCCATTCATGAAGGCGCCCCCCCCTTCGCTGGCGTAGAAGGCCTCGTCGGCATGGGGATCGTAGACGACGCCGAGCACCGCCCGTCCCGCCAGGACCAGGGCGACGGAGACCGCGAAAAACGGCAGGCCATTGACGAAGTTGCTGGTGCCGTCGATCGGGTCGACGCACCAGAAGCCGTTCTCACCCCGCTCCCATACCGCCTGCTGCTCCGGTTCGCTCATTTCCTCGCCCAGCATGGGATAAGGCGCAATGGCGCGCAGGCGCTCGAACAGGGCGCCCTGCGCGGCGAGATCGGCCTCGGTGAGCAGGCTGCCGTCCACCTTGCGCTGGTGCGCGACCTTGAGATAGCGGGGCATGACCTCATCGCGGCCGACCGCGCGGGCGGCCGCGATGACCTGGTTTAGCAAATCGGCGGTTGGCGGCTGGCGGTTGGCAGTCATCGGAGCGTTTTCTCGAAGCGGTTCTGCCGACTGCGTACTGCCAACCGCCGACGGATTACTGGTTTTTCCATTTGATCGAGCACCCCATGCTGGGTATCTGTTCGGCCGGGCCGCGCTGGGTTTCGGCCACCTGCTTCATGGCCTCGAACAGATCGCGGCGGGCATCCACTGCGGTTTCCTTGCGCGAGGCGTCGAGACGGCCGCGATACTGCAGTTCCAGGTCGCGGTTGAAGCCGAAGAAATCGGGCGTGCAGACGGCGTCATAACGGCGCGCGACTTCCTGGCTGGCGTCCAGCAGATAGGGCATCGGGAAACCGAGGTCGGCGGCAAGCTTCTGCATGTTCTCGAAGCTGTCCTCGGGATACTCGGCGGGGTCGTTGGACATGATCGCGACGGCGCCGATCCCCAGCGTCTTCAGTTCCGCCACATCGCGCACGATGCGGTCGATTACCGCCTTCACATAGGGGCAGTGATTACAGATGAACATGACCAGCAGCCCGTTCGGGCCGGCCACGTCCTTCAGGGCATGAATCCGCCCATCGACGCCGGGCAGGCTGAAATCGGGGGCCTTCCAGCCGAAATTGCAGACCGGGGTTTCCATTCGCACCATCAGGGGGGCTCCGTCGTGGACAAGTGCGGCTGATAATACCATCCGTCCCGTTACCATCCTGACTGCCATGCCGCGCTTCCATTGTGACCTCCCCCTTGCGCCCAACCAGCGCGTGGTGCTGCCGGATGCGGTCGCGCGTCACGCGATCGGCGTACTGCGCCTGCGGGCCGGCGAGGCCGTGACCCTGTTCAACGGCGATGGCGCCGAATACCACGGCGTCCTTGAAAACCAGGGCGGCAAGGGGGCAGCGGTGCGCCTCGACCGTCGCCATGAAACGGACCGCGAATCGCCGCTCCGGATCCACCTGGCCCAGGGCATCTCCAGTGGGGAGCGGATGGATTACACCCTGCAGAAAGCCGTGGAACTGGGGGTGACCTCGATCCAGCCCCTGACCATGCGACGCAGCGTGGTGCGGCTCAACGAGGAGAAGGCGGTCAAGCGACGCGGCCACTGGCAAGGGGTGGTGAATGCCGCCTGCGAGCAATGCGGCCGCAACGTCCTGCCGGAGGTCGCGGCGATACGCGAGTTCGTCGCCTGGCAACGCGACATCGCGGCGGATACCGAACCGCTGAAGTTCCTGCTCGACCCGGATGGCGATCTCCGCCTGAGCGACCTGCCGCCACCCGCCACACCGATCCTCCTGCTCGCGGGTCCCGAGGGCGGTTTCGACGCGAGCGAGCGCAAGCTGGCGCAGGCTGCGGGATTTCGCGGCCTGCGCCTGGGTCCACGGGTGCTGCGCACCGAAACGGCGGCATTGGCAGCCCTTGCGGCGATGCATGCGGTCTGGGGGGATTTCCGTTAACGCCACGGGAACGAGGAGTCCCGCCCAACCCGCTCAAGTTTTCCGCCATTCCGCCGTAACATCGCCGGTATTCAGCGAATCAGGAGTTGGAAATGGGCAGCAAAGTCGGCGAGGCGGGCAGCAAGACCCTGGCCGCCACCGCATTTGTCGAGTGGTTCCGCGCGGCCGCGCCCTACATCCACGCTTTTCGCGGCAAGACTTTTGTTCTGGCCTTCGGCGGCGAAGCCATGTTGCGCGAGGATTTCGTCGACCTGGTTCACGACATCAACCTGCTCAACGCCCTCGGCGTGCGCCTGGTCCTGGTGCATGGCGTGCGGCCGCAGGTGGAGGAGCGCATCGGCAGCGAGGCGCAATACGTGCGCGGCCGCAGGGTCACCGATGCCGACACCCTCGAACACGTGAAGGACGCGGTCGGCTCGGTGCGGGTGGATATCGAAAGCATGCTCTCCGTGGGCCTGCCCAACACGCCCATGGCCGGCGCCGACATCCGCGTCGCCTCCGGCAACTACGTCACCGCGCAGCCGGCCGGCATTGTCGACGGTGTCGACCTGCTGTTCACCGGCGATGTGCGCAAGGTCGCGGTGGCGCCGATCCGTGACCGTCTCGCGGCCGGCGAGATCGTCCTGCTCTCGCCGATCGGGTATTCCCCCACCGGTGAAGTGTTCAACCTGACCCTGGAGGAAGTGGCCACCCAGGCTGCCATCGCCCTGGCGGCGGACAAGCTGGTGTTCATCCTCGACCATGGCGACACGGTCGACGCCAATGGCCGCCGCATCAACCGCGTCACCGCCGCGCAGGTGGGCAGACTGTTGCGTGACCTGCCGGAAGGCGACATGAAGCTGTATCTGCCGCACGCCGCGCATGCCTGCAAGAAGGGCGTGGCCAAGGTGCATCTGATCAGCGCCGACGTCGACGGCGCCGTGCTGATGGAGCTGTTCACCCATGCCGGGGTCGGCACCATGGTCACCCGCCAGTCGGTGGAGAGCCTGAGGCCGGCGACCATCGACGACGTCGGCGGCATCCTCTCGGTGATCGAGCCCCTGGAAGCCGACGGTGTCCTGGTCCGCCGTTCGCGCGAGCGGCTGGAACAGGAAATCGAGCAGTTCTTCGTCGACGAACTCGATGGCCGCATTGTCGGCTGCGTGGCGCTCTACCCCTTCCCCGAGGCGGGCGCCGGGGAAATGGCCTGCATGGCGGTGGCGCCGGCCTACCAGCGCGGCGGCCGTGGCGATGCCCTGCTCGCCACGGTCGAGGAAGCGGCGCGCGAACTCGGCCTGAACCAGCTGTTCGTGCTCACCACCCGCACCACGCACTGGTTCATCGAGCGCGGCTTCGCCGTGGCCACGCCGGAAGACCTGCCGGCGCCACGCCAGGCCATGTACAACTGGCAACGCCGCTCCAAGGTGCTGTTGAAACAACTGGAAGAGACATGAAAAAGCCCTTCATCGGCCTGGTGTCGTTGTTCATCCTGCTGGCGGGACTTCAGCCCCAGGCCGCCCAGGCGACCACGGCCTTCACCCTGGGCGTCCTGCCGATCCACAGCGCGCGCACGCTTGCCACGCGCTACGAACCCCTGCGCGCCTATCTGGAAGAGAAACTGCGGCAGCCGGTGCGGCTCGAAAGCGCGCCCGATTTCGCCCGCTTCCAGCAACGCACCCTGAGCGGCGATTTCGACCTCACCATCACGCCCGCGCATTTCGCCCGCCTGGCGCAACTGGAGGCGGGCTACCAGCCGCTCACGCATTTCGCTCCGGACCATGATGCCCTGTTGATCTACCCGCTATCGCGCCCCCTGGCCAGCGCCAACGATCTGCGCGGCAAGACCCTGGCGGTGATCGACCGCCTGGCCATCACCGTCTCCGCAGCCATGCAATATCTCGATGCGCAGGGCCTCGAAGCCGGCCGCGACTATCGCGTGCTGGAACATCGCACCCATGTCAGCGTCGCCTATTCCCTGCTCAACGGCACCGCCGCCGCCGCCGTCACCACCAGCCAGGGTTTACTGCAGATGCCGGCCGAAGTGCGCGAGAAAGTGGTGGTCATGAAGCATGTCGCGGACATCCCCGCCTTTGTCTTCCTGGCCAAGCCGGACCTGCCCCCCGCCCAGGCCGAGCGGATGAAATCCCTGCTCCTGGCCTATCCGGGCAGCGCGGTGGGGGAGCAGTTCCTGCGCCAGATCGGTTACACCGCCATCCTGCCGGTCAACGAGCAATACATGGCCCGCGCGGATGCCTACATGAAAGCGACACGCAAAGCCCTGGGGCCATGACGCGCCCGACCCCGCCGCCCGACCGTGAAGATCATGCAGCACCGCCCCCCGCCAGCCTCTCATCGCATCGTACATCGCGAAGAAACCCTTGCTGCGCCGACGTCCCGACGCATCAATCACGGCAATTGATGCGGCGCTACCTGCACCCCCCTCTCTGGCTCAAGCTCACCCTGGCCGGCCTGATGGTCGAAGCGCTGATCCTCGGCCTCATGGTATTCAGCAATATCCATCTGACTCAGGAAGAACTCCTGCGCAAGACCCGGCTACGGGTGGAAAGCGCGATCCCCCTGCTCAATGCCGCCCTGGCGCCGCCCCTGATGCAGCGCGACTACGCCGCCCTGCACGAGATCCTCGAAGAAGCGCGCGGTAACAATGCCTATCGCTACCTGATGCTGACGGGACCGGACGGGCGCCGTCTGGCCAGTGCCGGCCTCGGTAGCGAAGAAACACCGGACGCGGTCGACTCCGAGCCGAACGTGGACGATCCGGTGTACGACGCCGCCATCCCGATCGGCCTGGCCGGCAATGTCTACGGCCGCCTGCGTTTCGGCATCGACACCGGCTTTCTCGCCCAGGCGCGAGAACGTGTCGTGCGTCAGGGCATTTATGCCGGCCTCGCGGCGGTCCTGTCGACCTTCCTCACCCTCTCCCTGATCGGCTACCTGCTGACCCGCCGCCTGGCACTGCTGACCGAGGCCAGTCGCGCCCTGGCCGCGGGCGACTTCAGCGCCCGCCTGCCCAGCGCCGCGCCCGACGAAGTCGGCCGCCTGTCCACCGCCTTCCAGGAAATGGCGCGGCAATTGCACAGCCGCATCAACGCCCTGCGAAAATCGGAGGAACGCACCCAGACCTATCTGGCCGACTCGGAAGCGGAGCATGCCCGCCTGCAGGCGCTGCTCTCCGCGATGAACCTGGGCATCCTCTTCGTCGCCGCCGACGGTCGCGTGGTCTATCACAACCCGGCCTTCAACCGTCTCTGGCAACTCCCAGAAACGGAACAGCTGGTGGGCTGGACGCCGCACCAGGTCTTCGCGCGCAGCAGTTGCCAGTTGCTGCAGCCGGACTACTTTTCCAGGCATATCGAGAACATCCTGGCCGCGCGCGAGCCCGGTGATGCCATCGACATCACGGTCCAGGACGGCCGCATCGCCACGCAACTGAGCTACCCGGTGTTCGAGCGCGACAACCACTTCATCGGCCATCTCTGGATCTACGAGGATGTGACGCGGGAACGCCAGACCGCCGACCAGCTGCTCTATCTGGCCGAGCGCGACTCGCTCACCGGCCTCTACAACCGTCATCGTTTCCAGATCGAACTGGAGCGCATGCTGGCCGAGTCCGCGCGCCATGACAGTGCCTCCGCCCTGCTGTATTTCGATCTCGATGAATTCAAGGCGATCAACGACCACTTCGGCCACACCGCCGGCGACACCCTGCTGATCCGGGTCGCCGGGGAAGTCTCCGGACTCATCCGCAAGAACGAAATGCTGTTCCGCCTCGGTGGCGACGAGTTCGCCATCCTCATGCCCTTTGCCGATGAGGCCCAGGCCCTGGCCCTGGCGGAGCGCATCGTGCGCACCACCGCCACGATCCCCTTCCGCTTCGAGGGACGCACGCTGCACATCTCCTCCAGCCTCGGTATCGCCCTCTATCCCCGGCACGCGTCCGACCAGGACGAACTGGTCGCCTGTGGCGATGCCGCCATGTACCAGGCCAAGCAGGCCGGCAAGAACACCTGGCGGCTGTATCGCGCCGAACTCGACACCGCGCCGGAAATGGTCAATCGCCTCTCCTGGAACGAGCGCCTGGCGCGCGCGCTTAGCGAAAACCTGTTCGAACTGCATTTCCAGGGGGTCTACCACGTCCGCGATCGCCAGCTTTCGCACCTGGAAGCCCTGATCCGCCTGCGCGACGAACAGACCGGGAAACTGATCGCCCCGGGCCAGTTCATCCCGGTGGCGGAAAAGAGCAACAAGATCCTGGAAATCGACCGCTGGGTGGTCGAGCAGGTGGTTCGCCTGATCGCCTCGCAACCGGCGGGGCCGGCCATCGCCGTCAACATCTCGGGCCGCTCCTTCGACGACCCCGAACTGCCCGGCTACATCGCCGCGCTGTTGCGCAAGCATGGCGCCCCCCCCGCCCGCCTGTTGATCGAGGTCACCGAAACCGCGGCAGTGTCCGATCTTTCCGACGCGCAACGCTTCATCAGTGCCCTCCAGGAAACAGGCTGTGGCGTCTGCCTGGACGACTTCGGCGCCGGCTTCGCCTCCTTTGCCTACCTCAAGCACATCCGTGTCGACACCATCAAGCTCGATGGCATGTTCATCCGGGAATTGCCCCATGATCACGACAACCAGGTCTTCGTGCGCGGCATGGTCGAAGTCGCGCGCGGACTCGGCAAAACGACGGTGGCGGAATTCGTGGAAGACGAGGCGACCCTGAATCTCCTCGCCGTTCTGGGTGTCGACCTGGCCCAGGGCTACCATCTCGACCGGCCACAGGCCGACCACCCGGCCCTGCGCGGCCATCACGCTGCCGTCCCCGCCCAAGCACCGCCCGCGTGATCAGACCTAGGGAATCTCCGCCATGCCCCTTCATGAAAACGACCACGCCGCCACCCTGGAACGACTGCACGACCTGGATCGCGCCATCGCCAGCCACGCCGCCTGGCTGGCTCGCTTCAACCGGAAGTTGATCTGCCGCGAACCGGCGGATGCCGAAGACCTCGGCGAGGACGCCCATGTCCGCTGCCGCTTCGGCACCTGGTTCCACGGCAGCGACCAGTCCGGGCTGACGGATGCACGCAGTCTTGCCGCCATCGACGCGACACACCGCTCGATGCACGACATCGCCCGCCATCTACTCACCTGCCAGGCGACCGGCGCCCCGATCCCCGGCGAAGACTACGACGCCTTCACCGCCGTTGCCGCCCGCTTCCGGCAACTGTTGCGACGCCTTGAAGTCGACCTGATGGAACGCCTCGGCGCGGTGGACAATCTCACCGGCGTCTGGAACCGGCAGGCGGTGAACCTGCGCCTGGCGGAAGAAATCGAGCGGGTGCAGCGCACGCACCAGCCCTGCGCGGTCTGCTATGCCGACCTGGATGATTTCGGCCGTTTCAATGCCACCCATGGTCAGCGCATCGGCGATGCCATGCTGAAGGCCATCGCCGCTTTCTTCACCGAGCACCTGCGCCGCTACGACACCATCTTCCGCATCGGTGGCGAGGAGTTCCTGTTCTGCCTGCCCGGTACCGACATCATCCAGGCCGGGGTGTTGATCGACCGCCTGCGCGTCAACCTGGCGGCGCACACCTTCGCCCTGGAAGGCCAGGCGCTGAAACTGACCGCCTCGTTCGGCGTCGTCGCGCTGGAGCCCGTCTTTTTCATTGACGAGACCCTGGAGCGGGTGGAGCGCGCCCAGCTCATCGCCAAGGCCGAGGGCGGCAACCAGGTCTGCGTGTGGCGGGACGAGTGGGCGAAGGCGGACTGACCACCCCGCCGCCTCACTCCCCGCTGTAGCTACATCCGGAGGCGTGCGTCTCCATCACCACCACCCGGCTCAGCCCGGGCAATGCCGGCTTCAGGCGATCCCAGATCCAGACCGCCAGGTGCTCGCTGGTCGGGTTGTCGAGGCCGGCGACCTCATTCAGGTAGCGATGGTCCAGCGCCGCGTGGAGCGGCTGCCAGGCGGCCTGCACGTCGGCGAAATCACAGACCCAGCCGAGCTCCGGATCGAGCGGCCCCGACACATGCACCTCGACGCGAAAGGAATGGCCATGCAGGCGTGAGCAGGGATGTTCAGCCGGCAGCCGTGGCAGGCGGCGGGAGCATTCCAGGTGAAAGATGTTGAAGATGTCCATTTCAGTGGCTCTCCAGCCGGTAGAGGGCATGGCAGGAAGCGCAATTGTCCATCACCTGGCCGAGCTGCTTCAGGGCGTGGTTGGCGTCGCCCAGGCTTTCCGCGTCGCGGGCCAGATCGTCGAAGCCGACATGGGTGGCCTGGCCCAGCTTCTTGAACGCCAGCGGCAGGCGAGCGCGCAAGCCGGCGGGAACCTCATGCGCCGCCGCCATGCCGGCGGCGCGCGCGGCCTCGGCGACCCGCTTCATGTCGTTGGCGGCGGCGCCGGTGACGATGTGCTGGGTGGTGGTGAGGAAGGTGCGCATTTCCTGGTGGATGTGTGCTTTCTCCTCGGCCGTGACCGGGATCGCCTCACGCTGTTCCAGGGACGTGCCGTGGTCCGCGTGATGGGCGTGGTCGGCGGCGGCCAGCGGTGTGGCGATCAGGGCGAGCAGTAGCAGGAATGGGCGGCGCGGCATGGTGTTCTCCAATAGTTTCAAGCGTGTCGGCAGGGTGCCGGCACTAGGAAAGGCAGGCCAGGGCGGCCTCCGCCAGCAGGCGCATCTCGAACTCATCGATGACATACGGCGGCATGAAATACACGCTGTGACCGATGGGACGGATGAAGACGCCCTTTTCCAGGGCGCGGCGGTGGAAGGCATCGGCAAAGCCAGGCGCCGCATCCGCCACGTCGAAAGCCCAGATCATGCCGGTGTGGCGGAAATGGCGGACGCGCGGATGCGCCGCGACCTCGCCGAGCCGTTCCGTGAAGGTCGCCGCCTTGACCCGGTTCGCCTCGATCACCTGATCCTGTTCAAAAATATCCAGCACCGCCATGGCGGCGCGGCAGGCGAGCGGGTTGCCGGTATAGGAGTGCGAATGCAGGAAGCCGCGCGCCGTCGCGTCATCGTAGAAGGCGGCATAGACCGCGTCGCGGGTCAGCACGCAGGACAGCGGCAGGTAGCCGCCGGTGATGCCCTTGGACAGGCAGAGGAAGTCCGCGATGTCGCCCACCATGCCGCCCGCCTGCTCGCAGGCGAACAGCGTCCCGGTGCGACCGAAGCCGACCGCGATCTCGTCGGCGATCAGGTGGACCCGGTACTGGTCGCAGAGCTCGCGCACCCGTCTCAGGTAGACCGGCGGATACATCGCCATGCCGGTCGCACCCTGCACCAGCGGCTCCAGGATGATCGCCGCCGTGGTGTCGGCCTGTTCCGCCAGATACACCTCCAGGTCGGCGGCGGCGCGCAGGGCATAGGCCTCCGCCGTCTCCCCCGCCGCCGCCAGGCGACTGTCCGGGCTCATCGCCTGATGGCTGTGGCGCAGCAGCGGCGCGTAGGTGTCCTTGAACAGCGCCACATCGGTGACCGACAGCGCGCCCAGCGTCTCGCCGTGGTAACCGTTCCTCAGGGAGATGAAACCGGTCTTCCCCGCCCGGCCGAGGTTGCGCCAGTAGTGGAAGCTCATTTTCAGCGCGATCTCGGTGGCGGAAGCGCCATCCGAACCATAGAAGGCGTGACCCAGCCCGGTCAGTTGCCCCAGGCGTTCCGACAGCTCCACCACCGGCGCATGGGTGCAGCCGGCGAGGATAACGTGCTCGATCCGGGACAACTGGTCGATCAGCGCGGCGTTGATGCGCGGGTTGGCGTGGCCGAACAGGTTGACCCACCAGGAGGAGATGGCATCGAGGTAGCGTTTGCCGTCGTGGTCGATCAGCCACGGCCCCTCGCCGCAGGCGACGGCCAGCGGCGGGCTGGCCTCCAGATGCTTCATCTGGGTGCAGGGGTGCCAGACGGCGGCGCGGGTGCGCTGTAGGAGATCCGCTTGCGGATCGAAACTGGATGGGAGTGACATGACAGGCTACAACCGCCGCTTTCGCCAGTAGCCCGGTCGGCGGTTTGGGTGGGCTACAGCCAGCACCCGAATCTCCTGGTCAACGATGCTGTGGACGATGGCGTAGGGGAAGTGCCGCATGAGCAAGCGCCGCTTTCCATGAAGCCACGAAGTGCCGACAAGGGGATGCTGGAGAAGCAGGGCGATCGCATGTTCAAAATCGACAAGAAACGCCTGGGCGAGGGCGGAGCCCGCTCGTTCCCGATAATACGCAGCCGCTTCCCGAAGGCCGGCTTCCGCCTCCGGGTGTAACAGGGACTTCATTGAAACTCGGCTTTCAGCCGGGTCAGCACTTCAGTACCGGAAAACAGCTCCACGGCGCCACTTTCAATCTCGGCATGGCGGCGCTCGATTTCTTCGGCCCAGGCGGCTTCGACATCGGGCTCGGCATCCAGGCTGGCGATCAGCTTGTTCACCAGACGCGCGCGCTCCGTGAGCGGCAGGCTCATGACTTCAGCTTCGAGTGCTTCAACGGTGAATGACATGGCATTTCTCCTGACAGGGTGTCAGTCACCCTCAAAGTAATCCGCATCAACCTTTTTTAGCTCATAGATGCCGGTGCGGGTGACGGCGACGTTGTGATCGACCATGAGGGAAACCAAAGTATCGCCGTCGATCAGGATGATTCTCGTGCTGATGACTGATGCGTATTCGATGGCTTCGCGAGAGTAATTCGAAGTCGTGATGAATATGCCGGCGGTTTCAAATCCCAGGTGCAACGCCCCTGGATCAATGGATTGAGCTTGAGGGTTGATGAAACGAAGCCAGCATAGTCGCGAACACCTCCAAGGGAGAACTGAAAGCATGCGTCGCACGTGGCCGGCTGTTCAGGCTATCGGCGATGGCATCCAGCGCATCCCAGGTTGATTCAGCCAGACGTACGCTCAGGGTATTGACAGGGATCTCAGGCGAAGAACCCCTTCGACAACAGTTCCATGGTCAGCAGCCGGTAGTCGTGGGCGCCGGGGCAGTCGGCGGCGTAGGCGAAGATGTCCATGCCGTGCGCCGGGCTCTCGGAGAGCGCGGGGTCGTCGCAGATGCGGGTGTCGCAGAGGGCGTCGCCGTAACGGGCCTTGAGGGTGGCCAGCGACTCGCGGCAGAGGGCCTTGGCTTCGTCGAAGCGGGTCAGGACCACGCGCCGCTCGATCCGCCGCTTGAGGGCGTTTTCCAGGACCCCCAGGGCCAGGTCGAGGCGACTCAGGCCCTGCATGGCGAGGAAATCGGCGGTGACCGGGATCAGCACGCGGTCGGCCGCGCACAGGGCATTGAGCGAGAGCACGCCCAACGCCGGGGCGCAGTCGATCAGGATGGGGGAATCGTCCCAGGCCAGTGCGGCATCCAGCCCCTTCTTCAGGGTGCCGGCGACACCGGGAGTGGCGGCCAGCAGGGTGTCGACCTTGGACAGGTCGGCATGGCCGGGCACCAGCCGCAGGCCGTTGCCAAGCCGGCGAGTGAGGCGGTCGAGCGGGGTCTGCTCGCGGAAGAAGGCGGCGGCGCTGGCGTTGCCGGGCAGGTGCTTCACGCCGAGTGCCAGGGTCACATGCGCCTGCGGATCGAGATCGATGACCAACGGCTTGCGTTCCAGCAAAGCCAGGGAAGCGGCGACGTTGAGCGTGGTGGTGGTCTTGCCGACCCCACCCTTCTGGTTGAATACCGCGATCACCGCCATTCAGAACTCCTCACAAGAAACATCCAGCAACCCATTGATTCAAGACGACCACTTCATGCCTCTATCGTTCCGGCTGGAAGCCGGCGCCACACATGACGCGGCGATGTTTCGCGGCGGCTCATTCCACCGTCACCGATTTGGCCAGATTACGTGGCTGATCGACGTCGGTGCCTTTGAGCACGGCGACATGGTAGGCCAGTAGTTGCAGCGGGATGCTGTAAACGATGGGCGCGGTGCCGGGGTAAATATCCGCCAGGGTGAGGTTCTGGTAATGGTCCAGTTCGATCTTCACCTTGTGGTCGGAAAACAGAAACAACTCGCCGCCGCGCGCGCGCACTTCCTGCAGGTTGGACAGCACCTTGTCCAGCAGCGGATCGTCGGGCAGGGCGCAGACCACCGGCATGTCGGCATCGACCAGCGCCAGCGGACCGTGCTTCAGTTCGCCGGCCGGGTAGGCCTCGGCGTGGATGTAGGAGATTTCCTTGAGTTTCAGCGCGCCTTCCAGGGCCACCGGATAGAACGGGCCGCGGCCGAGGAAGAGGGCGTCTTTCTTGTCGGAGAAGGACGCGGCCATCTCCTTGATGGCGTCCGACAGCGCCAGCACCACTTCCACCTGACGCGGCAGGGCTTGCAATTCCTCCACCAGCACGGCCTCCTGCTCCGCCGTCATGCCGCGCCGCCGCGCCAGGGCCAGGGTGACCAGACGCAAGGCGGTGAGCTGGGTGGTGAAGGCCTTGGTCGAGGCGACCCCGATCTCGGGGCCGGCGCGGGTCATCAGGGCGACGTCGGATTCGCGGGTGAGCGAGGATTCCGGTACGTTGCAGATGGTCAGGCTACCGATATAACCGGCGCGTTTGGCGAAGCGCAGGGCGGCCAGGGTATCGGCGGTCTCGCCCGATTGCGAGATGGACAGGAACAGGGTGCCTTCCGGCACCACCACCTTGCGGTAGCGATATTCGCTGGCCACTTCCACATGGCAGGGCACGCCGGCTTCTTCCAGCCAGTATTTGGCCACCATGCCGGCGTGGTAACTGGTGCCGCAGGCGATGATGTGCACGCCACGGGCCTGCTCGAACAGTTCCTGCGCCTTGTGGCCGAAGCTTTCTTCCAGCAGACGCCCCTTGTGGATGCGGCCTTCCAGAGTTTCCGCGATCACCGAAGGCTGCTCGAAGATTTCCTTGAGCATGTAGTGGGCGTAAGGCCCCTTGTCGGTGGTGGAAGCGGAAAGCTGCGACAGGCGCTCCGGGCGCTCGACCGGGTTGCCGGCGACGTCGAAGACGCGCACGTTGTCGCGGCTGATTTCGGCGATGTCACCTTCTTCCAGGAAGATGAAGCGTTGCGTCACCGGCAGCAGGGCGAACACGTCGGAGGCGATGAAGTTTTCACCGATGCCCAGGCCGATCACCAGCGGACTGCCGGAACGGGCGACGATGAGGCGATCCGGATCATCCGGGCTCGCGACCGCCAAACCATAGGCGCCGACCAGCCGGGTCACCGCCGTCTGCACCGCCTTGAGCAGATCGGGCTCGCTCTCCATGAGGTGCGCGAGCAGGTGGGCGATGACTTCGGTATCGGTTTCCGAGGTGAAGTGGTAGCCCTTGGCCTTCAATTCCGCGCGCAGTTCGGCATGGTTTTCGATGATGCCGTTATGCACCACCGCGACCTTCTCGCCGCTCATGTGCGGGTGGGCGTTGCGCTCCGCCGGCATGCCGTGGGTGGCCCAGCGGGTGTGGGCGATGCCGAGGTCGCCGGGGATCGGGTTGGCGGCTTCCATCTCGCTGAGATTGACCACCTTGCCGACGGAGCGAATGCGTTGCATGGCACCGTCCGCCCCGCGCACGGCGAGGCCGGCGGAGTCGTAACCGCGATATTCCAGGCGCCGCAGCCCTTCCAGCAGGATGGGGACGACGTTGCGTTGGGCGATGGCGCCGACGATGCCGCACATGATGAGTTTCTCCGCTTATTTCTTTTTGACCGGCCGCTGCCAGCCGGGAAGGGTGAGCTGCTTGGCGCGCGACAGGGTCAGTTGCCCGGCTGGCGCGTCCTTGGTGAGGGTGGTGCCGGCGCCGAGGGTGGCGCCTTTGCCCACCGTGACCGGCGCCACCAGTTGCGTGTCGGAACCGATGAATGCGTCGTCCTCGATCACCGTGCGGTGCTTGTTGGCGCCGTCGTAGTTGCAGGTGATGGTGCCGGCGCCGATGTTGACCTTGCGGCCGACCGTGGCGTCGCCGACATAGGACAGGTGGTTGATCTTGGAATTGAAACCGACCTGGCTGTTCTTGATCTCGACGAAGTTGCCGATGTGGGTTGCCTCCGCCAGCTCGGTGCCGGGACGCAGGCGACTGAACGGGCCGATGCGGGCGTCGGCGCCCACCCTGGCGCCATCCAGATGGCAGAACGGTTGCAATTCGACGCCGGCCGCCAGGCTAACGTTCTTCAACACGCAGTGGGCGCCGATCTTCACCCCGTCGCCCAGTGTCACCACACCTTCGAACACGCAGTTGACGTCGATCAGCACGTCGCGGCCGCATTCCAGGCTGCCGCGCACGTCGAGGCGCGCCGGGTCGATCAGGGTGACGCCCTGCACCATCAGCGCCTCGGCCAAGTTGCGCTGGTGCATGCGCTCCAGTTCCGCCAGTTGCTGGCGGCTGTTGATGCCCAGCACTTCCCATTCGGCGCCCGGGTGGCAGGGAATCACCTTCTCGCCCTCGGCGGCGGCCATGCCGATCACATCGGTCAGGTAATACTCGCCCTGGGCGTTGTCGTTGCCCAGGCGCGCCAGCCAGCCGGCCAGCTTGCCGGCGGGCAGGCAGAGGATGCCGGTGTTCACCTCGTCGATCGCCAGTTCCTCGGGGGTCGCGTCCTTGTGCTCGACGATGCGTTCCACCTGACCGCGGCTGTTGCGCACGATGCGGCCGTAACCGGCCGGGTTGGCCAGGCGCACCGTGAGCAGGGCGATGGCGCCTTCGTGCGCGATCAGGGTCATTTCCTGCAGTGTTTCCGGCCGGGTGAGCGGCACGTCACCGTAGAGGATCAGGCAGATCGCGTCCGGATTCAGATGCGGCACCGCCTGCTGCACGGCATGGCCGGTACCCAGTTGCGGCTCCTGCTTCGCCCAGGCCAGTTCAGGCCGGGCGATGGCATTGGGCAGGACCTCGCCACCGTGGCCATAGACCACGCAGATCCGTTCCGGGGAGAGGGTGTCGGCGGCAGCCAGCACATGGCCCAGCAGCGGCCGGCCCGCGAGCGGATGCAAGACCTTGGGCAGGTCGGATTTCATCCGCGTGCCTTTGCCGGCTGCGAGGATGACGACGTTCAGGGGAGCGCTCATGGCAAGGGGTGGGTGACTGGCAAAAAAACCGGCGTAAGTATAAACAGCGGCCTTGTTGTTATTGCGAAAAACATCGGCGCCACGCCCGTCCGGCGGGCAGGCTCCAGGCAGGTAAACTCGGCAGCTGTCGCAGCCACTCGGAGACCCCCATGTTCCATAGCACGCTCACCCTCCTTCACGTCCTCGCCAGCGTTGTCTGGGTGGGCGGGATGTTCTTCGCCCACCAATGCCTGCGCCCCGCCGCCATCGCCACGCTGGAGCCGCCGCTGCGCCTGTCATTGTGGCGCGGCGTGTTCGGCCGCTTCTTCCCATGGGTCTGGGTGTCGGTGATCGCGCTGCTGCTGTCCGGCCAGGTGATGGTCCTGCAGATGGGCGGCATGGCCGTCGTACCGATGCACGTGCACATCATGGTGGCCATCGGCTACCTGATGGCCGCGATCTACGCTTATCTTTATTTCGTTCCCTTCGCCGCCATGAAACGCGCCGTGGTGGTGGGCGACTGGCCGGCGGCGGGCGCGGCGCTGAACCGCATCCGGATACTGGTCGGCACCAACCTCACCCTGGGTCTGCTCAACATCGCCGTGGTGATGCTGCTGCGCTGAGTGCTCAGGCGCCCTTGAAGATGAAGTACACCGCACCCAGCAGGCAGAGGCCAGCCCACAGGTAATTCAAGGTCAGCGGCGCTTTCATATAGAACACCGCGAACGGCGCGAACACGACCAGGGTGATGACCTCCTGCAGGATCTTCAACTGCGGCAGGCTGAACTGGCTGTAGCCGATGCGGTTGGCCGGCACCTGCAACAGGTATTCGAACAGGGCCACGCCCCAGCTCAGAAGGGCGGCGATCCACCAGGGCTTGTCGCCGAGATGCTTCAGGTGGGCGTACCAGGCCACCGTCATGAACAGATTGGAGAGCACCAGCAGGACGGTGGTTTGCAGGAGAGTCGTATTCATGGCGCGGACGGTGGTAGCGGGCGGATGATACCGGTGCCGGCCGGGGCTGGGCAGCGGGCCGGTGATAAGATCGCCGGCATCTTTTTTCTCCTGACGCCCATGTCGATCAACAGCCTTGAGCAACTCGCCGCGAGCGTGCGCGAATTCGGCCGCGCGCGCGACTGGCAGCTCTACCACACGCCGAAGAACCTCACCGCCGCGCTCATCGTCGAGGCGGCGGAGTTGCTGGAACCGTTCCAGTGGCTCACCCCGGAACAGAGCCTGAACCTGCCGCCACCTAAAAAGGAAGCGGTGCGTCAGGAAATGGCCGACGTGCTGATCTATCTGGTGAGCCTGGCCAACTGTCTGGACATCGACCTGCTGAAAGCCGCCGAGGACAAGCTGGCGATCAACGCCGCCAAGTACCCGGTGGAGAAAGCCCGCGGCTCCTGCGCCAAATCCCACGAACTTTGAATCCCACCATGAGCCACTTCAAACACCACCTGTTCTTCTGCCTCAACCAGCGCGAGGACGGCGGTCCCTGCTGTTCCGACCATGACGCCGAAGCCATGTTCGAGCACGCCAAGAAGAAGGCGAAGAAGCTCGGCCTGCACGGCAAGGGCGGCGACTGCCGGGTCAACCGCGCCGGCTGCTTCGACCGCTGCGACGAGGGTCCGGTCTGCGTCGTCTACCCGGACGCGGTCTGGTACACCTACGTCGACCAGGCCGACATCGACGAGATCATCGAGTCGCATCTGCGCGACGGCAAGATCGTGGAGCGGTTGAAGATTTGAGCCGCCACCGCCTGCGCATCAAGGTCCCCATCGGCCAGATCGAAACGGTCGTCGAGGAACCGCCGGACGCGCCGCGCGGCCTGGCGCTGATCGCCCATCCGCACCCGCTGAAGGGCGGCAGCCTCGACAACAAGGTCGCCTGGACCCTGGCCCGCGCCGCACTGGCCCGCGGCCTGGTGGCGGTACGCCCCAACTTCCGCGGGGTGGGTGACAGCTCCGGCGAGTTCGACCACGGCATCGGCGAAACCGACGACCTGCTGGCGCTGGCCGCCGCCATCGAAGCCCACTATGGCGCGCTGCCCTGGACCCTGCTCGGCTTCTCCTTCGGCGCCTATGTCCAGCATCGCGTGGCCCGGGAACTCCACGCCCGGCGCCTGATCATGGTCGGCCCGGCGGTATCGATGTACGCCTTCGAGTCGAACGCCATCCCAACCACGATCATCCACGGCAGCGAGGACGAGGTGATTCCCTTCGCCGCCGCCCGCGACTACGCGACGCAACACGGCATCCCGCTGATCGAGATCGATGGCGCCGGCCACTTTTTCCATGGCCGGTTGCGGGAATTGCAGGCACATGTGGAACGCCTCATTGACCCATGACTTCACCGTTGAAACTCGCCCACCTGACCAAACGCTACGGCGACACCACCGTGGTCGACGGCCTTGATCTTGAACTCGCGCCCGGCCGCTGCCACGGTCTGCTCGGCCCCAACGGCGCCGGCAAGACCACCACCCTGCGCCTCGCCCTCGGCCTGATCGGCGCCGATGCCGGCACGGTGGAACTGCTCGGCCACACCCTGCCGGAAGAGGCCGAACGGGCGCGCGCCCGGGTCGGCGTGGTGCCGCAGATGGACAACCTCGACCCGGACTTCACGGTGCGGGAGAACCTGCAGATCTACGGCCGCTATTTCGGCATCGCGAAGCGCGAGATGGCCGCGCGCATCCCCGCCCTGCTCGACTTCGCCGGCCTCGCCGGCAAGGCAGAGGCCACCATCGCTACCCTCTCGGGCGGCATGAAGCGGCGCCTGACCCTGGCCCGCGCCCTGGTCAACGACCCCGATCTGGTGATCCTCGACGAACCCACCACCGGCCTCGACCCGCAGGCCCGCCACCTGATCTGGCAAGGGCTGCGCCGGCTCATGGGGCAGGGCAAGACGCTGCTGCTCACCACCCATTTCATGGAGGAAGCCGAACGCCTGTGCGACGACATCAGCGTCATCGACCATGGCCGCGTCATCGTCCAGGGCAGCCCGCGCGACCTGATCAAGACCCACATCGAGCCGCACGTGGTGGAGATCTACGGCGAGGGCCTGGCCGAATGGCAGGCCTGCGCCAGTGTCTGGTGCAAGCGTTGCGAGCAGGCCGGCGAAACCCTGTTCTGTTACACCGAAGCCCCGGAAAAGGTGGTGGCCGAACTGGAAGCCCACCCCGGCCTGCGCTACCTGCACCGCCCGGCCAACCTGGAAGACGTGTTCCTCAAGCTGACCGGGAGGGATCTGCGTGATTGACCTCAACTGGTTCCCGGTCTGGCAAAGAAACTTCCTGGTCTGGAAGAAGCTGGCCATGCCTTCCCTGCTCGGCAACCTGGCCGACCCGATGCTCTACATGCTGGGCCTCGGCTATGGCCTCGGCGGCCTCCTGCAGGAGGTGAACGGGGTGCCCTACCTGCATTTCCTCGCCGCCGGCACGCTCTGCTACAGCGTGATGAACAGCGCCACCTTCGAGACGCTCTACTCCGCCTTCTCGCGGATGCATGTGCAGAAGACCTGGGACGCCATCCTCAACACACCGCTCTCCCTGCGCGATGTGCTGATAGGCGAATGGCTGTGGGCGGCCTCGAAAAGCCTGCTCTCCGGGGTGGCGATCATGCTGGTGATCTGGGTGCTGGGGCTGTATTCGGATTTCGCCCTGACGCTGGCGCTGCTGCCGGTCATCGTCCTGACCGGGCTGTGCTTCGCCGGCCTCGGCCTGGCGATCAACGCCATCTCGCCCAACTACGATTTCTTCCTCTACTACTTCACCCTGGCGATCACGCCCATGGTGCTGCTGGGCGGCGTCTTCTACCCGTCCACGGCACTGCCGGCCTGGCTGGCGGGCATCGCCGCCTGGCTGCCGCTGACTCACGCGGTGGAGATGGCGCGGCCGCTATTGCTGGGCCACTGGCCGGAATCGGTGCTGCCGCATGTGGCGGCGCTGCTGGCTTACGGGCTGGCGGGATTCGCGCTGGGCCTGCGCCAGACCCGGAAACGGCTGCTGCGCTGAACGGGCGGGGTGCGCATGGCGCACCCTACACTTCCCCCCGGTGCTCCCGCCGGCAGAGGCCGCGCATCTCGCACCATGCACAGGTATGCGGCGCGGCGTTGGCCGGCAGCGGGGCGCCGGCGGCCAGGGCGCTGAAGGTGTCGACCAGGCGTTCGCCCTCGGCGACCGCGGCTTCCGCCAGATCGCCGGGCCAGGCCAGGGTCTCCACCTTGTCGGCGTCGAGGCTGACGAAACCGGCCTCGGCGGCGCCGGTGAGCCAGGCGTAGGCGGTGAGTTGCACGTCTTCCGCGCTTTCATCGAGCTTGCGCTTGAGCGTCTGTTTCGACTGGGTCTTGTAATCGAGCAGGGCGACGCCCGCCGCGCCGGCATCGACGCGGTCGGCGCGACCCTCCAGGCGGGACCCGTGCTCGGGCGACCACGCAATCAGGCGCGCGAGGGGCTCCTCCGCCCGCGCGAAGCGGTAGCCATCGGCCTCGCGCCGCAGCGCCCAGTCCAGGTAGGCGGGAATATGGCGTTCCCAGCGCAAGCGCCAGGCGCCGGCGAGATAGCCACGCGCTTCCGCCGGCGCGAACACGCGCTCGCCGGTGGCGCGCAGGTCGGCCGCCAGCTCCTCGCGCGCCATGCCGGCGAGGCTGGGCCGGCGGCTGTGGAAATCCGCCAGCACCTGATGCACCAGGCTGCCGTAATCGGCCTTGTCCATTTCCTCGGGCACCTCGTCGAGCGCGTTGAGGCCGAGCAGGTGGCGGGCGAAGAACTGGTAGGGACAGGACACCAGGCTCTGCCAGGCGCTGACGCTGATCCGCTCCGGCGGCCTCTCGGCCGTCGGCGCCGACGGCGCCAGCGGAATCGATTCGACGGCCGGCGCCACCTGATCCGGCGCCGCCCGCTTGATCCAGCCCCTGCCCCAGCCGGCGCGCTGGAACACATCGAGGCGCAGCAGCCAGGGCGACAGGGGCTGCTCCTCGCCCGCTTCGGCGTCCTGCCAGATCAGGGCTGCCCGCTCGCTGCGCGCCAGGGCATCGGCAAGCGCGGCGCGACTCTCCGCCTCGCGCTCGGTGGCACCCGGCAGGCCGAGCTGCAGGCGGGTGGCGTCGTTGAACAGGCCGGCAGGCGACTGGCCGGGCAGGTGCCCGGCATCGACGCCGAGCACGAGGAGTCCATCGAGGTCGCGCAAGCGCGCGGCATTCAGGTGGGTGAGGCGGATCGGACTCTGCACCCGGTGATCGGCGAAGGTGGCCTGCTCCAGATGCAGGGTGAGCCAGCGCCGCCATTCCGCGAGCGCGAAGCGTCTCTCGTGGCCGGCGGTTTCCCGCGCCAGGCCGGCGAGCAAGGTCAACAGTTGCTTGCCCACCGGGTCGGCGCGCAGCGCGCCGCTGGCGGCGAGACGATCGAAGGCCTCGAGCAGGCGGCGGGTCCAGTCGGCGAGCGGCAGGCGCGCGTCCGGGAACAGGCCGCGCGCCTGTTCGATGCGGCCGAGGATGCGCAGTGCGGCGTCCAGCGCCTCCTGCCGCGCCAGGGCCAGATGCCCGGCCAGTCCCTGCGGCGCCCCGTGGCGGCGCCAGGCGCGTTCGAGACCGTTGGCCGCCGCCTGGCGGGTGGCGTCCATGTCGGTGAAGACGAAGGGCGACTTGATCAGGTCGAGCAGGTCGCGGAACCAGGCATCGTCCATCACCACGTTGAGCCAGCGATCCAGGACATGGCTGGCGGCGGCGGTGGAGAAGGCCCAGCCGGTCTCGTCCTGGATCAGGATGTTCCGCCGTTCCAGCAGCGCACGCAGGCGCCGCGCCGCCAGGCGGTCGAGGGCGACGATGGCGATGTCGCGACGGCCCTCGCGCAGCCACGCCAGCACGGTCGCCTCGGCGGCCCGCGCCGCCGCCTCGAGGCTGGGCGCGGCAAGCAACGCGACCCCGGCATCGAGCGGGTTGTCGGGATGCGTGGCGGCGAACGCGACGCCGCGTCTGCTCAGTTCGGGTTCGGCCACATCCCATGCCGCCGACAGCAGGGCTTGCCGTTGCGGGAAGCGGGGCGGCACCGGCAGTTCGCACACCGTCTGGCGCGCCGACCATTCGGCCAGGAAGGACTGCTCCAGCCGCGACAGCCCGGCCAGACCCAGCGTGTAGAGCGGTGTCGCGCAAGCCGCGGCGAGCCGTGCCAGGCGCTCGCCATAGTCGCGCCGGCGGCTGCGCGCCCCACCGCGGCCCAAGGCCTGCCACACCGCCTGGGTGATGCTCGCCTCGACACCGAGGTGGCGGTTTTCGGTCGGCGTCGCCGCCGGCAGATCGAGTCCCTGCTCGTCCAGTTCGTTGAGCAACGCCAGCAACTCCTGCGCCGCCGGCCACAGGGCGGCGCACGGCACCTGGCCGGTGCGCGCCAGGAAATGCTGCAATTCCGCCAGGCGCAGACTGTCCGGCTCCGGATGGCCGTCTCCGGGCGCGCTGGCCGCCAGTTCCGGCAACGTCAGCAGGCGCGGTGGCAGCATCGCCTTGCCCGGCAAGGCCTGGTGCAGGGCAGCGCGAAAAGCCAGGGCGGCATGATGATGCGGCACCAGGATCAGGCAGCCGGAGAAGTCGGGAAAGCGCCCGCCCTCCCGTTCAAGGAAAACGCTGGCGGCATCGGCGAAGGAACTGGCCATGCGGCGACTAGCGCACGCCGCGATGGAAGCGATAACCCTGGTAGCCGAGCACGACGCCATCCTGGGTGATCTGCTCCAGACGCAGCCCGGGCGCCACCTGGTCGCCCTGCCGCAACATCTGGTTGTTGATCATGACGATGCGATCCCTCGGTTCGCGGGCGTAGGCATGCAGGGAGATCGCGAGCGCCGGGAGTTCCTGGCGGACCTGCGCCGGCAGTTCACTCAGCGCCATGACCCGGGGCGCCGGCTCCGTGGCCTGCAGCTCCGGCACGACCGGCAGCGGCGCTTCCGGTGGCGCCACCACCTTGGCCGGCGGGGTTGTCACGGGCGGGGCCGCGACGGTGGGTGGCTGAACGGTCGATGGCATGCTGGGCGGGGCCGGGTGATCCGGCGGCGCCTGCACACGCGCGGCGGGGGCGTGTGGCGGCGCCAGCACGACCGGGGCGGGGGTGACCGATCGCGCCGGTGGTGGCGGCGGCGACTGCCAGGGGCGCAGCCAGCCGACGGCGATGCCGGCGGCAATCAGGAGCAACGCCAGCAGGCCATTGCGGTAGGTCGCCGGCGACGCCGCCGCCGGTGCCGCCGGAGGCGTCGCCAGAGTGATCTGGGCGGCGCTGCGCTGGCGCTGCTGCTCGGACTTCTTCAACGCATCGAGGATGTAGGACATGGTCAGCGTTCCCTCCGTGCCGGACGCAATGACGGCGCGCCATGATCCGCCGCGCCGAGCAGCCGGATCAGGGTCTGGCCACCGACGGAAGCATCCGGGATCAGGCCCTGAGCCAGCTGGAAGCGCTTGACCCGCTCCACCAGATCCGCGTCGAACACCGCGTCCGCTGGCGCCGCCGGCAAGTCCATCGCCTCGCGCAACCAGGCCACCGCCTCGCCGCGGTCGCCGGGGCGGATCGTGCCCCGCACCGCTGGCGGCGAGCGCCACAACAGGCGGTAATGGCCCGACCATTGCCGGGCCAGGGCGGCGAGGCCGACAGTGCGCGTCACGCCGGCGACAGAGAAGGTGGCGCTGGTCTCGCCCAGCGCCACCAGCGTGGCGACAAACTCGCGCCCTTGCTCGTCCTGCAGACGCAACAGCGCCGGCCGGTTGATCTGGCGCAGCTCTTCCAGGCCGCCGCGCGCGGTGCGGCAGCTCAGGCCCAGGTCCGCGGCCTCACGGCAGACATCACTGCCCTGGTATGCCGCACCCCAGGCCACGAACAGGGCTTCATGGGCGCTCGCTTCGCTCGCCGCCGCCTGCCCACCCGGCCAGGCAAGGCGATCGGGCAAGGGCGCGGCCAGCGCCGGCTTCGTCATCGGCGGCACACGGCTCGCCGACGCGACGGGAGGCACATCCCGCGTCGTCCAGTACGCCGCCAGGGCGCCACCCGCGAGCAGCACGCCCGCCGCCAGCAAGCGCGGCCACAGCCGGCGCGGACTGGCCGGCGCGCTGAACACCTCGCGCGCCGCCCGCGCCAGCGTCGCGCGATCGACCCGCTCCTTGCCCTGCGCATAGGCGCCGAGCAAGGCGCGGTCGCAAAGCACATTGATGATGCGCGGCACACCGCCGCTCAGGCGGTAGACGCGCCCCATCAGCGACTGCGGAAACAACGGCCTCTGCGTCCCCGCGACAGCCAGTCGATGCCGCACATAGGCGGCGACTTCCGCCTTGCTCAACGGCCCCAGGTGATAGCGCGCGACGATGCGCTGCGCCAACTGGCGCAACTCCGGGCGCGCCAGCATGGCGGCCAGTTCCGGCTGGCCGAGCAGGATGATCTGCAGCAGTTTGCGTTCGTTGGTTTCCAGGTTGGTCAGCAGGCGCATCTGCTCCAGCACGTCGGCGGAGAGGTTCTGCGCCTCGTCGATGATCAGCACCGCGTGCCGGCCTCGGGCGTGCGCATCGAGCAGGTGAGCGTTGATGCGATCGACGAAGATTTTGACGCTGGTGTTGTCCGCCGGGCAGGCGATGCCGAACTCGACGCAGATGGTCGAGAGCAGTTCTGCCACCGTCAGCTTGGGATTGAAGATATAAGCGAGATCGCAGGATTCCGGAATCTGTTCGAGCAGGGAGCGGCACACCGTGGTCTTCCCCGCGCCCACCTCGCCGGTGAGCAGCACGAAGCCGCCATCGCCGCCGAGACCATAGAGCAGATGTGCCAGGGCTTCCTGGTGGCGCTGGCTCATATAGAGGAAATGTGGCGCCGGCGCGATGGAGAAGGGCGCCTCGGCGAGTCCGAAATAGTGCTGGTACATGCAGGTCATGGGTGTGCAAGGTACCTTGTCGGGCGCCGACGTCAAGAACTACGCCGTTTCCAGGTTGCATCGCGCCCAACAAAAAAAACCCCGACGCCGGGCCGGGGTGAAGAGAGAGGAGGATGTCGACCGCGTCGGTGCTCTACCACGATCAACAGCCCGGCCTGGCAGCTCGATGGCTCAAAACCACCAGGCGGGTCCAACACGAAACGCATCGCGGTCCAACGGGCCGTAAAGCAATTTCGGATGTGAATGTAGGGAATAAGACCCTGTCTGTCAAATGGGATTAACCCCCCACCGACGGGAATGAAGTCGGCCTGTCTCATCCCGCGGTGGCTCGCATGCCTCGCGACGGTCACGTCCCCCTTCACCTCATCGCGAACGGGCGCGGAGGCAGATGGCGAAACCCTCGGTGTGCTGTTTCGTCTCCACTGTAAGGAAACGCGCCTTGCCGCGACCAATGAATACCCCCGAACACCACAGGAGACTCCCATGCTGATCCAGCGCCCCCCCGACATTTCCGCCTCCGAGATCACGCCGGCCGCAACCTATCGCAGCCGCCGCGAATTCATTCGCGCCGCGGCGGGGCTGGCCCTGGCTGGTGGACTCGGCCTGCGCCCCGACTCGGCGGCGGCGGCCAGGCTGGCCACCCGACCCGGTCCCTATGGCACCGACGAGGATCCGACGCCCTATAAGCACGTCACCGGCTACAACAACTTCTACGAGTTCGGCACCGCCAAGGAGGATCCGGCGCGCCATGCCGGCAGCCTGAGGACTCGCCCATGGACCGTGCGGGTGGACGGGCTGGTGAAGCGGCCCGGTGATTACGACATCGACACCCTGCTCCGGCTGGCGCCCCTGGAGGACCGCATCTACCGCATGCGCTGCGTCGAGGGCTGGTCGATGGTGATTCCCTGGGTGGGTTATCCGCTCAATGCATTGATCCGCCGGGTGGAACCGCTCGGCGACGCGAAATACCTGGCGTTCACCACCCTCAACGACCGCGAGCAAATGCCCGGCGTGCGCGCTACGGTGCTCGACTGGCCTTACACCGAGGGCCTGCGTCTGGACGAGGCGATGCATCCGCTCACCCTGCTGACGCTGGGGCTCTATGGCGAGACGCTGCCGAACCAGAACGGCGCGCCGGTGCGTATTGTGGTGCCCTGGAAATACGGGTTCAAGAGCGCGAAGTCGATCGTCCGCATCCGTTTCGTGGAAACACAACCGGTATCGTCCTGGATGGAGGCCGCGCCCAGCGAATACGGCTTCTATTCCAACGTCAATCCGGAGGTAGAGCATCCACGCTGGAGTCAGGCGCGGGAACGCCGCATCGGCGAATTTTTCAAGCGCCGCACCCTGATGTTCAACGGCTATGGCGATCAGGTCGCGCGGCTGTATGCGGGCATGGATCTTCGCCGCCATTTCTGAGCGCCATGATGCCCCCCACCCCCCGCCAGTTCACCGCGTTGAAGACCGCGCTATTCCTGCTCTGCCTGGTGCCGCTGGTCACCTTCGTCCACGGCGCGGCGACCGACAACCTGGGCGCCAATCCGATCGAGGCGGTGACCCGCGGCCTCGGCGACTGGACCTTGCGTTTCCTGCTGCTCACCCTGGCGGTGACGCCGCTGCGCCGGCTGAGCGGACTCGCCTGGCTGCTCAGATTGCGCCGCATGCTGGGGCTGTACACCTTCTTCTATGCCTGCCTGCATGTCCTTAGCTATCTCTGGCTCGATCAATTTTTCGACTGGGGCGAGATCCTGAAGGACATCGTCAAGCGTCCCTTCATCACGGTTGGATTCGCCTCCTTCCTGCTCCTGATTCCCCTGGCGATCACGTCCAGCAACGCCATGATCCGGCGTCTCGGAGGCCGTCTCTGGCAGCGGCTGCACCGCGCCGTCTACGCCATCGCGCTGTTCGCCGTGCTGCATTTCTGGTGGATGGTGAAGCTGGATATCACCGAACCGGCGATCTATGCCGGCATCCTGGCGATCCTGCTGGGGATGCGACTGGCCTGGTGGCTGCGGCGCGATGGCGCGGCGGCGACTACGACGACTTCGAAGGCAGCCGTTTCAACCAGGTCTTGATCCTGCCTTCAGGCGGCAAGGCCGTGGCACCCGCCTCGATCAGCCGTTCCGCGATATCCGGCGCCTGGCTGGCCTGGGCCTTGCGCGCCAGTTTTCCGGCGCGGTAGGCATCGCCGTCGAGGTGCGCGCGCACGGCGTCCATGAGGACACGGTCGGCGGCGCCGCCGCGGCGACGGGCATGCCATTCGCGGACGTCGTCAGGCAGACGCAGCGCGGTCTGGGCCAGCCGCGCCACAGCGTAGGCGATGGCCATGAGGCCGAGCAACAGCACCAGCGCGAGCATGAACGACAGTTCCATCCGCCACGGCGGATAGACCACGATGACATAGCCCTCGTCGACCCGCGCCGCCAGGGTCAGCGCCACCGCCAGGGCGAACAGGGCGAGCAGCCAGAACGCGGCGCGCATCAGTTGCCCCTTCCGCGCGCGGCGCGCGCCGCTTTCAGGCTGACCTCGATGTCGGCGTCCTTCAACAGCACCGGCGCCTTGCTCATTTCGTCGAGGCTGGCGAGCACCGCGCGGGTGGCCTCATCGCGCGGGTTGAAGTAGCGCGCAGTCCATTCGCGGGCGGCGGCGAGGTCGGCACGGAAACCGGTTTCGTCGCGTTGCAGCAGGCTCATGCGCGCGGCCAGCAGGCGCAGCTTGATGTTCTCGCGCAGGAAATATTGTTGCGGGGGCGTCAGCAAGGGCAGTTCCGGGTGATCCAGGCGGCGGATCCGCACCAGGGTCTTGAATTCGCGCCAGGCATCGGCGGAAAACCGCGCCAGGGTATCGACGGCATCTCCGCTCGCGACGGGCGGCTGCTTCACCGCCGGCTCGGTATCGGACTCCGGCTTCAGCTTGTCCAGATTCTGGATCAGCACCTCCAGGCGAGCGTTGAGGCTGACGATATCGGCCGCCGGCAGCAGTTTCAAACGCTCCATGTCGCGGGCGATGGCGTCGCGCAACCCCTCGAACTGCGGCTTGTCGAGCTGCGCCAGGCGGGTCGCCGCCGCGTCCAGGCCGATCAGCGCGGCCTTGACGTTGCCGGCGAGCTGCAACTGCTGGCGCGCCAGCAGCAGGGTCTGCTCGATGTCGGCGACAATGCGCTCGTCCTGGCTGCGGGCGAGGTCCTGGTACATCGCGTTGAGCGCCAATTGCTGGTTTTGCGACTCCAGCGCCCGCGCCTCCAGGGCGCCGAGGCGGCCCTGCAGGTCGGCGAGGGCGATATTGGCCGCCTTGGCTGCGGCCCGCGCCTCCTGGCTGGCGGTATCGAAGGCGCCGATCCGTCGCGCCAGCTGGACTTCCATCGCCTTCATCTGGTCATAGTCCTGCCAGGCCAGGCCCAGAGTCAGCAGGATGGCGACGATGGCCAGGATGGGCCCGAGCCAGAGCAGCCCGCTTCTCGGCGCAGGGCGTTCGGGGGGTAGGACGGGCGTCACGGGCGTGGCCGTCTCGGGGGCGATTTCAGGCGTGTGATCAGACATGTTGGAAGTATTCCACAAGTGCCCGCGTCAGGCCCGTTTCGCCGGCGGGGGTCGTAATGGCGTGTTCGACGCCGAGCGCGCGGGCATGTTCGGCAATACGCGGATGCGGCGCAAACAGGGGCGTCGCGCGGATGAGCCCGGCTTGGTCGGCGCCAAGCAGGGTGAACAGGTTGTCCAGGCTCTGCGCGCTCAATACGGTGACGGCCTGGATGCCGCCGTGGCGCCAATCGTCGATGAGGACGGCGGGGTCGGCGTCAGGCAGGCCGCGCCGGTAGCATTCGGCGTAGTCCACCCGGGCGCCACGCGCGGCGAGGGCGGTGGCGAGCAGTTCGCGGCCGCCCTCGCCGCGAAAGATCAATACGCGGCGACCGCGCATGTCGGCCAGTTCGGGCAGGGCGAGCAGGTGTTCGCTGTCCGCGCCGCTCTCCGGCACCAGCACCCCGGTGATCCCCGACTCGCGCAGGGTCGCGGCGGTACCTTGTCCAACGCTGGCCACACGCACGCCCTCGGGCCAGGCGGGTATCCGGGCAAGGGCCTGTTCCACCGCGGTGGGGCTGATGAAGACGGCGAAATCGTAAAGTGCCAGCTGTTCCAGTCTCTGGCTGAGGCTGGCGAGGTCGGCGGGCGGCTGGATGTCGAGGGTGGGGAACACCACGCCACGGGCACCCTGCGCCTCCAGCCGCGCCCGCAGACCCGCGGCCTGTCCGAGCGGACGGGTGATCAGCACCCCCAGGCCGGACAGCGGCAGGTTCATTGCATGCGGTGGAGGAGTTCCGCCAGCAACTGATCGGCACCCTGGGCGATGAGTTGGCCCGCGGCGGCGTGGCCGACGGCCTCGGGATCGGCGGGATCACCTTCCACTTCACTGCGGTAGAACCGGATGCCTTCCAGGTCGGCCACGAAGGCGCGCAGGTGGATGCGGCCGTTGCGCAGTTCGGCAAAACCGCCGATGGGCGCCTGGCAGCCGCCTTGCAGCATCCGGCTCATGGCCCGTTCCGCGCGCACGCAGGCGGCGGTCTCGGGATCGTTGAGCGGTGCCAGCAGCTCGGCGAGTTCGGGACGACCCGCGCGGATCTCGATGCCGAGCGCCCCCTGGCCCACCGCCGGCAGGCTCTCCTCCGGGGTCAGGATAGCGCGGATGTGGCTGTCCAGGCCGAGACGCTTGAGCCCGGACGCCGCCAGCAGGATGGCGTCGTACTGCCCCTCTTCCAGCTTGCGCAGCCGGGTATTGACGTTGCCGCGCAGGGTGTCGACATCCAGGGTCGGGTAAACGGCGCGCAACTGCACCTGGCGACGCAGGCTGGAGGTGCCGACGCGGGCGCCGGAGGGCAGGTCGCCCAGGCTGGCGTATTTACTGGAAATGAAGGCGTCGCGCGGGTCCTCGCGCTTCGAGATCGCCGCCAGCTCGAAGCCGGGCGGCAGGTCCATCGGCACATCCTTGATCGAGTGCACCGCGAGATCGGCGCGGCCCTCCGCCATCGCCGTTTCCAGTTCCTTCACGAACAGTCCCTTGCCGCCGATACGGGAAAGCGGCGAATCGAGTATCTGGTCGCCCTGAGTGGTCATGCCGAGCAATTCGACTTCCAATCCGGGGTGCAATTCCATCAGGCGGGCCTTGACGTGTTCGGCCTGCCACAACGCAAGCTGGCTTTCACGGGTAGCGATGACTAGTTTTTTCGGCATGATTGAACTATTGAGGGTGGAAAACGCACCATTAGAATACGAATGGACGAGAGGAAAGCGACGATGAAACAGGCATTCAAGCGGTTACTCGCGTGGCTCGCGATCTTAACATGCGGCATCTCGATGGCCCGCGCGGATGTCCCCTGGGCGCGCGACCTGCAGCAGGACGCGGCCGCTGCGCGCGCGGTCAATGGCGTGATCCTGCTGGTGTTCGTCGGTCCACAGTGTTCCTACTGTGAGACCGCGCTCAATGAATTCCTGATTCCCATGAGTGGTAACGCCGACTACCTCGCCAAGGTGGTGATGCGTCGGGTGGAAAGCGGTGGCTTTCGCGAACTCAAGGATTTCCACGGCCACAAGACCAGCCACCGCCAGTTTTCCGGAGATCACGGTGCCCGCCTGACCCCGACGGTGATGGTGTTCGACGGCGAAGGCCGCCAACTGACCAAGCCCGTGGTCGGCCTCACCACCGTCGACTACTACGGCTTTTACCTCGACCAGGCCATCGACCAGGGCGTCGCCAAGGTTCGCGCCGGCCTGCGGGGACTGTTTTCCAACGGCTCCTGAACCGAATCGGTCAGTGCGATACCCGCGCCTGACCGCCTGACTCGAGCAAGCGCACCCGGTCGCCGCGGGCAAAGGTCTCACCGTTATCTTCCTGCACCACCGCGATGGTGCGGCCACTATCCAGCCGCACGGTGATTTCCAGCCCTGGCTTGCGGGTCATGCCCTCTTCTGCCGCGGCACCGGCAATACCCCCGACCACGGCGCCAAGCACCGCGCCCACGGCGGAACCCTTGCCGCGCCCGACCTCGCTTCCGGCGATACCACCAATGGCGCCACCCGCCACCGAACCGACACCTGAGCCGGTGCCCTCCAGCTTGACCGCGCGGACATGCTCGACCACGCCCATTTTCACTTCATAGACACGACGCGCTTCCGAGCGTTGATAGTCATCACTGCCCTTGCCGCTGGCGCAACCGCTCAGGGCGATGGGGATGAGCAAGAGGAACAGGGATTTGTTCATGACCGACTCCTTGTCAAATTGAATAACCGTACTCCACCTTGAAGCGTTCCGCGATCTCGTCCCAGGAGAAACGGTGGTTCTGTCCACCGCGCTCGGCGATCTTGATCGCGCCGACCAGGCCCGCAAGGCGCCCGCAGGTAGGCCAGTCCATACCCTTGTGCATGCCGGTCATCAGGCCGGCGCGGTAGGCGTCACCGCAACCCGTCGGGTCGACCACCGCGCTCGCGGCTGCGACCGGGATGTCATGCACCTGGCCTTCGGCATAGATCCGCGAGCCCTCGCCCCCCAGCGTCACTACCAGCGCGCGCACTTCTTTCGCCAGCTGCTCCAGCGTCAGACCCGTCCGCTCCTGAAGGAGTTTCGCCTCGTAATCATTACAGGTGAGGTAGGTCGCCTGACGGATGAAATCGAGCAACTCCTCGCCGTTGAACATCGGCAGGCCCTGGCCGGGATCGAAGATGAAGGGGATGCCGGCCTCGGCGAACTGGCGTGCATGATCGAGCATGCCCTGTCGCCCATCCGGCGAGACGATGCCGAGACTGACCCCTGTCGCCTGGGCCACCGTGTTCAGGTGCGAGTCATTCATCGCGCCGGGATGAAAAGCGGTGATCTGGTTGTCGTCCAGGTCGGTGGTGATGAACGCCTGGGCCGTGAAGGTCCCGGCCACCGGGCGGATGCAGGCGGTATCGAATCCCCCCGCCCGCAGACGCTCGGCATAGGGTGCGAAGTCGACACCGACGGTCGCCATGATCAGCGGCTCGCCGCCGAGCAGCTTGAGGTTGTATGCGATGTTGCCGGCGCAGCCTCCAAACTCCCGGCGCATGTCCGGCACCAGGAAGGCGACATTCAGGATGTGGATCTGATCGGGCAGGATGTGATTCTTGAACCGGTCGTGGAACACCATGATGGTGTCGTAGGCCATGGAGCCGCAGATGAGGGTGCGCATGAGTGAGCTGGCAGCAATGAGATGCCCGGCATTTTCGCGCCTGCGCCGGGAAAAGCCTAGCCGCGCGCGATATGCAGGGTCTGCGTCGGGTACGCGATCTCGCCACCGTGGGCGGTGATGATGTCCGCGATCCTGAGCAGGACATCCTGCTTCACGGCCTGAAAGTTCACCCAGTTGGTGACGCGCGTGAAGGTGTAGACCATGAAGTCGACGGAAGAAGCGGAGAAAGTGGTGAAGTTGACGATCATCGTCACCTCGTTATCGATATCCGGGTGCGCGATCAACATAGCCTTCACGTCGGCGGTGATGGCGGCCATCTTGTCGATATCCTGGTAGCGGATGCCGATATATTCCTTGATCCGCCGATGCGACATGCGCGAGGGGTTTTCCACCACGATGGTGGTGAACAGGGCATTCGGCACATAGATCGGATTCTTGTTGAAGGCGCGGATGCGGGTCTGCCGCCAGCCGATGTATTCCACCGTGCCTTCGATGTCCTTGTCCGGCGAGCGGATCCACTCGCCGACGGCGAAGGGGCGGTCGAGGTAGACCATCAGGCCACCGAAGAAGTTGGCGAGCAGGTCCTTGGCGGCGAAACCGATGGCGATGCCGCCGATGCCGCCGAAGGCGAGTACGCCGGAAATGCTGAAGCCGAGCGTTTGCAGGATCACCAGCGCGGCAATGATAAGCACGCTGACCCGGCCCAGCTTGCTCATGGCATCGACGGTGGTGTGATCCACCGTCTCACCCGTGCCACCCGGATGACGCAGCAGACTGTCGGCGGCGTTGTTGATCATCCGGATCAGGAACCAGGCGAGGCAGGTGACGACGCCGATGTTGCGGGCAGGCTGGGCGTAGTCGAGCGCGTGGATGCCGGTTTCACGATCGAGAATCCCCGCCACATGCGCCAGACCGACCACCCACAGCAACACGGTCAGCGGCCGCTTCACCGCCTGGATCAGGGCATCGTCCCAGACCGTTTCGGTATGGCGCGTGGCTTTTTCGACCCGCGCCAGCACCCTTCCGGCGAGGATGATCAACAGCACCACCGCGAGCAGGACGAATAGCGTTTCGGGCAGCCAGGATGCGGCGAGGAAATCGAAACCGGTGAGTCGGGCCAGTTCTTGCATGCGGTCAGGGCTCGCTGGTTGAGTAGGCCAGGAGTGTAAACCCGGAATCCGGGTTGCTAACGCGCGGGTTCCAGACGCAAAAAAAGCCGGACTGGCCGGCCTGCTCGCGGCGAGGCGGGCATACTCAATAAGCGATCTGGGGGATCACGTCGACAATATCGTGACTATTGCGGTTCACCAGAATCACGTCCGCGCCCAGCACCAGGCGGGTGTAGGGATCGGGCAGGCCCGGCAGCTGGGCATCCAGAGCGGTAGGCAACTTGTTCGGGCGCTCTCCCGAGATGAGCTTGTCGCCTATACCGACACGGCTCTTGGCCGAAGTGGAAACCCGGGGCTGTCCCTGCTGACGGTAATAGTTGGTGATGATGTTGCGCTCTGCGTCGCTGAAGCGGACACCCGGTGGTTGCGGCTGTTGCTGGCTCTGAGTGGCACAGCCCAGGAGGGCGATGGCTGGAATGAGGCTGATAAACGCGCGGCGATCCATGGCATGGCCCTCATGACACTATGGGAAAGCCACTGTTTATCAAAACAGGCCCGTTAACAGTTTGATGCCTATCAACTTTTTCGAATTGCGATTGTTATCCACGAAGATTTGTTCAGAAAAAAGGCCCGCGACGCGGGCCTGGTTCCATCGCCGGGGGCGAGATCAGGGACGGACCTTGTCGATGGTCAGCCGGATGTCGCGAGCGCCGACCTTGACGCCAGTCAGCGTGCCTTCCAGGTCGCCGGAGCCGCCCATCGGGTCACCGGATTTTGAAATCCGCGCGCTCAGGGTCACTTCCTTGAAATTGGACAGCTTGTTGTCCGGATTCATCGCCAGCGCATCGCTCAACTCGAACTCCAGAGGGAATTTACCGGCTGTGGAGCGGAGCGCGGCGACGGGAGGCCCGCCCTTGGCGGAACGGGCGAACAGGAACACCACATCATCGGCCTTCACCTTGCTCTTGAGGGCTGGCGCCAGATCGACCTTGCCGTGCAAGGTGGCGCCCGCACCGGCTGCCTTGCCCGTCTTCACCGCCGGGTCGGCGAGGTTGTCCATGTCGGTCAGGGCCTGGCGCGACAGGCGTGTCGCCTCTTTTTGCGCTTCCAGGATATCCTGCGCATAGGGAGAATCCGGGGGCAGTTGCTTGTACAGGTGCTTGAAGTAGAAGGCCGCCTTGGCGTAGCTGCGCTCCTGGAAGGCGCTGATGCCCGCCAGTTCCAGGCCCTTCACGTCATTGGGGTCCTTTTCCAGCGCCTGCAGCACGAGCTTGATCGGCTCGCCGGCGAGGGCGCGATTGCGGCTGACCGCCAGGGCCTCGGCGTAGCCAGTCATGATGGCCGGCACATCGGGCTTGAGCTTCATCGCCTTGTCATAGGCGGCCAAAGCCTCCGGCCAATGCCCTACCACGGCATAGGTCTTGCCCAGCATGACCCAGGCGGCGGCATCGTTGGGATCGGCCTTGGTTTTCTCCTCAACCTGCTGGATCATCTTCATGATGTCGTGATCGCCCTTCACCACCTGCGGGTTGGCCTGGGCTTCAGCGATCGCGGTCAACGCCATCGGATTGCCGAGCAGGAAGTAGAGGCCGAAGGCCGCGGCGGGCAACACTCCCGCCATGGTGAAGCCGAGGCGGCGACTGGCCACTGGCGCCATCACGGCGTCGACCTTGGCCAAGGCGTCCTCGGCGAGCCTGGCTTCAAGCTCCAGCTTGCTGTTCTGGAACTGCTCCTCGGAGATCATGCCATTCTCGCGATCGGCTTCCATTTCTTTCATCTGATCGCGGTAAACGGCGATGTTGATGTCACGCCGCGCCGCCTTGGCCACGATCTCCCGCTTGCGCAACAGCGGCGGCAGGATGAAGGCGAGTGCGATGGCGACACAGACGGCTGTGGCTATCCAGAACAGGGAGACGGTCCAGAACGGGTTCATTTTTTCTCATCCAGAAGTTGGGCGGCGGCGGCGAGCTGCTGTTCGTCGACCGGGGAATCCTTGAGGGTACGGCGCTTGTTCAGGGTCATGTACCAGACCGTTCCGCCTATGCCGAGGAACAGCAACGGCCCCAGCCAGAGGAGGTAGGTGAGCGGCTTGAACGGCGGCCGGTAGAGCACGAAGTCGCCATAGCGGGTGGTCAGGTATTCGATGACCTCCTTGTCATTCTTGCCGGCCTTCATCTGGACGCGAATTTCCTTTCTCAGGTCCTCCGCCAGTTCGGCGTGTGAGCCGGCCAGGGATTCGTTCTGGCAGACCAGGCAGCGGAGCTCCTCGGCCAGCTTGACCATGCGCTGCTCGATGGCGGGATCTTCGCCGACCGGGACCGCCTCATCGGCGTGCGCGGCCCCCAGCATCAGGACCAGCAGGAGGGATGACAACAGCGATCTCATACGCCCAGCTCCTTCAGTTTCGGTTCGAACTTCTCTTTCCAGACGTCCGGGCTGATCGGGCCGACATGCTTCATGCGGATGATGCCGGCCTGGTCGACGACGTAGGTCTCCGGTGTACCGGTGACGCCGTAGTCGATGCCCACCTTGCCGGTGAGATCGTCCGGCACCGCCAGGTAGGGACTGCCGTGCTCCGCCAGCAGCTGTTCAGCTTCCCGGTCCTTGTCCTTCCAGTTGAGCCCGACGATAGGGACCGGCTGGCTGCGTGCCAGTTCCATGAGGATCCCGTGCTCCTGGCGGCAGGATACGCACCAGGGTGCCCAGACGTTGATCAGCCAGACCTTGCCCTTCATGTCGGCGGGACTGAAGGTGGCGTTGGCGTTGCCTACCAGCGGCAGGGTAAAGGCCGGCGCCGGCTTGCCGATGAACGGCGAGGGCACTTCACGCGGATTCAGCAGCAGGCCCTTGGCAAAGAAGCCGACCAGGACGGCAAAGAGAATCAGTGGCAGCCATCTTTTCATGTCACGCTCCCTGGGTCACCGCGCCGGCGGGGGCGATGCTCTTCACCGCGATGCGGTAGCGCCGGTCCGACGCCGCCAGGAAACCGCCCACGGACAGGAACAGGGCACCGATCCATAACCAGTTGATGAACGGCTTGTGGAACACGCGCACCACCCAGGTCTCGGCGCGGTCATCCAGTGGCTCGCCCAGGGCGACGTAAACGTCGCGGAAGAAGTTGGGGTGGATGGCGGCTTCGGTCATGGGCATGCCGGAAGCGTTGTAGATGCGTTTCTCCGGGTGCAGCACGAACAGCTTCTTGCCGTCGCGGCTCACTTCCACCGAGCCCTTGGCGGCGCGGTAGTTGGGGCCGATGCGTTCCGTGGTGCCCTGAAAGGTGAAGGTATAGCCGGCCAACTCGGTATGGTCGCCGACATTCATGCGCACGTCGCGCTCCTCCTGGTAATTGGCCACCAGGGTGATACCCGCCACGCCCCAGGCGAGGCCGAAGTGGGCGATCTGCATGCCCCAGAAACCACGCGGCAGCGCGGCAAGCCTGCGCATCATCCCGCCCTGGCTGTGCTTCAGGCGCTCGCGGAACCCGATCAGCACGGTCAGCGCGATCCAGACCGCCAGCGCGAAACCGAGCGTGGCCCAGGGATTGAAGCCCTTCAGGGTCAGCGGCAGCAGCAGGCCGGTTGCCACGGAGATCGCCAGCGCCCACTTCAGCAGCGCCATCACGTCGGGCAGGCTGCCCTCCTTCCAGCGCACCAGCGGACCGACCCCCATGAGGAACAAGGCCGGCGCCATCACCGGCACGAACACCGCGTTGAAATAGGGCGGGCCAACAGAGATCTTGCCCATGCCCAGGGCATCGAGCAGCAAGGGATAGAGGGTGCCCAGGAGCACGGTGCCGAGTGCGGCCAGCAGGATGACGTTGTTGGACAGCAGCAGTGCCTCGCGCGAGAACCAGGTGAAACGGCCGCCCGTGAGCATCTTCGGCGCCCGCCAGGCGAACAGGACCAGCGAACCGCCGATCACGATCACCAGGAAGCCCAGGATGAAGGCACCGCGCGCCGGATCGGTAGCGAAGGCATGCACCGATGACAGCACCCCGGAACGGACCAGGAAGGTACCGAGCAACGACAGGGAGAAAGCGACCAGGGCCAGCAGCACGGTCCAGGCCTTGAAGGCGCCACGCTTCTCGGTCACCGCCAGGGAATGGATCAGCGCGGTGCCGGCCAGCCAGGGCATGAAGGAAGCGTTCTCGGTCGGGTCCCAGAACCACCAGCCGCCCCAGCCCAGTTCGTAATACGCCCACCAGCTACCCAGCGCGATACCGGTGGAGAGGAAGGCCCAGGCCACCGTGGTCCAGGGCCGCGACCAGCGCGCCCAGGCGGCATCGAGACGGCCGGAGAGCAGGGCCGCGATGGCGAAGGCGAAGGCCACCGAGAAGCCGACATAGCCCATGTACAGCATGGGTGGGTGGATCACCATGCCGGGGTCCTGCAGCAGCGGGTTCATGTCGCGGCCGTCGGCAGCGGCTGGAATCAGGCGCAGGAAGGGGTTGGAGGTGGTGAGCAGGAAGGCGAGGAAGCCGCTGGAGATCAGGCCCATGATGCCGATCACCCGCGCCACCATGTCGTCCGGTAGATGCCGCGAGAATACCGATACCGCCGTGGTCCAGAAGCCGAGGATCAGCGCCCAGAGCAGCATGGATCCCTCATGCGAGCCCCAGGTCGCGGTGAAGCGGTAGATTTCCGGCAACTGCGAGAAGGAGTTGCGCGCCACGTTCTCCACCGAAAAGTCGTTGGTGAGAAAGGAGTAGGCCAGGCAGGCGAAGCCGATCGCGACGAACACGAACTGCCCCTGCGCCGCGGGTCGCGCCACCGCCATGAGGGTGAGGTTGCCGCGTTGGGCGCCATAGAGCGGCAGGATGGACTGGGTCAGCGCCAGCAACAGCGCGACGATGAGGGCGAAGTGGCCGAGTTCGGGGATCATGCTAGTGCTCCTGCTGTTCCAGCTTTCCCGGGGATACGGGAATCAGGGTTGTTCAAATGGATGCGACGAGCCTTGCCCACTCGTCACACGTATTGGATGGGCGCCGACAGGCGCGCGACGCCGAGGCCATGTCTCTGCCACCGCTCACTGTTTCAGCGTCTGCTGCGCCTTCGCCGCCTGCTCCAGTGCATGCGCGGCCTCCGGCGGCATGTAGTTCTCATCGTGCTTGGCCAGCACCTGGGTGGCGGTGAAAAGGCCATCAGCGCCCAGCTTGCCCTCGGCCACCACGCCCTTGCCTTCCTTGAACAGGTCGGGAAGGATGCCGGTATAGACGACATTCATGGACTTGGCGGTATCGGTCACCACGAAACGTGAGGTCAGACCATTGCCCTCCCGCTTCAGGCTGCCTGCCTCTACCAGCCCGCCGATGCGGAAGGCCCGGTCCGTCGGCGCCTCGCCGTTCGCCACCTGGGTGGGTGAGAAGAAGAACACCAGATTGCTCTGAAAGGCATTGAGGATCAGCGCGGCGGCGACCCCGATGCCGGCAAGACCCAGGACGATGACCAGTAATTTCTTGTGTCGTGACTTCATTGTTCTTCCCACTGCCGCATGCGCCTGAGCCGTCGACGAGTATCAGCGGCGGCGCGTTTCAACAAAATGACCTCGATCAACACACAGGCCACGGTGACCCCATACGAGCCCCAGACATAGAGCCCGTAGCCCCCCATGTTCCAGAATTCGGACCAGCTTGCCCATTCCATCTCAGCGCCCCTCTTCCAGAATCGCCTTGACCCATTCGGTTTGCCGCTCCCGCTCCAGGATCACCCGGCGTACCCGCGCCAGCGCCACCGCGATGGTGTAGAGCCAGGCGGCGATCGCCAGCACCAGCATGCCCTGCAGCATGATGGCGGCCATGCTCGGCGCCTTGGTAAGGCTGATCGAGGCGCCCTGATGCAGGGTATTCCACCACTTCACCGAGAAATAGATGATCGGCACATTGATGGCGCCGATCAGGGTGAGCAGCGAACCAGCGCGGTCGCCGCGCTTGATGTCGTCGATCGCCGCCCAGAGGGCGATGATGCCGACGTAGAGAAACAACAGAATCAGTTCCGAGGTCAGGCGCGCGTCCCACACCCACCAGGCACCCCACATCGGCTTGCCCCACCAGGCACCGGTCCAGAGGGCGACGAAGGTGAACATGGCGCCGGTCGGCGCCAGCGCACGCGCCATCATGAATGACAGGCGGGTGTTGAAGGCCAGGCCGATGGCACCCCAGAAAGCCATCACCAGATAGATGAACATCGACATCCAGGCCGCCGGCACATGGATGAAGATGATGCGATAGGCCTCGCTCTGCTGGAAATCGGTGGGCGCGAGGAAGAAGGCGATGTACAGGCCCCAGACCGTGAGAAGGCCCGCCCCCCAGGCGAACCAGGGGATGAGCTTGCCTGCGAGGGCATAGAAATGGGCGGGGGAGGCGTAGGTATAGAGGTTCATTCGATATTCATTCGAGTGAGACACGTAAGGCCGCGGCAGCTATCCAGGGCGCGATCATAAGGGAGAGCACGAGGAAAGCGCCCAACAATGACAAGTGCGCCTCGGCCCCAGTTCCCGCCATGACGCCATCAACCGCACCGGCACCGAAAATAAGTGCGGGCACGTACAGCGGCAGAATCAGCAACGTCAGCAGCACACTGCCGCCGCGCAGGCCGAGGGTGAGGGCGGCGCCGACACCGCCGAGCAGGGAAAGAATGGGCGTGCCGAGCAGCAGGGACAGCTCCAGCACCCAGATGGCTTCTCCACTCAGGTTGAACTGGATGCCCAGCACAGGGGCGATCAGCAGCAGCGGAATACCGTAGATCAGCCAGTGCGCCAGCGACTTGCCCAGCACCAGCAGCACGGTCGGTTCCGGCGACAGCACCATGTGTTCGAGGCTGCCGTCACGATGGTCGTCGGCGAACAGTCGCGAAAGCGAAAGCAGCGAAGCCAGCGTGGCGGCCACCCACAGCACACCAGGACCGATCCGCGCCAGCATGGCCGGTTCCGGACCGACCCCGAGGGGAAACAGACTGGCGACCATGACAAAGAAGAATTGCGCGATCAGCCAGTCGCCCCGGCGCCGTGCGGCGAGGGTGAGATCACGACGAAGAACGGCGAGGAGGAAACGGCGCATCTGCGTTACCGCGCCGACGGCATGTCGCGCAGGCTTCCTGCTTGCCCATGCAGCGCGCAGTCCGGACAAGGCTGACGGGAAGCCGGTACATCGTGAGCGGAGGTTTGTCGATTCATGCCAACTCCGGAATCGCGACGTTACCGACCAGCAGACGCTGGACCCTCACACCTTCCAGATTCAATGCCTGATGTGTGGTGGCCACCACCATGCCACCGCCGGTCAGATGGTCACGGATCAGCCCTTCCATCAAGGCCACTGCATGCACATCGAGACCGGTCAAGGGCTCGTCGAGAATCCACAAGGTGGCCCCCGCCAGCAACAGCGCGGCGAGCGCCACGCGGCGACGCTGGCCGAAGGAGAGCACCCGGCAGGGCAGATCCAGGCAACGGGACAGTCCCAGCTGCTCCAGGGTCGAGACCGCGCGGACCGCCTCGAAGGCGCGGCCCTGCAGTCCCTCGGCGAAGCGGAGGTTCTCGATGGGATTCAGGTCGTCCTTCACGCCGTTGGCATGGCCGAGGTAGATCATTTCCGCGTGGTAGGCCTCGCGCTGCTTGCCGATCGGAGCCCCGCGCCAGCGCACCTCGCCCTCTTCCGGCCGGGCAAGTCCGGTGAGCAGACGCAGCAGACTGGTCTTGCCCTGGCCATTGCCACCTTGCACCAGCAACAGTTCACCACCGCGCAGGCTGAAGTTCATGCCTTTGAACAACAGCCGGTCACCGCGGGCACAGGCCAGGTCATGAACAGTGAGGAGGGCGTCGGACATTGTTCGGCGAGAGGTTCGAGGCCGGCGAGGATACCAGCAAGAGACGGTTAGCTTGTAGCCGGTGGGCGGTCGACGGTACTCCGTTTGACGCAAATCAAGAATATCCGCGTCCTGCCCGACATCCGGCCACGGGCTACAAGCCAATGGACAGCAAAAAAGGGGCGGATCGCTCCGCCCCCTTCAGGTGTGGCTCAACTTACTTGGCGGCGGTCTTCGCGGCCTTCAGCTTGGCGAGCTCTTCCTTCAGGAACTTGATGCCATCCTGGGAAGCGTCGATGGAGCGGGTCAGCGACTCGCGCGCATCATCCGGGTTGTGGAAGCCATCCGAGTTCTCGGCAGTCCACCATTCCCAGTACAGGTTGCCGTCGTACTGGTAGTCGTAGGCCTTGTCCAGCACTTCGGCGGAGACGCCGGCTTCCTTGGCCTTCATGATCCAGTCGATCAGCTCGGCCAGCCAGAACTCGGCCTTGGCCATCTTGCCGCGGGTGTACCCCTGGATCGCTTCCATGTGGTAAGTAGCATCCGCGACGGTCCAGTCCTTGTGACAGGTCAGGCAGGCGGCCTTCATGTTGTAGCGCGGCGACATCTGCTGGTGATTGGTGGTCACCTTGCCGTTGGCGGCGCGCTGCTTGGTCATGTGGCAATCCTTGCACTCGACGCCAGCGCGCTCGTGCTTGGAACCCCAGAATGTTTCCATTTCCGGGTGCTGGATCTTGGGCAACAGGGCACCAGTGGAAGCATGCTTGAAGTCCTTGAACTTGTAGCCGTTGACCATCTTCTCCTTGTAGCCGAACACGTTCACCCAGGTGAACAGGTTGGTACGCGGATCGTCCATCTTGACGTAGTACTCCTTGCCCTTCTCGGCGCAGTCGAAGCCGGGGCCGCAGTTGTACTCAACGTGGCACTGGGCACACATCAGGTTGGAGTCGGCCTTGTTCAGCACACCGATGGCGCGGAAGTCCTTGCCGTCGCGCTGGAAGTTGACCTTGGTCATGGTCGTCTGCTTGCTCTTCACCGGGTCCTGCGGATAGGTGCCTTCCTTGCGGTCGACCACGGCCTGGATCAGCGCGTCACGCACGACACGGGGGCCGGCGGAGTGCGGGTCATGGCACATGAAGCAGTTCAGCGGATGGCTCATGGCGCGGGCGAATTCGACCGGATTGGAGGTGCGATCCCACTTGGCGCGCGGATCCTTCTCACCCATGTACTTCCAGTCCAGGATGTGATCCTGCGTCTTGCAGTTCATGCAGACGGGGTTCACGGCAGAGACCGACTGGCGCAGGAATTTCTTCTTGTTGTCGTTGGACTCGGGATCCTTGTCCACGATCACGTTCCAGGCGCCATTGGCGGCCAGTTCGGCCTTGTTGATGTAGGTCCAGTCCTTGAACTTGAAGCGGCCGCTGAAGCCACGGTCGACGACCCACTGGTCCACCAGCATGAAGGCGTGCGAGCGCGGTTCGTTATGCTCCTTGGTAAAGCCGTAGCCTTCCATGAGCTTGTCGAACAACGGCGAACGGCTCTTGTAATTCGCCTTCTCGACACGAGCCTTGGATTCCAGATTGGTCTGCACGAAGGTGTTGTACTGCTCGACGTGACAGACGGCACAGGCGCGGTGGTCCTTGTTGGTGCCAGGACGCGTACCCATGTCCTTGTTCTTGGCGGTTTTCAGGTGCTCCTCGGCATCATGGCAATGCGCGCAGTTCACCGTGGCGTGACGGCCGCTCTCGTGAAACTCCTCGATGTTGTCATGGCAGGAGTAACACTTCTTGGCCTCCACCGGTTTGATCGGTGGTGCCTTGGGCGCTTCGGGCGGCGGCAGTTTCGGGCCGGGAATATCCACGGCCGCCTGCACGCCAATGGCAAACAGGGCGGCTGCCAGCCCCATCGCCAAACGGCTTGCGATCTGTCCAAATTTCATGGTGAGTCTCCTTAAAATTGATCTTGCTTGGCGGCCCATGACGCGCACGCTGCGCGGGCCCACCGGGTGTTTAAACGTCGGTAGTCTCGCGCTCGTCGGTCATAGGCCTCCTTTTGGTAAAGTCAGCAATGGAAAATCAAATGAAGGCGTCGGCCATCACGTTACGCAGCCAGCCGTCGGCGTATTCGGCC
>CAYMUY010000017.1:20135-82759 GCA_964393825.1 uncultured Thiobacillus sp. | reverse complement strand
TGGCAACGTTGCCGGCGCCAATGCCGTCCAGATCTTCCAGCGCGGCGGTGAGTTTCTCGATCAGGGCGAGGTTGCTCTCGCGACCCGTGAGCTGCACTTGCGCGCTGTCGGCACCCAGGCCCAGCGTGTAGGTGCCGGCGGTGCCGGCAAGATCCAGGCTCCAGCGGGTGTTGGTGCTGGTGGTGCTCTCCGCTTGCGCGGGGATGGCCACACCCTGGTTGACGTTGACCGTGAGGGTGTCGGCGGCAATCGTGAGCCCGTCGACACCAATGAAGGCGGCAAGTCCCGCGGTGGCTTGCAGGCTGGTGTATTTGCGGCTGGCATCGGCTTTCTCGCTCATCAGGGCAAGCGCGAAGTCGGCCTGGCCCAGACTCAGGCCGACCGCGTCGGCCGTGCCGCCATTGAGGCCGGCGAAGGCGTCGATGTCGTGGCCGCCGAGGGCGAGCAGGTCGACTTCGACGTCGCTGCCGTCGGAGAGGGTGACGGTGCGACGGGTCTGTTCGAGGGCGAAGTCGCCGTCAACGCTGAAGAAGCCGAAGACGTCGAGGTTCAGGTGGCCGCTGGCTTGCAGCAGGGCGCCGCCGGCGCCGGCCATGTCGAGACTGAGAACGGTGCCGGGGCCCGTGGCGATGTCGAGTCCCTGGGCGGCGTAGTCGATGACGCTGCCGTCGCTGGCGGCCTGGTTGATGGCCAGACTCAGGGTGTCGGCGCTGATGACGAGGCCGTCAATGCCGACAAAGGCGACTTCTTCGGCGCTGCCTTGCAGGCTGGTCCATTTGCGCGCGGGGTCGGCGCGGTCGCTTTGCAGGGCAAGGCCGAATTCGACCTGACGCAGTTGCAGGCCGAGGGCGTCGTCCGTGCCACCATTCATGCCGGCAAAGGCGTCCACGCCGCTGGCGCCAATCAGGAGACGGTCGACGTCGACCGTGTCGCCGCTGTCGAGCGTGACCTGGCCCTGGCTTTGTTCAAAGGCGAAGTCGCCGGACAGTTGCACGAAGCCGAACAGGTCGATGTCGAGCGTGCCGCTGGCGCGCAGCAGGGGGCCGGCGGCGCCGTCGAAGGTGAGGTCGAGGCTGCTGTCGGGGCCGGTGGCCAGCGTCAGCGGGCTGGCGGCGAAGTCGACCACGGCGTCGGCGGCAAGGCCGGCGCGGTTGATGTCGAGACTGAGGTCGGTGGCGCTCACGCCGAGGCCGTCGACGCCAATGAAGGCGACGCTGCCGGCAGTGGCGGTCAGCGCGGTCCAGCTGCGCGTGGGGTCGGCTTGCGCGCTGAGCAGGGCAAGGCCGAACTGCACTTCACCCAGCGCGAGGCCGAGGGCGTCAGCCGTGCCGCCGTTCAGGCCGGCAAAGGCGTCAATGCCGGTGCCGCCAAGGGCGAGCAGGTCGACGTCGACCGTTTCGGCGGCGGTGAGCGGGTCGCCGTCGGTGTCGGCCAGGGTGACCTGGCTGCTGTGCTTGGACAGGGCGAAGTCGCCGCTGGCCTGGATGAAGCCGAACAGGTCGAGACGCAGGTGGCCGCTGGCTTCGAGCAGTTCCTGCCCGGCCAGGGCGAGGTCGAGGCTGCTGCCGGGGCCGGTGGCGATGGCGAGCGGGGCGGCGGCGTAGTCGATGACGCTGCCGTCGGCGGCGGCCTGGTTGATGGCGACGCTGAGGCTTTCGCCGGCCAGGGTGAGTCCTTCAACACCGGTGAACGCGGCGGAGTCGGCGCTGGCTTGCAGCGCGGTCCATTTGCGGGCGTTGAGCGTGCGTTCGCTGGCAATGGCCAGGCCGAATTCGACCCCCCCCAGGGCGAGGCCAATGGCGCTGGCGCTGCCACCGTTGAGGCCGGCGAAGGCGGTCACGCCCGAGGCGCCGATCATGAGCAGGTCGACTTCGACCGGCGTGGCCGATTCGTCCACACCAGCGGTGGCGGGGTTGTCCGCCAGGGTGATCTGGCTGCTGGATTTCTCGATGCCAAAGCCGCCTTCCAGTTGCACAAACCCGAACAGGTCGATCTCGAGCATGCCGCTGGCGCGCAGCAGTTCGCCTTGCTGACCATCGAGGTCGAGCTGGGTGCTGGCGCCGGGACCGGTGGCGATCTCCAGCGCTACGGCGGCAAAGTCGACCACACTGCCGTCACTGGCGGCCTGGTTGATGGCGAGGTCGACGTCACGCGCGGCGACAGTGAGGCCGTCAACACCCACAAACGCGGCTTTCCCGGCACTGGCTTGCAGCGCGGTCCAGTTGCGGCCGGCGGCACCCGCGGCGGTCTGCTCGCGCATCAGGGCGAGACCGAAGTCCACCTGCCCCAGTTGCAGGCCCAGCGCGTCGGCCGTGCCGCCGTTGAGGCCGGCGAAGGCGTCGATGCCGGAACCGCCAATCGCGAGCAGGTCGACCGTGAGGTCGGCGCCACTGTCAAGACGGATGGCGGTCGTGGTCTTCTCGATGGCGAAGCCACCAGAGAGTTGCACAAAGCCGAACAAGTCGAGTTGCAGGTTGCCACTGGCGCGCAGCAGTTCCCCGCGGGTGCCGTCAAGGTTCAGGAGCAGGCTGTCGGCGGGGCCGGTGGCGATCGTCAGCGGCGCGGCCAGCCAGTCGACCACGCTGCCGTCGCCGGCCGCACGGTTGATGGCGACGTCGATCGTGTCGGCGGCCAGCGTGAGGCCGTCGATGCCGATGAACGCGACGTCGGACGCGCTGGCTTGCAGCGCGGTCCAGCTGCGGCTGGGCGTGAGCTTGTCGCTGGCCAGCGCCAGGCCGAATTCAACGCCGTGCAGTTGCAGGCCGACAGCGTCGGCGCTGCCGCCACCCATGCCGGCAAAGGCGTCCACATTGCTGGCGCCGATCGTCAGCAGTTCAACTTCGACCACCGCGCCATCGGCCAGCGTGACGCTGTCCGCGCCCTTCTCGATCGCAAATCCGCCACTGGCCTGGAAGAAGCCAAACAGGTCCACCTCCAGATTGCCCCGCGCTTGCAGCAACTCGCCCTTGGCGCCATCCATGTCGAGGCTGACGGTCGTGCCGGGCGCGACCAGGATGTCGACGCCAGCGGAAAAATCAGCCACGGGGTCGCCAAGGCTGGCCGAGTTGTATTCCACCGCGAGACTGTCCGCGGCCATGATCACGCCGTCGATACCGGAGAAGGAGACACCACCGGCATCGGCCTTGAGTGCCTGCCATTGGCGGCTGGCGTCGGCGGTGTCGGTATACAGGGCGAAAGCGAAGTTCAGGTCGCTCAGGGCGAAGCCGAAGAAATCCGCGCTATCCAGGTTGAGGCCGGCCTGGCCACTGAGATTGGCACCACCGAGAGTGAGCCGGTCGGCGGTGACACTGGAACCATCGGCAAGGGCGAGGTTGACGCCGGCGTCGCGGCGCACGACGAGACTGCCGCTGGCCATGAGCAGGCCACCCAGTTGCAGGCTGGCGCCACCGATGGCGATTTCCTGCAAGCTGGCGGCGAAATCCGGCTTGAAGGTGTAGGAGAGATCGGCGGCCTCCAGGGTGATGCCACTCATGTCGCTGGCGGTTTCGTTCCAGCGCACGGCGACGGTGCTGGCGGAGAGGCTGGCGAGATCACCGAGATCGGCGCTGAGCGCGCCTTCGGCTTCCAGCACCATGCCCAGGGCGCCGATCGACAGGCCAAGGCTGGCGTCGTGGACACCAACGCTATAGGCACCGGCGCGCACCTGCGCACTGGCGTTGGCGGCGACGATGTTCATGGCATCGCCGCCCGCACTGAGTTCAAACGCGAAATCGCCGCCCAGGACGAGGCTCTCCCCCAGGCTGGCGGACAGGCCGACGACACTGGCGGCCTGCAGGCTGGTGGAGGCACCCAGGCGGGCAAAGGTGTACTGGAAGTCACCGGCGAATTGCAGCGTCTGGCCGGTGTAGTCGAGGTTGGTCTGGTTGAAGCGAATGCTGGCGCCTTCGGCGTTGACATCGGCGAAGCCGCCACCGCTCAGATAGAGGCCGCCACCGCCTTCGAAGGCGATACCGGCGGCGGTGATGGCCATGCCGAATTCGCCATTGGCAATCCCCACCGAGAGGCCGCTGGCGGCAAAACTGGCACTGACACCCTGCCCCGCCAGCAACAGGCTGTTGCCGACCATCGAGATACCGATCGTGCCGCCGAGGTCGAAGGCGCCGACTCCCATGCTGACATTGCCGGAGAAGAGCAGGTATTCGCCGCGGCTGCCGTCGTCATTCAGGCTGAAGCCGCCGACGCTGTAGGCGCTGGTGGAATAATCCAGGACATAGGTGTTGTCACTGGAGTCGGGCAAGGTGCCGAAGCCCTGGCTGAACGAGAAGGCGAGATTACTGCCTGACAGGGTCAGATCGGCCAGGCCGAGCGCGCCGATGCTGCCCAGCGTACCCTCGCCGAGGGCCCAGCCGTAGTCGGCCGTCTGCGCGGTCGGCTGGACAAAGATCAGGCCGAAGGAGGCGTCGCTGAAGCTGACACCCATGGCGCCGGGATTACCGGCCGGGCCGTCGATGCCGAGAAAGCCCGAGGCGCCGCTGATGGCCAGTTGCCAGTAATCGACGGTCAGTGGCTGGCCATCGATCGGACTGGTGAGGGTTTCGGCTGCGTCATAGCCGAGGGTGATCTCGCCGTCGAGGTAGAACCCGCCCTCCAGCGCCAGCGAGCCGGTGAAGGTGATGGGGGTGATGTCCTGGAAATAGTCATAGTTGAACCAGCGACCCAGCGCATCGGCGGACTCGCCGACGATCCGGTCGAGCACATAGCCCGTCGCGGGGTTCAACCGATGCGCGACCAGGCTGATGCCATCAGCGCGCTCGACCAACTCGAAATAGACGTTGCTGTCGGTGGCCAGGAAACCGGTACCGGTATCGAAGCGGCCGCTGACGGAACCGAAATTGATGATGTCGAAGGTATCGCCCTCTAGCGGTACATAACCGTCGATCAGCTTGACCGACAGGGTGCCGTCGAGCGTCGCGAGACCGGCGACGTTGAGCTGATCGTACCCCGTGCCGGCGACGAGACCGCCGACTTCCATCTCCAGCGTGGCCGAGGCGTCCTGGCTATAACTGGCGACATTCTGGATGCCCGGGGAATAGCCGGGGCTGACCGTGCCGGCGTTGTGCAAGGCAACCTCGATGTTGCCGCTGCCCTTGAGCGTGATTCCGGCACCGATCTCCAGGGTGCCATCCATGAAATTCTGGCGTTGCGCGATCTGGGCGAGGTCCCAGGCGACGCCATCCACCGAAAACCCCTGATTGACGGGCTGCTCGCGCTGTTCAAAGAGGGAATATTGGCCGCTCAGCGACTGCGCCGGCTGGTCGTAATCGTCTTCGCCGAGAAAGTCGTAGCTCCCGAGATGGGCCGCCTCGTCATCATGGTCGTCCGGCATGAAGACCTGCGCTGCTCCCAAAACGGGGTCGGCGGACAGGAGAACGCGTGGCTCGAGGGCTTCGACCCTGAAAGCATCCCTGATCAAACGGGACAGGTTCTTCTTCTTGATGTTGTTCTTGCGGGTTGCCACAGCATCTCCTCCATGAGTTGCTGAAATCCATTTGTGACCAAGGATATCGACCAGATTGGTCAGTTCTTAAGTCATTCTTAATGATTCGGAAGTTAACATACTCCTGCCGGCCGCGATGGCGGGAGGATATGGGGAAACGCGGGCGCGCGTACCCCGCACGCCTTGTCAACCCGCTGAAATGAAAGACATGAAACGGACTGCCCGTACGCGCCAGATGACCGCGAGCAGCCGCAGACAGCTTGCGCCCCGCCCGGGAAGGCGAGGCCTATAACTCCAGCAGCAGGCGCGCGGGATCTTCCAGGGCGTCCTTGACCGTCCGCAGGAAGCTCACCGCTTCACGGCCGTCGACGATCCGGTGATCGTAGGAGAGCGCCACATACATCATCGGGCGAATCACGACCTGGCCATGCTCGGCGACGGGGCGTTCCTGAATCTTGTGCAGGCCAAGAACCCCGGATTGCGGCGGATTGAGGATGGGCGTGGAGAGCAGCGAGCCGAACACGCCCCCGTTGGAAATGGTGAACGTGCCGCCTTCCATGTCTTCCAGGGTCAACTCCAGGTTGCTGGCACGACGACCGAAGTCGGCGATCTGCTTTTCCACGGTGGAAAAGGTCATGCGCTCGGCGTTGCGCAGGATGGGCACGACCAGTCCGCGTTCCGAACTGACCGCGATACCAATGTCGAAGTAGTCGTGATAAATGATGTCGCGCCCATCGACGCTGGCGTTCACCACCGGATAGGCCTTGAGCGCCTGGCACACCGCCTTGGTAAAAAAGGACATGTAGCCCAGCTTGACGCCATGCTCCTTCTGAAAGCGTTCCTGGTACTTCGCGCGCAGGTCCATCACGGGTTGCATGTTGACCTCGTTGAACGTGGTCAACATCGCGGCATTGTTCTGCGCTTCCTTGAGACGCTCCGCGATGCGCTGGCGCAGACGGCTCATCTGCACCCGGCGATCCTCGCGCTTGGAAGTATCCGTGCAGGGCGGACACGGTGGGCAATCAGACGTCCTGGGGGCGGCGGCCGGTGGTGGCGGCTCGCTGGAGGCTGCCTCGGGTTCCTCGGCATCCAGGCGGGCATAGACTCGCCGCGCCGAAGGCGGCAATACCGCGGGGACCGCCCTTTCCGGCAGAGCCGCGGGCGCGACAGGGGGGGGTGCGACAGACGACTCGGCGACGGCGGGTTGGGCTTGCGGGGCGGGGGAAGCCGCGCGAGCCCCGGTATCGATCAAGGCCAGGATCTCGCCCGCCTTCACTTCGCCGCCAACCGGCACGCGGATTTCCGTGAGCACCCCGTCCGCGGGAGCAGGTACTTCCAGGATGACCTTGTCGGTTTCCAGTTCGAGCAGGGTCTCGTCGCGCTTGACCGCATCACCCACCTGTTTGCGCCAGACGAGAAGCGATCCGCTCTGCACGGACTCGGACAATTCAGGCGTTTTGATTTCGATCAACATGACGGACACCCTGATGATGGACGGGGAAAGACCGGAAGGATGCCCGCATTTTGTGCGCTGCGAAAGAGTCGCCACAGCGCGCGGGCTTTCCCCCACTGCCGCCATGGCTGACGCGAACGCCGTTGCCGGTTAACCTGCGCATGGCAGTGACATCAAACACTTGCACACATCACAGGAGACATCATGAGCGACCCTATCGTGGCCGGGAAAGAGCCCATCGAAGCCCATCTGGAGCCAGGCGAGTACTGGTGGTGCAGTTGCGGCCGCTCCAGGAACCAACCGTTTTGCGACGGCTCGCATCAGGGTACGGAATTCAGCCCGATGCCCTTCAAGGTGACAACCGCCGGCCCCGTCTGGTTGTGCGCCTGCAAGCACACCGCCAACCCGCCGTTTTGCGATGGCGCCCACGAATTGCTCGACTGACCGGCATGCGCCTGAACCCGGAAATTCGCGACCTTCTGGACTTCTGGTTCTCCCCGCGCATGCGCCCCTGCTGGTTCACCTCGACACCGGCGCTGGACGGTGAGATCCGGCAACGTTACGAGAGTCTCTGGCGGCGCGCGGCCGCGGGCGAACTGGATGACTGGCCAGGCACGCCTGAGGGCGCGCTGGCGCTCGCCATCGTGTTCGACCAGTTGCCCTTGAACATGTACCGTGGCGAGGCCACCTCGTTCGCGACGGAAAGCCGCGCCGTGGCGGTCAGCAAGCAGGCCGTCGCGCAGGGCCTTGACCGCCCACTCGACGCAGATGGCTGTCTGTTCCTTTACCTGCCGTTGATGCACAGCGAGTGCCTGGAGGACCAGGATCGTTCGGTCGAGTTGTTCCGTGCCGCCGGTATGGACACCCGTTATCCTGAGCATCACCGCAACATCATCCGCCGCTTCGGCCGCTTCCCCCACCGCAATGCCATCCTGGGCAGGGAAAGCAGCCAGGCGGAGCGGGATTACCTTGCATCCCCCGAAGCGTTTACCGGCTGAAGACCATGAAACCCTATGCCGAATCCTGCGAACAAAATCGCGCGCCGATCCTGGCCGTCCTGCGTGAAGCGTTCTCCAACCGCAAGAGGGTGCTGGAAATCGCCAGCGGCACGGGCCAGCACGCGGTCTATTTCGCAAGCGCCATGCCGCATCTGGTCTGGCAGACCAGCGAACTGCCCGAGCATCACGCGGGAATCCATGCCTGGCTGGACGAGGCCGGACTCGACAATGTATTGCCGCCGCTCACCATCGACGTCAACGCGGCCGCATGGCCGCTGACAACGGTTGACGCCATCTTCAACGCCAACACCGTACACATCATCGCCTGGCCGGCGGTGCAGCGGATGTTCGCGGGCATCGGCCGGGTGCTGGAGACCGGTGGAATCGTCTGCATGTATGGCCCGTTCAACTATGGCGGACGCTTTACCTCCGAGAGCAACGAGCGGTTCGATGCCTGGCTGAAATTGCGCGATCCGAACAGCGGCGTGCGCGATTTCGAGGCGATCGACCAACTCGCCACGGCGCAAGGGCTGCGACTGGAACAGGACATCGCCATGCCCAGCAACAACCGCACCCTGATCTGGCGCCGGCACGGCTTCTCTTGAACATTCGCCTGATCGAGTCCATCGCCGATATTCCGGCGACGCAATGGGACGCCCTGGTGGCGGCCAGCGGTTACGGCAATCCTTTCCTGCGCCATCCCTTTCTGAACGCCTTGCAGACCAGCGGCTGCGCCACCCCGGAAACCGGCTGGCGGACGCAATTTCTGACCCTATGGCAGGACGATGCGCTGGTCGGTGCCCTGCCCCTCTATGGCAAGAGCCACTCCTGGGGCGAGTTCGTGTTCGACTGGGCCTGGGCCGAGGCTTATCAGCACAGCGGCCTGCGCTACTACCCGAAACTGGTGAGCGCCGTGCCCTTCACACCGGTAGCGGGCGCCCGGGTGTTGGCGGCGACGCCGGAACTGCGCGGCAAGCTGATCACCGCCGCCCTGAAACTGGCGGAGGACACTGGCGCTTCCGGCCTGCACTGCCTGTTCCCGACAGAACAGGAGGCGCTGGAAATGCGTGACCATGGCCTGCTCCTGCGCAAGGGCGTGCAGTTCCACTGGCGCAATCCCGGCTACGCCGATTTCGCCGCTTACCTGGCCGCCATGCGCCATGACAAACGCAAGAAGATCCAGCAGGAACGCCGACGTGTGCGCGAGGCGGGAATCACCTTTCAGCACTTGCGCGGAGAAGCCATTACCCATGCGCACTGGGCGTTCTTCCAGCGCTGCTATGCGCGCACGCATGAGCAGTTCAACTCCCCGCAAGCCCTGAACCTGGCATTCTTCCAGCAGATCGGCGCCGCCATGCCGGAGAACCTGCTGCTCATCGTTGCCCAGCGCGATGGCCAGCCCATCGCGGGCGCCCTGAACCTGTTCGACGAGCGCGCACTCTACGGCCGCTCCTGGGGCACGCAGGAATACCACCCTGGCCTCCACTTCGAGACCTGCTACTACCAGGCCATCGAGTTCTGTATCGAGCACAGGATCGCCACTTTCGAGGGAGGCGCCCAGGGCGAACACAAAATCGCCCGCGGCTTCCTGCCGACCCAGACCTGGTCGGCCCACTGGCTGTCGCATCCCGGATTTTTCAGCGCGGTGGAGGATTACTTGCGCCGCGAAGCGAATGGCATCGACCACTATGTGGATGAACTGAGCGACAGCAACCCGTTCAAGTAAGGACAACCGCGCTAACCGTCATCGCCAGGCAGGCCGCACTCGCCACAGCGACCCGGGCAGACAGCCCATGAACGCCGTTATCACAAGCTTATCCATTAGGCGTTATACCCGTACTCCCTGTAACATTGGCGGATTCATCCACGCTGGTTCAGTCGATTGATGACCACACACGGACCGACTAGACCGATATACGCACCGACCATGATCTCGCCAATTCTCGCCGAATTGCCCGTGCGCTCAAGCAACCGGCCAGGCGTGCCGACAGTGCAGGTGGCAAGTCATGCCCCAGGCGATTTTTACGCGGCCAGCCTGGCGCAAGTACATGTCTGTGCCTGCGCCATGGCAGTCAGCAACAAGTCCGGCACACGAACCAAGCTGAAACATTCCCCGTTGCGACAAGGAAAAGCTTGAATGGCGCTCCGTGTACTGATTACCGACGATCATCCCGTCATCAGGGAAGGGCTGAGGAAGATCCTCGACGTCTACCCTGATATGGCCGTGGTGGGCGAAGCTTCCAGCGGACTCGATGCATTGCGCATGATCCCGACCTGCCAGCCGGATGTATTGCTGGTGGACAGTTCCATGCCAGGCATGAGCGGCCTTGAATTAATCGAACGCGTTCGCAATGAACATCCTCATCTGCCCGTACTGGTGCTGTCCATGCACAAGGAAGAACAATTCGCGCTGCGTGCCCTCAGGCTGGGTGCGGCGAACTATCTGAACAAGGACTGCGAGCCGGAAGAACTGGCGCAAGCGATCCTGCAGGCCACGGCAGGCAAGTCGATGAACGCCGCGAACGACGACGAAACACCGGCTGCTCCACCCCCGCCACACACGCGGCTCACCAACCGTGAATTGCAAATACTATGCATGCTCGCCTCCGGCCAGTCGGTCAACGACGTCGCCCGGGAACTGGAACTCAGCGCGAACACGATCAGCACCCACAAGCGCCGCCTGATGGACAAACTGGAAGTTGCCAGCAACGCCGCCCTGGTGCGCTACGCCCTTGCGCACCAACTCATCGATTAAGCCCATCCCCTCCCGCGGCCATGGGTTGGGTGCATCCCGAGTCGCAGCAGATGATGTGCGCGGCGATGCCATCGCGCCATTTCCTCACGACCTTGATCGGAAGCCAGCAATCCGCCGGATTCCCGCCCAGGATATCGAGCAGAATATCGAGGTGCTTGCCTGGGTCGAGTTCATCATTGTCGATAGCCTCATGAACATGCAGCAGCAGGCCGTGGTTGCTCATGTCCACGGTTTTCCCGGTGGCAACCAGGGCGCCATAGGCATAGATCCTCAAGTCCAATGAGGTAGGCGTGCGAGGGCTCATGCGTCGTTCCTGAGCACTGAATGGCTTCATACCCGTTCTCCTGTGCGCGACCGCCCCATCAGGCAACCGAGACTTGCGGCGAAAGATAGACATCCTGAATGGCATTGAGCAATTGCACGCCCTCCGCCATAGGCCTCTGAAATGCCTTGCGCCCGGAGATCAGACCCATGCCACCGGCCCGCTTGTTGATGACCGCCGTGCGAACCGCCTGGGCCAGGTCGTTCGCGCCAGAGGCGCCGCCGGAATTGATCATGCCGGCACGGCCCATGTAGCAGTTGGCAACCTGATAGCGCACCAGGTCGATGGGATGATCGGAGGTCAACTCCGAATAGACCTTGGGATGGGTCTTGCCGAAATTGATGGCGTTATAACCGCCGTTGTTGGTGGCCTGCTTCTGCTTGACGATATCCGCCTCGATGGTGACCGCCAGATGATTGGCCTGGCCGGTGAGGTCGGCGGCCTCATGGTAGTCGACCCCATCCTTCTTGAAACCGGCATTGCGCAGATACGCCCATAGAAAAGTCACCATTCCCAGTCGATGAGCCTCGGCAAACGCCTCGGAGACTTCGGTCATCTGCCGTCGCGATTCCGGTGAGCCGAAATACACCGTCGCGCCCACCGCCACCGCGCCCAGATCGAATGCCTTGCGCACGCCAGTGAACAAGGTCTGATCGTGCATCGTCGGATAGGTCAGCATCTCGTTATGGTTGAGCTTCACCAGGAACGGAATCCGGTGCGCGTACTTGCGCGAAACCGCGCCCAGCACGCCGAGTGTCGATGCCACCGCGTTGCAGCCCCCCTCGATCGCCAGACGCACGATGTTCTCCGGGTCGAAATACTCCGGATTGGGCGCAAATGAAGCACCGGCGGAATGTTCCACCCCCTGGTCCACCGGCAGCAGGGAAAGATACCCCGTGCCGGCCAGGCGCCCAGTGTTGAACAACAACTGGAAGTTGCGCAGGGTGGCAGGCATGCGGTCACTGCCCGCTACCACCCTATCGACAAAATCCGGCCCGGGAAGATGCAGTGATGACTTCGGAAACGTGGTACAGCGGTGATCGAGAAGATACGACGCCTCACCACCGAGCAAGGATTGGATATCGGTCATGTAGCCTCCAGTAGTGGTGAGGTCGCACGGTTCACGCCGAGCGCATCCATCGTGACGGCAAGCGTCCGAAACGACACGGCCCCATCATGACGCACCCACTCCGCCCCCACTCCATCGTCATGTATCACTCCTGAGTGAGGCCAGCCGTGATGGAACACACCGAACGCTTATGTTTATAGCAACTCCTGGCGGTTTCAGCGGCTGAATCACCGCCGCACCCCCCCTCCCGGTCGATCCATCGCGCCAACCGATGGCGCGACGCGCACCGGCCGGGTTGCCATGCAGGCCGCATGTTCCTGGCCGCCTGTTGCAACGTATTCAACACGTTGCAACATCTTTTCAAGGCAGATTCTCAATCCATCTGGCGATGGACCAGGACCGGTATCCGGCAATGCGTCAGGACCTTGTGCGTTTCCGAGCCGAGCAGCAGGGCGCTGGCGCCGCGACGGCCATGCGATGCCATGTAGATGAGGTCGCAACCGCCGCTTTCCGCGGCCGCGATGATGCCCACATAGGCGGCCTCCGATTCATTGCTCAGAGTGGCGTACTCCACCCCGGCCTCGCTCGCCGCCCGCGCCGCCTGGCTCAGGATCGCCTCCGCCTGCTTGTCGACACTGGCGCGAAATGCCTCGTAGGCCGCCACATCGTCGAACAACACCTCGCCAGCGATGGTGGCCTGGAAGTACGCTGGCTTGGCGTGATAGAACGTCAACCGCGCGCCTATTTCCCGGGCGAAGGTGCACGCCTGGGCAACCGCCACGTTGGATAACGCGCTGCCGTCCACGGGTACCAGGATGTGTCTGAACATGATGAGCCCCTCCGAAGATCAACCCTAGGATAGGACAGCCACGGCCATTGGCGATGCCGGATGGAGCGCATGCGGAGTTCCGGATTGATTCCTGAACGATCAATACGCTGTGCTTGCCACCCCGGATGAAGCCCAAGGATCCACCCAGGCCGCCTGAATCAGCGAATCATGAGTCGCCAGAGCGACGTCACTTCCAGAACGCGCGCGGCATGCAGGGGATCCAGGCTGTCCGTCACGCGGCGATGTCGCGGCCGCACATCAAGCCGCCCGACGACGCGCAGTCCCGCATTGTCGAACGCCGCCAGCAGCTCTTCCCGGGTACGCAGACCGAGATGTTCCGCGAGGTCGGACAGGACCAGCCAGCCCTCCCCCGCCGGCGCCAGGTGCGCGGCGAGACCTTCCAGGAAACCGAGCAGCATCCGGCTGTCGGGGTCATAGATGGCATGTTCGATCGGCGCACTCGGTTGTCCAGGCAACCAGGGCGGATTGCACACCACCAGGTCTGCCCTGCCCTCGGGAAACAGGTCGGCCTGAACAAGCGCCACCTGCGCCGCATAGCCCAGCCGCGCCAGATTTTCCCGGGCGCAAGCCAGCGCCCGCTCTTCCAGATCGGTCGCCACGATGCGCGCCACGCCGCGATGCGCCAGCACGGCGGCAAGCACCCCTGACCCGGTGCCGATATCGAATGCCAGCAGCCTTCCGGGCAGTGGCGCTTGCGCCACCAGGTCGACATATTCACCGCGAATCGGCGCGAACACGCCATAGTGCGGATGGATCCGCCCGCCCAGCACCGGAATCTCGACGCCCTGCCGGCGCCACTCGTGCGCGCCAATCAAACCCAGCAACTCCCGCAACGAAACCACCGAATCCTGCCCACCCGGCCCATACGCTTCCAGGCAGGCCTCCTGCACGTTGGGCGCCCGCCGCAGGGGAATACCGTAATCGGCATCCAGCGGCAGCAAGAGCATCGACAGGATGCGCGCACGCTGCGCCTGGACCTGGCGATGTCGAACAAAGGACGCCTTCCCGGTCATCGCCGGAGCAGGTGCGGACTTCTGCTCGGCGCGTCGCGCAAGGGCGCGCAGCGACTGCCGCGCATTCTGGAAATCTCCCCGCCAGAGCAGCGCCGTGCCCTGGCAGGCGTAGCGATAAGCCGTATCGGCGGTCATCCGGTCGTCGGCGATGCGCACACATCCGGGCACGGGAGAGCCACTTTCGGAACGCCAGCGCGCCGAGCGGGCTTCGCCTGACTCGGTCCACTCGATCAGGGGGAATAGCGACATGAGGGCTTGTAAAACACTGCGTGGAAGGGGAAGTCGCTGCAGTGAACCCAGCATGGCGACTCCCGTGAAGACCTACAATACCACCCCAACTCGTCCGCGCCCGCCAGCATGCATCCTCATCTCACCATCCCGCCCGAAGAAGTGGACATCACCGCGATCCGTGCCCAGGGTGCCGGTGGCCAGAACGTCAACAAGGTCGCCAATGCGGTCCATCTGCGGTTCGACATCACCGCCTCGTCCCTGCCCGAGGCCATCCAGGCACGCCTCTTAAAACTGGGCGATCACCGCATCAGCAAGGACGGGGTGGTCATCATCAAGGCGCAGGAATTCCGCAGCCTGGAGAAAAACCGCAGCGAAGCCCTCCGCCGCCTGCAGGCACTGGTCGACAGCGTCGCCGTCCTGCCCAAGACACGCCGCCCCACCCGACCGACCCGGACATCCATCGCGAAACGGCTGGAAAGCAAGGCCAGGCATTCAAGGTTGAAGGCCGGGCGGGGCAGGATCGAGGACTAGGGGCGCGGCGAAGTGACCGGCCGGCGTTCGACCCTCCTGACGAGAAAAGACCGGACCGCTCTCCGTGGCGACACACCGCGGGCACCCAGCGCACGTGGCATGAACGCGTATCGGGTCCGTGACGCCAGCGCGAGGTTCATGCACGCTTGACGATCAGGGGCGCGGCATCCCCGGCATGCTTCTTCACCTGCTTGGCCGCTTTCTTTTCCTTCGGTGACAGCACCGCCTGTTTTTTCGAGTTCTTGCTGGATTGCTGGGACTTGGACATGGCGTCGACTCCTGATTGGTTTGGATAACGGGATGAAACGTGCCTGACGACGGCGTAGGCTGCCGCATCACACCGCTTGCTTATAGGCCCATACCCGGGAAAAGTATCCAAGTATTCACGGCGGGACACCTCTCCCGCCGGCCGGCGCCGTATCGGCAAGTCCACCCTGCGCGCGGCATTCGTGTCATGACCGCGTGTATGATCGAGAGCGAGTCAGGAGGCTTTGCCGCCCTGCACACTTCAGCGCTGTCCCGGGAATGGCTCCCGGGCGTTCCGGGTCAAACCGCCCCAGAGCACTTCGATCCTGGCCATCTTCACCCTGGCATCCCGCCACGTGTCGCAACTACCGCTCATGGAGCGGTTGGGGGAAAAACGTGGAGCTATCGTGGAAGGCGGGCAAGACCAGTCTCTTCAGTCACTGGCTTCGCATGCGGACGCCCAGGACTGGGCTGTCTCCGATCGGAAGCGATGCGCCGGGCCAACACACACCAGATGAACCGCCGCTGCGGGCGGAGTTGTTCAGCAGCGACCAGATGGAGCGGCACGGCGTGTTGCTCGCATCTGCCCATCGACTGAGACCTGGGCGGCAGCCGGACCAGTTGCTGGCGCGACTGGCCCTGAACGAACAGGTGCTGACCGAGACCTGCGACCGCCTGATGGCGGCGGTGGCGGCCAAGCACCGCATCACCCCGGCCGGGGAATGGCTGCTCGACAATTTCTATCTCATCGAGGAACAGATCCGCACCGCCCGGCAACACCTGCCCAAGGGCTACAGCCGGGAACTGCCGGTCCTGAGCGAGGGCGCTTCGGCCGGGCTGCCGCGGGTGTACGACCTCGCTCTGGAGACCATCGCCCATGGCGACGGCCGGGTCGACCCGGACAATCTCGGCCGTTTCGTCGCGGCCTACCAAACCGTCACCCCGCTGCGCCTGGGCGAACTGTGGGCCATCCCGATCATGCTGCGCCTGGCACTGATCGAGAATCTGCGCCGGGTCGCGGTGCGCATCGCCGCCGGCCGGATCGACCGCGACCGGGCCGCATCCTGGGCCGACAAGCTGACGGAAATCGCGCACCAGAATCCGAAGAACCTGATCCTGGTGATCGCCGACATGGCGCGCTCGAACCCGCCCATGACCACCCCCTTTGTTTCGGAATTCTCGCGCCGCCTGCAGGGCCAGGGTCCGGCTCTGGCCCTGCCGCTGACCTGGATCGAGCAGCAACTGGCTGAGTCGGGCCTGAGCATCGAGCAACTGGTTCGGGCCGGCAACCAGAGCCAGGCGGCCGACCAGGTCTCCGTCAGCAACAGCATTGGCAGCCTGCGCTTCCTCGGCACCATGGACTGGCGCGAATTCGTCGAGGCCATGAGCGTGGTTGAACAGACCCTGCGCACGGACCCGGGTGCCGCCTACGCGGCGATGGACTTCGCCAGCCGTGACCGCTACCGCCACGTCATCGAACGCGTGGCCAAGGCCAGCGGCCTGTCCGAGGCCGAGGCCAGCCGGCGCGCGGTCGATCTTGCGCAAGTGGGCGCCGACCGGCACGGCAGCGACGACCGCACCGCGCATGTCGGCTACTACCTGATCGACCATGGCCTGCCCGAACTGGAACGGGCCACACAGGCACGCCTCCCCTGGATTGCGCGACTGCGGCGCGCTGCCGACTGCACGCCCCTGTTGCTGTATCTGGGCGCGATCACCTTGATCACGGCGCTGCTGTCCGCGGGGCTGCTGACGCGGGCCGGATCGGACGACCTGCCCCACTGGCTGCTGGCGCCGCTGGTCCTGCTGGCCACCAGTCAGCTCGCGGTCGCCCTGGTGAACTGGCTGACCACCTTGCTGACCTCGCCGAGCCCCTTGCCGCGCATGGATTACGCCAAGGGCATCCCGGCGACGGCGCGCACCCTGGTGGTGGTGCCGACCATGCTGACCCGTCCGCGCAACATCGACAGCCTGATCGAGGCGCTGGAAGTCCGTTTCCTGGCCAATCGCGACGACAACCTGCGCTTTGGCCTGCTGACCGATTTTCGTGACGCGGCCGAGGAGACGCTGGTCGACGACGCGCCGCTGCTGGACCTGGCCCGCGCACGGATCGAGGCCCTGAACGCCCACTACGCCGGCGACGGCAGCGACATCTTCTTCCTGTTTCATCGCCCGCGCCGCTGGAACCCCCACGACAAGACCTGGATGGGCTACGAACGCAAGCGCGGCAAGCTGGCGGACCTCAACGCCCTGCTGCGGGATAACGACGCCGGTGGTTTTGCGCGGGTAGTCGGCGGGCGCGACGCCCTGGCCGGGGTGAAATATGTCATCACCCTGGACACCGACACCCAGTTGCCGCGCGATGCCGCGCGCCAGTTCGTCGGCACCATGGCGCACCCGCTCAACCGGCCGCGCTACGACCCCACCCTGAAGCGGGTGGTCGCCGGCTACGGCATCCTGCAACCGCGCGTGAGTGTGAGCCTGCCCGGCACCAGCCAGTCGCGCTATGCCCGCCTGCACGGCGGCGAACCGGGCATCGACCCGTATACCCGCGCCGTCTCCGACGTCTATCAGGACGCCTTCGGCGAGGGTTCGTTCATCGGCAAGGGCATCTACGACGTCGAGGCCTTCGAGCAAGCGCTCAAGGGCCGCTTTCCCGAGAACCGCATCCTCAGCCATGACCTGCTGGAAGGCTGTTACACCCGCTCCGGCCTGATCAGCGACGTCCAGTTGTACGAGGAATACCCGTCCCGCTACGGCGCCGACGTCAACCGCCGCTACCGCTGGATTCGTGGCGACTGGCAGCTTGCGGGCTGGCTGCTGCCGTGGGCGCCCGGCGCCGGCGGACGCTATCGGAGCAATCCGCTCTCGGCCCTGTCGCGCTGGAAACTGTTCGACAACCTGCGCCGCAGCCTGGTGCCGGCGGGATTGACGCTGCTCCTGGTGCTGGGCTGGGCGCTGCCGTCGGCCACGTTCTGGACCCTGGCGGTGCTCGGCATCCTCTTGGTCCAGCCGGTGCTGGCCACCGTTCTGGATGGGCTGCGCAAGCCGGACGACATGCGCTGGGGCCAGCATCTCGCCGCCGCCACCCGTGGCGCCGGCCAGCGCCTCGTCCAGACCGGATTCAACCTGGCAACCCTGCCCCACGAGGCGTTCTACAGCCTCGATGCAATCCTGCGCACCCTTGGCCGTTTGCTGTTCAGCCATCAGCGGCTGCTGGAATGGAGCCCCTCCGGCGACCAGGAACGGCAAAGCCGCAGCGACCTCGCCGCGTCATTCCGCGCCATGGCGTTCGCGCCCCTGCTCGGCGCCGGCTGCGCCCTCTATCTGGCGCTGTCCAATCCGGCCGCGCTGGCCGTGGCCGGCCCCATCCTGCTGCTGTGGCTGGTCTCTCCCGCCATCACCTGGTGGATCAGCCTGCCCCTGGCCCGCCGCGAGGCCAGCCTGAGCATCGAGCAGACCCGCTTTCTCGGCCGCATCGCGCGCAAGACCTGGGCCTTCTTCGAAACTTTCGTCGGTCCCGAGGACCACTGGCTGCCGCCGGACAACTATCAGGAATACCGCGCGGCCCAACTTGCCCATCGCACCTCACCCACCAACATGGGGATGGCCTTGCTGGCCAACCTGGCCGCGTACGATTTCGGCTACATCCCGGCCGGGCCGCTGCTCGAACGCACGGAACACACCCTGGCGACCATGGCCGGACTGGACCGTCACCGCGGTCATTTCTTCAACTGGTATGACACCCAGACCCTGAAACCGATGCCACCCGCGTACATCTCGACGGTGGACAGCGGCAATCTGGCCGGCCATCTGCTGACCTTGCGCCCGGGCCTGACGGCCTTGCTCGACCGCCCCATCCTGGAGCCGCGCTGGCTGGAGGGCCTGGCCGATACCCTGGGTATCGTGGCGGCGGCAGCGGTGGCCGACGCGCCGGTCGCGCTGGCGCGATTCCGGCAGGACCTGGAAGCCGCCAGCCTGGCGCCGCCGACCACCCTCACGGCGGCACGGCGCCGGCTCGACCGCCTGCTGCACGCCGCCGAGGCGATCAGCGCCGAACTGACCGGTGCACCCGAGGGCGAAGCGGCCTGGTGGGCCGGCACGCTGACCCGGCAATGCCGGACGCTGCGCGACGAACTGGCCTCGCTGGCGCCCTGGACCGAGCTGCCCTCGTTGACGGCAGGCATCGGCGACCCGCCCGAACTCGACGCCATCCCGACCCTGCGCGCCCTGGCCGGGCTCGATGTGGCCGTGTCGGCTCGCCTCGCCGACCACCCGGAGTCGGTCGCGCTGCGTGACGCCATCGGGCAGGCCAGCGCCCTTGCCCAGGCGCGCATCGAGTCCATCCAGCGCCTGGCCCTGCTGGCCGGCGAACTTGCCGACATGGAATACGGCTTCCTCTACGACAAGTCGTCGCGCTTGCTCTCCATTGGCTACAACGTCGACGAGCGCCGCCTGGATGCCAGCTACTACGACCTGCTGGCCTCGGAAGTGCGCCTGTGCGTGTTTATCGCCATCGCCCAGGGGCAACTGCCGCAAGAAAGCTGGTTCGCCCTCGGGCGCCTGCTCACCCGCGCCGGCGGCGAGCCGATCCTGCTGTCGTGGAGCGGCTCGATGTTCGAGTACCTGATGCCGCAACTGGTGATGCCGAACTACGACCATACCCTGCTCGACCAGACTGCCAAGGCAGCAGTGGCGCGCCAGATCGAGTACGGCGACCAGCTCGGCCTGCCCTGGGGCATTTCGGAATCCGGCTACAACACGGTGGACGCCCAGCTCAACTACCAGTACCGCGCCTTCGGCGTGCCCGGCCTGGGATTGAAACGCGGCCTCGCCGAGGATCAGGTCATCGCCCCCTACGCCACGGTGCTGGCGCTGATGGTGGCCCCGGAGGCGGCCTGCCGAAATCTGCAACGGCTCGCCACCATCGGGGCGGAAGGCTGGTTCGGCCTGCACGAGGCCATCGATTACACCCCGGTCCGGCAACGGCGCGGCGAGACGCACACCCTGGTGCGCTCCTACATGGCCCATCACCAGGGCATGAGCCTGCTCGCCCTCGCCTGGCTGCTCCTGGACCAGCCCATGCAGCGCCGCTTTGCCGCCGACCCGCTGTTCCAGGCCACCCTGCTGCTGTTGCAGGAGCGCATCCCACGGGCCTCGGCGTTCTATGCCCACACCGCCGATCTCACCCATCCCCAGGCCGGAGCAGACAGCACGCAAATGCCGATCCGGGTGTTGACCAGCCCGGACACGCCGATCCCGGAAGTGCAGTTGCTGTCCAACGGCCGCTATCACGTCATGGTCACCCAAGCGGGCGGTGGTTACAGCCGCTGGCGCGACCTCGCCGTGACCCGCTGGCGCGAAGACACCACCCGCGACCCCTGGGGCAGCTTCTGTTACCTGCGCGTGTTGGCCAATGAGGTCGACAGCGGCGCGGTCTGGACCAGCACCCACCAGCCCGGCCTGCGGCACGCGGAACACTATGAAGCGATCTTCTCCGAAGGCCGCGCCGAATTCCGCCGCCGCGAAACAGGCCCCGGCTACGATTTCGATCTCCATACCGATATCGTCGTCTCGCCGGAGGATGACATCGAACTGCGCCGGGTGCGCATCACCAACCGTGCCGCCGTGCCCCGCACCATCGAGGCCACCAGCTACGCCGAGGTGGTGCTGGCGGATCCCGCGGCCGACGCCCTGCACCCGGCGTTCAGCAAACTGTTCGTGCAGACCGAGATCGTCGCGGCCAGTCGCGCCATCCTGTGCAGCCGCCGGCCCCGCTCGCGCAACGAGTCGACGCCCTGGCTGTTCCACCTGATGGCGGTGCACGACGCCGAGGTGGGCGGACTGTCCTACGAGACCGACCGCGCCCGTTTCATCGGCCGCGGCCGCGACCTCGCCGCTCCGCGGGCGCTGGATGCCGACGCGGCGCTGTCCGGCAGCCAGGGTTCGGTGCTCGACCCGGTCATGGCCATCCGCGGCCGGCTCACCCTCTTGCCGGGACAATCGGCCCACGTCGACCTGGTCTACGGCATCGCTGACAGCCGCGATGCGGCCCTGGACCTGGCCGGAAAATATCAGGACCGGCGCCTCGCCGACCGCGTCTTCGAACTGGCCTGGACCCACGCCCAGGTGCTGCTGCGCCAGATCAACGCCAGCGAGGCGGACGCCCAGCTCTACGGCCGCCTGGCCAACTCGGTCATCCATGCCAATGCCGCCCTGCGCGCCGACGCCAGCGTGCTGCTGCGCAACCGGCGCGGGCAATCCGGCCTGTGGGGCTATGCCATTTCCGGCGACCTGCCCATCGTGCTGCTGCGTATTGCCGACCTGGCCAACATCGAACTGGTGCGCCAGCTCATCCAGGCCCATGCCTACTGGCGCCTGAAAGGGCTGGCGGTGGACCTGGTGATCTGGAACGAGGATCGCGCCGGCTACCGGCAGGTGCTGCAGGACCAGATCCTCGGCCTGGTGGCGGTGGGCCTGGAAACCCAGGCGATGGACCGGCCCGGCGGCATCTTCGTACGCTCTGCGGAACAGATCTCGGAAGAAGACCGCACCCTGTTCCAGACTGTCGCCCGGGTCATCCTCAGCGACAGCCGGGGCACCCTGGCGGAACAAATCAACCGCCCCGGCCTGGCGGAAGTGCGGGTGCCGCGCCTGGTCGCCAGTCGAACCGACCTGGACGATGCGCCCGCCGTCCCCGCACTGCCGCGCCAGGACCTGATCCTGGGCAACGGCCTCGGCGGCTTCACCCCGGACGGGCGCGAATACGTCATCACCACCACGGCCGCGCAGGTCACCCCGGCGCCCTGGGTGAACGTGCTGGCCAATCCGCAGTTCGGCAGCGTCATCTCCGAGAGCGGCCAGGCCTACACCTGGGGCGAGAACGCCCATGAGTTCCGCCTCACGCCCTGGCACAACGACCCGGTCTCCGACCCGGGCGGCGAGGCGTTCTACCTGCGCGACGAGGAAACCGGCCGGTTCTGGTCGCCGACGTCGCTGCCCCGCCGGGGGACGACGCCCTACGTCAGCCGGCACGGTTTCGGCTACAGCGTGTTCGAGCACACCGAGGCCGGCATCCGTTCGGAATTGTGGGTCTACGTGGCCCTGGATGCGGCGGTGAAATTTTCCGTGCTCAAGGTGCGCAACGAATCCGGCCGGCCGCGCCGGCTGTCCGCCACCGGCTACGTGGAATGGGTGCTGGGCGACCTGCGGCCGAAATCGCTCATGCACGTGACCACCGAGGCCGATCCCTACAGTGGCGCGCTCTACGCCCGCAACCCATACAACAGCGAGTTCCCCGACCGGGTCGCCTTCTTCGACGTCGACGACAGCAACCGCAGCGTGACCTGCAACCGCACCGAATTCATCGGCCGCAACGGCAGCCTGGCCAACCCGGCGGCGCTGCGGCGCACACACCTGAGCGGCAAGGCAGGCAGCGGCCTCGACCCCTGCGCCGCGATCCAGGTGGCCTTCGACCTGGCCGACGGCCAGGAACGCGAGATCGTCTTCCGCCTGGGCCTGGGCGGTAATCCCGGCGGCGACGAGGCCAGCCAACTGGTGCATCGCTTCCGTGGCAGCCATGCGGCGCGCCACGCCCTGGAAGCGGTCTGGCAGTACTGGAACCACATCCTCGGCGCGGTCCAGGTGGAGACCCCGGACCAGTCGCTCAACGTGCTCGTCAACGGCTGGCTGCTGTACCAGACCCTGGCCTGCCGGATGTGGGCGCGCAGCGGCTATTACCAGTCGGGCGGCGCCTTCGGTTTCCGCGACCAGTTGCAGGACGCGATGGCGCTGGTGCATGCCGAGCCCCGCTTGCTGCGCGCGCAACTGCTGCTCTGCGCCGGCCGCCAGTTCCAAGAGGGCGATGTCCAGCACTGGTGGCATCCGCCGGCCGGCCGGGGTGTGCGCACCCATTGTTCCGACGACTACCTGTGGCTGGCCCTGGCCACCTGCCGCTACGTGTCGAGCAGCGGCGACACCGGCGTGCTCGATGAATCCATCACGTTCCTGGAAGGCCGCCCGCTCAACCCGGAAGACGACTCCTACTACGACCTGCCCGGCCGTTCAGACTTCAGCGACAGCCTCTACCAACACTGCGTGCGCGCCATCCGCCACGGCTTGCGTTACGGCGAGCACGGCCTGCCGCTGATCGGCACCGGCGACTGGAACGACGGCATGAACCGGGTCGGCATCGAGGGCAAGGGCGAAAGCGTCTGGCTGGGCTTCTTCCTCTACGAAGTCCTGCGCCAGTTTGGCGTCCTGGCGGAGCGGCACGCCGATCCCGAGTTCGCCGCATTGTGCACCGCCGAAGCTGCGCGCCTGGGCGAGAACCTGGAACGCCACGCCTGGGACGGCGCCTGGTATCGGCGCGCCTGGTTCGACGACGGCAGCCCGCTCGGTTCGGCGGAAAACAGCGAATGCCGGATCGATTCCATCGCGCAAAGCTGGGCCGTGCTGTCCGGCGCGGGCGACAGCCAGCGCGCCCGCCAGGCCATGGACGCACTGGACCAGCACCTGGTGCGCCGCGACGCCGGCCTGATCCAGTTGCTCGATCCGCCCTTCGACAAATCGGACATGGACCCCGGCTACATCAAGGGCTACGTGCCCGGCGTGCGCGAGAACGGCGGCCAGTACACCCACGCCGCCATCTGGGCCGCCATGGCCTTCGCCGCGCTCGGCGACCGCGCGCGCGCCTGGGAACTGACCACCCTGATCAACCCGGCCAACCATGCCAAATCGGAGGAGGCCATCGCCACCTACAAGGTCGAGCCCTATGTCATGGCCGCCGACGTCTACGCCGTCACACCCCACACCGGCCGCGGCGGCTGGACCTGGTACACCGGCTCGGCCGGCTGGATGTATCGGCTCGTCGTCGAATCCCTGCTCGGCCTGAGCCTGGAGACGGACCGGCTGCATCTCGCGCCCTGCCTGCCCGCGCACTGGCCAGGCTTCAAGGTCCACTACCGCTATCGGGAGACGGTCTACCACATCACCGTCAGCCAAACCGGCCCCGACAGCCCCGTGCCAACCGGCCTGACGGTCGACGGCATCGGCCAGGACGGCATGGCAATCCCCCTGGTCGATGACCAGATCGAACACATGGTGGTCGTGAACGTGGCAGTTTGTGATGCACCAAGGTAGCCACGCGACGTCCGGTTCAGCACCCGCTACCGGCCCGGCCTGACCTCCCGCTCCAACACCATCGGGAGCTGGCGAACTAGCCCATGGCAACCTTGTGACACAGGGTGGCGAGCAAGGCCTCCTTTTCTGGCTGGGGAAATTGCTCCGCCAGTTGCTCCCGGGCGGCCGCGAGATCCTCCCTGGCCCGCTCATGGTTGCCCAAGGTGATCAGCACTCCCGCTCTGGCGATTCTGAAATCGACCTCGCCCGGATCAATGTTGATCGCCCGCGAATAGGCGCGAAGCGCCGCCGGCAAGTCGCCGCGCTGCGCGTGCAGCTGGCCGCGCAGGAAATGCGCATCCGGCTCCTCGGGGTCCCACGCCAGCGCTTCACCCAGGCACCGCTGTGCGCCGGCAAGATCACCATCAGCCAGGCGGATCCTGCCCTGCAGCACGGCGAGTCCTGGGCGCAATTCAAGCGCCGGGTCGTTCGATACGCGGGCCAGTTCCCTGGCGGCGGCTGCCGGCGCATGAAGCGCAAGATGGCATGCGGCACGCCAACCCAGCACGGCATCCAGATCGATGTCGAAGCTTTGCGTCTGGCCGTGCGGGTCATCGCATTCATAGGTGAGGCTGGCGTATGCGCCTGAACCGAAACCATGCACCAGAGCAAGATCGAAATAACGCAGGGCGCGTCCCGCATCCCCCAGGTTCAAGCAGCACAACCCCAGACCAACGTAGGATTCAGGCCGGATCTCATCGCTGAGGATGGCATGGTAAAAAGCCTCCGAAGCCTGATGCAGCGCGCGCGCTGACCCGTCACCCAGGATCAGCTCGAACCCCTTCAGAAGCTGTGCGATGCATGTCTTGCTTGCGGCATCCGAACCGGCCTCGCCCGGGTGGCCTGTGTTTGGAGCATTGCCGGGTTCGACCATGTCCGTGGCCCGATCAGGCGACCGAGAACGGCAGCCAGAGGCCCAAGGCAACCATCACGCCAAGAATGCAGGTGAACAGCGCATGGGCGCCTCCCCAGAGCAGCACCGTCGTCAGCGAGCAGGAATCCTCCGCGCGCCAGAGCAGACGCAGCAGCATCAAGGGCGGCAGCAAGAGCGCGCCCCAGACCAGCCAGAACACGCTGTCGTAATCCTGGGAGGGCGTGCTGAAGGCGGGTCCGAGGACCGGCAGGCTCAACGTCAAGGTGAGTTGGGGCAGGTGCCCGGCAAATTCGCCAAGCCAATGGCCGTAGCTATAGGCAAGCTCCGGCCGCACGATCAGGAACATCACCCCAAGCAATGCATACCAGAGACCGATCACCAGCATGGCGAGGTTTCTATGCGCACGCATGGCCATGTTCAGCCTCGAATTCGACCTTGAGATGACAGGTTTTGCGCCAAGACAGCCATCAGAGCAACACCTTTACATAAGCCAGCATGGCCGCCAGCAAGCCCAGGAAAACAAAATATAGGCTTGCGACCAACGCAACCGTCAACGCGATGACCGCGACGCGGGAGGCGCGCGACGGGCGCAAGGCGAGCCCCAGCAAGCCGGGTAACAGGGCAACCAGATAGATACCCGAGGTCCCGAGAAACAAATATCCGCGTGTCAGGATCGGTAGCGCATCGCTGGCGCCGGCAAGACGCAGAGCGTGGGTCGTGACTTCCAACTCCCAGGCCACCAGCCACGCCAGGGGCAGCGTGACCAGCAACCAGATGGCCGCCAGAACGGCGAAGCTGGAGTCCTGGACCGACACGCCCGATCCCATCGTCACCTCAGGTAGCCCATGTTGCGGCAATCCCTTTCGACTTCATCTTTCCGGTGATTGTCATCATGACGCCACTGCTTGCTGCTTCCCGGCTGCCCATTGGCAATATACGGGTCTCCACTCGCGGCGCGAGCTTCGTCGTACGTTTTGAATGGGCCTGCCTCGATTGCGTACCGTGGGTCTCCGATCCAGATATCGGGGTCCGGGGCGCAGGGACACATCGGCGGAGGCTTGGAACAGGCCGCCGCGCTGCGCTTGCGCGCATCGTCCCGCCAGCTGCGGAAATAACTTTGCATGTCGTTCTTTACAGGCAACGCCAGGTAGAACTGGTAGGCAATGGGCTTGCTGACCGTGTCGTCCAACTTGATCACGAACTTCTTGTAACCGTCGATCTTCCTGCCCGAATTCCCCTGCTTGCGCCACCCCTGGCCCGCAACCTTGACCACGTAAAAACCCGTCTTTCCGGCAGGCTGCCCGTCTTTCTTTCCCGAGATGCAGCAATGGGCAGGCTCTGGCGCGGGAGCACTGCTTTTCAACCAGCATTTCGCCTGACGGGGATGCTGAACCCCGGGCTTGACGTAGGTCCACGCCTTGCAGCGGGCATCTGTCATGCATGCGTCCCGACACAGCGCGGGATCGTCCCTGTCCAGGAGGAAGGACGTGTAGTCCCTGCCCGGTCGGTTGGTGCCCAACTCCATGTCGGCGATGTCCGCCCGCGTGATCCACCTGCGCCGGGCACGATCCCAGATATCCGCTGTCTCGAGGGCATGCAGGTTCGGCGCGGCCTGGTCATCCTGCCAGCCGCACGTCCGGGTTCTTGCCACGTAGTAGGCGTAGCTGCATCGAGGCGCGGCGTCGTCACAGTGTTGCGGGCAATCGTTCCGGCTGACCGGGCTGATCGACAGAGCACCGGGCGACGGTGACCTTGTGCATGGATCCTCCTTTTCCAGCCTTGAATAGTGCCCACCCATGTCCGCTGGCGGTGGCGTTCGATACCCTTTTTGGTACAGCCGCTTGGAGATCCTGTCGATGGTGTAGCCCAGTCTCGAGTAGCCGTGAACCTTCAGGTCACAGTACCGGCAACCTTCTCCCACAGGGCTGCGGGAGACCAGAAGCACTTGCGTGAGTTGATCGATTGCCGAATGCAGCAAATCGCTGACTTTCCTGCAGGCAAGATAGTCCGTGGTGTTGTAACAGTCTGGCGGCAAATACCGCTCCGCGGCCACGGCCTCCGCGATCAGCAACTTGGCCTTGTCAACGCTGTATCCGGAATAGACCCCCTGCTTGCAATATTCGGTCTCCGGCGGTATCCGGGGGCTATGCGGCTGGCTTGGAGGGTAAACCGGGTAACGGGGCGCGGGCGTGACGGATGGCTGCAAAGCGGGTTTCGGTGGTGGTCCGGAAACACCCAATACGGCATAGGCGGGGCGTGTGGAAGTGACGCCGGTGTATTCCCGCACCAGGTCGTCCTGGGCGCCCCACGACGCTTCCCTGACCAAATCACGCAGCCGTCGCCGCATGGCTTCGGCCTCGCTGCCGTAGTAGACGAGATTGGTCTGCGCATAGAACTGCGCGACGCCGCGTTGCAGACAGGCGACGGCCTGCTGCCGGGAGAGGTCATCATGCTGCGCCAGTGCCACGCGCCCCAGCGCATGCCCCAGGGCCACGGCCAGCACATCACCGTTGAGGCGGCGCTTGTTGCCGTACTCCTCGACGACGAATTTCTCGAAGTTCTTCCAGACCTGCGTGCTCCGGGGATCGGGGCTCTGGCACTCCACCTCTTCGTATGCCGTCGCCCTTGCATCAAGCCCTCCCAGCGAGCCTGACAAGGCGATCACCGCCAGCAGGAATAACCGCGGCAGCTGCCGCCAATCCACCCTGCTTGACCCATGTGCCCTAAAGACAGGCGCTTTCATTGCGAATCCTCCGGTCAGTTCCATCCAGGGCGCGGCCATGCCAGACGCGACAGCCCGATCGCGGTGCTCTAGCGCTTCTTGTCGCAAACAACGGCATCCTTGTATATGCCCAGCCGGCATCCGCTGTTCTGACACCACGGGCGAAGCTCATGCCACACGATTTCCTTGTCGCAGTTTTCATTTGGCTTCTTCCAGCACCACGCACCGTAGCGTTTGAAACCGGCAGGTGTCGTGGCCAACTGCGCCTCCCGCCCATTCGAGAAGTGTTGTGAGTAGACCGTACGCGTGTAACAATCACCGGATTTCGTTTCCTTGTAGAACACCGTGTAGTAGAGCTTGGCGGGGTTGTAGAGGTCTTGCGCGCCTGCCAGTGCCGAAAAGGCCCATGCCAGGAGGGTGAACACCGCGATCAGCGCGGTCCGAAAGTCATTCATGGCCGTCTCCTCCGATTGGTTGCCAGAGCGTGCGCGCCCGCAGATGCCACACCACTCGGGATGCGCAGCATTACTTTCCTACAATACTGACTGTAGACAAAAGTGAATATTAGTCGACAAGAAAGTCTCGAATCCCCACCGCAACTCGAGTGCCCCGAACCCGGTTACGCCTACAACACGTAGCGCAGGATCGTGACGTAGTGGGAGGCGCCGCCGGCGAGGACGAACAGGTGCCAGACGCCATGTGCATGACGCATGCGGCCATCGAGCGCATAGAAGACGATGCCGGTGGTGTAGAACACGCCACCGGCGGCGAGCCAGGCAAAACCGGCCGGCCCCAGCGCCCGCTGGAGTGGCGCCAGGGCCACGATGACCACCCAGCCCATCACGAAATAGATCACCACCGACAGGACCCGCGCGCCCTTCATTGGCCTCAGTTCCTGCAGCATGCCCAGCACCGCCAATGCCCACACCACCGCGAACAGCGACCAGCCCCAGGGGCCGCGCAGGGTCACCAGGCAAAACGGCGTATAGGTGCCGGCAATGAGCAGATAGATGCTGATGTGGTCCAGCTTGCGCAGGATGCCTTTCGTTCGACCGCTCAGGCTGTGATAGAGCGCCGAGAAACTGTAGAGCAGCACCAGGGTCGCGCCGTAGATCGCGACGCTGACGATCTTCCAGGGGTCGCCATCACGCGCGGCCAGGACGATGAGCACGACAGATCCGAAGACGGCCAGCACCGCCCCGGCCAGATGCGTCCAGGCATTGAATTTTTCGCCGTGATCCATGCAGCATCATAGTCCGGGATGACGGGCTGGCGCGGCTTCATCGGCCCGAGCGGACTGCATCCAGCACCAATCAGGGCGGCGCGGGGGGAACACTCAGGGCATGAGCGCATGCCATAAGTATTTTTTTGGCGATATATAAAAATTGCTTATTCGCACCGATCCGCGTAGGGTGGGCTGGCAGTCAATTCAAGACGTGTAGTTTCAGTTCAGCAGTCACAGCCGGCAACGGCACCGTCGCTTCAGTACCGCCCTACAGACCTTGATGCCACCGCACCCAACCGGGCGCGAGTCCGGATTTTTTGTTTCAAGAAGGAATGTAGATGTCTACCGGTACTGTTAAATGGTTCAACGACGCCAAAGGTTTTGGCTTTATCACCCCTGACGATGGTGGCGACGACCTGTTCGCCCACTTTTCGGAAATTCAGGACAGCGGTTTCAAGTCGCTCAAGGAGGCACAGCAAGTCTCCTATGAGGTCAAGACCGGGCCCAAGGGCAAACTGGCCGCTTCCATCAGGCCCGTGTAACGGGGCCACTTCGACGACCACTTCGGGAGTCTGAAGCTAGCGGGTGTGCCAGCCCGACAAGGCACAAAGGGCCGGATCCTGGATCCGGCCCTTTCCATTTGGTGATGCCGCGGAAGCCGGCCACCTGGGTATTCACGGGGCAATGAACAAGATCGAAGCGGGATCAGGCGCAGGCCCCCGCACCGATAGCATGATTCGTTGACGCGAGCGAATCCGTCCGGGGTAACACTGTCTGGGATAAGTCAGTCTTGAACTCAGCGGGAACCGCCGTGTAGTAATGATCCCGGCGGGCCGGCCGCAGCGCCCGCGAGCATCTCGACAGCTCTGCCGGAACAGCTCCGGCCATGCATCGGCGCAACTGGACCAAAACCGCTGATGATGATGAAGTTCTTTTGGATCAATAACTTTGGTGTGTCCTGGCGGAGAGGGCGGGATTCGAACCCGCGGTAGGCTATTAACCTACACACGCTTTCCAGGCGTGCGACTTAAACCGCTCATCCACCTCTCCGGAAGGCGGCGGAGAATACACGGAGGGGCCGGGCATGGCAAGGCTGAAACCGGCTGGAGTTGGATAATCCGGCCGCTGCTAGAATCCGCCGACCTGATTCGTCCAGCCTTCCGCCATGCCCCTGCCCATACACTTGCCCGACCCAGCCGGGCTTTCGACATGACCTTCCGTGTCCTGCTCAAAGGTCTGGTGATGCTCGCCTCGCTGGCGCTGCTGGGCTTCCTCGCCAGCCATTTCCAGTTCGCCAACATGCTTTCGCAACACTGGATCGACAGCGAGGTGCGCGGCAAGGGGGGTATGGGCATCCTGTTGTTCCTGGCGGTGGGTGGCCTGGCCACGGCCTTGAGCGTACCGCGCCAGATCGTGGCGTTTCTCGGTGGTTATGCCTGGGGCTTCGCGCTGGGCACCGTACTGGCGACACTGGCGACCGTGCTGGGCTGCGTCTTCGGTTTCTTCTATGCGCGCTGGTTGGGGCGTGGCTTCGTCCAGAAGCGGTTTCCCGGTCGCATCCGCAAGCTGGATGCCTTCCTGCATCGCCACCCGTTCAGCATGTCTCTGGTGATCCGCCTGCTGCCGGTGGGCCATAACGCCAGCACCAATCTGCTGGCCGGCGTGTCCAGCGTTCGCGCCCTGCCCTTCTTCGCCGGCTCCGGCCTCGGCTATCTGCCGCAGAACCTGGTGTTCGCGCTGGCCGGTAGCGGCGTCAATCTCGATCCGGAATTGCGCCTGACCCTGGCGGTGCTGTTGTTCGTGGCATCCAGCCTGATCGGCATCGGCCTGTATCGCCGCCATCGCCGGGAAATCGATGCGGTGAATGAGGACGCCGGGCCACCCGCTGGCACCTGATCGCGTCTTCGGGGCCGCTTTCCTTTCCCGTTGCCCAGCGTTCCCAGTAGACTCGCCCCACCCCATTCAAGCCCTCCCGCCGCCATGACGGATTCAGCCAGTATCAACGTTTCCCTGATCGCCCCCATCTACAACGAGCACGAAAACCTGCCGGATCTGGTCGACAAGGTCGATTCCGTGATGTCGGCGCAGGCGAAAAGCTGGGAGTTCATCTGTGTGGACGATGGTTCGCGCGATGGCTCGGACACCCTGCTGACGGAACTGGCCAAGACCCGTCCCTGGCTGCGACCGCTGTTCCTGCGCCGCAACTATGGCCAGTCCACCGCCATGCAGGCGGGGTTCGACGCGGCGCGCGGCGAGGTGCTGGTGACCATCGACGGCGACATGCAGAACGACCCGGCTGACATTCCGCGCCTGCTGGACATGCTCGATGCGCGCCCCGAGGTCGACATCATTTCCGGCTGGCGGAAGAACCGCAAGGACAAGGCGCTGCTGCGCAAATTCCCTTCGAAGATCGCCAACCGCCTGATTTCCAAGGTCACCGGCGTCAACCTGCATGACTATGGCTGTTCGCTGAAACTGTACCGGCGCGAGGCGGTACGCTACGTGAAGATCTATGGCGAGCTGCATCGCTTCATCCCGGCGCTGGCGCACGAGTATGGCGCCAAGGTCATGGAGACCGAGGTCAACCACTTCCCGCGCACCAAGGGGGTGTCCAAGTACGGCATCGACCGCACCATCCGGGTGCTGCTCGACCTGGTCTGGGTGAAGTTCATGCTGCGCTTCCTGCATCGGCCGCTGCATGCATTCGGCGGCATCGGTGCGGCGATGTTCTTCCCGGGCCTGCTGATCCTGCTCTACCTGGCCGGGCACAAGCTGTTTTCCCATGCCGACATCGGCGGCCGCCCGCTCTTGCAGATGGGCGTGATGTTCACCCTGATGGGCGCGAACTTCATCGGCATGGGCATCCTCGGTGAACTGCTTACCCGCATCTGGCACGAACCCGGCGGCAAGGCGCAGTACCTGTTGCGCGAACCTTCCGAAAAATGACCCGGGATCGCCTGTTGCTGGCGGTCCTGGCGCTGTTCCCGTTTTTCGCCCTCGGCACCCCGCCGCTGTTCGACCTGGATGAGGGCGCGTTCACCGCCTCCACCACGGAGATGTTCCTGCGCGGTGACTTTCTCTCCAGCTACCTGCTGGGCGAGCCGCGCTACGACAAGCCCATCCTGATCTACTGGCTGCAGGCCGCCGCCGTGAGCCTGTGGGGCCACGGCGAATTCATCTGGCGCTTGCCCTCGGCCCTGGCCTCCAGCCTCTGGATCCTGGCCACCTACGGCTTCGTCAGGCGGGTGCGCGACCCGCGCGCCGGCCTGGTTGCGGCGCTGGTCATCGCCACCGCCGCCGGTCTGGTCATCATCACCCGGGCGGCGACGGCGGATGCCCTGCTCAATCTCTGGCTGGCCTGTTCCGGCTATGCCACCTGGCTGTGGCTGCGGGAAAACAAGCGCGGCTGGCTCTACCTGGCCTGGCTGGCGATGGCGCTGGGCTTCCTGACCAAGGGCCCGATCGCGCTGGCCATCCCCGGTGGCGCCCTCTTCCTCTGGTGCGCCACGCGCGGCGACTGGCGCCGTTTCCTCGCCTGGGCGACGGCACCCGGCCCGATCCTGCTGTTCCTGGCGGTGGCGCTGCCCTGGTTCGCCATCCAGACCTGGCACGAAGGCCCCGGCTTTCTCAGCGGTTTCTTCTTCAAGCACAACCTGTCGCGCTTCGACACGCCGATGGAAGGCCATGGCGGCAAGCCTTTCTATTACGTGCCGGTGGTGCTGATCTCGCTGCTGCCGCACACCGGCCTGCTGCTGATCGCGCTGGCGCGCCTGAAGACGGTCTGGCAAGACGAACTGCTGCGTTTCGGCCTGCTCTGGTTCCTGCTGGCCTTCCTGCTGTTCTCCTTTTCCGGTACCAAGTTGCCGCATTACGTCTATTACGGCTACGGTGGCCTGGTCCTGATCCTGGCGGCACAAGCCGAACACCAGGCGACGCGCTGGCTGATATCGCTCACCGGCGCCGCCACCTTCGCGCTGCTGCTCGCCGTGCCGGTTCTCCTCGACCGCGCCGTGCCGCGCCTGAAGCCGGACGATCTGTTGCTGGCCGGGAACATCGCCACCCATTTCGGTCCCACCTACTGGCTATGGTGCGGTGGCGCCCTGGTGGTCAGCCTGTTGCCGCTGCTGTTGCGCCCGATCACGACCCGTTTCGCGCTTTGCGCCAACGGCCTGCTCGCGGGCGCGACCGTGGCGATGTTCCTGCTGCCCATTGTCGGCCAGGTGCAGCAAGAGCCGGTGAAACGGGCCGGCCTGCTCGCCCGTGAATTGCCCGGCCCCCTCCTGCTGTATGGCCTCAACACGCCCAGCTTCCAGACCTATGCGCAACGTCGGGTGGACAAGCGGGCACCGCGCCCGGGCGATCTGGTGCTGACACGGGAAAGCCGCCTCGCCGAACTGCCAAGCAACGAGGTGGTGTTCCGCGAGCGCAGCTATGTGCTGGCGAGAGTGAAATGAGGCCCACTCCCCCAACCGCACTCTGGCTGCTCCCGGCCGTTGCGCTGCTGACGCTGTTGCCGCTGAGTGACCCGATTCGCAACCAGGCAGCGTTCCTGTTCCTCAACCAGGCGGCGGCGCGCTTGCCCGAGGTGCTCTGGTCCGACCTGACCGTGCTCGGCGACACCCTGGTGGCGCTGGTCCTGGTCCTGTTCTTCCCGCGCCGGCGGCCGGAGCTGGTGCTGGCGGTGCTGCTCGCCAGCCTGCCCGCCCTCCTGCTGGTGCATGGCCTCAAGGACGCGCTGGACGTGGCGCGACCCTACGCGGTCCTCGGCGACCGAACCCATGTCATTGGCCGCGTGTTGCTGGCGGGTGCCTTCCCCTCCGGTCACACCGCCGGCATCTTCGTGCTGGCCGCCGTGCTGGTGGCCGGCCTGCGCGCCACCGGCGCGACCCTCTGGGTCGTCCTCCTTGCCGTGCTGGTGGGAGTTGCCCGGATCGCCGTCGGCGCCCACTGGCCACTCGACGTCGCGGGCGGCATCCTCTGCGGCTGGTTCTCGGGCCTGCTCGGGCTCGCCTGGGCGCGGCGACTGAACTGGGCGGCGCGGCCCGCCACGCAGCTCGTCATGCGTCTGTTCCTGATCGCCGCCGCCCTCGTGCTGTTCCTCGATTACGACAGCGGCTACCCCCTGGCGCGGCCGTTCGAGCAGGGCATCGCGATCGTCGCGCTGGCCGCGCACCTGCTGCCGGGCTGGCGGCTGGAGAAGGCGGCATGACCGTGAAGTCCCGCGCGCCACTCCTGCTCGCCGGCCTGGCCCTGATCGCGCTGTGGCGGCTGCTCGCCGCCTGGCATGGCAACCTGGAGCTGTATGCCGACGAGGCGCAGTACTGGACCTGGGCACTGGAACCGGACTGGGGCTATTTCTCGAAACCGCCGATGGTGGCCTGGGCGATCTGGCTTTCCCGCACCCTGTTCGGCGATTCCGAAATCGGCGTGCGCGCCATCTCCCTGCTGCTCTATCCGCTGACCTCCTGGGTGCTGTTCCTGCTGGTACGCCGCCTGTTTGCCGCGCACCCCCAACGCGAGGCCATGGCGTTCTGGAGCGCGCTGCTGTTCGCCACCCTGCCCCTGGTGTCGCTCGGGGCCTGGCTGATCACCACCGATACCGTCCTCCTGCTGTTCTGGTGCCTGGCGCTGTATTTCACCGTCGCCGCCCTGGAGACCGGACGCTGGCGCGACTGGCTGTTGCTCGGTGTTGCCCTCGGCCTCGGACTGATGTCCAAGTACAGCATGGTGTTCTACGGCCTCGGTTTTCTCGCCTGGCTGCTGATCGAACCGGGCCGGCGCGGTCTCCTGCGCGACCCGCGTCCCTATGTGGCGGCCGCGGTCGCGCTGCTGATGCTGGTCCCCAACCTGGTCTGGAACGCGCAACATCATTTCGTCAGCGTCCACCACACCGCCGAGATCTCGCAACTGGATCGCGGCCTGTTCCATCCCGCCGCCCTGCTCGAATTCTTCCTGGCGCAGTTCGTGGTGTTCGGGCCGTTGCTGTTCGCGGGGCTACTGCTGTTGGTGTTCCGTCCCCGCGCCTGGCTGGGCGATGGCCGCCTGCGCCTGCTCGCCGCCTTCACCCTGGCGCCCCTGGCCGCCTTCATCGGCTTGAGCCTGCTGTCGCGCGCCTTCGCCAACTGGGCGGCGTTTTCCTATGTCGGCGCCAGCGCCCTGGTCGCGGCGGCCTGGGTCATCCAGCAGCGGCGCCGCTGGCTGATCGCCGCGCTGGCGCTGAATCTGCTGATGGCGGCCGGGATCTATCACGCCCACGACATCACCCGGCTGCTGGACATCCAGCTCACCCGCAAGACCGACCCCTATGGCCGCCTCACCGGCTACCGCGAACTCGGGCAACAGGTCGCCCTGCGCCTGCAAGCCCACCCGGGCGCCCGCCTGCTCAGCGACGACCGCAAGCTGCACGCCCTGCTGCGCTATTACGCGCGCCCCTGGAGCGCGGACATGCGCTACCTGAACCCGAGCGGCGCCCGCGACAACCACTACGCCTTGAGCGCCGACCTCCGCGACAGCCCGAACGGCGAATTCATCCTGGTCAGCCGAAGCAGCGATGCCGGCCAGCTCGCGCGATGGTTCGTGCAGGTCACCGCCCTGCCCCCGATCCGCCTCGACTTGTATCCGGATTACCAGCCGGAATACCAGCTCTGGCTATTGCGGGACTATCGCCAACCATGACTCCCTCCCCCACGCGGAAAACCCTCCGGTTCACCCGTCCGCCCGCGCAAGCGGACACGGTGCCGGGAAGGACATTTTTTCGCTCGTGGTATGTTGAACCTCTACCCTGTGCAAAAAACAGAGCGTGTCGCGCGCAGCTTCCCGACACGTGCGACACATGACTTCTATCGACTAACGAGAAAGGCACCGCAGCCATGAAACTGAACCGAATGAAACCCCTGCGCATGAGCCAGCCGACGCCGGAACTGTCGCAACTGCCCCCGCTGGGCATGGACGAGGATGCGCTGACCTTCGACATCCGCCGCTATTTCGGCAACTTCCACGGCCGCGACAAGCACTGCCGTTCCAGCCACTATCCCTACCAGGCCCTGGCGCTGACGCTGCGCGACCGGCTGATGGAGCGCTGGAAACGCACCCGCTATGGTTACGAGGAAAGCGACGCCCGCTACGCCTATTACCTGTCTCTGGAATTCCTGATGGGTCGCACGCTCAACAACGCGCTGCTCAATCTGGGCCTGGAAGACACCATGCGCAACGGCCTGAGTCGCCTCGGCCTGCAGCTGGAAGAGATGATCGACGTGGAAGTGGATGCCGGCCTCGGCAATGGCGGCCTCGGCCGCCTCGCCGCCTGTTTCCTGGACAGTTGCGCCACCCTGCAGTTGCCAGTGATGGGCTACGGCATCCGCTATGAATACGGCATGTTCCGCCAGCATGTGGAGAAGTGTCACCAGGTGGAAGAACCGGACCACTGGCTGCGCGACGGCAACCCCTGGGAACTGGAGCGGCCGGAGCACACCCGGCGGATCAAGTATGGCGGCCACACCGAGCGCTACAAGGATGCCGATGGACGCGATCACGCGCGCTGGGTGGACACCCACGACGTGCTCGCGGTGCCCTTCGACACGCCGATCCCGGGCTATCGCAACGACACCGTCAACATGCTGCGACTCTGGAGTGCGGCGGCCACCGATGAATTCGACCTCGGTGAGTTCAATGCCGGCTCCTACACCGAGTCGGTGGCGGCCAAGAATGCCGCCGAGAACATCACCATGGTGCTCTACCCCAACGACTCCAGCGAGAACGGCAAGGAATTGCGCCTGCGCCAGCAGTATTTCCTGGCCTCGGCCAGCCTGCAGGATGTGCTGGCCCGCTGGGTCCAGCAGCATGGGCGCGATTTCAGCCAGTTCGCGGCGAAGAACTGCTTCCAGCTGAACGACACCCACCCGAGTTGCGCGGTGCCGGAACTGATGCGCCTGCTCATGGACAAGCACGGGCTGGAATGGGAAGCCGCCTGGGAGATCACCGCCAGCACCATGGCCTACACCAACCATACCCTGTTGCCGGAAGCACTGGAAAAATGGTCGGTGCGCCTGTTCGGCCAGCTGCTGCCACGCCTGCTCGAAATCATCTACGAGATCAACGCCCGTTTCCTCAAGATCGTCTCCCGCCGCTGGCCGGGCGATACCGCCCGCCTGACCCGGATGTCCCTGATCGAGGAAGGCCCGGATCCGCAGTTGCGCATGGCCTACCTGGCCATCGTCGGCAGTTACTCGGTCAACGGCGTCGCTGCCCTGCACTCCGAACTGTTGCAGCAGGGCCTGTTCCGCGACTTCTACGAACTCTGGCCCGGCAAGTTCAACAACAAGACCAACGGCGTCACCCAGCGCCGCTGGATGGCCTCCGCCAACCCCGAGATGTCGCGCCTGATCAACGGCATCATCGGCGACGGCTGGATCAACCGCCTCGACGATCTGCGCGGCCTCGCCCCGCATGCCGATGACGCCGGCTTCCGCGAACGCTGGCATGCGGTGAAGCGCGCCAACAAGGAACGCCTGGCCACCCTGGTGCGGCATGACTGTGGTGTCGACTTCGACCCGGATGCGCTGTTCGACGTGCAGGTCAAGCGCATCCACGAGTACAAGCGGCAGTTGCTCAACATCCTCCATGTCATCCATCTCTACGCCCGCCTCAAGGCCGGCGAGGATCAGGACTGGACACCGCGCTGCGTGCTGATCGGCGGCAAGGCGGCCCCCGGCTACTTCATGGCCAAGCGCATCATCACCCTGATCTGCAAGGTCGCGGAAATGATCAATGACGACGACCAGGTGGCGGGCCGCCTCAAGGTCGCCTTCCTGCCCAACTACCGGGTCTCGGCGATGGAAATCATCGCCCCCGGCACCGATCTCTCGGAACAGATCTCGACCGCCGGCAAGGAAGCCTCCGGCACCGGCAACATGAAGTTCATGATGAACGGCGCGGTCACCATCGGCACCCTGGATGGCGCCAATATCGAGATCCGCGAGGAAGTGGGCGATGAAAACTTCTTCCTGTTCGGACTCACCGCCGAGGAAGTGGAAGCCACCCGCGCCAGCTACGATCCGAATGCCCTGATCGAAGCCGACGCGGACCTGAAGCGGGTGATGACCCTGCTGGAATCCGGTCATTTCAATCACTTCGAGGCGGGCCTGTTCGACCCTATCATCCAGGCCATCCGCAGCCCGGGCGACCCCTGGCTGGTGGCAGCGGACTTCCGTGCCTTCGTCGATGCCCAGGAGCAGGCGTCCGTAGCCTATCGGGACCGGGAGCGCTGGACGCGCATGAGCATTCTCAACACCGCGCACAGCGGCAAGTTCTCCACCGACCGCACCATGCTGGAATACAACGCCGAGATCTGGAAGCTGAAACCGATTTCGCCGCTGGCGGTTCCGGGCGCCTGAAGCGAGGGACGTGCCGCGTGCTCAGACCGAGTAGGGCTCGCGCAGCCATCCCCGCAGCAGGGCGGTCTCCGCGTCACTCAGATAGCCATAGCCGGAATCGAGGTCATAAATCAGTACCGTGGCCAACTCACGCGGTGTGAGGCCGCCGGCGACCAGGTGGAAATACCAGGCGCCGGTATAGCCGGCGGCGCGATCAAAGGCGCGCAACTGCGCGGCCGCGTCGAGACCGCGCAATTCGCAGTTCCAGTGGAAGGGCTTGAGTTCCCGGGCATGCCGGGAAACCGGCACGGCCGTGAGCACGACGTTGTCGTAGCGGTCATGGTGCTCACGCAACGCAACGATCCAGTGTTCACTGAAATGCGCAGTGATCCCGCCACGGCTGTTGGCCCACTCCCGCATGAAACGGGTGAGCGACGGCAGACTGCCCGCGGGGGACTGCAGGCGCGCGACCACATTGCGCAGATCCGTAAGCCGACGGAAAAGATAGCGGGGCGCCCCCACCGCTTGCGCCGGCACACACGCCGGCTTGATCGGATCGATCAGTTCCTGGGCGTCAACGGGCGGCAGCGTGGCGTCCCAGAGGCGGCGATCGAGCACTTCCTGCAATTCCTCGACCTCCAGTTGCAGGAACGCCGCCGGGTCGGGGCCATAGGGCGCGACGAAGTAATGGGTGCGGCCCGTGTGGCGCGTGGCGATCAACTCGCCCCCGGCATGGCGATCCATGAATTCACCCAGGTCATCGCCGCAATCGGACAGTTCCTGAGTCACCCAGTCTTCCACGCTGTCCGTGACCCGGCCACCATCGGCGCGAAGAATGCCGCCACTGCGATACCAGCCTCCCCGGGTCAGCGCGAAGCGACTGGGGCAGTCCGGGATCAGGCGACGGGTGACGTCGAGCAGGCCGGCGTGGTGCGGGCGTGGCGTGCTGGCCTCGATTTCGGCAATCAGCCGTTGCACGGTGGCTTTGTCAGGGACACAGCTGTTCATCACGATTCATCCTGTTCGGTTGGGGTGTGCAGGCGGGCGCGCACCAGCGCCCGCACGTCGGGTTCGGGATCGTCCACCAGGCCGGCGAGGGCTGCGACCGGCGCCCGACGCGCGGCCTCCAGTCGCACCACCCAGTCGGGATCGTCCAGCAGCGCCGCGGCGTCTTCCGGCAGCAGGCGGGACGCGACGGTACGACGCACTTCCGCTTCCGCATCGGCGGCCATGCGCTTCAAGGCAAAGGCCGGCAGCCGACGCGCCACCGCGCGGCGCACTTCCCGGTCCGGGTCGTCCACCATGCGAGGCAGGCGGCCATGCGGAATGCGCTCCGCGACATGCTGACGCACCAGGTAGTCCGGGTCCCGCATCATGCCGCCAAGCTGGTCGGCCGGCAGGCGGGCGGCAACGGTGATGCGCACCTCGCGATCCGGATCGTGCATCAGGGTGGCAAGCTGTTCGAGCGGCAGACGGATGGCCACCGCGCGCCTGACCACCTCGTCGGGATCGGCCACCAGGCTGCCCACCCGTTCCACCGGCACATACCGCACCGCGATCGCGCGGCGCTCCCAGAAGGCATCGCCCAGGCAAGCCTCCGCGTACTCCGGGTTGCGGCGCAAGAAGCGGTCGATCTGCCGGCCGCTGTGGGCGATGAGGCAGCGGTCGCCAGGCTGGCATCGCCCGGCGCGCAGCAACGCGTGGTGCGGACAGCGGCCGCAATCGGGCGGCGCGGCCGAGGTTTCGACCAGATGCAGGCTGGGGCGACGGCTCTGCTCAGCCATGGTGGCGGCGCATTGCCCGGGGGTAAGGGGCGATATCCATGGTGGGGACTCCGTGAGGCCGGAGGCAGTCCGGCTCGGTACCGCCACACCATCGCAAGCGACATGCCACCTGCACACAGTGCCAACTTATTGATTATTCGAATAAGCAGCCCGTCGAGGAAGGCACTTGCTACAAACGAAAAGCAAAATTGTCACAAACCAGACAATCCCGCATGGCGGCCGATCAGCCGATCAGTGCTACCGCCTTGATCTGGGCATAGACGATCATGCCGGGTGCCAGAGCGAGGTCGTGGGCGGAACGACGGGTGAGCCGCGCCACCAGGGGCGCGCCGCCGACATTCAGGCGTACCAGCGCCAGCGCCGGATGGCTGTCATCGGCAAGTTCAACGACCACGGCGGGCAGGATGTTCTGGATGCTGGTGCCGCTGTGCCGGGTCACGGCCAGGCTGACGTCGCGCGCGAGTATGCGCACCCGGACGCGATGGCCGAGGGCATGGCCACCATCGCGGACCCAGACGCCCGCGTCGCTGTTGTCGGCGAACACCGCGCGCGTCAGATGCCATTGCGCGTCCCGTTCCGCCACGACCGCGTCGAGCACGACGCCGGCATCCTCGCCGAGACGGATGGGCAGATCGAGACGAGCCAGGGTTTCGGTCAACGGGCCGGAGGCGACCGCGCGACCGGCTTCCATCGCCACGATATGGTCGGCCAGGCGGGCGACCTCGTCGGGTGCGTGGCTGACGTAGAGGACGGGGATGTCGAGTTCCTCATGCAGGCGCTCCAGATAGGGCAGGATTTCCTGCTTGCGCGCCAGGTCGAGTGCGGCCAGCGGCTCGTCCATCAGCAGCAGCTTGGGCTTCACCGCCAGGGCACGGGCGATGGCGACGCGCTGCCGCTCGCCACCGGAGAGCTGGTCCGGCCTCCTCTCCAGCAGCGGGCCGATGCCGAGCAGGTCGATGACGTGATCGAGCGTGGCCCGATCCATCTTTGTGGCAGCCCGCTTGCGACCGTATTCCAGATTGCCGCCCGCAGTCAGATGGGGAAACAGGCTGGCTTCCTGGAAAACGTAACCGAGTGGCCGGGCATGGGTCGGCAGGAAGCGGGACGCATCCTGCCAGATGTCGCCATCCAGGCTGAGATGACCGCCGGGGACGTGTTCCAGCCCGGCGATGCAGCGCAGCAGCGTGGTCTTGCCGGAACCGGAGTGGCCGAACAGCGCGGTGACGCCGCGCGCGGGAAGGGCTAGATCGACGTCCAGGGAGAAGCCGGGGCGGTCGAGTTTGAAGCGGGCACGAATCTGGTTCATTTCCGCCGCCCGGTCGGGTTGAGGGTGTACAGCAGCAGCAGCACCAGGAAGGAGAACCCCAGCATGCCGGCGGACAGCCAGTGCGCCTGGGTGTATTCCATCGCCTCGACATGATCGTAGATCTGCACCGAGATCACCCGCGTCTGTTCCGGAATGTTGCCGCCGATCATCAATACCACGCCGAATTCACCGACCGTATGGGCAAAGCCGAGCACCCCGGCGGTGAGATAGCCGGGTCGCGCCAGCGGCAGGACCACGCTGAAGAAGGTATCCAGTGGCGACGCGCGCAAGGTGGCGGCGGCTTCCAGCGGCCGCTCACCGATCGCCTCGAAGGCGTTCTGCAAGGGCTGTACCACGAAGGGCAGGGAGTAGAACACCGAGGCCACCACCAGGCCGGTAAAAGTGAACGGCAGGACACCGAGCCCGAGCGCCTGGGTGAACTGCCCGATCGGACCGTTTGGCCCCATGGTCACCAACAGGTAGAAGCCGATCACCGTCGGTGGCAGCACCAGCGGCAGCGCCACCACCGCGCCGACCGGCCCCTTCCAGCCGGACCGGGTACGCGCCAGCCACCAGGCGATGGGGGTGCCGAGCAGGAGCAGCAGCGCGGAGGTGACGCCGGCAAGTTTCAAGGTCAGCCAGATGGCGGCGAGGTCGGCGGAATTCATGGTTGATGCGTCGGCAGGAGCGTGGCGTTCAAGCCGGAGTAAGCGTACGCGAACTCCGGCATCGGTGAGGTGGGGATGGAGTCAGCTGGGGTTTGCTGTCGCCCACCCCAGCCTGCGGTGCTCAGATGTCGTAACCGTAGGATCGGATGATGGCCTTCGCCTTGTCGCCCTTCAAATATTTCATCAACGCCTCGGCGGCGGCGTTACCCGCGCCGGCCTTCAGGATCACCGCGTCCTGCCTGATCGGCGTATGCAGCTTGGCGGGCACGATCCAGGCGGAACCGTTGCTGATCTTGCCGTCCTTCATCACCTGCGAGAGCGCGACGAAACCGAGATCGGCGTTGCCGGTGCTGACGAACTGCCAGGTCTGCGCGATGTTCTCGCCCTGGACGAACTTCGCCGAGAGACTGTCCAGCAGCCCCATGCCGGTCAGCACCTCCAGCGCCGCCTTGCCATAGGGTGCGAGCTTGGGGTTGGCGAGGGCGAGCTTGTTGAACTGGCCCGTTCGCAGGACATCACCCCGGCTATCGACCCCATTGGAATGACTCGACCACAGCACCAGGGTGCCGATGGCGTAGGTGAAGCAGCTGCCGGAGTCCGCCTGCCCTTCTTGCGCCAGCCGGGCCGGCGTCTCGTCGTCGGCCGAAAGGAACACCTGGAATGGCGCGCCATTCTTGATCTGGGCGTAGAACTTGCCGGTGCCACCAAATGCGAGCTTGGCCTGGTGGCCGGTGTCCTTGGCGAATTCTGTAGCAATGATTTTCATCGGCACGGTGAAGTTGGCGGCAACGGCCACGCTGACTTCGGCGGCCTGGACTGACCCACTCAGAAAGCAGAGGGAAAGAAGAAACAGGATGGCGGGCATGGTTGCGGTTCCTTGACGCAATGGCGTTGCGTTACTCGCGCTATCCTAAGGCGATTTCAGTCGTTCGACACGCTCGCCAGCACGATGCCAGTGGCGGTCTCCGGCGCGCTGGTGAAAGCGACGCAATGATCCGCGTTGCTGACCAGATAGAGGTTGAAGCCCTCTCCTTCCAGTACCGGGTTCAAGCGGGCGGGAACGTCGTCCTCGCCACAGAAGGTGAAATGGATGCCGGGCCACTCCCGGCGCAGGTGGCCAATGCTGGCTTCGCTGAGGTCCAGTTCGGCGGCGCGGGCGGCCACCGCCGCCAGGATGGCGGCATCGAGGGTGGGAGCTGTGGCGGTCATGGCGTTCAGGCTTCTTCTGTTGCTTCGTCGACCGCGAATTGGGCCAGGCTCCGGGCTTCCACCCCCATGATCCGCGCCAGCCAGGGGGGTGGCGCGTCGAGTGTGCCTTGCAGGCGGGCGAGCGCCTCCCGCGCCGGGACGGGCGTCGGGAACTTGATCGGATGGACATTGGCGCGCACCACCTTGGCCGCGGCCGGGCCGCCGATCGATTGCACGTAGACGATCTGGCAGTCGCTGATCAGTTCGGAGCGGGCGACATTCTTGTCCTCGGCGTCGTCGGCGACCAGGGTAGGACGCACGTCGATGAGCTTGATGAGGTCGCGGCCGACCTGATAGACCAGGAAGCGCGGGGCCGAGCCGAAATGGCCATCGAGGTTGTCGGCGCTGTTGGAAGCGACGGCGACCCGCAGACTGCCGGGCATTTCGCCCTCGACATAGGCTTCCGGCTTGGGCACGGAGGCGTCATCGCCGTTCTCGCCCCAGAGATAACGCACCGCGAGCTTGATACTGGCGGTGTCGACGTCCGGCTCCACGGTTTCCTCTCCGCCGAGGATCAGCTTGAGATCGGCGACGGTGACGGTGGCCAGTTTTTCCTCGGTCAGGGGCAGACCCAGGCGCTCGGCCAGCTTGATGGTCAGCGCAGCCAGGTTCACCTCGGCCAGCGCCTTGGCGGCCAGAGCGATTCGTAGTGCTGCGGCTTTGGTGATGGTGGTCATGGTGGGCCTCTTGAGGGTTCGGGTTGGTTGGGTTACGCGGTTCGCGAGTTGTCGGGTTAGGCGCCTCGCGCCATAACCCGACATTCATGGTCAAGCCGCCAACGCCACGATGCAGTCGTCGATGGGGCAGAGCTGCACGCACTTGGGCTTGTCGTAATCGCCCTCGCATTCGGTGCAGGTATCGGGGTTGATGATGTAGACCCCCTTCTTCCTCCGGATCGAGGCGGTCGGGCAGTCCGGTTCGCAATCCGCGCAGGCGGTGCACAGTTCGGCAATGATCTGAAGTGCCATGATGGGTTCCTTTCGTTTATTCAGCCGCATCCAGGCGCTTGGCGCGCACTGAATAGGGCAGACGTTCGGGGGCGGGCTGCGGTTCGATCAGGTAGGCGCCGCCGTTGTTGAGCTTGATCTCGCCACCCCATTTCTCCGGGGTGTCGAACTCCATCGAAACGATGGTGTCCTCGAGGTCGCGCTTGGGCAGGTAGAACACGTATTCACCCGAACTTCCGCGCCGAATCATGATGTTGGCCATGTCGATTTCTCCAGGTGCAAGGTTCAAGGCACAAGGTTCAAGGGAGGTTTCCCTTGCCTCTTGTTCCTTGTTCCTTGCCCCTGTCCGCGTTAGCGGACCAGGTCGTAGTTGTAGTCCGTAGTCCCCATCCCGCGGGTCTCTTCGTCCAGACGCTCCAGCACCGCGTTCACCAGGGTGGTGAGCAGGTACATGGCGCCCTCGTAGCCGAGGGTGGTCATGCGGTGCAGGTGGTGGCGGTCGAAGATCGGGAAGCCGATGCGGATCAGCGGCACTTCGAACTGCTTGCCCAGGTGCAGGGTGTCGCGCTGGATGAACTTGCCGTAGCTGTTGCCGATCAGGAAGTCCGGCTTCTCGGTGAAGCACAGGCTGCGCATGTGCCACAGGTCGGCGCCGGGGTAGGTCTTGCAGTTGACGCCGTAGGGCGACTCGGCCAGAACCTTCTTCATCGCCTTGTCCCACTTCTTGCTGCCGTTGTTGCACAGGATGTGGGTCGGCTCGGCGCCCAGTTCCATCAGGAACTTGGCTAGCCCCATGACGAAGTCCGGGTCGCCGTAGAGGGCGAACTTCGTGCCGTGCAGCCAGGTGTGGCTGTCGGTCATCATGTCCACCAGGCGGCCGCGTTCTTTGGCCAGGCTGGCGGGGATGGGCTTGCCGGTGACTTCGGAAACCTTCATCAGCCACTCGTCGGTCCACTCCAGGCCCATCGGAATGTTGAGCTTGGGCACGTCATGGGTCCAGGTGGTCTCGACCAGCTTCTTGGTCTTTTCCAGTTGCATCGGCTGCAGCAGGAAAGTGGTGACGGCGTTGGGCGCGTCCTTCATCTCGGCCATGCTGGTGCCGCCGGCATACATGCGGAATTCGCCATCAGCCGGGGTGTCCAGCACCTCGGTGGGGTCGGAGAGCAGGGTGTGCGCGACGCCCATCTCGTCCAGCATGCGGTGCATGACGCGGTAGTTGCCCAGGTAGGTCTCGAAACCCGGCACCAGGTTGATCTTGCCGTTGCTGCCAACCTTCTTGTCCGCCATGTAATTCAGGGTGAAGTAGCGGGCGATGCCTTCGAACATGTTGTCCCAGCCGGTGACGTGGCTGCCGACGAAGGACGGGGTGTGGGCGAACGGAACCGGGTAGTCCTGGGGGATGTGGCCGCCCGCCTTGGTGTTGTTGATGAAGGCGTTGAGGTCGTCACCGATGACTTCCGCCATGCAGGTGGTGGAGACGGCGATCATTTCCGGCTTGTACAGGGCGCGGGCATTTTCCAGGCCGTCGAACATGTTCTTCTGGCCACCGAATACCGCCGCGTCTTCGGTCATGGAGTCTGACACGCAGGCGATCGGCTCCTTGAAGTGGCGGTTGAAGTAGGTGCGGAAGTAGGCCACGCAGCCTTGCGAACCGTGCACGTAGGGCAGGGTCTTCTCGAAGCCCAGGGCACAGAGCACGGCACCGAGCGGCTGGCAGGCCTTGGCCGGGTTGATGGTCAGCGCTTCGCGCTTGAAGTTGAGATCCTGGTACTCCGTGGTGGTCGTCCACTGGAAGGTCTCGGCCAGCTTGGTCTCGTCGATGCGCTCCTCGAACTGTTGCTGCTTCTGATGCAGCATGTCCTTGTACATGTCATCGCGGAACAAGGGGTAGGACGGCTTGATGTCTTCAACGACTTGCATGTTCATCTCCTTACCCGAGCCGCTAATCCGCGGACACGGGCAAAAGGTTGATCGGTTTGCTTGTCGGGTTACGCTTCCGCTAACCCGACCTACGGCATGTCACTGTGGGTCGCGTAAATCGGGTTAGGCCGCAGGCCGTAACCCGACGTCCGCCTTACGCGGCTTTCGCCAGTTCCTCGGCCGCTTCCGGCTTCTTCAGCCAGGGGGCTTCCAGCTTCTTCCAGCACGGGTTGTTGATGGTCATGTCCATGTCGCGAGCGAAGATGGCGAAACCGTCGTAGCCGTGGTAAGGGCCGGAATAGTCCCAGGAGTGCATCTGGCGGAAGGGCACACCCATCTTCTGGAAGATGTACTTTTCCTTGATGCCGGAGCCGACCAGGTCAGGCTTCACCTTCTTCACGAATTCCTCGAATTCGAAGCCGGTGACGTCGTCGTAGAGCAGCGTGGCGTTGCCCATTTCCTTGATGGTGCGGTCGTAGTCGTCGTTGTGGCCGAACTCGTAGCCGGTGCCGACCACTTCCATGCCCAGGTCCTCATAAGAGCCGATGACATGGCGCGGACGCAGGCCGCCGACGTAGAGCATGACGGTCTTGCCGGCCAGACGTGGCTGGTACTTGGCGACGATGGCGTCAACCATGGGCTGATACTTGGCGATCACCGCCTCGGCGCCGGCCTTGATCTTGTCGTCGAAGTGGGCGGCGATGGCGCGCAGCGACTCGGCGATCTTGGTCGGGCCGAAGAAGTTGTATTCGATCCAGGGGATGGCGTACTTCTCTTCCATGTGCCGGGCGATGTAGTTCATCGAGCGGTAGCAGTGGATCAGGTTGAGCTTGACCTTCGGCGTCAGCTCGATTTCCGCCAGGGTGCCGTCGCCGGACCACTGGGCCACCACGCGCAGGCCCATTTCTTCCAGCAGGATGCGGGAAGACCAGGCGTCGCCGCCGATGTTGTAGTCGCCGATGATGGAGACGTCGTAGGGGCCGGGGACGAACTCGTTCTTCACGTCCTTGCCGTCGCGGCCGAACACCCAGTCGCGGATCGCGTCGTTGGCGATGTGGTGGCCCAGGGACTGCGAGACGCCGCGGAAGCCTTCGCAGCGTACCGGCACGACCGGCTTGTCCAGTTCGACTGCGGCCTTCTTGGAGACGGCCTCGATGTCGTCGCCGATCAGGCCGATCGGGCACTCGGACTGCACCGAGATGCCCTTGTGCAGGGGAAACAGGCCTTCGATCTCGCCGATCAGCTTGGCCAGCTTCTTGTCGCCGCCGAAGACGATGTCCTTCTCCTGGAAGTCGGAGGTGAAGTTCATCGTGCCGAAGGTGTTCACGCCGGTGACTCCGACGTAGTAGTTGCGGCGACCGGCGCGGGAATACTGGCCGCAGCCGACGGGGCCGTGCGAGATGTGGATCATGTCCTTGATCGGACCCCAGACCACCCCCTTGGAACCGGCATAGGCGCAGCCGCGGATGGTCATCACCCCGGGCAACGACTTGCGGTTGGAGGTGATGCACTTCTTCGATTGTTCGATGCTCTGGTCGTTGACCGCCAGATGCTTGGCCCGGTCTTTCTGGGCCTTCTCGGGATAGACCTCAAGCACCTCGGCGATGAGGGCCTCGGTCTGTTCTTTCGTCAAAGCAGACATTTCATTCTCCTTGCACGCCGCCACCAATCCGTGGACGGCTCTCTTAGGCATTCGGAGGTCGGACCGGCGCTGTCGCTGTCCGGTCCGGCTGTGCTTTCATCCCGTGAGCGGGTCGGGACTAGATGCATCGAGCCCAACCCGAATGACGGGACTCACGCGGCTACGGCAACACCTTCCTCGGCGGCAGTCTTGCCGACGATGGATTCGTCTTCCTCTTCCATCACGCCGAAGTCCATCAGCAACTGTTCCAGCTCATCCATGGTGATCGGGGTGGGGATGACGAAGTTCTTGTTGTTGATGATCTTGTTGGCCAGATCGCGGTACTCCTGCGCCTGCTTGGCGGTCGGCTCGTACTCGATCACGGTCATGCGGCGGATCTCGGCGCGCTGCACCACGTTGTCGCGGGGGACGAAGTGGATCATGGTGGTGCCCAACTGGCGGGCCAGTTCCATGATCAGCTCGTCTTCACGGGCGGTGTTGCGGCTGTTGCAGATCAGGCCGGCCAGACGCACGCCACCGGAGTTGGCGTACTTCACGATGCCCTTGGCGATGTTGTTGGCGGCGTACATGGCCATCATCTCGCCGGAGCAGACGATGTAGATTTCCTGGGCCTTGTTCTCGCGGATGGGCATGGCGAAACCGCCGCAGACCACGTCGCCGAGCACGTCGTAGAACACGAAGTCCAGGTCTTCCTCGTAAGCGCCCTCTTCCTCCAGGAAGTTGATCGCGGTGATGACGCCGCGGCCGGCACAGCCGACGCCCGGCTCCGGACCACCGGACTCGACGCACTTGATGTCGCGGTAACCCACTTTCAGGACGTCTTCCAGTTCCAGGTCCTCGACGGAACCGGCATCGGCCGCCATCTGCATGATGGAGTTCTGGGCCTTGGCGTGCAGGATCAGACGGGTGGAGTCCGCCTTGGGGTCGCAGCCAACAATCATCACTTTCTTGCCGGCCTCGGCCAGGCCCGCCACCAGGTTCTGGGTGGTGGTGGACTTGCCGATACCGCCTTTGCCGTAAATCGCGCATTGACGCAGAGCCATGATCTTTCTCCTCAGGTCTCGAAAACGAAGTGCGATTGAAGAATTCGTTCGCAGGCTTCTTATCGCAAGGCCTGTGCCAGGCAGCATTCACAAGTTAACGCATTGTTTTTAATGGGATCGTGTCGGCTATTCGGATAGCCATGTCGCGTGTAGGACAATACAAACGGCCCGGCTTTGTCGGGGTGGCGACAAGCGAAACGCGCCCCGGGCCGCTGACGTAGCCGCCGGCGCGCGGCTAGACTTCCGCCACCCAATCAATCAGGAGCCGCCATGACCCAGGATCGACTCGACCGTATCGTTCTCGAAGCGCGCCGCAACGCGGAAAAGCGGGAAGCGGGATACCGTGCCCAGGCGCTGAAGCTCTTCCCCTGGGTCTGCGGACGCTGCGCGCGCGAGTTCACCCACAGCAACCTGCAACTGCTTGAAGTGCACCACAAGAACAGCAACCACAACGACAACCCGCCCGACGGCAGCAACTGGGAACTGCTGTGCACCTACTGCCACGAAAACGAACATTCCAAACTGAAGGACAGCGCCGGCCGCGACGACACGGCGACCGCGCCCGCCAATGCCACCTTCAATCCGTTCGCCGGATTGAAGGGCATGCTGGACAGCAAGAAATAAGCGGCGGGAGCACGCCGCGGCATACGGCCATGTCTCCCCGACTGCCCCACGACGCCCGCCTGCCGATCAACCGCTGCAACCTGCCGGCCGACATTCTTGGCGGCCTGACGTTCCAGCGACACCCGGCCCCCCTGCACCTGGACGGCATCGCGGCGCTGCACCGCGGATTGTTCGAGCGGCTGGCCAACCTGGCCGGCCAGGACGAGCGCGCCGCCCTGTTCATGGCGCACATGGACGCCACCTTCAGCCTGGAACACCCGGAGGAAGCCGGCTACACGCCGTGCCACGGCCGCGCCAGGGCCAATTACCTGAAGGTGCTGCGCGGCTGGGCATTCGATGCCGATGGCCGCGAGGGCGCGGTGCTGAAGGGTTGGGTGGAATCGCGCTTCGGCCTGTTGCCGCGCCACCACGGCGGGCCGATCCGCGACATCTCCGGGCCCACCTACCGGCATTACCTGGAGCAACGCAGCGGCGGTCTCTACAACACCAACAGCCTGGAAGCCCAGTTCGATCTGCTCTACAGCTATTGCCAGCATGAACTGGCGCGGCAGCGGCCCGAAGCCACGCACCTCACCCTGTACCGTGGCGTCAACCGAATGGGCGACTACGAGGACCAGGGCAACGCGGAGCTGCCACGCAATCGCCGCATTCTGCTGCTCAACAGCCTCAATTCCTTCAGCCTCGAACGCGAACGCGCCTGTGAGTTCGGAGACAACGTCCTGGAAGTGCGCGTCCCGACGCCCAAAGTGTTCTTCTTCCACGGCTTGCTGCCGGGAAAGCTCAAGGGCGAGGAGGAATACGGCGTGATCGGCGGCCTGTACGAAGTTGGTTATAGCCGCTGATGGACCTGGCAGCCTGTCGGACGTCGCACTCACCGGCCGCAAACCGACCACGCCGGTGCTCGCTATCGGCCCCCAGGTCCGACTGGCGGCCAGGTTCGCACCAGTAAGGTGCGCCATGCAGAGAACGGCATGATCATGGCCGCCCGGAATGAAGCATGGCCATTAACAATCAATGCATTACGGACATGGCATGTGAGTTGCTGAGACTGACCGTCACATTGCTGACGACACCTCAAAGGAAACCACATGACGCCGCGCCAGATACAGATCGTCCAATCCACCTGGATCCAGGTCGTCCCCATTGCAGAAACCGCCGCCGGCCTGTTCTACGGCAAGCTCTTCGAGCTTGACCCCGCGGTGAAGCCCCTGTTCAAGGGCGATATGAGCGAACAGGGGCGGAAACTGATGAAGACCATCGGCATGGTGGTCAACAGCCTGAGCAACCTGGACGCGATGATGCCCACCATCACGGAACTGGGCAGAAAACACGTCGGCTACGGTGTCGAACCCCGGCACTACGACAGCGTCGGCGCCGCCTTGCTGTGGACCCTGGAACAGGGCCTGGGCGCCGATTTCACCCCGGAAGCCAAGGGTGCCTGGACCACCGCCTACGTCACCCTGGCCAATGCGATGAAAACCGCCGCGTACGCTCCGGCCTGAACGTTCGTTGTCGCCGATGTGGGCGTTGATTGGCGCAAACACGACATCGTCCGTGAACCCCAACCCGCATGAATACTGGGTTTGCGGCCGGCGCGCTTCTTGCGAAGAAGCTGTTGTCCATCAACAAGGAGCGTTCCATGCCAACCGCCCACACATCTGATTACTCATCCGCCTTCGCCGAAATCGCCGCCGGCCTGGCCGACGGCAGCGTCGTCCCCTATCTGGGCTGCCATGCCCTCGACGGCGTCATCGACCCGGCCAGTGGCCGCGCCATCCCCGCCGATTCCGAAAGTCTCATCCTGGCGATGAACGACGGCCGGCCGATGGCGCCGAAACTGATGTACGAATTCCCCCGCGCCGCGATGAACATCGAGCTGAAGCGGGGCCGTTCGGCCGTCAGCAAGTTTCTCGACCGCACCTACCGCGACACGACATGGAGCGCCTCCGCGCTGCATACCTGGCTGGCCGAACAGAACCTGCCCTACGTGATCGACAGCAATCGCGACCTGCTGCTGCAGAACGCCTATGCCGGCCGGCCGCACACCCTGATCGTCGGCCTGGCGCGCATCGGCGGCACCGACTATCGCTTCAAGCTGTTCCACCACGATGGCAGCCAGTATCGCGAGATCGACCAGGAACAGGTCGATGTCACCCTGCCTGTCCTGTTCAAACCCCTGGGCACCCCCATCCCCGAATCCCACTACATCGCTTCGGACGCCGACTTCGTCGACTACGTCACCGAACTGATGGGCGGCTTCGGCATCCCCGCCTTCGTGAAGCGGATGCGCCAGGGCAAGCGCTACCTCCTCCTCGGCCTGCCGCTGGCGCGTGATACCGAGCGCATGGTGCTCTCGGACATCGTGTTCGGACGGGCACAACCCGGCGGCTGGGCGCTGCTGCCGAACGCCAATGACAAGGAAAAACGCTTCCTGGCCAAGCTCGGACTGGAGTGGATTCCCGCCTCGCCAGCCGACCTGATCGCCGCCACGCACGCTGGCGCGGAGCTGGAGGCTGCCTGATGCTGACCTGGGATGATTCGCTGCACGGTCTCGGCGTCGACGAGATGGATGCGACCCACCGCGAGTTCACCGCGCTGGTCAACCTGCTCATGGATTGCGACGACAGCGACTTCGCCGCGCTGTTCGGCAAACTACTGGAACACTGCCGGCTGCATTTCACCAATGAGGGGAGATTGATGCGGATCTCGCGCTTCCCCGCCCTGAATGAACACGAAGGCGAACACCATCGCATCTACGGCGACCTGGTCCAGATGCACCGCGCCGTCCAGCGCGGCCGCCTGGCGCTGCCACGCGCATTCGTCAAAAAAGGCCTGGAAGAATGGTTTGGATTGCACCTGACCAGCATGGACGCGGCGCTGGCGGCGCATCTGAAGCGCGTCGGCACCGCGCCAGTCACACTGACCGGCGGCCTGCCGGTCCTGTAGCACGGGCGAGACGCACGCGTCGAAAACAATCCGGCTGGAAGCCTGCGCTACAGGTATGTCCGTTCGCGCCGACCGCCGTGGTCTCAGCACAAGTCATGCGCCAAGCCGGCAAAGGGAACGTAAAAAACCCGTGCTCAGCCGTGCAGTGCTTCCACAGCCGCTCTGGGGTTGGCCGCCACGATCTTGAGTAGTGCTCTGGCCGGTCCCGTTGGGCGCGCCCGATGTTGCTCCCAGTTCTCCAGTGTGCGGCGCGAAACACCAATCAGCCGCGCAAACTCCGCCTGAGAAACGCCAGCCCCCTCTCGCAGCGCCTTCACGTCCGGCTCGATCGTCTCCTCGACCCGTGCGCCTGGTACCTCTTCGCCGCGAGCGTGGCGCCCCATGTCACGCACGCTGGCCAGCAAATCCTGAAACAGTGTTTCATCCATTTTCCATCTCCTTGTTCATCGCCTGTGCAAGTGCTTTGAGTTGCGCGGGCGTCATGTCATCCATCACATTCTTGGGGTAGGCCAACAACAGGTAACAAATGGAGGCGGAGACACGCCAGAAGTAGATGACCCGTGCACCGCCTCGTTTTCCCCTGCCATCGATCGCAGCACGCAACTTGCGCAAACCACCGCCGCCAGGGATCAGGTCTCCCGATTCCGGATTAGCAAGAATCGTGTTCTGGATTGCCTGCAGTTCCTCGTCAGTGAGCGCGAGGTATTTTCGGAACAAGGGAAGTTCAACGAAGACCATACCGGCACGGTATACGCGCCATGCGTATAGCACAAGCGATGTGGGCCAATTGATTGGACTATGGAGAAATCCCCGGCTTCAATCGTCGTCGTCGTCCTCCGCCATCACCCGTCTCGGCACGGTGGCCGGATCGGCGATGATGGCGCGGTAGATTTCCACCCGGTCTCCCGGTTTCAGCGGCGCATCCAGCTTGGCCAGCTTGCCGAAGACGCCGACCGCGCGTTCGGTCAGATCGATCTCGGGAAACTGCCGCAGCAGCCCCGACTTGATGATGGCCTGTTCCACCGTGGTGTCTTCGGGCACCTCGATGCGCAACCAGACCTGCTGGGCGGGTTCGGAGTAGGCGACGGCGATCTGCATGGCGTTGTCTCCAGGTCAGGCCGCGGCGGGCACCACCGCGGCCGCGCGCGCCGCCAGGCGGCGGTCGAGAACACGCTTGCCGGCGAGCAGGAAGCCGAGGGCGAGGAAGCCGCCGGGAGGCAGGATCATCAACAGGAAACCCCGGTACTGCGGAATCACCGTGGTTTCCAGGAAGGCGAATGAAGCGCCAAGCAGCAGATGTGCCTGGGCGAACAAGGTGCCACTGCCGAGGACTTCACGCACGCCTCCCAGCAGCACCAGCGCGAAGGTAAAACCCAGGCCCATCATCAGGCCATCGGCCAGGGAAGGCAGCACGGCATGCTTCGAGGCAAACGATTCAGCCCGGCCAAGAATGGCGCAGTTGACCACGATCAGCGCGATGAACAGGCCCAGCACCTTGTAGAGATCATGCACCCAGGCATTCAGGCTCATATCGACCAGCGTCACCAGGGTGGCGATGAATACGACGTAGACCGGAATCCGTACTTCCGGGCTGATGAAGTGGCGCAGGCTGGAGATCAGGATATTGGAAGAAACCAGCACGGAAGTCGTGGCGAGCCCCATTCCCAGGCCATTGGTGGCGCTGCCGGTGACTGCCAGCGTCGGGCAAAGCGCCAGCATCTGGGCAAAGACGACGTTGTTGTCCCAGAGTCCATCGCGGGTGATGCGTGCGTAGCTCATGGTTGGCCTCCTGCTTCATCGAGTAAACGGACCTTCTCGCGGGTAAAGAACGCCAGCCCGCCCTTCACCGCCTTGACCACGCCGCGTGGGGTGATGGTGGCGCCGGCGAACTGGTCGAACACCCCGCCATCCTTCTTCACCGCGAACTTCGCCTCGGGCGGGTCGCCGAGATATTTGCCGACGAAACCGTGGATCCAGTCCGATTTGGCCGGCTCGATCTTGTCGCCCAGTCCCGGCGTTTCCGCGTGCTTGATCACCCGCACGCCGAGCACGTGGCCATCCTTGTCGACGCCCATCATGCAGACGATGCGCCCGGCGTAGCCGTAGCCCACCACCTGGAACACCACCGCCTCCACGCGGCCGGCGCGGCGCGCGCGGTACACCGTCACCTCGCCATCGGGACCAGCCAGTTGCACGGTGTCCTTGAGCAGGTCGTTGTCGAACCGGCCCGGCAGCACCTGGCTGAGCGACTGTTGCAGGTCACGCGCCTCCGCCGCAGCGATCGCCGGGCCGGTGGCGCGCGAGGCGAAAGCCAGGGCAGCGCTGGTGATCAGCGCGGCGGCGGCGAGCAAGGCGCCCTGGTAGCCGAGTTTGCCGCGCAGGGTGTCCAGATTCATGGCGCGCACCTCCGCACCGGGGGTCTCCCCCTTTGATCAAGGGAGGGTGGCGGCGACACCTCGGGCGGGGTCGTGATGACATACGGTTGACTCATTTCGCGCCCTCCTTTGCCGGCACCAGGGCGGCGCCCTTGCGGTCGCGCCCATAGATGCGGGGTTTCAGATAACGGTCGATCACCGGGGTCGCCGCGTTCATCAGCATCACCGCGAAAGCCACGCCCTCCGGATAGCCGCCCCAGGTGCGGATGATCCAGGTCAGCAGGCCGCAGGCGAAGCCGAAGACGAGTTGGCCGCCGACTGAATTGGGGCTGGAAACCGGGTCGGTGGCGATGAAGAAGGCGCCCAGGATCAGGCCGCCGGACAATAGGTGGTAGGCGAGCCCGGGAAAATGCGCAGGCGCGGCCAGGTGGGCAATCAGCGCCGGCAGGGCGACGCCGGCCAGCATCGCCAGCGGGATAGGCCAGGTGATGACGCGGCGCCAGATCAATACCAGGCCTCCCGCCAGCAGCAACAAGGACGAGGTTTCGCCGAGACTGCCGCCCCGCTCCCCTAGCAGCATGTCGGTGGGCTGGAACAGGCCGCCGGCGAGGATCTGGTCGAGGCCGAAGCCGCGCCCCAGGTCGGTCTTCACGTGACCCAGCAAGGTGGCGCTGGAGACGGCATCGGCGGGCACCACGCCGGAGAAGGTGATGGCCAGTCCCTGCATGAAACCGGGCGCGGTGGCCGAGGTGATCGGAAGCGGCGCCAGCCAGGTGGTCATTTCCAGGGGGAAGGAGATCAGCAGCATCACGCGCGCCGCCATCGCCGGGTTGAACAGGTTCTGGCCCAGCCCGCCGAAGACCTGCTTGGTGACCACGATCGCGAACAGCGAGCCGACCGCCGCCAGCCACCAAGGCGCCCACGGCGGTAGCGAGAGCGCGAGCAGCCAGGCAGTGAGCAGCGCGGAGCCGTCGAGCAGCGCGGCCCGCACCGGGCGCCCCATGAGTTTCAAGGTCGTGGCCTCGGCCAGAACCGCGACACCCAGGGCGACGATCCAGAGGTTGATGGCCGGCCAGCCGTACAACCAGAAACCGAACAGGGTGGCCGGGGTCAGCGCCAGCATCACCGTGGCCATGACCTGGCTGATGCTGGTTTGCGCATGGGCGTGGGGGGAATGCGCGATCGGGGTCATGGCGCGCTCGCTTCGTTGACGTGACCCGTCGTAGGGCGGAAAAGCGCAGCGCCTTCCGCCAGATGTGCCCACGTAAGCTCGGCGGAAGGCGCCTTCGGCTTTTCCGCCCTACGGGGTGGGGTGGGCGTAGTCATGCTGGCACCTCTTCCGGTTTGATTGCCTTGGCGGCTTCCGCCGCCGCCTTCTTCGCCGCATCCGCCTCCGCCTTCCTGGCGGCGCGCTGGCGCGCGGCTTCCTCGCGTTCGCGGACGATGCGCGCCATCCGCTCGCTGCGTTCCTCCGCCAGCTTCCTGGTCGCTTCGTTCTTCATCTTCAGCCGTTCGCGGGCGGCAAGGTCGCCCTTGGCATGGTTGAAGTAATGCACCAGGGGGATGTGCGAGGGGCAGACGTAGGAACAGGCGCCGCAGGCAATGCAATCCTTCAGGCCCCAGTCCACCGCCCCGGCGGGATCGCCGGCGCGGATGCGGGCGGCCATCTCCAGCGGCAGCAGGCCCATCGGACAGGCGCGCACACAGGTGGCGCAGCGGATGCAGGGGCCGGGACGGTGCGACTCCACCTCCTTGGCGGTCAGCGCCAGGACGCCGCCGCTGCCCTTCACGATCGGCACATCCAGACCAGACAACTGGGTGCCCATCATCGGGCCGCCCAGGACCAGACGCGCGGGATCGCCCGACAGGCCGCCGCTGGCACGGATCAGATCGGCCGCCAGCGCGCCGATCGGCACTTCAAGATTGCCCGGGGCCAGCACGGCGCCGCCGCTGACGGTGACGATCCGGGAGACCAGCGGTCGCCCCAGGCACAGCGCCTGCTGCACCGCATAGGCGGTACCGACGTTGTGCACCAGCATGCCGATGTCGGCGGCGCGACCGCCGGCGGGGACTTCCTGGCCGGTGAGCACCTGGATCATCTGTTTTTCCGAGCCCATCGGGTACATCGCCGGCACCGCCACCACCGTGACTTCACTGCCGACGGCGGCGGCGGACATCGCCGCGATGGCTTCCGGCTTGTTGTCCTCGATACCGACCAGCACCTCGCGGGCGCCGGTGGCGTGGCGGATCAGGCGAATGCCCTCGACCACCTCGCGGGCCCGCTCGCGCATCAGGCGGTCGTCGCAGGTCAGGTAGGGCTCGCACTCGCCGCCGTTCATGATCAGCGTGCGCACCTCGCTGCCGCGCGAGAGATTGAGCTTCACCGCCGAGGGAAAGGCCGCACCGCCGAGACCGACGATGCCGGCTGCGCCCACCCGCTGCGCGACCTGCTCCGGCGACAGGGAGAAGGGATCGGCGGGCGCATCGCAGTCGATCCAGGCGTCGTCGCCGTCGGCCTCGATGATCAGGGTCGCCAGTGGCAGGCCGGAGGGATGTGGCGCCGGATAGTCGCCGAGCGCCACCACCCGGCCGGAGGTCGGCGCATGCACCGGCGCCGATAGCGCGCCCTGGCTGGCGGCCAGCAACTGGCCCTTTTTCACCTGCTCGCCCACCATGACCAGATGCCGGGCGGCGGCGCCGATATGCTGCTGCAGGGGGACGAACAGCCGTTCCGGCAGCGGCAGGGTGCGGATCGGCGGCTCGGCGGAAAGATCCTTGCGGCCCTCCGGATGCACCCCGCCACGGAATTTGAACAGTTTCATGCCGCCCCCTCCGGCCGCGCCCAGTACCAGGTCTGCAGCGTCGCGGGCAGCGAGACCATGCGCGTGGCCTCGGTGGGACAGACATCGACACACTTGCCGCAGGCGGTACAGGCCTCCCTGAACACCGCGTGGATCTGCTTGGCCGCGCCCATGATCGCGTCGGTGGGGCAGACCTTGTAGCACTTGGTACAACCGATGCAGAGATCCTCCAGCACCTCCGCCACCCGCGGCGCGCTGTCCGTCGCATCGGAGGCCCCGGCCTCGACGCCGAGGCGGGCGGCCAGCGCTTCCACCAGGGGCCGGCCGCCAGGCGGGCAGAGGGTGATCGGCGCCGTGCCGTCGGCGAGTGCCTGGGCGGCGCCGGTGCAACCGGGATAACCGCACTGCCCGCACTGCGAGCCGGGCAGCATGGCCTCCAGTTCCGCCACCAGCGGATTGCCCTCCACTTTCAGGCGGGTGGCAGCGAAGCCAAGGCCCAGGCCGAGGGTCAATCCAAGCAGGGTGAGACTCAACAGAGCGGCGATCATCGATCTCTCCTAGACCAGTCCGGCAAAGCCCATGAAGGCGAGCGACAGCAGGCCCGCCACCACGAATCCGATCGGCGCGCCGGCGAAGGCGGCCGGCACCTGCGCCAGGGCCAGGCGTTCACGCAGGCCGGCGAACAGCAGCAGCACCACGGTGAAACCGAGCGCCGAACCGAAGCCATAGAGCAGGCTGGAGACGAAGGCGTGCTTTTCCTGCACATTGAGCAGGGCGACCCCCAGCACCGCGCAGTTGGTGGTGATCAGCGGCAGGTAGATGCCCAGTACCTGGTAGAGGCCGGGGCTGGCCTTGCGGATCACCATCTCGGTGAACTGCACGACGCTGGCGATCACCAGGATGAAGGCGAGGATGCGCAGGTAACCGATGCCCAGCGGTTGCAGCAGCCAGTGTTCCAGCATCCAGGAAGCGGCGGTGGCCAGGGTCAGCACGAAGGTGGTGGCCATGCCCATGCCGAGGGCGCTGTCCATCTTCCTGGACACGCCCATGAACGGGCACAGGCCAAGAAACTTCACCAGGACCACGTTGTTGACCAGGGCGGTGCCGAGCAGCAGCAGCAGGTATTCGCTCATGATTTCGCGTGTGCATTCAGAGTTGCCTGAGCCCTGTCTCGCAAGCGCTGTGCCAATCCCGTCACACGGTCGCGACGCACGAAATATCAGGGCATTACCGGACCGCGCACCAGTCTGGTGCAAGATTCCCTTGTCGTTGTCAGGGCGATGTCATGGCGGATGTTGGAAATGCGACATTCGATGGCGCCGCTTTGGCCGCCACGGCCGCGGCCAGCTGGCGTAATGGCGGAATTTCCTTGTGGCGCCAGGGGTGTCGCGGGCCCCACCCGTGTTGGCGGCATGGTTATTGCTTTGGCATGCGTCATACCTCAGGCCCAGATGACGCACATGTCCACACTCTCCGATCTTCCTTCCGCATTGTTCCGCCAGGCCGTCGAGCAGGCCGCGCTGGCCATTTCCATTACCGATGCCAAGGCCACCATCCTCTATGCCAATCCCGCGTTCGAAAGGGTGACCGGCTACAGTCAGGGCGAATTGATCGGGCACAACCAGTCCCTGCTCTCCTACAAGGTCACCCCCGGCCTCGTGTACGAAAGCCTCTGGGCGCAATTGAAGCGCCAGCGCGCCTGGAACGGCCTGCTGGTCAACCGGCGGCGGGACGGCAGCCGTTACCTGGCCGACCTCACCATCACCCCGGTGCTGGATGCGGAAGGCCACACCAGCCACTACCTCGGCATGCACCGCGATGTCACCGAAGTGCATCGCCTGGAACGTCAGGTACAGAACCACAAAGCCATGATCGAATCGGTGGTGGACGCCGCCCAGGTGGCGATCTGCCTGCTCGACGACCACGACCACGTCGTACTCGACAACCAGGAATACAAGAAACTGATCGGCGATCTCGGCCAGGAGCCCGCCTCCACCCTGCTCACCCAACTGCGCGAGCAGATGGGCGCCCGCTTCGATCTCGCCCGTGACCGCCGCCAGGCGATTCATCCCGTCGAGGTGCGCGTGGACCGCCCCGGCCGCGCGCCCCGCTGGTTCACCTGCGCCCTCTCCTGGTTCGAGGAGCAGGACAGTCGCGCGGAAGCCTTCTACGAGCCGCTGCGGCGGCAGTTCCTGCTGCTCACCGCACAGGACATCAGCGAACTCAAGCGCCAGCAGGAGGCCCTGCGCATCAACAGCCTGTCCGCCCTGCTGGCGGAACAGGAGCGCCTGCAGGGCCTGCGCGAGACCCTGGCTGGCGCCGTCTATCAACTGGAAGGCCCGCTCAACACCCTGACGGCCGCGGTGCGCATGCTGGAGCGCCGCCGCGGCGAGAACCAGGGCGAGGAAACCATCGACATGGCCATCGACGCGGCCCTGCGCGACAGTCGCGCCGCCCTCGATACCCTGCGCGCCTGCATGCCCAACCAGACGGTGGAGCCGATCCAGCCGCTGAATCTGAATGAAGTGCTGCGCGACGTGCTCAAGATGAGCACCGCCGCCCTGCTGGGCGCCAGCGTCGTCGTGGAATGGGTGCCAGCGGCAACCCTGCCACCGGTGCTCGGGGGCAGCACCCAACTCACCGCCCTGTTCCGGCAGTTGCTGGCCAACGCCATCGAGGCCATGAATGAACGCCGCGCCGGCGAACCGCCGCGGGAACGGCTGCTGCGCCTGGCCACCCTGGCGCACGCCGATCACGTCGAAGTGATTCTGGAAGACAGCGGCCCCGGCATTCCCATGGAATGGCGCTACAAGGTCTTCGAACCGTTCTTCACCACCAAGGGGGCGGAACGCGGGCATCTCGGCATGGGCCTGTCGATGGCGCAGGAAACCGTCGCCCGTCACGGCGGCCTGATCGAAATCGGCTCGAGCCCCATCCAGGGTTGTCGGGTCCGCGTGCAACTGCCCTGCGCCAAGGGGGGCTGAGATGGAGAACAGCGAACTCGAACTGGAACTCCTGCGCACCGAACTGGAGACGCTGTACCAGGTCAGCCAGGTGCTCTCGCGCTCCCTCGACCTGAAGGAAACCCTGGCCGCGGTGCTACGCGTGCTGCACGATGGCGTCGGCCTCGAACGCGGCATGGTCAGCCTGCTGGACGCGCACTCGGGCGAACTTCAGGTCTCCGTCGCGCACGGGCTGGCCGGCATCTTCACCGAGGACGTCCGCTACCGCCCGGGCGAGGGCGTGGTCGGCCTGATCCTGGAGGAAGGCGAGCCGATCGCGGTCGAGCGCATCGCCGACGAACCGCGCTTCCTTGGCAAGCTCGGCCTCCACGACCCGGAACGCGGCTTCGTCGGCGTCCCCATCCGCATCGGCCGCCAGGTGGTCGGCGTCATCGCCGCGCAGACCGCCGAGGGCGCCGAGGTGCTGCTCGACGAGTACACCCAGTTCATGGAGATGGTCGCCAACCTGATCGGCCAGGCCGTGCGCCTGGCCAGCAACGTGCAGAAGGAGCGCGAGGAACTCACCGAGGAGCGCGACACCCTGCGTCGCGCCGTGCGCGGCCAGTACGGCTTCGACAACATCATCGGCCACACCCAGCCGATGCGGCGGGTGTTCGAACAGGCGCGCCTGGTCGCCAAGTGGAACACCACCGTGCTGATCCGCGGCGAAACCGGCACCGGCAAGGAACTGATCGCCAACGCCATCCATTACAACTCGCCGCGCGCCAAGGCCCCCTTCGTCAAGCTCAACTGCGCCGCCCTGCCGGAAAACCTGCTCGAATCGGAACTGTTCGGCCACGAGAAAGGCGCCTTCACCGGCGCCATGAACCAGCGCCAGGGCCGCTTCGAGCAGGCCGACGGTGGCACCCTGTTCCTCGACGAGGTCGGCGAAGTCTCCGCCGCCTTCCAGTCCAAGCTGCTGCGGGTGCTGCAGGAAGGTGAACTGGAACGGGTCGGCGGCAGCCGCACCATCAAGGTCGATGTACGGGTCATCGCCGCCACCCACCGCGACCTGGAAGGCGAGGTCGAGGCCGGCCGCTTCCGCGAGGACCTGTACTACCGGCTCAATGTCATGCCCATCTACCTGCCCGCCCTGCGCGAACGCATGGAAGACATCCCCGACATCGCCCGCTTCCTGGTCGACAAGATCGCCCGCCAGCAGAGCCGGCCGCTGGAACTCACCGATACCGCCCTGCGCGTGCTGATGCACCACGCCTGGCCCGGCAACGTGCGCGAACTGGAGAACTGCCTGGAACGCGCCGCCGTGCTCACCGAGGCGGAAGTCATCGACCGCGACGCCATCCTGCTCACCGGCATCGAGGAACAGGTCAGCATCGGCCGTGGCATCCTGCGCGAGGTCGACCTCGACGACCCCAACCTGGATGAACGGGAGCGGGTCATCGCCGCCCTGGAACAGGCCGGCTGGGTGCAGGCCAAGGCCGCCCGCCTGCTGGACATGACGCCCCGGCAGATCGCCTACCGGATCCAGACCCTCAACATCAAGGTGAAACAGATCTAGCCGGCCGCCCCCGCCCCCTCTTCCACCCACAACGACCATGCCCATCTTCACCCCCTGCAAAGGCAAGACCGCCTGCCGCGACGACGGCGAACGCTGCATCACCTGCGGCCGTTCCTTCGCCGAGATCGAACAGACCCGCACCCTGATCGACGCGCTGGCCGAGTTCGTCATCGCCCAGGACTACGACAACGTCGACACATTCGCCGCCCATGTGGCGGACAAACTGATGAAGAAGGTCAAGTACCGGCGCGCCCCACGGTGACCGTCCCCAGCGAGTTCCAGCGAGGTAGGGCGGATGAGCCGCAGGCGTTATCCGCCGCATGTAATCAAGCGAGTGGCATTCGGCGGAAGGTGCTCCGCTTTTCCGCCCGTGCTGGAAGCGGTGGGCGCGACGCTGCGGGTGCAATACGGTTTCATCAACGCGGCGCCGGCCAGCCTCGCCAGCAAGGTAGGGCGGATGAGCCGCAGGCGTTATCCGCCGCATGTAATCAAGCGAGTGGC
>CAYMUY010000017.1:0-20035 GCA_964393825.1 uncultured Thiobacillus sp. | reverse complement strand
CCAGCAAGGTAGGGCGGATGAGCCGCAGGCGTTATCCGCCGCATGTAATCAAGCGTGTGGCATTCGGCGGAAGGCGCTCCGCTTCTCCGCCGTACCGTGCTGGAACGCGATGCCGCGGAAGGAGGAGAGCCTGCCACGACAGAAACCCACAACGCAGGAATATGCCGCGATGCATGGCTGCTTGTTGATTGAACTTGGCCAAGAGGCGGAGAAGCATCAGATGGAAAAGGGTGACTTATCGAATAAATCTGTTTGCCATGGATTATTTTCCAAGAATCCCAATCTACTCCGGTGAAAATGCAGCAATAGTGGTCAACCTCACCATTGTTTTATGGACTGTCAGTGTCGCGATACCGCCCGGTTTTTTCGGACACCTTTCAGCCCCCTTGAACAAACCGCCAGCCCCATGAAATTCCTCTACACCCTTCTCGCCTCCCCCTACGCCGCCCATTTCCCCGATCTTTTCCAGGCGCAGGGGATCGTGGTGGAGGATTTCGGTTCAGCCCGCAACCTGCACCGCGCCCTGAAGCAGCAGCGGCCTGACTTCTTCGTGGGCGAGTTCGTCTATGCCTGGGGCAATGACTACGCGGGCAACACGATCTCCAATCTGGATGTCACCCTTCGCACGCTTCAGGCCGTAGCGCCGCAAGCGAAGTTCATCATCGTCATGCAGCCCGCCGAGGCGGCTCACATCGACAAGCTGCTGGCGGTGTTCTCCGTCCATGCCGTGCTGACGTATCCCATCGCCGAGGCACAAATGCGGGCCGCATTGCTGGACCCGGCCTGACCCTGCAAACCGCGGTTGTCCGCGTTGCAGGAGCGCCTGCAGCTACGGATACCCGCTCCCGCCTGCGTTCATGATGCATGCGGGCGAAAAAGACGAGATCAACCGCGTGCTCCCTGGCTCAAGGGCCGCCCGCAGCCGCGGGCCTGGCCGTGAAGGCGGTAGCGATGACCGCTTCGCCGTTGCGCCAGGCAATGCCCGCGGCCACCTCGGGCGGCAGTTCTGCCAGCCAGCTGCGGGCCCAGTCCGCGTGCTCGCCCACCTGGTCCCAGCGGGCGGGGGTGTAGGTGTCGGTGCCGACCATGAAACGGTCGGGATGGGTGAGGAACAGGGCGCGCCATTCCGGGCGCAGTTTGCCCTTCGGAGCGATTTCGCCACGGAAGGAGAGGTCGGCCCATAGCCTGGGATGCAGGGCCAGCATCCGCGCGACCGTGTCCACCCCTTCAAAGCCGGCATGGGCCCAGAGGATGCGGGCCTCCGGGTCCTGGCGGAAGATGCGGGCGATGGCATCGGCATCGCCATGCACATGCAGCATCAGGCCGTGCTGGCTGGCCAGTTGCACCACCCGACGCACTACGGGGGTGTCGGCCTCCGTGCCATCCACATGGAACTCGCCGATGGCCACGTAGCGATGCTGCCCGAGCCGCTCCTCAAGATAGGCGGGAATGCTCTCGTCCCGAGTCCAGGCGGAGAGGTCGCTACGCTTGCGGTAGGGACGCAGGGCGGGGACCACCAGGTCGGGCGCCGCCCAGTAAAGCATCCGGGTGCCGTCGTCGTTGGAACTGGACACCAATGCCCTCCGCACTCCGGCCGCCCGCAGGCGCCGCACGGCCTCTTCCGGCGTGAGCCGCTGCCAGGCGTCGTGACTGTAGTGGATATGGGCATCGAACAGCGGGAACTCCCCCGCGCGCACGGGCAGCGCGAAGAAAACCAGCATCAGGCCGGCAAGCATGACGAAACGCAATGACATGGGAATCTCCGCTACGGTGGTGGGCGAGCCTGGCTGGGCTGGAGATCGATCAGGTGTACTTCTTGCGTTCCAGTTCCGCGAGATAGCGGGAATAACCGAGTTCGGCGATTCGCCCGCCCGCCGCCTGTTCCAGCGCGGCGGCGAAACCGGGTTCGTCATCTTCCGGGTCGTCCGGCACCACCAGCATGGCGCCATCGGCGAGACGCAGGCGCACGCCATTCACCAGTCCGTTTGGCTCGGCGTCGCAGATGAGATAAAGCGGGCACTCCTCATAGGCGACGATATGAGCGATGTTGAGAAATATCTCGGGCGCGCTGAAGCGACGCTCGGCAATACAGCGGGCCGGGTTGCCGTGACCGAAATCTTCCGGCCGAACCGCTTCTGTTTCATGCAGTGGGCAGAGCTTGATGAAGGGCATGATCAGGACTGTCTGGGTCGAGTTGAACGCCTGGCACGATAGAGGACAGGTCAGGGTTTTGTCTGCCCCCGGGCAGAGTTCAGCTTGTTTCCATGTGGCGCTGTTCGCCAGCCGAGGAGAAATCCCCCTTCCCGCCTTTTGCAAAGGCGGAAAGGATCAGAAGCCAAGGCGAACGGGCATCGCCATCGGCTCGCCGCCGGAAACCGCGCCGATCAGTCTCAATAAAATGGATGCAACAAGGTGCATCACGCCCCACGGTTGTGCATCCGCGCGCGCGTCCGCGCCATGGCGCTTACAAGGCCCCCTTAATAATCAAACGGATATATATCCGGCACGGATCATGCATGGATACCACTGACCGAAGCCGCAGCGTGCTGCCAGGTCGGGCATTCCCGCGCCGATGCTGGAACGTGCTCCACGCCCACCGCGGACATCACGAAGTGACGGAAGGAAATCGCCATGAACGCCACTCACGAACTGGAATCAGGACAGGCCGGTGCCCATCCGCGCACCGGCATTGTCATGAGCCACTGCCTTCATCCGTTGCTGCCACACGAAAGATCAGGCATCGGCGCGGTGAAACAGCTGGACCGGCGCGTCCCGATGGTCGGCGATGCCCATGCCTGACCTGCAGCCGCCTTTTCGCGGAAATCGAAAAGGCTCGTGCCATGATCGATGCCCTGGCCACCTTGGCCAGCGCTCGGGGCGATGAAAACGCCGAGACGTTCGCGATAAAAGCCAAACAACAACAAAATTCGAAGCCCATCCACCCACCCGACTCACCATGAATAGCGACGCCCCCATCCAGCGCGTGGTCAAGGTGCGCCGCGACTACAACACCTGGGTGGCCAACGAGACCCTGGAGGATTACGCGCTGCGCTTCACCCCGCGCAGCTACCGCAAGTGGTCCGAGGGGCGTGTGGCCAATACCGCGTTCGGCGCGGCGGCCTTCCTGGTCCTGGAAGCGGTGGGCGCGACGCTGCTGGTGCAATACGGCTTCATCAATGCGGCGCTGGCCATCCTCGCCAGCGGCCTGATCATCTATCTCGCCGGCCTGCCGGTGAGTTTCTACGCCGCGCGCCACGGCCTGGACATGGACCTGCTGACGCGCGGCGCCGGTTTCGGCTATCTCGGCTCCACGCTGACCTCGCTGATCTACGCCTCCTTCACCTTCATCTTCTTCGCGCTGGAAGCGGCCATCATGGCCTACGCGCTGGAACTCGCCTTCGCCATCCCGCCGGCCTGGGGCTACCTGATCTGCGCCCTGGTGGTGATTCCCCTGGTCACCCACGGCATCACCGCCATCAGCAAGCTGCAGACCCTCACCCAGCCCGTCTGGCTGACCCTGCTGGTACTGCCCTACGGCTTCGTGCTGGTGCTGGAGCCGGACAGCCTCGCCGGCATCCGCGACTATGCCGGCCAGGGTAGCGCCGGGTTCGACATCCAGTTGTTCGGGGCGGCCATGGCGGTGGGCCTGGCCCTGATCACCCAGATGGGCGAACAGGCGGACTACCTGCGTTTCATGCCGGAGCACACCCCGGCCAACCATCGCCGCTGGTGGGCCGGGGTGCTGGTGGGCGGGCCGGGCTGGGTGGTGCCGGGGGTGATCAAGATGCTGGGCGGCGCCCTCCTCGCCTGGCTCGCCCTCAGCCATGGCGTACCGGAAGCGCGGGTCGTCGACCCCAACCAGATGTATCTGGTGGCCTACCAGTACGTGTTCCCGAACCTGGGCTGGGCGATCGCGGCCACCGCCCTGCTGGTGATTGTCTCGCAACTCAAGATCAACGTCACCAACGCCTATGCCGGCTCCCTGGCCTGGTCCAACTTCTTCGCCCGCCTCACCCACAGCCACCCCGGTCGCGTGGTCTGGGTGGTGTTCAACACCCTGATCGCGCTGATGCTGATGGAAATGGACCTGTTCCAGGCCATCGGGCGGGTGCTGGGCCTCTACTCCAATGTGGCGGTGGCCTGGATGATGGCGGTGGTCGCCGACCTGGTGATCAACAAGCCGCTCGGCCTGTCGCCGCCAGGCATCGAGTTCCGTCGCGCCTACCTCTACGACATCAACCCGGTCGGTGTCGGCGCCATGGCCATCGCCTCGGGCCTTTCGGTGGCCACCTACCTGGGCCTGTTCGGCGCCGGCATGCAGCCCTATGCCATTTTCATCGCCCTCGCCGCGGCCCTGACCTGCTCGCCCCTGATCGCCTGGCTGACCGGTGGCCGCTATTACATCGCCCGTCAGCCCGAAGCGGCGCCGGCCGCCACCCAGGGCTGCTGCATCTGCGGCAAGGACTACGAACACGAGGACATGGCCCGCTGTCCCGCCTACCAGGGGCCGATCTGCTCGCTCTGCTGCACCCTGGACGCGCGCTGCCACGACCAGTGCAAGCCTCAGGCGCGCCTGGGCCAGCAATGGGCGGCCTTGCTGGAACGCCATCTCCCCGTGCGTGCGCGTCCCTACCTGGAGGCGGGGCTCGGCCATTACCTGTTGCTGATGACCGGGGTGCTGCCCTTCCTGGCGCTGCTCGTGGGCCTGCTCTATTACCAGGAAGTGCTGGCCCTGGCCGACAGCGCCGGCGCCCTGCTGCCGACACTGCGGCAATCCTATCTGCGCGCCTTCGTCGTGTTGCTGCTGGTATCGGGCATCGTCGCCTGGTGGCTGGTGCTGACCCACAAAAGCCGCCAGGTGGCGCAGGAGGAATCCAACCGCCAGACACGGCTGCTGATGCTGGAGATCGAATCGCATCGCCGCACCGACAGCCTGCTGCAACAGGCCAAACAGGCGGCCGACCTGGCCAACCAGGCGAAGAGCCGCTACATCTCCGCGATCAGCCATGAGTTGCGGACACCGCTCAACAGCATCCTCGGCTATGCCCAGATCCTCGGCCAGGACCAGGCGCTGCCCGACAACCGCCGCCAGGCCGTGAGCGTCATCAGAAAGAGCGGCGACCATCTGCTGTCGCTGATCGAGGGCACCCTCGATCTCGCCCGCATCGAGAGCGGCAAGCTGACGCTGGACGCGAAGCCCCTGGACTTTCCCGACTTCGTCCAGGAAATCGTCGCCATGTTCGAGCAGCAGGCGCGCGACAAGGGGCTGGACTTCCGCTATCAGGCGCTCGGCGAACTGCCCGCCATGGTGCGCGCCGACCCGCGCCGGCTGCGCCAGATCCTGCTCAACATCCTCGGCAACGCGGTCAAGTTCACAAGCCGCGGCGAGATCCGCCTGCGCCTGCGCTACCAGCGCGAGATGGCGTATTTCGAGATCGATGACACCGGTCCGGGCATCGCGCCCGAGGAACTGGCGCGCATCTTCGAACCGTTCTCGCGCGGCAGCGCCGCCACCGCCGGCGGCACCGGCCTCGGCCTCACCATCGCCCGGATGCTCACCGATCTGATGGGCGGCGAACTGACGGTGGAGAGCCCGACACCACCAGCCGGGCACGGCGGCTGCCTGTTCCGCATCCGCCTCTACCTGCCGCACCTGCATGCCGCCCAGGCCGCCCGCGAGCGTCCGCGGATACGCCGCGTCGGCTACGTCGGCGTGCGCCGCCGCATCCTCATCGTCGACAACGAGAAGACCGACCGGGAACTCCTGGCCAACGTGCTGGAACCACTCGGCTTCCAGATCGCGCAAGCCGCGTCCGGCCCCGAATGCCTGGAGCAGGTACCGCGTTTCCGGCCCCATCTGATCTTCATGGACCTGGCCATGCCCGGCATGGATGGCTGGGAAACCATCAGCCGCCTGCGCGAGGCCAGCCGCCGCGGCGAACACGCCGACGCCGAGATCGCCATCATTTCCGCCAACGCCTTCGACAAGGGCGCCGAGAACGATGTCGGCATCGGCGCTGACGAATTTTTCACCAAGCCGGTGCGCATGGACGACCTGCTGGAGTGGATCGGCCAGCGCCTGGAACTGGAATGGGTCAACGCGGAAACGCCACCGACCACGCCCGTGGCCGCCGCGCCCGTCGCCCTGACGCCGCCGCCGGCGCGGTATCTGCTCGCCCTCGACGAACAGGTCGAACTGGGTTACCCGCGCGGCGTTCACGCCCGGCTGGATGAAATCGAAGCACTGCATCCCCGCCACGCCGAATTCGTGACCGTCATGCGTCAACTCGCCCACCGTTTCCAGTTCGACGCCATGCGCGAAATCGTGCGCAAGCACCTCGAACCGGACACTTCACCTTCCCGCCATGACCCCGCTTGACCACCTCAGCCAGGACATCGTCCTGATCGTCGATGACGTCCCGGAAAACCTCGCGCTCCTGCACGACGCCCTGGACGAAGCCGGTTACACCGTGCTGGTCGCCACCGATGGCGAATCCGCCCTGCTGCGCACGCGCCAGAGCCGCCCCGACGTGATCCTGCTGGATGCGCTGATGCCCGGCATGGACGGCTTCGAGGTGGCGCGCCGGCTCAAGGCCGACCCGGTCTCGCAGCCGATCCCCATCGTCTTCATGACCGGACTCACCGAAACCGAGCACGTCGTGGCCGCCTTCGCCGCCGGCGGCGCCGACTACGTCACCAAGCCGATCAAACCCCAGGAAGTGCTGGCCCGCATCGCCGCCCACATGCGCAACGCCCGCCAGATGAAACAGGCGCGCAGCGCCCTCGACGCCTTCGGCCAGGCCACCCTGGTGCTACGCGGCGACGACGGCCGCCTGCTCTGGCAGACGCCGCTGGCGCGCCGCCTGCTCAAGACCTATTTCGCCAGCGAACAGGACACGGCGCCCCCGCGCATGCGAGCCTGGCTGGCGGAAGCCCTGCGCGCCACCCGGGAAGGCCGCGAACCGCCGGTCCTGGTGAGCGAGCCGTCACGCCGCCTGCTGGCCAGCCTGCACGACCCTGGCCAACCAGGCCACGAAGGCGAATGGCTGCTGGTGCTGCGCGAGGAAAACCACGCCGCCGCCAGCGAAGCCCTGGCCAGCGCCTTCGGCCTGACCGGCCGCGAGGCCGAAGTGCTCTACTGGGTGAGCAAGGGCAAGACCAACAAAGACATCGGCGACATCCTCGGCAGCAGCCCGCGCACCGTGAACAAGCACCTGGAACACGTCTTCGTGAAACTCGGCGTGGAGACCCGCACGGCGGCGGCGAATCTGGCCATGACGAAAATGGGAGCCGTCAGGGGCGGCGAATAGCGCGTGTTTTAAGGTCATATCTTGACCATATCGTCAATTACGAGCTTGTATCACCCTTATTACAAGATATTATTGATCATATGATTAATGAAGAGACGAGATTCTCCAGTCTGCTCAAGCAAGTGCTGGCGGCCGCCAGGATGGCCGGCATCGACCAGCGTGATCTGGCCTTGCGCGCGGGTATCCGCCCGGAAACCCTGTCCCGCCTCAAAGGCAAGGGCCGGGGGGATTTCGAAACCCTGGATCGCATGGCAAGCGTGGTCGGCCTGCGACTGGCCCTGGTGGCGGATGACGATCTCACCGCCCGCATCGAACGCGGAGACCTGCTGTGAGTGACCGTCATGCCGTGATCTGGACGCGCGCCGGCGACGGGCCATTGAAGTTGGGCAGCCTGGTCGTGACCGCGCGGGAAAGCCGCTTCAGTTACAGCGAAGAAGCCCTGGCCCGGCAGGACGTGCCGGGCGTCTCCCTGCTGATGCCGAAGTCGGCCACCCCACCGGTGTTCCAGTCCAAAGCGGGGTTCTTCACGTATCCCCGCCTGATGGCCCTGATTCCCCCGGCGGGCCACAACCTGCAACGTCAGCTCTACCTCCGGTTGCTCCAGCACGCGACGAGAGACATCCCCGCCGGCCAGGATCTGGAATGGGCATTGTTCCTGCTCACGGGACACAACGGCATCGGCCATCTGGATGTCTTCGCCGACGATCTCGCGGCCGACCGTTGGTATCGCCAGCCCTCCCCCGCGCCCAGGCAGGCCATCGGGCCGCGCTCGCGCTTATGGGCACAACTTCGCGAAGGCTTCGTTCACGACCTGGCGCCACTGGATGCGGGGGTCGTGGAGCGCCTCATCGGCCCCACGCCCACCGCGGGCGGGATGACGAGCAAACTGCTCGCCGCCATTCCCGACGCCACGCATTGGGATGGCCGCATCGCGCCACCCGGAACCGCGCGGGTCGGCGATACCCCGTTTACCGACGTGGTCCTCAAGATCGAACCCCCCCACTACGCCGGCCTGGCGGAACTGGAAGCCCTGTGCCTGCGAGTCCACCAGGCGTGCGGTTTTGAGACGCCACGCTTCTGGCGAACCCGCCAGGCCGGGATGGAGTTTCTCGCGGTGGAACGCTTCGATCGCGCCGACGGCCTGCCCGTGCCACTGGAAAGTTTCTATGCGCTACTCGCGATGGGCCGCCGGGAATTCCTGTCCACCGCGGACATCACCCTGGACGACCTGGGCCGGACCATCCCGAAGCTCGCGGCAGTGGCCGCGCTGGACGTCAAGGCCACCCAGGAAGCGATCTTCCGCCGTGTGGCGCTGGCCCTGTTCACCGGCAACGGCGACCTGCATCTGGAAAACCTCTCCCTGCTGGGTGGCGCCCGGAATGCCAGGCTGGCGCCGGTATACGACCCCGCGCCGATGCGGGCCTGGGCCAGGCACGACCTGCGTTTCGCCATACCCATCGACTTCGACCCCACACTCGGCGGCGTGGCCGGCAACCTGATCGCCCTGGCGCCGGCATTCGGCATGAAAGGGGGTAAGGCGAAAGAAATCCTGCGCGACTTGCTGGAACAGGCCCGTGACTACCCGGAGCGGGTCATGGCCCTGGATAGCGTGCCGCTGGAGCGGCGCCAGCGGTTGGTGGCGGTCGTGAGCCGGGAACGACGGGAGGTAGCGAAGGAACTCGCTGGCGCGTGAACCTGGATTGTCCTTTTACCAAGACCCGCCCGCCTCGTCCCTCTGCCTGGACGCACGACGATTGCAGTGATTTCGTGCTGGAGGTGGTGCTGCCCTTGCTCGATAGCCCCGCCTTGGCGCTGGAGGAGCTTGGCCTGCGGTGCAAGACCTGGCTGAGGGCCTGGGGCCGGGGCTCATCCGGCTCACGGATGCCGTGGAATGGGACCATGCCGTCCTCCTTGCGCTGTTCCTGGACCGCGTCTGGAACACGTCTACGCGAAACGCGGCATGGAAACCCGCACGGCGGCCGGGACGTGGCGACGTGGGCGGTCAGTCGCCGCTGGCGGGCACCCGGATCACCGTGCCTTCCCGGCGGGGATCGGCGGCGCCGTGATGGGCGCCGCCGGCCGGGTCGAGAAAGACCGCCTGCACCGAGCCGATGCGCGCCCGGCAGGCATCCGAACCCGCCTCGCCGAGGCCGGCATGGCCGAGGGCGCGCAGGGCGTCCTGGGTGGCGATGGCGATGCGCGGCTGCATAAATGTGGCGCCGCCCTCGCAGCTCACCTCACCACTGGCGCGGGTGACCGACAGACGGGGGGCGTCGATCGCCTGTTGCGGCGGCAGGCCATGGTCGATCAGATTGAGGGTGACGTTGAGGACACTGTTGATGATGGTCGCGCCGCCCGGTGAGCCGAGCGCGGCCACCGGCCGTTCGCCCTGCAGCAGCAGGGTCGGCGCCATGCTGGAACGCGGACGCTTGAAGGGCGCGACATCATTGGCGCCGGGATTGTCAGCGGCGGCGGCGGGCAGGAAGTTGAAGTCGGTCAGTTCGTTGTTGAGCAGGAATCCATAGCCGGGCACGGTAATGCCCGAACCCCAGGTGTATTCGATGGTGCTGGTGTAGCTCACCACGTTGCCCCAGCGGTCGACGACGGCGAAGTGTGTGGTCTGCGGGCTTTCCTCGCGCACGCGGGGGGCGGTCGCCAGGGCCGGCGGCACACCCGCCGCCACCGCATCCAGGCGGCGGTCCGTCTCGATCAGGGCGCCACGCCGATCCAGATAGTCGCGTTGAAGCAGCCCTCGAACCGGCACCGGCAGCACATCGTCGTCGCCGATCCAGAGGGCGCGGTCGGCGAAGGCCAGGCGCATCGCTTCGATCATCACATGCAGGGTTTTCGCGCTGGCGAAGCCATAGCCACGCGCGGCATCGCCGAGCGGGAAGCGTTCCAGCATGCCCAGCATCTGCAGCAGGGTGAGGCCGCCGGAGGATGGTGGCGGCATGCCCGCGATCACCCAGCCGCGATAGTGGCCGATCAGCGGCCGACGGATCTCGACCTGGTAGCCAGACAGGTCGGACAGCGTCATGCGGCCCGTTCCCTGCGCCCCCAGCGCGGTGTGGGCGCGCCGCTGGGCGGCGACGATGGCCTCCGCGAGCGGGCCGCGATAGAAGGCCTCCGCGCCTTCGCGGGCCAGCAGTTTCAGCGTGGCGGCAAGGTCGGGCTGGACCAGCCAGTCGCCCTCGGCCAGGGGGACGCCGCCGGGGCGGAAGATCGCGGCGGTCTCCGCTTGCAGGCGAGTGCGGCCATGGTCGTCGGCGATGTCCTCGGCGAGGAAGCGGTTGACGCGGAACCCCTGCTCCGCCAGTTCGATCGCAGGTTCCAGCGTCTGGGCCAGGCTCATGCCGCTCCAGCGACGCAGCGCGGTCTCGACGCCGCGCACGGTGCCCGGCACGCCGACGGCGAGGCCGCTGCTGGAGGCCTGGGCGAACGGCATCGGCAGGCCGTCCGGCGCGAACATATCGGCGCTGGCCGCCGCCGGCGCCCGCTCGCGCGAGTCGACGATAAAGATCTCGCCGCTGTGCGCCAGGCGGACCAACATGAAGCCGCCACCGCCGATGCCGGAGGACTGCGGCTCGACCACATTCAAGGCGAACTGGGTGGCGACGGCGGCATCGATGGCGTTGCCGCCTTGCGCCAGCATGCGCGCGCCGGCGGCGGCGGCGGCCGGATGCGAGGCGGCGACGATGCCTTCAGGCGCGGCGGCACCCCCCGGAAACGGGGTCAGGAAGACGAGACAGACGAGGAAGGCGTGAGCGACACGGTTCATAGCGATCGGGCGGCGGCGGGAGACGCGGGCAAGACTGTCCCGCTTTCCAGCGAGCGTCAACGCCGCCGCGGCGGCGCTTGGTCTTTGATGTCAGGCGGCGTACCCAGGATCACCTCGAATAACTCCTGGGTCGTCGTTCCCGCGAAAGCGGGAAGCCTAGAGTGTTGACCCCGCTGGATTCCCACTTTCGGCCCGCGTACAAGGGTCAGCGATAGTAGTGCCCTGGCGCGCCCACAATCTCAGCCTGGCGACGAAAGCAGCTTTCAACACGTTTCTTGACCGCTGGAAGTACGCGCATCACTTTGAAATAAAACCGCCAGTTTCGATACGCGGCATCGGTCAACTCAGCGACAACCCGCCGGCCGTCCTCAACGGACATACCGAAATGTGGCGCCGCCTGCACTGCCTGATCCAAACTTGCATCGTTGTTTGTGCCGTCGATGGAGAGCATCTGGTAGCCGAGGTTGGTCAGCTGCGGCACGACATCGAAAGCAGGCGACAAGCGGAACTGCCCATTCCCCATATACAACACGCCGTGGTTCTTCAGATGATCATCCGAGTTATCGACCAGGATATTGAAGACCATCCGCCTATACAGTTCCTTCAGATCCTCTCCTGGAACGATGCTTAAGCGCCGCAGAGCATGAGCGAACTCGACATAGCTGCCGGCATTTGATTCATAGGGGATGCCCAATAACGCGCTGGCGGAAAGATAGTGCAAACGCTTGGGGTTGTCGGCGGGCTGAATACGATCAAAACGCTGGGACAGAAATACGTTTTCATCTTTGCCTATGGGCACGGTCATGAAGCGCGGTACACGTATCCCACAGTTCATCGCCAGCCCAAGCGTAGCGGCTTCAAGTGACTGCACATCAACCGGATCGCCGTTTGCGGGAAATTTCGCCAGCCACAAAGTGTTTTCATGCACAAACGATGCCTTTGGCCGAGCGCCTCCCAGGCTTCCGCCACGAAGCAGCAAGCGTCGCATCGGTTTGGGCACCGTCAGATCGTATTGCAGCCGCTTCACGGCGTCCGCCGATTGCTCAAGTCCATATCGCGGCGGCGGCTCCGGATTCGGCATTTTCACCGTCTCCGAGAACACCATCGCCCCGACCCTATCGTCGTTTGTCAGCAGCAACAGCTCGTCGTCCAACGGAATGCGTCCACCCAGCTCATGCGAAATGACGAGCCGGCCCCAGGCGTCAGGCAATGCATCCTTGATCGTGAGCGGCATAGCGCCACCCTCGCGCATCAGTCGGGTGGGCAATTGAAAAGCAGGCTGTTGCAGGGGAAGGTGATCCGGGTTCAGCGCTATGGCATTGGGTTTGCCAAGGTACCCGAGACCATAAGCGAAACTCCCTTCTTCAGCGTTGCCGACCCGACGCAGCTTCATGATGGCCGCCGTTGTCGCCTCTGCCTGAGCTGGCAGATAGAGGCCGACATATAGCGTGCGATCAGAAATTACGCTCATCGTCGCTTATCCCGCCTTGATTCCCGCCTGCCCGACGGGCACGACGATTCTCGATCAGCCATTCCCCAAGAGGGAAAACCTTGTCAAGGTCATCCAATCTGCCGAACACCCAAAGCGCGTTGACCAACAGGCCCAAGCTCACTGTGGGTTTACCCGCCTCCATAGCGCGATAAGTCGTTGGTGAGCAAAGCAGACGCTGGGCGGTTTGCTCTACGGTCCAGTTGGCTTCAAGCCGATAGGCGCGTAACCGCTGCCCCAGAAGTCGCAGGCCAGCCTGGGCTTGAGCGGGGAGAGAAGAAGGGAGCCTAGACTCTGTAACCATCAGCATATTGGTCATTAGTTTATATAAAGGCCAGTATATTGGCCTATTCCCACCAAGTACAACATTTAACCAGCCCCTCAAGCGCGGCCGGGGACGATGCCCCCATCTACGCAATCTGACGTATACCCCCCGCCCCCCCGGCTCCGTAATCTGGCCGCGACTGCCATCCAGTCCGACCCACTTACCTCAAGGAGCCTTCCATGCATCGCCGCAACTTCATCAAGGCCGCCACGTTGACCGTGGCGCTTGCCGCCGCTGGTCTGACCAGCCTGTCCGCCATCGCCGCCGACACCATCAAGGTCGGCATCCTTCATTCCCTGTCCGGCACCATGGCCATCTCCGAGACCGCGCTGAAGGAAACCGCGCTGATGACCATCGACGAGATCAACAAATCCGGCGGCGTCATGGGCAAGAAACTGGAAGCCGTGGTGGTCGATCCCGCTTCCAACTGGCCGCTGTTCGCGGAGAAGTCGCGCCAGTTGCTGGCCAAGGACAAGGTGGACGTGGTGTTCGGCTGCTGGACCTCGGTGTCGCGCAAGTCGGTGCTGCCGGTGTTCAAGGAACTCAACGGCCTGCTCTTCTACCCGGTGCAGTACGAGGGCGAGGAACTGGAGAAGAACGTCTTCTACACCGGCGCCGCGCCCAACCAGCAGGCCATTCCCGCCGTCGAGTACCTGATGAGCAAGGACGGCGGTTCCGCCAAGCGCTTCGTGCTGCTGGGCACCGACTATGTCTATCCGCGCACCACCAACAAGATCCTGCGCGCCTTCCTGCACAGCAAGGGTGTGAAGGACGCGGACATCATGGAGGAGTACACCCCCTTCGGTCATAGCGACTACCAGACCATCATCGCCAAGATCAAGAAATTCGCCGGCGAGGGCAAGAAGACCGCGGTGGTGTCCACCATCAACGGCGACTCCAACGTGCCCTTCTACAAGGAACTGGGCAATGCCGGCCTGAAGGCGACCGACGTGCCGGTGGTCGCCTTCTCGGTGGGCGAGGAGGAGCTGCGCGGCGTCGACACCAAGCCGCTGGTCGGCCATCTGGCCGCCTGGAACTACTTCGAGTCGATCAAGAACCCGACCAACGCCAAGTTCATCAAGATGTACAAGGCCTGGGCCAAGAAGCAGAAGCTGCCCAACGCCGACAGCGTGGTCACCAACGACCCGATGGAAGCCACCTACATCGGCATCCACATGTGGAAGCAGGCCGTGGAGAAGGCCAGGTCCACCGATGTCGACAAGGTCATCGCCGCCATGGGCGGGCAAACCTTCAAGGCGCCTTCCGGCTTCACCATCAAGATGGATGAGAAGAACCACCATCTGCACAAGCCGGTACTGATCGGCGAAGTGAAGGCCGACGGCCAGTTCAACGTGGTCTGGAAGACCAAGGGCCCGGTCCGCGCGCAGCCGTGGAGCCCGTACATCCCCGGCAACGACAAGAAGAAGGACGTGCCTGACAGCAAGTAAGCGACGGCCTGGCGCCCTCCCTCGGGAGGGCGTCATTCCCGTGCGGCCCCTGTCGCGCTGGCTCGCACCCGCGCGACGGATGCACCGGAATGAACGAACCGAGACCCCCATGACACGCTTTCTGCCCCTTTTCCTCTGGCTCTGCGCCCTGCCCGCCTGGGCCGCCCTCGATCCGGCCGTGGTGCGGCAACTGGCGACCGATGATTCCGACACGAAGATCGCCGCCATCCAGGCGCTCGGCGCCAGCGGCGACCGTGCCGCGGTGGCGCTGCTCAAGGCGCTGGCCAACGATGAACTGCTGGCAACCCCCGACGGCCAGGTGTTCCTGATGCCCGAGGAGACGGCGATCGACGCCATCACCGGCATTGCCCTGACCCCGCAACCGGAGGAATACGACACCATCAGCATCAACAACCGTATCCGCGCCGAACTGGCCAACGCCATCGCCGGCCTGCGCCTGATGAACCCGGACCGCGCGGTGCGGCTGACCGCGGCGCGGGAGCTGCAAAGCCATGCCGGCCTGGAACTGGTGCCCATCCTGGCGCGGGCGCTGGAGAAGGAGCACGACGCCGAAATCAAGGCCCTGCTCGCACAGGCGCGGGCCCAGGCCAACCTGGCCGATCCCGCCGCCGAGGTCCGCCTGGAGGCGGCACGCCAGCTGGCGGAGAGCGCCAGCCCGACCACCCGCGGTCTGCTGCTGCCCCTGCTCGACGCCGGCAACGAACCGGATGCGCGGGTGCGCGAGGCCGCCGCCAGCGCAATCGATGCGATCGAATCGCGCCTGGTGCTCGGCGAGACCCTCGGCAAGATGTTCACCGGCCTCTCCCTGGGCAGCATCCTGCTGCTGGCGGCGCTGGGGCTGGCCATCATCTATGGCGTCATGGGGGTCATCAACATGGCTCATGGCGAGCTGCTGATGGTGGGTGCCTACACCACTTATTTCACCCAGAACCTGTTCCGGACCTGGCTGCCCGACTATCTCGACTGGTACGTGCTGGCCGCCATTCCCGCCGCCTTCATCGCCGCCGCCCTGGTGGGCATGCTGCTGGAGCGCGTGGTGATCCGCCATCTCTACGGGCGGCCGCTGGAAACCCTGCTCGCCACCTGGGGCCTCTCGCTGATCCTGATCCAGGCGGCGCGGGTGCTGTTCGGCGCCCAGAACGTGGAAGTGGCCAACCCGGCCTGGATGTCCGGCGGCGTCGAGGTGATGGCCGGCCTGGTGCTGCCGTGGAACCGCATCGTCATCGTCGGCTTCACGCTGTTCGTGCTGGCCCTGGTCTGGGCGCTGATGCAAAGGACGCGCCTGGGCCTGTTCGTCCGCGCCGTCACCCAGAACCGGCCGATGGCGGGCTGCGTCGGCGTGCCCACGGCGCGCATCGACACCCTCGCCTTCGGCCTCGGCGCCGGCATCGCCGGCCTCGGCGGCGTCGCCCTGTCGCAGATCGCCAACGTCGGCCCGGACATGGGCCAGGGCTATATCGTCGATTCCTTCATGGTGGTGGTGCTGGGCGGGGTCGGCCAGTTGGCCGGCGCGGTCTGGGCCGCGCTCGGCCTCGGCGTGGTGACCAAATTCCTGGAAGGCTGGGCGGGTGCCGTGATCGCCAAGATCGTCGTGCTGATCATCGTCATCGTTTTCATCCAGAAACGGCCCCAGGGGTTATTCGCCCTCAAGGGGCGGTTCGTGGAGAACTGAAATGCATACCCCATTCACTTACCGCTTCCTCGCCGCCACGCCGCGCGCCGGCTGGATCACCCTCGCGGGGTTCGCCGCCGTCGCCGTGCTGCTACCGGTCCTGCACCTGCTGCCCGCCGAGGGCAGTCCCCTGCACGTGTCCAACTATGTCATCACCCTCGCCGGCAAGATCATGTGCTACGCCATCGTGGCGGTGGCCATGGACCTGATCTGGGGCTACGCCGGCATTCTCTCGCTCGGCCACGGCCTGTTCTTCGCGCTCGGCGGCTACGCCTTCGGCATGTACCTGATGCGCGAGATCGGCAGCGACGGCTCCTACCACTCGCACCTGCCCGATTTCATGGTCTTCCTCGACTGGAAGGAACTGCCCTGGTACTGGGCCGGCACGGACTCTTTCCTCTGGGCCGCCCTGCTGGTGCTGCTGGTGCCGGCGCTGGTGGCCTACGTGTTTGGCTACTTCGCCTTCCGCTCGCGGATCAAGGGGGTGTACTTCTCCATCATCACCCAGGCGCTGACCTACGCCGCCATGCTGTTCTTCTTCCGCAACGAGACCGGCTTCGGCGGCAACAACGGCTTCACCGACTTCCGGCGCATCCTCGGCCACGACATCACCTCGCCGGAAATGCGGGTCACCCTGTTCATGCTCTCCGCCCTGATGCTGATGCTGACCCTGGTCGCCGGGCGCTACCTGGTCACCTCCAAGCTCGGCCGCGTGCTAACGGCGATCCGCGACGCCGAGAGCCGGGTCATGTTCATCGGCTACAACCCGCTGCGCTACAAGCTATTCATCTGGACCTTCTCGGCCATGCTCTGCGCCATCGCCGGCGCGCTCTACGTGCCGCAGGTGGGCATCATCAACCCGGGCGAGATGTCGCCGGCGAACTCGATCGAGATCGCCATCTGGGTGGCGGTGGGCGGCCGCGGCACCCTGATCGGCCCGGTGATCGGCGCCGCCCTGGTGAACCTGTTCAAGAGCTATTTCACCGTTGCCTTCCCGGAATACTGGCTGTTCTTCCTCGGCGCCCTGTTCGTGATGGTGACGCTGTGGCTGCCGGAAGGCGTGGTGGGACTATGGAAACGTATCAAGGCGCGGAGCGCGGCATGAACAAGGCAACGACATACGAGGAAGGACACGGCGACGGCGGCGCCACCGACGGCCATCTGCGCCGCGACGGCGTCGACATCTCGCACAAGGTCATCCTCTACCTGGACGACATCTCGGTCAGCTTCGACGGCTTCAAGGCGCTGAACCGGCTCACCCTGGCCATCGACGCCGGCGAACTGCGCTGCATCATCGGCCCCAACGGCGCCGGCAAGACCACGATGATGGATGTCATCACCGGCAAGACGCGGCCGGATGCGGGCACCTGTTTCTTCGGCCAGACCCTGGACCTGACCCGGATGACCGAGCCGGAGATCGCCCACGCCGGCATCGGCCGCAAGTTCCAGAAGCCGACCATCTTCGAGAACCACAGCGTGTTCGAGAACCTGGAACTGGCGATGAAGACCGACAAGCGCGCCTGGACCAGCCTGTTCGCCTGGCTGAGCAGCGAGGGCCGCGACCGGATCAGCGACACCCTGAAACTGATCCGCCTCGACCAGGAAGCCGACCGCCTCGCCGGCCTGCTCTCGCACGGCCAGAAGCAATGGCTGGAAATCGGCATGCTGCTGATGCAGGAACCGCAACTGCTGCTGCTCGACGAACCGGTGGCCGGCATGACCGACGACGAGACCGAGCGCACCGGCGAACTGTTCAAGTCCCTGGCCGGCAAGCACAGCCTGGTGGTGGTGGAACACGACATGGCCTTCATCGAACAGCTCGGCGGCAAGGTCACCGTGCTGCACGAAGGCTCGGTCCTGGCCGAGGGCGATCTCGCCACGGTGCAGGCCGACCCGCGCGTGGTGGAGGTGTACCTTGGCCGCTGAAATCAGTAACAAGGTTCAAGGGGCAAGGGGTGGTCTTTTCTTGCCCCTTGAACCTTGCCCCTTGCCCCTTGAACCCCGCGAAGCACACCCATGCTGAAAGTCGAACACCTCAACCAGTACTACGGCGGCAGCCACATCCTGCGCGACCTGTCCTTCGAAGTACCGACCGGCCAGGTCACCTGTCTGCTCGGTCGCAACGGCGTCGGCAAGACCACCCTGCTCAAGTGCCTGATGGGCCTGGTGCCCGCCCGGACCGGCACGGTCAGCCTGGATGGACGCGAGATCACCACGGCCGCGTCGCATCTGCGGGTCAAAGCCGGCATCGGCTACGTGCCGCAGGGGCGGGAGATCTTTCCCCGCCTGACCGTCGAGGAGAACCTGCGCATGGGCCTGGCCACCCGGCCAGCCGGCACCCCCATCCCGGAGCGCATCTTCGAGATGTTTCCGGTGTTGAAGCAGATGCTCGGCCGTCGCGGCGGCGACCTCTCTGGCGGCCAGCAGCAGCAGCTGGCCATCGGCCGTGCCCTGGCCTTCGGCCCCAAGCTGCTGATCCTGGACGAGCCGACGGAAGGCATCCAGCCGTCCATCATCAAGGACATCGAACGAGCCATCCGCGTCCTGGCCGAGGAAGGCAGCATGGCCATCCTGCTGGTGGAGCAGTACTACGACTTCGCCCGCTCCCTGGCCGGCCAGTATCTGCTGATGGAACGCGGCGAGTTCATCCTGCGCGGCGAAGGCCGGGACATGGACCGGGATGGGGTGCGCGAACGCCTGTCGGTATGATGCGCCGATGAATGCCCCGCACCCGCTTCCGGCCCACACCCCAACGCCGACCGGCTGGCAGGCCCGCCTGCGCCTGGGCTTCGAAGCCCGTGCCGGCAGGAGCGTCCTGGCCCGGCGCGAGCACTTCGGCCCCCTGCGGGTGCAGAAGGCGCTGTATCCCGAGGGTGACGCGGTCTGCCATGCCATCGTCCTGCATCCGCCTTCCGGCATCGCCGGCGGCGATGACCTGGCCATCGCGGTGGACGTCGGCGCCGGGGCCCATGCCCTGCTGACCACGCCGGGGGCCGGCAAGTGGTATCGCAGCGGCGGCGCCCTGGCCAGGCAGGGGCTGGATTTCAGCGTGGCCGCTGGCGGCCTCCTCGAATGGCTGCCGCAGGAGAGCATCCTGTTCAACGGCGCCCGCGCCAGCATGCACACCACCGTCGAACTGACGGCGGATGCCCGCTTCATCGGCTGGGACGTGCTGTGCCTGGGCCGGCGCGCCAGCGGTGAGCGTTTCGAAACCGGCGCGCTGCAACTGGCCACGCATGTCCGCCGTGACGGACGCCCGATCTGGCTGGAACGCGGCCGCCTGGAGGGGGGCGCCAGCCTGCTCGATTCGCCGGCCGGTCTGGCCGGATTCAGCGTCAGCGCCACTCTGCTGGCGGCGGCGCCGGCGTTGTCGCCGGAACTGCTGGCGGCCTGCCGGGAGGTGCGCGCGAGCGAAGCCGGCGCCCGCCAGGCCGTCACCCTGCTGCCGGATCTGCTGGTGGCCCGCTACCTGGGCCATTCGTCGGAAGCCGCGCGCCACTGGTGCGCCGGTCTCTGGCAACGGTTGCGCCCCGCCCTGGCCGGACGCGAGGCCCTGCCCCCGAGAATATGGAACACATGAGGACTACACGATGGAACTGACCCCGCGCGAGAAGGACAAGCTGCTGATCTTTACCGCCGCCCTGCTTGCCGAACGCCGCCGCGCGCGCGGCCTCAAGCTCAACTATCCGGAAGCGGTGGCCTTCATCACCGCCGGCATCCTGGAAGGCGCGCGCGACGGCAGGACCGTGGCCGACCTGATGAGTTACGGCACCACGCTGCTCGGCCGCGACGAGGTCATGGAGGGGGTGCCGGAAATGATCCCGGACATCCAGGTGGAAGCCACCTTTCCGGACGGCACCAAGCTGGTGACCGTCCACCATCCCATCGTGTAGGAGGTAATCATGAGCCCCCACGCTCGCAACATCAGCTCGCTGCCCCCCAAGGGGGCGCACCCCTCCCTTGAGACGGCTCGGCGGGAGGTGCGGTCATGA
>CAYMUY010000016.1:0-83640 GCA_964393825.1 uncultured Thiobacillus sp. | reverse complement strand
CTTGCATTGGCCATCGAACGCACTCCCATCCTCAATTAACGCGAACTGAGCCAATTCGAAACGCTCGCCCGCGCCTGGGCGCAGCTCACAGAAGAGGCCGGGCTTCCGGAGCGATGACCTCCCGTACAACTCTTACACCACTCCTCGGGACACGATCGCGGCCTTCTGCAGAAGGCCGCTTCGGCAAACCCTGTTTCGGCCAATGTTGGCTCAACCCAGGGGGTCAATTCCTGATGTCGCCAAGGGGGCAGTTCCTGGCGTCGCTTGACAGCTACCAGACTGGTGTCCATCGAAACTTGGCTTCGGACCCGAAACAGACCGCTCTAGCGATTCGAGTTGGCCACGGAGAGCAGTAGTCGTTTTGAGGTGTCACCCTGTTCTGCCGAATCTCCGTTGGTCACGGAATGGTCACACCATGGTCACAGTTTGGTCACGGCCAAACCTGCCAAGATTTTTCTGACTACTGGGCTTTCAGGGCTGATGTGACTGACAGAGATATTTTTCTCCGAGATATCTCGGCCGGCACTACCCATTTGAACTGGTTAGAAACCGGAAATTCTCTGCAAGTGCTTGATTTGGCGCGGTCGGCGGGACTCGAACCCACGACCCTCGGCTTCGGAGGCCGATACTCTATCCATCTGAGCTACGACCGCGTTGTGTAGGTACTGCTAGATGCCAGTCGTCATTTTAGCCTCACAGCCCCGGATGACGTCCGGTTTCGGAGGCCGATACTCTATCCATCTGAGCTACGACCGCGTTGTCTGGTGGTGCGGTGGAAGAGGGGCTCCCGCTTCGTCGATGCACCGATGTCCACCCGGATATCCAGGATTGGAACGGCGCGAAGGATAGCACAGCAACCTTTCGGTCGGCAGGTCATTGCTCTTATAATCGCGCGGTTTCTCAACTTGAACCAGGCTAAGAGCTCGCCATGTCCGATCACATCGAAATGACTAAAACCACGCCGAAGGACTTTTTGCTGGCCACCCTGGGTGGTTTGTTCGCGCCAGGCCTGGCCATATTTCTCATCGTGATGCTGGTTCTGGGGGTTCGGGCTGGCATGGGCGCCCCGGATGCATCGCCGATGGTCGACAAGGTGGTGCGCGAGCGCATCCAGCCTTTTGGCGTTTCCCTGGCGGTTGATCCTAACGCCCCGCGTGTCGAGCGCACGGGCGAGGCGGTCTACGCCGAGGTTTGCTCCGGTTGCCATGAGTCGGGAGCGCTGGGTTCGCCCAAGTTCAAGGAGAAGGCGGACTGGGCGAAGCGGTATGCCGCCGGCTATGAAACCTTGCTCGACCATGCACTGAAGGGATTCAACAAGATGCCGGCCCGCGGTGGTGACCCTGACCTGTCCGATCTGGAAGTGGCGCGTGGCATCGTCCACATGGCCAATGCGGCAGGTGCGAATTTCCAGGCAGTCCTGAAGCGTGAAGTCGAACCCAGCGCTGCCGACCTGGCGCGCGGCAAAATGGTTTATGCCGAGAATTGCGCCTCCTGTCACGATAGCGGCATCACCGGCGCGCAGAAACTGAGCGATGCCACCGCCTGGGCGCCGCTGCTCAAGGAAGGCAAGGACTACCTCTACAACGCGGCGATCAAGGGCAGTTTCGGTGGCCCCGCCAAGGGCGGTAACGAGAAGCTTTCCGATGCCGATACCAAGGTGGCGGTGGATTACATGGTGGCCGAGGTCAAGACCGCGAAGAAATAATCGAGATCGGCTACGAGAAAACGCGGCGAGGGCGCCACCCTCCGCCGCGTTTTTTATTTCGGATACCTTGGTTGAACGTACCTGATCAGGGAGCCCCAGTGCAAGCGCCAACGCCGGCATTGATGTCTTCCAACAAGGGCTAGGGAGGAGGCAACCTGGGCTTCCAGGATTATTTTCCGAGCATGGCCTTCAGCGCGGAGAGTCGTCTGCGTCCCTCTTCTCTTGCATCGCCACCGCTCTTCTCCGGGGCGCCGGCACGCTTGATTTCATTCTGGTCGATTTCGTTGAGAAAGCGTGAGGGTTCGCAACTGACCCATTCGCCCCCACGTTTGCGCTTGCCGCAGCAGGTGATGACCAGGCCACGGCGGGCGCGGGTGATACCGACATACATGAGCCGGCGTTCTTCTTCCAGGCGCGGTCCATCCAGGCATTCCCGGTGCGGCAGGATGTCCTCCTCGACCCCGACCAGGTAGACATAGGGGTATTCCAGGCCTTTTGCGGCATGCAGGGTGGACAGGCGCACGGCGTCAGGGGCTTCATCCGAGCGCCCTTCCAGGAGGTTCATCAGGCTGATGGTCTGGGTGAGGTCAATCAGTGACTTCCCGTCTTCCGTGCCTTTCTTGCTCAGCCAATCGACGAATTCACGCACGTTTTCCCACTTGGCGCGAGCAGCGCGGTCGTCTTCCGTGTCATAGAGCGATTGCTCGTAGTGTATGGCCCCGAGCAGTTCCTCCAGGAGTTGCCCCGCCGGTTCCTTGTCCGCGCGCTCGGCGATGCGGTTGATGAAGGCGCAGAAGGTCAGGAGGGGTTCCAGTTGTCGCTCGGGGAGGTGGGCCTGGAAACCGGCTTCAAAGGCGGCGGCGAACAGGCTGATATGTCGTTGTCCGGCGTGGTCGCCCAGCTTTTCCAGGGTCGCGGCGCCGACGCCCCGGCGGGGCGTGGTGACGGCGCGGATGAAGGCGGGGTCATCGTCCGGGTTGGCGATCAGGCGCATGTAGGCGGAGATATCCTTGATCTCGGACTTGTCGAAGAACGATTGTCCGCCGGACAGCACGTAAGGGATCTTGGCTTCGCGCAGGGCTTCCTCGAACAGGCGGGCCTGATGGTTGCCGCGGTAAAGGATGGCGTAATCGGCGAAGCGGGTGCGATATTCGAATTTGTGCGCGGAGATGCGAAGCGCGACCGATTCGGCCTCATGCCGGTCATCCCGGCATTGCACGAGTTCGATGGGGTCACCGAGGCCGTGCTCGCTCCACAGGTTCTTTTCATGCAGGCGTGGGTTGTTGCGGATGACGCTGTTGGCGGCCGCCAGGATGCGTTGACTGGAGCGGTAATTCTGGGTGAGTGGGATGATTTTCAGCGCGGGGAAGTCCTGCCCGAGCCGGCGCAGATTCTCCACGTCGGCGCCACGCCAGGCATAAATGGCCTGGTCGTCGTCACCCACCGCTGTGAAACGCCCGGCCGGGCCCGCCAGCAGCTTCATCATGGCGTACTGGGCACCGTTGGTGTCCTGGTATTCGTCGACCAGTAGATAGCGCAACCGGCCTTGCCAGGTCGTCAGGGCTTCCGGGTGGTCATGGAGCAGTTGCACCGACAGTCGGATGAGATCGTCGAAGTCCATCGCCTGGTAAGCGCGCAGCGTGTCCTGATAGGCTTGGTAGGCGACGGCGTACTGAAGTTCGACTTCGTCCGTGGCGGCTTGTGCGGCGCCGGTGGGTGTGAGCAGGGCATTCTTCCAGTTGGATACCACGGATGCGGCCTGACGCAGGCTGCTCTTGTCGGTGGTCTTCAGGATGTCGGCGAGAATCTGCTGGGCGTCGGCGGCGTCGAGCACCGAGAAGCGTGGTTTGTAGCCGATGCGTCGTGCTTCATGACGCAGAATCTGCAAGCCGAGCGAATGAAAGGTGGAGACCGTGAGCCCCTTGCCCAGTTTTCCGGGCAGGAGTTCGCTCACGCGCTCGCGCATCTCGCGTGCGGCTTTGTTGGTAAAGGTGATGGCGGCGATATGGCGGGCTTCGATGCCGCAAGCGATGGCAAGATACGCGATCTTGCGGGTGATCACCCGCGTCTTGCCGGAACCGGCGCCGGCGAGCACCAGCAACGGGCCGTCGAGATAGCTGACGGCTTCCCGTTGCTGCGGGTTGAGGTCGGAGAGATTGGAGGCGGCCATGAATGAAAACGGCCCGCGCGAGGCGGGCCGTTGTCGGGGCGATCTGGATCAGCGCAGGCCGTTGACGTACTCGGCCACGGTTTTCATCTCGTGATCGGTCAGCTTTCGCGCGATGATCTGCATCATCTTGCCGCCGTCGTTGGAACGGTCGCCGCTGCGGAAGTTCTTGAGCTGGGTCAGCACATACTTGGAGTGCTGGCCGCCAAGACGCGGGAACTGGGTAGGAATGCCGGCCCCGCTGGGACCATGGCAGGAGGCGCAGGCGGGGACGCCGCTGCCGGCGTTGCCACCCTTGTAGATTTTCTGGCCATCGGCGATCAGGCTGGCATCCTTGGCCTGCCTGGGCTTGGGCTGCTGGGCGCTGAAATAGGCGGCCAGATTGAGCATGTCGTCGGCGGACAGCTTGGCCACGTTCGGCGCCATGATGGAGTTCATCCTGGCTCCGGACTTGAATTCCTGCAGTTGCTTGGCGAGATACTCGGGCGACTGGCCGGCGAGGACGGGATAGGTGGGGTTGGTGCTGTTGCCGTCGGCGGAATGACATGCCGCGCAGACGTCGTTGACGATTTTCTGAGCTTTGGTGGCGTCGCCCTTGGCGGCGGCGGCGGCCGGGGCGGGTGTATTGGCCCAGCTATTGGCTCCGAAGGTGGCCACACAGAGCAGGCCGATCATCAGCGCGTGAAGTTTCATCGTAAATACTCCTGAATACGGGTTCGCGGCATGGGAATCGCGGCATTCTAGCGGCCTGTTTGTTATCATGCCAGCCTTTCGAGCGGGCTCTTTGGCCAAGACAGACGACAGTGCTCAACGCAGCCTTCCATACTACCGTCGCGCAATTGCGCGAACTCCCCGCCGACAGCCTTGCCGAGGTCGCCTTCGCCGGCCGTTCCAACGCCGGAAAATCCAGTGCCATCAATACCTTGTGCAACCACAAGCGGCTGGCATTCGTCAGCAAGATGCCTGGACGCACGCAGCATCTCAATTTTTTCCGGGTGGATGAAAGCCGATATCTGGTCGATCTGCCCGGCTATGGCTATGCGCGCGCGCCCAAGGATCAAAAACATGTCTGGCAGGCCCTGATCGGGGGGTATCTCGGTCGCAGACCGCAACTGGCCGGGCTGGTGATGATCATGGATATCCGCCACCCGCTCACCGAACTGGATCGCTCCCTGCTGGACTGGTTCCGCCCATCGGGCCGGCCGGTGCATGTCCTCCTCTCCAAGAGCGACAAACTCTCGCGTAGCCAGGCATTGCCGGTGTTGCGACAGGTGAGCGCGGAGTTGCTCGCATCAGGTTTCGATGCCACGGTGCAATTATTTTCCAGCCCCAAGCGCGTGGGCGTCGACGAGGCGGAGGCGGTGGTGCGCGGCTGGCTTGGCGTGCCGAAAAAAAACCCGGTCCAAGGGGAAGGGACCGGGCCAAGTCTGTCTTGACCTTGCATCAAGACACCCGCTCAGGGAGGAGAAGCGGGAGACGAAGCGATTCGTCTGTTGCATGGAGTGCATTGGTCCGCCTGGGTTCCCTGTCGATCCGGTATGGGCCTTGGTATTTTCGTTTCAGATGGAGTAATCCGTGATGTTCGATCTGTCCAGTTTTCCCCGTAAACGCATGCGCCGCATGCGGCGTGATGAATTTTCCCGTCGCCTGATGCGGGAGAATTCCTTGGCCTCGTCCGACCTGATCCTGCCGGTGTTCGTGCTCGATGGCGAGAATCGCATCGAGGACGTGGCGTCGATGCCGGGTGTTCGGCGCCTGAGTCTCGATCATCTCTTCGGTGTGGCCGAGGAGTGCCTGAAGCTTGGCGTGCCGGCCCTGGCATTGTTCCCGGTGGTCGACGCCTCCCTGAAAAGCCTGGATGCGTCGGAGGCCTACAATGGCAAGGGTCTGGTGCCGCGTGTGGTGGCCGCGCTGAAGGCGCGCTTTCCTGAACTGGGCATCATCACCGACATCGCGCTTGATCCATATACCAGCCATGGCCAGGATGGCCTGATCGATGATCAGGGCTACGTGCTCAACGACGAAACCATCGCCGTGCTCACTCGCCAGGCGGAATGCCATGCAGCGGCCGGCGCCGACATCGTGGCGCCGTCGGATATGATGGACGGACGCATCCATGCGGTTCGCGAAGCACTCGATGCCGCCGGCCACATCCATACCCGCATCCTTGCCTATTCCGCAAAATATGCCTCCAGCTTCTACGGCCCGTTCCGTGATGCCGTCGGATCGGCTGGTAATCTGGGCAAGGGCAACAAATACACTTACCAGATGGACCCGGCCAACAGCGACGAGGCGCTCTGGGAAGTCGGGCTGGATTTGCAGGAGGGCGCCGACATGGTGATGATCAAGCCGGGCATGCCCTATCTGGATATCGTCAGGAGGGTGAAGGAGACCTACCAGGCGCCCACCTTCGTCTATCAGGTCAGTGGCGAATACGCGATGTTGAAAGCCGCCGCGCAAAACGGCTGGCTGGACGAACGAGCCTGCGTCCTGGAAAGCCTGCTCGGTTTCAAACGCGCCGGCGCCGACGCGGTGTTGACCTATTTTGCGCTTGATGCGGCGCGCTGGCTGCGTGAGGCTTGAAACCAGGGGTCTGTGGCAGGTTCGCGGCTGGCGGTTGCAACCCCGGCCGGCGCCTGGTTTGATCAGATGTAGCGCGTACGTCGTTCACGGTCGACGCGAATGATGTAACGCTGAATCTCGGTTTCCACGCTGGGGGGCAAGTCGATGAACTGGCAGCCCGCCCGATGGGTCTGGCGTCCGTTCTTCAAGGTGATTTCAAACGTGGTACAGACTTCCAGGCTCAGCGCGAATTCGCCGGAACCTGGCAGAGAAATCCTGCACCCATGGTAGGTTTCTCCGGCGGTCAGGTCACCGCTTTCCTGGTAGGCGAGGATGCCGACCCCGCCAATGCTGATATCCACCACCAGGGCTTCCAGCATGCCCTGCCCCGTGTTGATCATGCATTTCACCGGGTTGACCACGGAGGTGACCAGTCGGTAGTACTCGCGTCGCTGCAGTCGCAACAACTCGCGTGGCATGGGAATGCGGAATGCCGGCTGGTTGTCGAAGACGGTGTGTTCGATGCGGTCGCAAGAGAACTGCACCCTGATTTGATCATGGGTGGTGGCGAACGTGGTATTGCTCGAAGCGAGGAGTTGCGAATTCAGCTTTTGATCCGGTCCATAACCCAGGTAAATGGCATCTTCCTTGGGTTCCACGGCAACGATGGAGGTCAGCAGGAAGTCCTTGCCATTCTCGCCATAGGCCGCGACGATGGCCCTCTCGTGCAAGATTTCGCGGAGCACGCGTTCGATCTCGCCAGGGTGTCTCACCAGGTAGCGGTTGGTATCCTCGCTGCTAAGAAGCTCGATTTTCATGTGCATATTGTATCGGCATGAGCACGCCGTTTGAGGTGGCGATCAATGAACTCTATACTGCGAAAGACATATTTCGATTGCTTATGAATACTTCAGGAAACGCCAAGATGGAGGCGCCATATCAATGGGAATAATGGACCGTTTCAAATCAGCCAGCCGGAGTTGGGCCAGGACCATCGTGGCCTTCGAGTCGCCTCCGCGGCTGCGTGAAGTGGGTGGGCAGTCCGGCGGTGACGCTGAGCAATCAGCCGCGCAGATTACCCGAGAGGACCAGTTCAAGATACGACTTGCGCATAATGATGAACGGTCACGGGATGCCAAGTTCTTTGTCGAAAAGCGTTATGGCGAAGCGGGCTACCAGGGTGTCGGTGGCACCATGTCGAATAGTTGCCCGGACAGCATCACGCTGGCGACCTATCAGGGGGAACAGGTCATTGGTACACAGACGCTGGGATTCGACGTGGGCAAGGGGTTGCTGGCCGACGAACTCTACAAGGCTGAAATTGATGAGTTGCGTGCGCGTGGCGGAACCGTGGCCGAGATCACCAAATTTGCACTGGATACCAAGCTGACCTCCAAGCGCTTCCTGGCCGCCATGTTCAATGTGTCCTACATCTACCTGCGCAAGCTCTGGCGGTACTCGGACGCGGTGATCGAGGTCAATCCATCGCATGCCGCGTTTTACAAGCGGATGCTCGGTTTCAAGGAGATCGGCCCGGAGCGGATGTGTCCGCGTGTCCATGCGCCGGCGGTGCTGCTGTGGCTCGATCTGGTAGAAGTCGAGCGGAAAGTGGCGGAGGTTGCGGGACGGCATGAACTCGCCAAGCAGGACAGGACCCTCTACCCTTATTTTTTTCCGCCCCAGGAAGAGGCCCGGATCACGGACCGCCTCCTGCGTGCCGAGCCCAAGTGAGTGGCGATGACGCCTGGTTTTGATTACGGCACCGCATTTTCCCGCAACATCGGTTGGGTGACGGAAGCCGAGCAACGGCGGCTATCCGAGAAACGTGTCGCCATTGCCGGCATGGGGGGGGTGGGTGGCTTTCATCTGTTGACGCTGGCCCGCCTGGGCATCCAGCGCTTCCATATCGCCGATCTCGATACCTTCGAGCTGGCCAATTTCAACCGCCAGGCCGGCGCCACCCTGAGCAGTCTCGGGCAGGACAAGGTCGAGGTGCTGACGCGGATGGCGAGGGATATCAATCCCGACTGCGATATCAAGGTGTTTCCCCAGGGGGTGCATGCCGGAAATCTTGACGAGTTCATGGCCGGGGTCGACCTCTATGTCGATGGCCTTGATTTCTTTGCTTTCCAGGCGCGCGAGGACATGTTCCGCCATTGTGCGGAGAAGCGGATACCCGCGACGACGGTCGCCCCTCTGGGCATGAGTGCCGCCTTGCTCAACTTCATGCCCGGTGGCATGAGCTTCGAAGATTATTTCCAGTTCGAGGGTAAGCCGGAGATGGAAAAGGCCCTGCGATTCCTGATTGGTCTGGCGCCAGCCTTGCTGCATCGTCCCTACCTGGCTGACGAGACCCGGGTTAATCTCGCGGCGCGCAAGGGGCCCTCGACCGTGATGGCCTGCGCACTCTGTGCCGGTGTGGCGGCGAGTGAGGCCCTGAAGATCCTGCTGGGGAGAGGGCGGGTGTGGGCCGCGCCGCATGGCGTCCAGTTCGACGGATACCGCAACAGGGTGGCCCACACCTGGCGGCCGGGTGGCAATCGTCACCCGATCAACCGAATGGCCATTGCGATCGCGAGACGGCAACTGGGCGTTTGAACCGCGGCGCGGGTGTTTCGAACGCTGCCTTGCGGATCACCGAGACAAGACGAAAAAAAAGAGCGGGTTGTTAACCCGCTCTTTTTTTGATGATGCTAGCCAGTTAGACGCGTTTCGCGCGACGGGCAAAACCGAAGCCCAGGAGGCCCAGACCAAGCAGCGCCAGGACGCTGGGCTCGGGAACGGCCGCTTTGGCTTTGGCTGCACCACTGACCTGCTGCTGGAACGTCAGTTCGTAGTACAGCGTCGTCGTTTTCGCGGCGGCCAGGTTGAAGACCTGACGGAAGCCGGAGCCGGTGATATTCGAGTCCACGCCATAGTCGCCACCATTCGAGCGAGACAACTGGTCGTTCAGCGCCGAGCCGCAATCATCGCCGAAGACGTTGTCGCCATCGGTGTCACAGAACGGGCTGCCTGCGATGGCGTACATGGACGACACGACTGTGCTGGGCGGGGTGCCGGTGCCGGATGCATTGTCCTTGTAGATGGACAGACCGACGCTACGAGCAGCAATCGCCTGCACGTCACCCGGGTCGGTGGACAGTTCGAAAGCGTAGTTGTACTTGAAGTCGATCATCATCCGACCGGTCCAACCCAGGTTGGTATTGTCGTAGACACCACCCACGCCACCCGGGGGGACGTCGAAGGTCAGGTCGGCCATGTCGAGGTAGCCGGTGAACTTGTTCACGGCGCTCGACGCCACTTCGGTCAGGTTGGTGGTATAGCCTTCCGCCACCATCACCGAGCGTTCGCCACCGGACTCATAGACGCCGAAGGGGTTGAGGTGCGGAACCGCAGCGGTAGTGATCAGCGCATCGGCACGGGAATACTGGCCCACCTTGCCTTCCGGGGCCCAGGAGTTCTGCCCGGAGGTGGCGCCGGAGGAGGCTTGCAGCGGATCAACCGGGAAATCGCCGGGCTTGGGGGCGTGCGTGGTCAGGGTCGATTCCTTGTGATCGCCCGTGGCCGTCGGCTTGGTGGTGGAGGTGTCCGAGGTGAACACCGCCGCGCGGGGCGCGTTGCTATTGGAGGCGGGGCGCGCCCAGACGGTGGTGGTGCCGGTACAGGTGTCACCATTTACGCCACAGCCATCGAACGTGCCGTTGCCGCCGTCGGTATAGAGCTGCTTGGTGTACTCACCGAACAGGTTGATGTTGTAGAGCTCGAAAAAGCTGTAGTAGTAAGCGGCCGCCTGAGCGCCTGCCGGAGCCATGCCGATGCCAGCCGCAACCAGGGCGCCGCAGAGAGCTTTGCTGCTGAATACCTGTTTCATTTGAATCTCCTTGATTAGAGCAAGTCCCGTGTGGGTACTGGCTGGTTACTCATTTGGACCGAAATCCCGTTTGGTTGACTTCTAGTTAGCAACAGGCATGCCAGGATTCTTTAGTATGTTGTAACTGCATGAAAACAAAATAAAAAAACGGATGTTGTCACTGGATTTCATGTTGCCGATTTGTGCGATGACGCTGAAGTGTAAAAAGTACCGACGCTTGTCTTGTCCTTAGGGCTGGCCCCTGAGTGTGGACGCTGCCCGGTACAGACGGCCTTGCCATCCCCTCAGCCGCGCTGCTTGCGGCGATCCCAGATCGTCAGCAAGGCGGGCAGGAGGAGAAGGTTCAGGCACATGGCCCCGAACAGGCCGACCAGGGTGAGCAGGCCAAAATGCTGTGTCGGCCTGAAGGTGGACAGGCCGAACAGGGCAAAGGTCATCAGCAGGACCAGCGTGGTGGCGATGCTGGGACCCCCGGCATGACGATAGCTGATGATCAGGGCGCGCAGGGTGTGATGGCCCGCGCCATGGGCACGACGATAGCCGGAATAGAGATGGATGGTGTCCTCCACCGCGACGCCAATAGCGACCGCCGCGATCAATGCAGTGGCGATGTCCAGGCGCAGCCCGAGCAGCACCAGGATGGCGTAGGTGAATATGACGGGCGACAGATTGGGCAGGAGGCAGATGAACCCGCCTTTAAGGCTCCTGAACATGAGCGAGAACACCAGGAAGATGGTCAGCAGCGACCCCGCCAGGCTGCTGATCTGTCCCTGGACCAGCAGGGTTTCCTGATCCGCCAGCAATCGGCCGAAGCCCGCGACGGTGTAGCTCACGCCCGGACTGGCCTGGCTGGCCATATGCGTTTCCAGGCGCTTGACGAGGGCCACGACCTTGCTGGTTTCATGCACGTTCACCGACATCACGATGCGCGCGGTGTCGAAGTCGTGGTTGACCAGGTCATAGAGATCACGACCGTCATACAGCAACAGGTACTGCGCGATCAGGTTGGCGTTGTCCGGCACGATACGGTAGGCCGCATTTCCTTCGTTGAATGCGCTGTGCATTTCCTCGATGACGTCGGAAAGGGCGATGGCGCGATCGATTTCAGGTTGTGCCTCCAGCCATTGCCGCAGTGCCGCCACCTTCTTGAGCAGGGCCGGATCTTTCAGGGCATCGCGTTGTTTGGTTTCGATCACGATTTCCAGGGGGGTGACACCCGCAATGTTCTGTTCGATGGCGCGGGTGGCGCGAGTGAGGGAATGATCCGGCTTGAAGAAATTGAGCATGTCGGTATCCACCCGGATCTGCGAGATCAGCGCCAGGGCACCAGCGCTGACCAGCGCCACCATGACGATCACCAGCCCGGCACGGCGGATGCCCCATTCCGGTAGATGCTCGATGGCGACATCGATCCAGTGCATGCCCTGGGCATCGTGGGTCAATTCCGTGCGAAACCAGCGTCCCAGGATGGGTGGCAGCAGATGCATGACCACGAGGTAGCCCAACGCCGCGCCTGCGGCTGCGGCCAGGCCGAAGTCACGTATCGGGGTGATCGGCGTCAGCGCCAGGGAAGCCAGGCCGAGAAAGGCCATGATGGTCGCCATCAACGAGGGTCTGCGGACCTGCGACAAGGCCCGGTCCACCGCGGCCTGTTGGCGCAGGCCATCCTTGTGCGCCAGTCGCAGTGCCGCCCAGAAATGGATGAGCAGGGAGGCTGCCAGCGCCATGGTCAGAGGTACGGCCATGGAGTCGACCATGGTGTAGGGGCGCTGGAAGGCGATGAGCAGGACGACCGGCAGCGGACTGACCACCATGACCGTGGCCAGTGTCCATCCCACCACGCCCCAGTTCCTGAACAACAGCCAGATCACGAACATCACCATCGCCGTGGTGAGGGGACTGAAAGTGAGGTTGTCGTTGATCAGGGCTTCAAGTTGTGCGACATCCAGAGGTATCGGCCCCGCCATGCCGGCCACCATCGACTCCAGCCCCTCCTCGCGCAGAACGGTGGCCACTGCGCCCTGGATGGCCTGCCGGGTACGGCTGTCGGAAAGTTTTACAGGCCTGACCATGATGCCCAGACTCTTTCCGTCACTGCCCGCCATCGCCCGTTTCGCGAATCGGTCGGAAAGGACGCGCTCCCGCCACTGCGCGGGGGTGCGGTCGGCGAGGTGCCTCAGGTCGATCAGTGGCTCGACCGCAAAACCCATGTCATCGGCGCGGATGTGGTCGGAGCTCACCACCGAGAGCACCCGTTCGATGTTCGGGTCGCGTTCGATGCGGTCGACCGCCTTGCCCAATCGGCGCAGAACATCATGTTCATAAAGCCGTTCTCCTTTCAGGAGGACATAGATGAACTGGTCGTTGGGGAAATGTTCACGCAGTTGCCGCTCGTAGCGGACGGCGGGGTTGTCCGCGGGGAAATAGATCTCGGGGGCGTTGTTGACCGTGATGGAAGGCAGGAAGAAGCCCGGCAGCAGCAGCAACAGGATGAACAGCGCGAGCGACGGGAACGCGGGGAGTTTCATGCGGGCCACCTCATGGTTGGTGTTCGCTGGATTGGCTGTGTTTCCGATCGGCGATGGCCTTCGCGGTGATCAAAGATCCAGCCGCCATTCCAGATAGATCAAGTCGTTGTTCTTGTAGTAACCGCCGGGGCTGCTGGCCTCCCCCGCGAACCAGTGGCCGCCGAGGGTGATTTGCTGCGCTTCCAGACCGGACCAGGTGATGGAAGGATTGAAATAAGTGTCCCTGCGATCCAGACCGATGCTATAGCGCAGCCGGGATTGCCAGTTGCCGCGTCCCCACTCGGTACGGACCGATCCGGTCAAGGCGAGGGAATGGCTGTGATCGAGGATGTCGCGCTTGCCCTTGTCCAGTTGTCGCCAGGCCAGTTGCATCACGACCAGGGTGTCCTGGTCGCCCGGCCACCAGTCGATGCCTGCCACCGCCTCGTAGGCTGGTACGGTGGTGTAGGCAAGGGTGGTGTTGAGGGTGACCGGCTCGTCGGCGACGTAGGCGATCTCCGCGCGCGTGGTGATCGGGCCGAGCGCGGCCGACAGCTCGCCACCCAGCACGGTGCTGAACGGGTGCTGGCCGTTGAAAACCGGGGTTCCTCCCGACAGGTCGACCGCGTAATAGGGGGTGGAGCGGCGCCAGCGCTGCAGGCTGAGCGCCCAGTCGTAACCGCGCTCGCTGGACGAGAGGCGGGCACCCCAGCCGGCGCTGCCGCTGGCTTCATCGACAAAGCGGCCATTGCTCACAAGCGCGGCCATGGACGGGTCCGGGGCGAATCCGAGGATGCGGCCGCGGGCCGGGTCGATGGGGGACCATGGCGAGTCCAGTCGAGGCATTTCAGCTTCCTGGAACCAGGGCCGCCAGACGACATCGAGCGTGTTCCCCTTGTTGAAATACTCGTAGCGCAGCATGGGCAGGGCCCGGCGCCGGTCCGCCAGTTCCTCGAAGGGGCGACGCCAGTCCTCGCGCACCACGCGATCGACCGGAGAGATTTCATCGGTCTTGCCCCAACGCACGACCTGGTAGCCCAGGGTGGCGCGATGGCGCTCGCCGCCTCGCCACTGCAGGAACAGGGCGTCGAGATCGGCGCGGGTCTCGCCATGCCCGGCGGTGGCGTGGGCATGGTCCTGCCAGCTATCCAGCCGTGCGGCGATTTCACCGCGCCAGGCGGCATCGAAATTCGCGTCCACAACTCCGTCGACATGAGCGTAGTGGCTGACACCGCCCTCGCTGAACCATCCGGGGCTCAGCCGCAGCTTGCCGCGTCGCCACTGCAACGGCGCGTCGGAAGATTCTGCCGCAGGCGTATTGGCGAGGGGGGCCGGGTCTCTTGCCCCGGCGCTGGCGGGAACGACCAGCAGGAGACAGAGCAGGTAGCGGACGGGATTCATGGACGCCACTTGCTTTCCAGTTGTTGCGCCCGGTCGACCAGCGCCCTTCGGGAAAAGAGATTTGGGTCCATCCTCTGGTCAGCCAGGGTGCGCACATCCACCAACCGTGTCGTGGTGCCGGACTGCAGATCCGTCATGGTGCGGTCCGTGACAACCCAGAACGCGCCCAGGCGCTCGACCTTGTTGACCAGCCAGCGCTTGACCGGCGTGTCCGTGCCACGCACGTAATAGTCCAGGCGCATGGGGGTGTAGGTGACGGGGTCGATCCAGCCGATGCGTTTGCTGTAGACGGAGTTGTCCGGGTCGAGCGGGGTGCTTTCCAGTTGCCACATCTTCTTGCCGTCAAGCTCGGTCTGGCCCAGGATGCGGTGATTGTCCTTGCGTGGATCGCGATCACGCAGGTCTTCGAAATAGAAGTCGGAGCCGAGGAACTTGCCACCCTTGCGGTCGGATGAGATCCGCCGCTCGCGGCCCGCAGCCGGGAGATAGACCCATTGGTCACTGTCATCGCTGCCGGCGAAGTCGTTGGTCAACAAGCCCGTTCCGGCGATGTCACGGGGATTGACGAAGCGGATCAGCGTCGCCGTGTCGCCGCGTTTGGCACCATCCTGCCGGTATTGATAGAGCTCCCGCACCCGATCCACGCCGGCGCCACTCAGGGTCATGACGCTGAAGCTGGCCTGGTCAGCGGGACGTGGACGATAGTGGATCCTGTTCGCCAGATCGAGTCCATCCTGGTTCGCCTCGGCCTGTAGCGCCGGGGCCAGGAGCAGGATGCCTAGAAGGTGGGCGAACCAGCGGTGGGCTAACCGATTGTTCATGGTGTTCTCCATATCAAGTCTGCCAACAGTGTGCACTCGCAGCGGCGGGCAGTTTAGAGGCGGGCATGGCTTGAGACGAACAGGCCGCTGCCCCCTTTATTTTCCTCCCGATTGCTCGAACAGACGCAGGGCTTCATTTCGTTCCGGGAAGTAGTACCTGGCAGAGAGCGCCGGCCGCAGGGTGTCGATGACGTTTTGTGTACGGCCGCTGGTGGCGTAGGCACTGGCGAGGTGGTAACGGAAGGTCGGGTTCTCGGGGGAAAGCTTGACGACTTCCTCAAGCAGCTTGATGGCTTTTGCCTTGTCGGCGGTATCCGTCAACAGCAGGCCCAGCGTATCGCGTACATTGACTTCGCCCGGCGCATATTGATGGGCCTTTTCAGCCAGTTTGAGCGCGCGTGCGTGATCGCTGCCGCGAAGCAGGAGGGCCAGGTTGTTGAGAGCCGGGACATTGCCCGGACTCTGCGCGAGGATGGCTTCATACAGCGCGATGGCCTCCTTCTCGAGTCCCGCCTTCGCCCGGGTATCCGCAAGGTACAGACGCAGATCGTCGACCTTGGGATATTTATTGATCCACCCGGCGATGAGTTTCTCGGCTTCCGCCCCGCGCTTGCTGGCCAGGAGTGCCTGATGCAGTCGGATCACGCGGTTTGGCGAGGGAGTGAGATCCAGGGCCTTGCGAAATGGACCGATCGCTTCGGCGGGGCGTCCCAGGCGTAACAGGATCTCGCCTTCACGGTCATGTCCGACGGCGGAATTGGGCAGGCGTTGGGTGAGGGTTCGTGCATGCGCCAGAGCCTGGGTATGGTTGCCTGATTTCACCTCCAGACTGAGCAGGCTGCCAAGGAGTTCGATGGAGTCGGAACCCAGTGCCCTGGCGCGTTCCAGGTTGGTCCGGGCCTCATCCAGCTGGCCGAGCTCGAGTTGCGCCATGCCCAGTTGCATGGCGGCAGCAGCGGATTTCGGAGACATCGACGCGGCTTGCGCGAAAGAAATCAGGGCGCGCTGCTTGTCTCCGGTCGCCATCTGGGTCTTGGCCAGGATCAGCATGGCCGCGGTCGAGCCTGGATTCGCGTTGACCGCCGCCACGGCTTCCGCCTGTGCCTGTTTGATGTTGTTGGTTGCCAGGTGATGTTCGATCAAGCGTGCGCGATACTCGAGTTGGGAGGGCGAGTTCTTGATGGCGCGTTCCATCCAGCGCACGAAATCGCTGGGATTCTTTTCCTTGAGCGCCAGATTGGCCAGCGCCTGCATGGCCTCGCCATTACGCGGGTTTTTGTCCAGCACGGTCTGGAAGCGCTTGCGCGCGTTGCCGATATTGCCGTCCCTCACATCCAGTGAGGCGAGGTTGGCGGCAGCCGGGTAGTAAGCGGGGTCGGCGCGCGTGATCTGTTCCAGGATCGCCACCGCCTCATCCTTTTGCTTCATCGCCAGCATGGCGACGGCTTTCAAGTTCATCGCCGTCGAACTGTTCGGGAATTTCTTGTTGTAGGTTTCGGCCGCCTCCAGCGCCTTGCGCGGTTGCTGTTGCTCCATCAGCCATTGGAACAGTATTTCGTCAGCCAGCCCTTGTGTCGCGTCCAGCTTGCTGGCTTCCCGGAGTCGGGCGTAGGCCTGGTCCAGCATCCCGCGGGCACGGTAGCCACGCGCCTGCAAAATGGCGATCTCCGCTGATTTGGGCGCCAGTGCCGCGGCCTTGTTCAGGATTTCCGTGCCCGCCGCGTGTTGGCCGGATGCGATTCGGGCTTCGCCAAGCAGGCCGAGCACCCGGGCGTTGTCCTTGTAAATGCCGGCAAGCTGCTCAAGAGCCCTGGCTGCCACGGCGGCCTCGCCTCGCCGCAGGTGGGAACGCGCCACGATCAAGGTGCTTTCGAACTGGTTGGGTATTTTCGCGAGAACGCGGGAGGCGAATTTCAGGCTGGCCTCGTGATTACCCAGCCGTTCGTTGATTTCCGCGGCGAGGATCAGGCTCGCGGTCTGGTCGGGCAATACCCTCAGCACCTGTTGAATCGAGGCGTTGGCTTTCTTGAGGTTGTCCTCTCCACCCTTGCGCATATCGAGACTGGCCCGCAGCATCTTGCCGAGCAGGTTGTCGGGCTGCCTGGACTCGATGGCGGCCAGGGTCTTCTCGGCCGCGGCGAGCGCGCCCCGGGTGATCTGGATGTCCGTGATGGCGCCCAGGGCAGGGAGATCTCCAGGCGACAGTTGCACGATGTGCTGATACTCCTTCAGCGCGTCGTCCGTCCTGTTGAGCTGCAGCAGGAGATTGGCCTTGATGTGGCTGATGTCCGTCGAGCTGGGGTTCTCCCGCTCCATGGCGGCGAGCAGATCCAAAGCCTTGTCATGCTCCTTGTTGTAAACGGCGAGCCCCGCCTTGGCGAGCTGTATGGGTTCGAACAGACCGGTATGGCCGGCATTGGCCAGCAGTTTTTCCCCTTCCTGGATCGTCGTCAGGGCCATTTCTGGGTTGCCCATCGACAGGTAGGCCATGCCGCGTCGCGCCAGTATCGTGGCATACGCGGTGGAGCCGATGCCCGTCTTGGGGATCTCCAGGTCGATCAATTCCTTGTTTTTTTCCTGCTTCAACAATGCCTGCGCGCGCATGGGCAGGATGATCTCGGCCGCTCCCCCGCGCTTGGCCGCTTTGTCGAGTTCATCTTCACTGGCCTGCCATTCGCCCCGCGCCTGCATCGATTGGGCAAGCAGGATGCGTGCGTCGACATTGCCCGGCTGCTCCTGCAGCGCGGTTTTCAGGTTGACGATGGCTTCTTGCTGTTTCCCCGCCTGGATGTCCTGCCTGGCGGCAGCGATCAGTTCTTCCGGCGTCTTGTTCTGGCAACCGGAGATAAGGGCAAGCGAGGCAATGATTGCCGCGGTAAGCATGGGTAGGGGCTGATTCATCTTCGATCCTTGGGTTACCTTGCCGAACTGCGGAGTTCCCGCAGTTTTTCACGGGCCTGTTCTGCTTGCGGAAAGTCGTTTCGGCTGGTCAGCAAGCGATCCAGTTCCTCCACGGCGCCACGTTTGTCGCCTGCCTTTTCCAGGGCAAGCGCCAGATGCCAACGAATTTCCGGGTTTTCCGGCACCAGCTTGACCGCCGCGCGAAGGTGCGGAAGCCCGCGCTGAGGCTGGCCCGCCTGTGTCAGCAGCCAGCCCAGGGTGTCGAGCACCGCGGCATTGTTGGGTGCGACCTTGTAGGCCTGCTCAGCCATCCGCATGGCTTCAGCGGGGTTGCTCGTGCCGAGCAGCCAGGCCAGGTTGTTGAGCGCGACGAGGTCGCTCGGGTTGCCGCGAACCAGCAGCTGGTATTGTGCGATCGCCTCGGGGTGACGCTTGTTGTTGAGCAGGGATTGCGCGAGTGCGTGACGCACGGGCACATCCGCGGCATGCGTGCTCAGCCACTGATTGAGCTGCTTTTCTCCCTCTGCGGCCTGGCCGCCGGCGGCAAAGGCTTGATATGCGCGCAGCATGGCCTGCCCGTGCGAGCCCAGTTGTGCCCCCTTGAGGAACAGTTTTCCCGCATCGATATACTTTTTCGCGGCAAACAGGATCTCCGCTTCGGCGATATAGCCGCCCGCTGCCTTGGGGGCGCGGGTCTGCACGGCGCGAGCGATCCTGAGCCCTTCATCCGGCTTGCCTGCCTGTGCCAGCAGAAGGGCTTTCTGGATGCTGGCATCGGTAAAGTCGGGGCGCAGCCCAAGTGCCTTGTCCAGTGACTTCAGCGCCCCGTCATGGTCCTTGGCGATCTGTTGCACCATCGCCAGCCGGTAGTGGGCGAGAGGGTTGGTGGGGCTGGCCACGACCCATTTCTGATAACTCGCCAGCGCATTGGCCGTGTCCTTCTGCATCAGCTGGGCGGCCCCGACCAGATCGAGGAAATCCACCCGCCCGGTCGCATCGAGCGCGGAACGGGCTTCCACAAGGGCTTTTTCAGCATCGCGCTTGCCTAGCCAGTAGCGTGCCAGCATTTGCCGCGAGGCCACATCGGTGGGCGCGGCTTTCTTCGCCTGGTCGAGTTGCCTGAGGAATTCCGCCTCGTTCTTCTCCAGAGCCGCGATTTGTGCCAGGGAAACCATGGCGCGCGCGTTCTTCGGGTCCTTCCCGAGGACGCCCTGGAAGCGCGCGCGGGCTGACTTGACGTCCTTCTTGATGAGGTCGAGTCGAGCCAGGTTGCTGGCCGCGGGGAGATAGCCGGGGTCGATCGCCAATGCCTTGGCAAAATGTTGGCGCGCCTGTGCCTCGTCCTTCTGCAACAGGAAAATGATGCCGCGCAGGTTTTCGGTCAACGGCAACCCGGGATGGCGTCGCTCCAGTTCATCGGTCACCTTGATGGCATCGTCATAGCGCTTGGCCTTGGCGTGCGTCATCACCAGAATCACCTCGGCCTGCTGGTTCGAGGTATCTTTCTCGGCCAGTTCGGTCAGTGACGCGACCGCGCCGCTTTCATCGCCGCTGGCCATGCGACTGGCCGCCAGCTCGCGTATCAGCGCGGTGTTGCCAGGCGCCAGTTCGGCCGCTTTTTCGAGTTTCTGCCTGGCTTCCTGGTAGGAGCCCTGGCGCAGGGCGATGTTGCCTTGCAGGGCCAGCAACTGGACATCGCTGTTGTCATTCTTGATGCTGGAAATCAATTCGCGAGCGCGTTCCGCCTGGCCGCTCTCGAGCATCGCGGTGGCCAGCAGCTTGCGAGCCAGAGTGTGGTCGGGCGCGGCTTCCAGTACACGGTTGAGGTGCGTGATCGCAATTTCCCGCTTGCCCTGGTTGAGGGCGATGGCCCCCACCAGCAGGTTGGCGGGAACAAAATCCGGGGCGCTGCGCAGGACTTCCTGAAGCTTGGTGTTCGCCGCGTCGAGATGTTTCAGCCGGAAATCGATCAAACCGTCGAGGTAGCGCCCCATGAGGTTGTTGGGCGCATACGTGTTCAGTGTCTTGAGTTCCGCCTGGGCCTTGTCGAGTTGGGACGCCGCCAGATAGTGCTGTGCCACGGCGAGCCGCGCCGGGAGATTGCCGGGCTCGCGCGCCAGGACCTTGCCATAGGCGGCGAATGCTTCCTCGGGGCGCTGCAGGGCTCGAAACAGATCGGCCTTCATGAGCAGCAGGTCGACGCGCTGGCTGGCCTTGGCGATGGCCTTGTCCACCAGCTTCAGCGCCTGTTCCGCGTCCTTGGCGGCGTAGGCCTGGCCCGCCCGTACCGCCAGCGTGTCGGGGTGCTCGGGGACCAGTTCATCGGCCTGGAGCAGGCTCTTTTCCGCGTTTTCCCTATCCCCGGTCAGGGCCTGAGCCTGGGCGCGCAGCGCCAGGATCGTGGCGTTGGCTTCGGCGCTGGCCCCCGGTAAGACGTTGATCTCCTTGAGCAGCTTGTCCGGTTGGCGCAACAGCGACATGGTCCGTGCCAGCAGGATGGCCGCCTCTGGCGCCTGGTAGCCCTTGTCCACTGCCTGCCGGAGTTCCTTTTCGGCGTTGGTGTAATCATTGTTGGCGTAGTGGATGCGTCCCAGCAGATATCTCGCTTCGGCATTGCCAGGCTGTTGTTGCAGGGCATTCTTGATCTCGATGACGGCACCCGCGCGGTTGCCGCTCTGTTCCAGTTGTTTCGCGTTTGCGATGCGCTCTTCCGGGCTGGCATGGCCCCGGGTCAGGTGATATGCCCCGGCGCCGATGCCGGCGAACATGACCAGCGCAGCCGGGATGAGCAATTTCCTGTTCTCTACCAGACGCCGCATGAAAGACCGTTTGGATCGACTCGTATGACTGCGTGGATTGCTCATTGGGTTGGCCTTCCTGGGGCAATGGTTTAAGTAGTGGGCACGATGATCGCCGTGTGTTCGGTTTACTTCAAGCCAAACCGATTCATCAGGTCGTAAAGCGTGGGGCGGCTGATACCGAGCATCTCGGCGGCATGGGCGACATTGCCGTTGCTGCGACCCATTGCCTTGAGCACGGCGCGGCGTTCCGCTTCGTCGCGCACCTGGCGCAGGTTGAGCGGCTCATTTTCCTGATCCGGCGAGCTGGCCAGGCCGAGATCTTCCTGCGAGACATGGGGGCCATCGGACATGATGACCGCGCGCTTGATGGTGTTCTCCATTTCCCGCACGTTGCCCGGCCAGGCATGGGTCTCGATCGACTCGATCGCTTCCGGGGAAAAGCCGCGCAAGGCGCGCCCCTGGGTCTGGGCGAAGCGCTCGAGGAAGGCGTGCGCCAGGAGCGACAGGTCGCCCTGGCGCTCACGCAGGGGGGGGATGAGCACGGCGATTTCGGCCAGACGGTAGTACAGGTCCTCGCGAAAACGCCCTTCCTTGATCAGATCCTCGAGATTCTGGTGGGTGGCCGCGACGACACGGACATCCACCGCGATCTCGCCTCGCCCGCCCAGGCGTTCGATCACCCGCTCCTGCAGGAAACGCAGCAGCTTCGCCTGGAGTGACATCGGCAGGTCACCGATTTCATCGAGGAACAAGGTGCCATGGCTGGCGTATTCGATCTTGCCGATGGTCTGCTTGGCGGCGCCGGTGAATGCCCCTTTCTCGTAGCCGAACAACTCCGATTCGAGCAGGTTTTCCGGGATGGCCGCGCAGTTGATTGCGACAAAGCGCTCCTTCAGGCGAGGCGAGAGTTCGTGGAGGCCACGCGCCAGGACTTCCTTGCCGGTGCCTGATTCGCCGAGCAACAGGACCGAGGCATCGCTGGGCGCGACTTTCTCGATGGTGCGACAGACCTTGAGCATGGCCGGGTCGCCGGTGAGCAGTCCCTGCAGCGGCTCTGACCGAGCGCGCGCGGTCAGTTGGCGGTTTTCCTGCTCCAGCGCGAAAACGCGGAAGGCGCGGGCGATGACGATCTTGAGGATCTGTTCGTCGAAGGGTTTATTGTAGAAATCGAATGCACCGAGGCTGATGGCCTTCACCGCATTGGCGCGATCCTGGTTGCCGGTGACGACGATGATCTTCGTGGTGGGGCTCAGTTGCAGAATCTGCTGTAGCGCGGCCAATCCTTCGGTTGCTCCATCGGGGTCCGGCGGCAAGCCGAGATCCAGCAGCACCACCGCGGGTTCGAAGCGGCGGATCTGAACGAGCGCCGCTTCCCGGTCGGCGGCGACCAGGACCTCGTAATCGTCCAGACTCCATTTGATTTGTTTCTGCAGGCCAACATCGTCTTCTACGAGCAGGATTTTCGCGGGCTTGTCACTCATGTCTCAGGGTGTCGGTTGATGGCTGGAGAGGGTAACGGGAAACGCAAGGTGAACCGGCTGCCTTCTCCTGGGCGGCTCTCGACCATGATGTCGCCACCCAGTTCCTGGACATAGGATTTGCATTCATAGGCACCAATTCCCATGCCGGTTCCCTTGGTGGAATCGAAGGGTTGAAACAGTCGTTCGCGAATAAAGACCGCGTCCATGCCGGCACCGGTATCCGCTACCTCGATTTCCGCCCAGTGATCATCCACTTTGAGTGTAACACTCACTTTTCCCGTGTACGGCGTGGCTTCGATGGCGTTTTGCACGATGTGGCCGACCACGCGCGTGAGCTTTTCCCGCTCGGCGCGAACGTTGACACCCTGGGCCAGGATGTGGAGTGTGGGTTTGAGACTGAACGCGTTCTTGGAGCGGATGACTTCTTCCAGCAAGTCAGCCAGGGGCACTTCGCTACTGCTCGCGGCATCCGGTTTGTCGCGGAGTTTGATCAGCATGCGGTTCATCCGCGCGACCGAGCTTTCGATGGTCGCCAGCATGTCTTCCTGGAACTCCGGTTTGTGCTTGTGCCGTTCCGCGTTGGCCAGCAGCAGGGAGAGTTGTGCGACCAGGTTCTTGATGTCATGCACCACGAAGGCCGCGGCGCGGTTGAAGGATTCGAACTGGCGCGCCACGGTCAGGGCCTCCGCGTCCCGCGCCTGGGCAATATGGGCGCTGGCCTGGCGCGCGGCGGTTTTCAACAGATCGCTGACCTCCCAGTCGAAGGTGACCTTGCCCAGGGAGTCCGCCAGCACCATGACGCCGATCAGGCTCTCGTGCCAGAGCAGGGGGATCACCAGCCAGGCGCGGGCATCGCCGGCCAGCCAGGCGGGTGGCGCGGCATCTCCGAGCAGTTCCGGTTGGTCCTCGCACTCGTGAAGGTCAAGCACCCAATGGCTGGTGGCCAGGAACACCGCGAAAGGGTGGTCGCTGGAGAACTGCCCATCCAGGTCTGACCAGTTCCAGTGGGCGGTGCGGCGAAAGTGGCCGTCTTCCTGCTTCAGCCAGAGCGCGGCAGCGGGACTTTCAGCAAGGCCCGCCATCGCCTCGAGGCTGCGCTCATAGACCCGCGCACCGGGTGTGCCGGCGGCCAGCAAGGTGGTGAAGCGCAGCCACTCTTCCCGGTAGTCGTAGCGATAGTGGAAGAAATGCTTGGACAGGAAGACTCGCAAGCGTGCGCGCGCCAGCCCGGAAAAGACCGTGACCAGTAGCAGGGCGATGGCGCCGAACAGGAATACGGTCTGCAGCAGCGTGCCCCAGTCGCCGCCAACGATGCGCAGGTAGTAGCCGGCCGCAGCCATGAGGATGAGGTAGATGCCGGCGCCGACCAGGGCCACGGAGTGGAAGGCCATGCGATGGGAAATGGACAACGGCCGGTTGTCTGGGCGCCGCCGCAGGGAAATCCAGAAGAACGGCACCAGTAGTGCGTTGATGGCGCCACGCGCGGACCATGTGTCCGGCGACACCCCGCTGAACAGCATAGCTTCCGAGTACAGATAGAAATCGAAGGCGAACAGGCCGCCCAGTGCCAGGGAAAGAAACTTGATGCCCCAGCGCTCCTGCGGGCGGGCATTGCGATAGAACTGCTCCACCAGAACCATGCCGAAGATGGCCATCAGGTTGGGAATCACCACATAGGCCAGGAGGCTGGTGAGCCTCCCCGGCCAGAACAGGGCGACGGTCTGCGCCACGAGGGCGGCGACCCCGATCAACAGCAGACCCCGGCCCAATCCGGCGAGCCCGGGCGAGTCCGGACTGTCCTCGGCGCTGAGCCGCTTCACGCCCTGCCAGAGGAACCAGAGCCAGGCCATGTCCCGGGCCATTTCCAGCAGGGCCACCACTTCCATGCCGACGCCGAAGCCGGCCTGACCCGCCGCGAACAGCGCCCAGAGGCTGGTGATCGCCGCGGGCCGCGCCATGCGGAGCTCGGTGTTGACTGAGCGCAGACAGGCCAGGGCCAGCAAGGCGAAAGCCACGGCGCCGAGGCCGTAGCTCGCGCTGGCAACCAGCATCAGCGCACTCCCTTGCCCAGGACCACGACCTGGGCTGTCTGGAGCAGGATCATGAGGTCAAGAAAGAGGCTGTGGTTTTTCACATAGTAGAGGTCGTACTGAAGCTTCGACATGGCGTCCTCGACACTCGCGCCATAGGGAAACTTCACCTGGGCCCAACCGGTGATGCCGGGCTTGACGCTATGGCGGGCGTGGAAGAAAGGGATCTGCGCGGCCAGTTCCTCGACGAAATAGGGGCGTTCCGGGCGAGGACCGACAAAGCTCATCTGGCCGAGGAAGACATTGATGGTCTGTGGCAATTCGTCGATGCGCAGGCGACGGATCAGGCGCCCGATGCGGGTGGTGCGGTCATCGTTATGGGCGGCCCAGACCGGACGGCCATCCTTCTCCGCATCGGTGTACATGCTGCGGAACTTGTAGATGGTGAAGGGTTTGCCGTACTGGCCGACGCGCACCTGGGTGTAGAACATCGGTCCACTACTCTCCAGGCGGATCAGCAGACCGGTGAGCAGCATGATGGGCAGGGTGACCAGGAGGAAGGCACCACTGACCATGAGGTCGAACAGGCGCTTGATCAGGTCGCGTCCGACGCCCTGGCTGAATCCATCGGAAAAAATCATCCAGCTGGCATTGATCGCTTCCAGAGGCAGTATCCCGGTCTGGCGCTCGAAGAAGGCCGGCAGGTCGAGCACACTGATGCCGCGCAGCTTGCATTCCAGCAGTTCGGATACCGGCAGTCCGCCACCGCGGCGCTCCCGGATGGCGACAACGATTTCGTCGATGGCCAACCGGTCCACCACCTCGCCGATGCCGCTGGTATCCGCCAGGATCCGGTCGTGCGGGACATAGTTGTGCGTGGAACCCATCGGCAGGTAGCCGACGATGTTGAGCCCTTGCGCCTGGCCCTGGTTGGCAAGTTCGTCGATCTTGGCGGCGCGGCTGCCGGTACCCAGAACCAGCACTCGCCTCTTGAACAGATCGACCTTGTCCCATTCGATGAACAACAAGCGCATCAGGATGATGGACAGGCAGGAAATCACCATGGCCGAGAGCAGTTCACCATTGCTGGCGAAGACCTCGGGCAGGATCAGCGAACCCGAGTAGAGCAGCAGGCCGCTGACCGCGAAGCAGCCGGCCACGCGCAGGAACAGGCTGCGCAGGCCGATGGTCCAGGCCCAGCCGTAGAGGTCGAACATGGAACTGAGCAGCGTCAGCACGGCGGCGAACAGCCAGGGTTTGTAGACGACCGTATCCGGACGCGCCGTGAACAGGGTCTGACCATGCCGCTCGGCGGAAAAGTCGCTGGCGAAATAGAACACCAGGAATTCCAGCACCATGAGCAGCAGCATGCTCACCGAAATATAGTGACGAAAGAAGCGGATCATGGACTAGGCGGGCAAACGTCCTCTAGCGAATGGTCTGGCACCCTGCATACTCCCGTGCGGTGGCGCGATGTCTGTGTTGCGGCGCGCATTGTAGACGCTGGCGGGGCGATCACGGGGCGGTTTCGGCGATCAGTTTTTCCAGTCGTTCCAGGGACAGGCGCGGCACATGCCCGTGCCGGGACTCCCGACTGACCAGGCGTACCTGGACGTCCGCCGGTTCGGCGTAGATCAGATAGGCCATGCGACCGGCCCGGTCCTGGACCTTGTAGCCGATCTCCCGGTTGACCAGGAACTGTTCGAAATCCTTGCTGGCATCGTCGGCGATTTCGAGTTCGATCAGGCTGTGTTCGGACACGATGCCGGAAACCACGGCACCGGTCAGAACCGGCTCGAAGCGGGCGAATACGCGCATCACGTCTCGCGCCTGTTCCCTCAGGTCGGCGAGCAGGCTGGCCTGTTCCTCGGGCTCGAACAAGGCCTGCCGCTCGGCCAGCGCGGCATCGACTTCCTCGTTGCTGGGCATGCGGACCCCTTCCGGCAGGCCGAGTTGCCGGGCTGCCTTGCGCTTGGCAAGGGCATAGTCGCGCAGGCCGTGCTCCGCCATGAGGCGCGCGGCCAATTCCGCGACGAGAACGCGCGCCTGCGGCGCACGCACTTCACGCGACGTGGCCATCAGATTCTGGGTGCCGCCTGGGAGGGCGAGCTGGGGGCTTTGGGTGTCGCCTGAGAGAACGATCCGGCGGTGGGTGGGACCGGAATCGAAGGCGCCGCCGCCGAGGGGGGCGGGACCTCCGACGCGCCTGGCGGCGTTGTCGGATGGGCCGGGTCCAATGAACCTGGAGCATATTCCTGGAAGAAATATTCAGGCACGCCCTGGCCTTCCGGCAGGGTCAGGCCGGTTTTTGCGTCCACATTCTCGGTGACGATGCCTTCCGGCGGCGAGGGCGGCATTTCTTCCACCCCTTTCAGGACTTCGCCCATGTAACGGGTCCAGATCGGCAAGGCCGTGCCACCGCCCGTCTCGCCCGAGCCCAGCGAGCGGGGCTGGTCGTAACCCATCCAGGCCACCGCCACCCGTGTCTTCTGGAATCCCGCAAACCAGGCGTCGCGGCTGTCGTTGGTGGTGCCGGTCTTGCCCGCCAGGTCGCCACGGCCGAGTTTCAGCGCACCGGTCGCGGTACCACGACGCACCACATCCTGCAGCATGGTGGTCATGATGAAGGCGTTGCGCGGATCGATCGCCGGAGTCGGCGCGATCGGCGCAAAGGTTTCCAGGGCCCGGCCATCCTTGTCCGTCACCTTGAGCAGGTGCCATGGCGTCACCCGGCCACCGCCGTTGGCAAACACGGCATAGCCGGCCGCCAGTGACAGTGGGGTGACTTCGCCGGCACCGAGTGCCATGGTCAGGTAGGGCGGGATGCGGCTCATGTCGAAGCCGAATTTTGCTGCGTGCTCATGCACGAACTGGACACCGGCGGCCTGCAGCACGCGAATGGAGACCAGGTTCTTGGATTTCGCCAGGGCGTTGCGCAGGGTCAGCGGTTCTCCCATGGTGCCGTCGTAGTTTTTCGGCTCCCAGGCGACGCCGCCCGTTTCCGCCGCATCCACCGTGATCGGCGCATCCTCGAACACGCTCGCCGGCGTGATGCCGCGTTCCAGCGCGGCGGAGTAGATGAAAGGCTTGAAGCTGGAGCCGGGCTGCCGCCATGCCTGGGTGACATGGTTGAACTGGCTACGGGTGAAGGCGAAGCCGCCGACCAGGGAACGGATCGCGCCGGTATCCGGAGACAGGGAGATGAAGGCCGCTTCCACCTGCGGCAAATAGGTCAGCTGCCAGGGCGTCTCCGGCGACAGGCGCACCACGCGCACCACGCTGCCGCGCGCCAGGCGCTTGTCCGCGGCGAGTTTGCTGGAAAGGAAACGCTCCGCGTACTTGAGTTCGCTGGGGCCGAGATCGACGGTGTCGCCACTGCGCATGCGAACCCTGATGCGAGACTTGTCGATCGAAATCACCACGCCCGGCAGGAAACCGTTGGACTCCATGCGCTCGAGCAGATCACCCTCGATCACCTTTTCCGCTTCCGCGGCATCGGCCGGCAGTTTCAGTTGCGCCTCCGGCCCCGCGTAGCCACGGCGGCGGTTGAATTCCACAATACCCTGGCGCACGCCCGCCACCGCCGCGCGCTGATCCTGCGAGCGCAAGGTGGTGTACACCTTCATGCCACTGACATAGATTGCATCGCCGTATTTCTGGTGCATGCGCAGCCGCACCAGTTCAGCCAGGTGTGGTGCTTCCACCTCGAAGTTCTGTGGCGAGTATTTCACCGGCAGGCGCGCCTCCCTGGCGTGGGCATAGTCCTCGTTGCTGATGTAACCGAGCGTCTTCATTCTTCCCAGGACATAGAGTTGTCTTGTCTTGGCGCGAGTTGGATTGACCACCGGGTTGTAGGCCGAGGGCGCCTTGGGCAGGCCCGCGAGCATCGCGGCCTCGGCCAGGCTGATCTGGGCCAGCGGCTTGCCATAGTAGATCTGCGCCGCCGCCGCGAAGCCATAAGCACGCTGGCCCAGATAAATGTGGTTGATATAGAGCTCCAGGATCTCGTCCTTGCTCATGGCATGCTCGATCTTGATGGCCAGCAGGGCCTCATTGAGCTTGCGCCGCAGGGTCTTTTCCGAGGACAGGAAGAAATTGCGCGCCACCTGCATGGTGATCGTGGAGGCGCCCTCCTTGGCACCTCCGGAGACCACGTTGGACAACGCCGCGCGCAGTACGCCGAGGGTGTCGACACCGCCATGCTGGTAAAAACGCTCGTCTTCCGCGGCCAGGATGGCCTGGCGCAGATATTTCGGTGTGTCCTTGAGGCGCACCACCGCGCGCCGCTCCTCGCCGAACTCGCCGATCAAGGCACCGTCTTCGGTAAAGATGCGCAGGGGTTGCTTGGGCCGATAATCGGTCAGGCTGTCCAGGCTGGGGAGATTGGGGTATACCAGTGCGGCTGAGAGCCCCGCCACGGCTGTTGCCACGACGATCAGGCTGGCGGCCACCGCCAGAATGAAGTGCCACCAACGGGTCATGTCGAACTCTGGATGAGGGGTGGAGTGAGGGGCGACAGAAAATTACTTGTGCGAAATGATGAAGTTGTTGCTAGGATTTAGCGCATCTTATTAAATAAGCGCTCGAACCGGGCGTATGCAAAGGGGAATTTGTTGAGAATCGCGTTTCCAGGCCGAGGGTACCGCCCGCTGATCGGGGTCGATATTAGCTCATCGGCCGTGAAAATGCTTGAGCTCGGCCGCAGCGGCAAGGAGATGCGCCGGGTCGAGCGATACGCCATCGTGAACCTTCCCAAGGAAGCGGTCGCCGATGGCGCCATCGCGAAACCCGATCTGGTCGAGGCCGCCCTTCGGGAGTGCTGGAAAGCGCTGGACAGCAGGACCCGCGAGGTGGCGCTGGCGTTGCCCGCTTCCGCGGTCATCACCAAGAAAATCCTGCTTCCCGCCGGGGCCAGCGAAGCGGAGATCGATACCCAGGTCACCGCCGAAGCCAACCAGATGGCGGCCTTCTCCCTCGATGAGGTCAGTCTCGATTACCAGGTGCTCGGGCCGAACGCCCGTAATCCTGGCGAAAACGATGCCCTCGTCGTGGTTTCCCGGCGCGACCGCGTCGAGGAGCGGGTGGCGCTGGCGGAAGCCGTGGGCCTGAAGAGCGTCATCATGGATGTCGACGCCTTCGCCACCTTGACCGCATTCGAGCAGATGGCCTTCCACCTGCCCGACAACGGTCGGGGGCAGACCGTCGCCATCATTGACATCGGCGCCAACACCACCCATGTCAATGTGCTGCACGACAACCAGCCGGTCTACCAGCGCGAGCACAGCCTCGGTGGCAACACCCTCAGCAGCGAGATCGCGCGTCGCTTCGACCTGCCCATGGAAGAGGCGGAGGACGCCAAACGCAAGGGCCTGCTGCCGGACAGCTATGAGTCCGAGGTGCTGCAACCCTTTCTTGATACGGTCGCGCTGGAGATCAGCCGCGCGATGCAATTGTTCTTTTCCGCCTCCTCGCATCAGTCGGTTGATCACATTCTCCTGGCCGGCGGCTGCGCGGCCATTCCCGGGCTGGATGACGTGGTGCACGGCAAGATGCAGACCAGCACCCTGATTGCCAATCCCTTCGCGAAAATGGCGGTATCCAGCCAGGTCAAGGCTCGTCAGCTCGCCTCCGAGGCGCCGGCGCTGTTCGTTGCCTGCGGTCTCGCCTTGCGCAAGTTCGATCCGACATGAGCGCCATCCGCATCAACCTCCTGCCTCACCGCCAGCTGCGCCGCGCGCAGCAGCAACGTCTGTTCACGCTGCTCGCCGTGGCGGTGGCCGGGATCGGCCTGGCGGCGGTCGCCATCGGCCAGATGCAGCTCGCCAACGCGAAGGGCGCGCAGGATCGGCGCAATACCTTCCTGCGCGAGGAAATCGCCAAGCTCGACAAACAGATCGCCGAGATCAAACAGCTGCGAGAGAAGACCGATGACCTCCTGGCGCGCAAGAACGTGGTGGAATCGCTGCAAGGCAATCGTACCGAGGCCGTTCGCCTGTTCGACGAACTGGCGCGCCGCCTGCCCGAGGGGCTGTACCTGAAAAGCATCAAGCAGACTGGCGACAACCTGGCGCTGAACGGCTATGCCCAGTCCAGCGCCCGCGTCTCCACTTACATGCGGGCGCTGGAAGAAACCGCCCTGTTCCAGGATCCGTCCCTGGTCGAAGTCAAGGCGGCGCAAGTTGGCAACCTCCGGGTCAATGAATTCTCCCTGAATGTGAAAGTCACCCATCCCCAAGCACAGAAGACGGGGAAACCATGAATTTCTCCGATCTCAACAATCTCGACCTGAAGGACATCGCCAATGCGCCACTGGCGGTGCGCGCCCTGGCGCTGGTCGTGCTTCTGGTGGCGGTGCTTGCCGGCGGCTGGTATCTGCTGTGGTCGGACAGCATTCAACAGCTCAACGCCGCGCGGGTGGAAGAGCAGTCGCTGCGCGAGGCCTATACCAGCAAGAAAGCGCTTGCCTTCAACTATGCCGCCTACAAGCAGCGGCTCACCGACGTCGAGCAATCGCTCGCCTCGCTGCTGCGCCAGTTGCCCAACCGTTCCGAAATGGATGCCCTGCTGACCGATATCAACCAGGCCGGTGTCGGGCACGGGCTCGACTTCGAACTGTTCCGCCCCGGCAGCGAAAGCATGGCGGAGTTCTACGCCACCCTGCCGGTGGCGATCAAGGTCACCGGCCGCTATCACGACATCGCCAGTTTCGTAGGCGATCTGTCCAAGTTGCCGCGCATCGTGACCCTGCATGACATCAGCCTGATGCCCGTCAAGGAAGGCATCCTGAACATGGATGCCCGTATCCAGACCTATCGCTATCTCGACGAGAATGAACTGGCTGCCGCCAAGAAACAGCAGGGGGGCAAGAAGTGACCAAGGTGATCTGGCTGCTGCCGCTTGTCCTGCTCTCGGGGTGCGCCCAGGACGAATTCGCGGATCTGCGCGGTTTCCTGGCCGAATCGGGCAAAGGCGCCCAGCAGAAGCTCGAACCCTTGCCGGCGGTCAAGGCACAGGAAGAATTCACCTACGATCCCGGTGAACTACCCGACCCGTTCCGGCCGCGCAGCATGAAAGCGGGCAAGGGCGGCGGCGCCGTTCAACCCGACCTCAACCGGCCAAAAGGGCCGCTCGAGCAGGAGCCGCTGGACAGCCTGCGCATGGTCGGGACCCTCGAAAAGGGCGGCCGCCTGTATGCCCTGGTCCGCCGTCCCGACGGCACGCTGTATCGCGTCGCGAAAGGGGATTACATCGGCCAGAACTTCGGCGTCATCCTCTCCATCAGTGAATCCAGTATCGAAATCAAGGAAATAGTCCAGGACGGTGCCGGCGACTGGACAGAATCGAAGGCCAACATGGCCCTTCAGGAGTAAATGGCATGACAGCGAAGTTTTTCCCCTTGCCCCTGGCAGTACGTCATTTCCTCTGCTTCGCCGCGGTTGCGCTGCTGGCGCTGCCTGCACGCGCCGAAACCGGTGCGGCGGGCAATACCTTGAGCGCCATTACCCTGGCACGCGGCAACAACGACAGCCAGGTGGTCAAACTGGTGTTCAAGAATCCGGTGGCGCAGCTACCGATCGCCTTCTCGACCAGCAATCCAAATCGCCTGGTGCTCGATTTTCCCGCCACCGGCAATACCCTGCCGAAAAACTCCGAGAAACTGGAGGGCGGGGCGGTCAATAACTGGCAGGTGGCGCAGGCGGGTGATCGCACCCGCGTCGTGCTCAATCTCAACGGACCGGCTGCCTATGAACTGCGCCATGACCGCAATCTGGTCCTGGCCGTGTTGCGCGTGGCCGCCGGCAGCGAACCCGGCGCTCCCGTGCCTACCCGTTTCGAGGCCGCCGCCCCGGCAAGCCCGCACGCCATTCGCGACATCGACTTCCGCCGTGGCAAGGAAGGCGAGTCGCGCATCATGGTCAACCTGTCCGACCCCGGCGTCGGCGTCGACATCAAGCAGCAGGGCCGGGCCATCCAGGTCGATTTCCTCAACACCTCCCTGCCCAGCCCGCTGCAGCGTCGCCTGGATGTGGCCGATTTCGCCACACCGGCGCAACTGGTCGAAACCTTCACCCAGGGCAAGAACACCCGCATGCTGATCACGCCCAAGGGCAAGTGGGATTACTCCGCCTACCAGGCCGGCAACCAGTTCACCCTTGAAGTCCGCTCGCTCGAAGGCCCGCAGGCAGCGCAGGATGGCAAGCCGCAATACAGCGGCGAGAAGCTTTCGCTCAACTTCCAGAATGTCGAAGTCCGCGCCGTGCTCCAGGTCATCGCCGACTTCACCGGCCTCAATATCATCACCAGCGATACCGTGTCAGGCAATGTCACCCTGCGCCTGAAAGACGTGCCCTGGGATCAGTCGCTCGACATCATTCTTCGCGCCAAGGGCCTGGACAAGCGCACCAACGGCAACGTCATCTGGATCGCCCCGCGAGAAGAACTCGCCGCCAAGGAGAAGCTGGAACTGGAAGCCAAGAAATCCCTGGCCGAGCTTGATGCCCTGGTCACCCAGTCCTACCGCCTCAACTACGTCAAGGCCAACGAGGTCATGAACCTGCTCAGTGGCGGCAGCCGCCTGGCCAGCAACGTCGCCGAGGATGCCACCTGCTCGCCCAGCGCCTCCAGCATCCGCGCCATCGATGCCACCAGCCAGACCAACACGCAGACCGGCCAGGTCAACAGCGCCAACCGCATCCTCTCCAGCCGCGGCGGTGCCTCCTATGACCTCACCACCAACACCCTGATCGTCACCGACACCGCCGACCGTCATGCCGCCGTCGCCAACGTCATCAAGGAAATCGACGTGCCGTCCAAGCAGGTGTTGATCGAAGCCCGCATCGTTGTCGCCGATGACAAGTTCGGCCGCAGCCTCGGCGCCCGCCTCGGCTTCAGCGGCAGCGGCAAGATCGGCAACACCGGGCTGGGTGCCGGCACCTACGGCACCTCCGCCGTCAACGCCACCACCGGACTCCCCGCCAGCGCGCCCACCGCCAACGTCGATCTGGGGGGGCTCACCCTGTCGGGTAGCAACTCGCCCAGCAGCCTCGGCATCAGCATCTTCAACGCCTCCACCGCCGCCATCCTCAGCCTGGAGTTGCAGGCGATGGAACTCGACAAGCGCGGCAAGATCGTCTCCAACCCGCGCGTGGTCACCACCAACCTGCGCCCCGCGGTGATCCTCCAGGGCAGCCAGATTCCCTACGCCACGGCCAGCGCCAACACCGGCACCAACGTCCAGTTCAAGGATGCGCTGCTCTGTCTGCTGGTCGCACCGCAAGTGCTCAACAACGACGCCATCATCCTCAACGTGGAAGTGCAGAAGGACGCCCAGGGCGAAACCGTCCCCGGCGCCGGCCCCGCCATCAACGTCAAGCGGGTGAAGACCCAGGTTCGCGTCAACAACGGCGAGACCGCCGTGCTCGGCGGCATCTTCGAACAGACCCTGCGCAACGACACGGAAAAGGTTCCGTTCCTGGGCGACCTCCCGGTCCTCGGCCACCTGTTCCGCAACGACGTCAAACAGGACGAGAAGAGCGAGTTGCTCATTTTTCTGACGCCTCGTGTGCTGGTCGAGGATGAGCCGCGCGTGCGTTGAGACCGCCAGCCCATTGGGCCTGTGCAAGCAACTCGTCAACAAGGTCGCCACATCGGCCAGCGCCGGTGTGGCCCAGGCTGCAACCAGCAACATCTCGGCAGCAGATTCGTGAATGGGGAAGACAGCGATGTACAGCATTGAACAGATGAAGGGCCTGCTCCTGGCCGGCATGATCGGACTGACCGGATTGCTTGCCGGCTGCGGCGGCGGTGGGGCCGGAGGCACCACCACGACCGGGGGCGGTACCACGGGGACGGCTACAACTAACGCCATTACTGCGCTGAGTTTGGTTACTGCATCGGGTGGTGTGACCACGACATCAGTTACGCCTAGTCAGCCCGTGAAAGTTAAGATCACAACAGCCTCTACCGATCTCATTACGATCTCCACGACAGTCGGTAGTTTGTCCAAGACAGCGGTGTTGCCTGTGAATGGTAGCGCGGAAGTTCTGCTTACCGTAGCCATTACCGATACGAATGATGGTTTGTTGACGGTTTCACTTGCCAATGGTGACAAAAAGACACTGGCTTTTACAGTTGGCCAGACCAATTTGGCTCTGGGTTCCGGAACCCCCTTTGTTTCTGGCGAATTGACTCTGGGACTATCCCAGATATCAGCAGGTGGTACGACACAAGTTACGGTTAATCTCGTGGACTCATCAACTCTAACGGTCTTCACACAGCCTGTTAGCGTGGTTTTCTCGTCTCCCTGCTATACAAGTGGTAAAGCACAGATCAGTACGCCGATCAGCACAATTAATGGCCAAGCAGCCACCACTTACCGTGATATCAACTGTGGCCAAAGTGATGTCATTACTGCGACCGCTAGTGTGGGCGGGCAGACCCTTACTGCCACGGCCACACTTAAAGTTCTCGCGCCAACAGTGGGTAGCATCCAATACGTCTCGGCGACACCAAGCAATATCGGTCTTAAGGGCTCTGGCAATGTTGAGACGTCGCAAGTTCTATTCAAAGTCTTCGATACTAATGGCAATCCTCTCAATAGCCAGACTGTGGACTTGGCGCTCAATACAGCAATTGGAGGACTGTCCCTCACCCAGTCCTCCGTTCAAACCGACAGCTTGGGTCAAGCAATTGCTACCGTGAATGCTGGCACTGTCAGTACCGCAGTGCGTGTGACCGCCACTGTTCATGGCACTGCGTTGGCTACGCAGTCGAGCCAGTTGTATGTGTCGACAGGCTTGCCTGAACAGCGTCGCTTCAGCATCGCGGTTTCACAGCACAATTTGGAGTGCTTTAACTATGATGGCGTAAACGCCACGGTAACCGCCTCGCTCGCGGATCATTTTGGTAATTTGGTGCCAGACGGGACTGCGGTACTGTTCCGAACCGAGTATGGCGGTATGAACGCCGCCTGCTCGACGACCAATGGGACATGCACAGTAACTTGGCGCAGCCAGGGGGTTCGTGGTGATGGGCGAAGCACGATCCTGGCGACGGCAGTTGGCGAAGAAAGTTTTGATGATGTCAATCCATCAAACGGCTTATTCGATTCGACCGAAACATTTGTTGCCGCCAACGACTTGCCCGAAGCGTGGCTGGATAGCAACGAAAACGGAGTCAGAGATGCTACCGAGGAATATCTTGATTTCAACAGCAATGGTACTTATGACTCTCCGGACGGCAAGTACAACGGCGCAGCCTGTGATCCTGTTTCAAATACGCAATGCTCCTCCACGCAGCGGTCGCTCCATGTACGCGCTGAAAATCTCATAGTTTGTTCTACTTCTCAGGCGACAATCACCGCTATACCTAGCTCTGTGGACCTGCGCACAGTTGGATCTGTCGATGTCGAATTTACCGTCATTGATTTAAATGGTAACCCCATGGCATCAGGCACACAGATTTCATGCAGCACAACGAATGGCAATCTGTTGGGTACGACTTCCTATCGAATTCCAGATATGACATCTGGAGGTTATAGCGGGAGTTGTACTCTTTCGGGGGACTCAACGCCTTCTAGCGGCGTGCTGACGATCTCGGTGACATCACCCAAAGGGTTGGTTACCTCGAAAACAGTTACGGTGATTGATTAACGTGGTAGCACGGGCATGTAAGTAAGCACTATGCGTTCAAGGTAAGATACAGCTATCCGACAGTGCAGAAGGCCGGTTGGTTTTCATACAGTTGTAATGGATATGCGGGACTTTGGGTTTCTCATGTACAACCGCGTAAAGTCGGATGGGATGATGATCCGGGCTGTCGCCGAATTTCTGGCAGGGTAATGAGTGTGCGTGGGGCGGTGTTGGGCTTAATGTACGATCTGCTGAAGTGCCTACCATTCGGCAATCTCAGCCTACGGTGTTGTTTTTTCACTTGTTTGTTCAGCACACCAGGCCATGCAACCCGCACAGGTGCCGCTTCAGCACAGCCAGCCCGATCCAGACACCGAACAGCAGGAAGAACGCCAGTACGGGCAGCCGGGTGTCGGCGATGCGGTTCGGGGTGAGCAGGCGTACCAGGCGGATCACCGGCGCGGTGACTGTTTGCAGGATGGTGTAGAACAGGTTGGCGTGGCGTTGTTCCCCGACCAGCAGGGCCAGCAGCCCCTGGCCGAGCAGGGCGCAGCCGGCGACTTCGATCAGCGCGCGGAGTGCGCCGACCACGAGTAGGTCGAGGTGCATGGGTGATTCCAGGTTTGCCGTGATGGCCGAATGTTAGTGGATGGCGAGCTCATCGTTGGGGCCGTCATCCTGCCCACGCCAAGACGGCAAGCGCGGGCTTACGCCTTCTACACGTTGCGGGCGGTGGGCTGGCTGGAAGCCTGCGCTCCACCAGTGGCCGTTTTCGCGGGGCACGCTATAGCACGATGGGCGGGGAGGGGGGAAAGCGGCGCGCCAGCCTTGTCGTGAGCCATCTTGTCGTTTACATTCAGGCCCATGCGCGAAACCTTTCATCCCGTCTCGCTTAGCTTTCTCATGCGGCATGCCACTCGGTTGCTGCTGCCCCGGCGCGGGCTCTGATCTCTCTCCTCCCCTCGCATTACCCGTATTCGTTATCCGTCGACGCCCGGAACCCGGGCGGGTGAACCATTGGAGTACGTCATGAACGACCGTTTAGTCATATTCGACACCACCTTGCGCGATGGCGAGCAGAGTCCCGGCGCCGCCATGACCAAGGACGAGAAGATTCGCATCGCCCGGCAGCTGGAGCGCCTGGGCGTGGATGTCATCGAGGCAGGGTTTGCCGCCGCCAGTCCCGGGGATGCCGAGGCGATCAGGAGCATCGCCACGATCATCAAGGATTCCACGGTGTGTTCGCTGGCGCGCGCCAACGAGCGCGACGTGCGCGCCGCCGGCGAGGCGATCCGCCCGGCGGCCTCCGGGCGCATCCACACCTTCATCGCCACCAGCCCGATCCATATGGAAAAGAAGCTGCGCATGCAGCCGGACCAGGTAGTGGAGGCTGCCGTGAAGGCGGTGAAACTGGCCCTGGAATACACCGACAACGTCGAGTTCTCCGCCGAGGACGCGGTGCGCTCGGAAATGGATTTCCTCTGCCGTGTGTTCGAAGCGGTGATCGACGCCGGTGCCAAGACCCTCAACGTGCCGGATACCGTTGGTTACAGCATCCCGGCCCTGTGGGGCGAGCGGATCAAGCAGTTGATCGAGCGCGTGCCCAACTCCGACAAGGTGATCTGGTCCACGCACTGTCACAACGACCTCGGTATGGCCGTGGCCAACTCGCTGGCGGCGGTGATGAACGGCGCCCGCCAGGTGGAGTGCACCATCAACGGCCTTGGCGAACGAGCGGGTAACGCTTCGCTGGAAGAGATCGTGATGGCGGTGAAGACCCGGCGCGACGTGTTCCATTGCGATTCGCGCATCGATACCAGCCAGATCGTGCCGACCTCGCGCCTGGTGTCGCAGATCACCGGCTATCCGGTGCAGCCGAACAAGGCCATCGTCGGGGCCAACGCCTTCTCGCATGAGTCCGGAATCCACCAGGATGGCGTGCTCAAGTTCCGCGAGACCTACGAGATCATGCGTGCCGAGGATGTCGGCTGGACCCACAACAAGCTCACCCTGGGCAAGTTGTCGGGGCGCAACGCCTTCCGCACCCGCCTGCAGGAACTCAACATCGTCATGGAGAGCGAGGAAGCACTCAATGCGGCGTTCGCCCGCTTCAAGGATCTGGCCGACAAGAAGCGGGAAATCTTCGATGAAGACCTGCATGCCCTGGTGGCGGTGGAGGGCAGTCTGGATGCCTGCGACCGTTTCAAGCTGATTTCGCTCAAGGTCTGCTCGGAGACGGGCGAGACGCCTCACGCCTTCGTGGTGCTCTCTGATGGCGGCGCGGAAATCAATGCCGACGAGTTCGGTGGCGGTCCGGTCGACGCGGCCTTTCGCGCCATCGAAAAAATGGTCGGCAGCGGCGCCACCCTGCTGCTTTATTCGGTGAACAACATCACCACGGGCACCGACGCCCAGGGCGAGGTGACCGTGCGGCTGTCGCGCAATGGCCGCATCGTCAACGGCCAGGGCGCGGATACCGATATCGTCATCGCGTCCGCCAAGGCCTACCTGAACGCGCTGAACAAGCTGTTCGGCGCCGAGGAGCGGGCGCACCCGCAGGTGTGAGTTTCCTTCGCCGCAAAGCAAAACGGGCAGCCTTGGGCTGCCCGTTTTGTTGAGTGCGTGGGAGGTTCAGCGGATGCAGGGGATCTCGCCTTCTTCGCCAAGGCCTGTAGGTACTTTGCCCAGCCACATCTGGTACATGGAGGTGAACCACATGATGGTGAACGCAGTGCCCATCAGGGCGCCGGAGCCGATCACCACCCAGGCGAAGCCGGTCCAGACCTTGGTCAGGTACCAGGAGGCGACGTCGGTGATCAGGGTCAGGAAGGGAATGGCGATGACCACGCACTTCACCCAGGTGGGGCGCACCAGCGCATGGGTGTAGATATAGCCGACAATGAAGAAGATGAAGGTGATGGAGAACAGGTGGATGTGCGAGACGCGGACCAGCGTGGGGATGGTCATGCCCTCATCCTTTTGCGCCACCTTGGTCAGGCCGCTGGGGTCGGCAAAGTTCGGCAGGTGCGGGTTGGCCTCCGGGTTGTGGCAGGCCACGCAATGTTCCTGCAGGATCGGCTCGATCTTGGTCGCGATCTCTTCCGCCTTGCCGCCGCTGTGCAGCCAGTCGAAGATCACCTGGCGCTTCTCGGCGGGCAGCATGTCGGCCATGGGGCCACGCAGCGCGGTTTCCAGCTTGGTGCCTTCGGGGTTGCCGCTGTAGGCGATCATCAGGTCCTTGCCGGAGAGCATCGGGTCGCCGTCCTTGCCGGCGTGGTTTTCCCAAACCTGGATCATCGCCATGCAGTAGCCGAGGCCGAAGACCAGCAGCACCATGCTGAACAGGACCCGAACTGACATCGGCAGGAATTTGAAGTGCACGTTATGAATCTTGGACATGATGGTTCCTCAAAAAATGTCGGGCGAGTTTATAAGCAGGCTCTAATATCGTCAAATTCGGACTCTAATATCGTTAATTCGCGGTTGTCCTACAAGTGACACGGTTGATCAAGGTCAACTTCGCGGGTTAAGGCGGGCGTACCAGGCCGTGGCGATGAAAAACAGCAGCGAAAGCGCCACTTCGACGCTGGCCAATGTTGCGGAAACGCCACTGTCCGACCAGGCACGCACGGCGCCTTCGGTGAAGTAGAGCCAGATCAACAGGGTGGACCAACGGTAGGTATAGACCCGGCCGTGGAGGATGCCGAACAGCGGCAGCAGCAGGGGCAGCACTTTCAATACCAGCCAGGAACCGCCCGGCCGCAGCGGCGCCAGCCAGAGCTCCCAGGACACGGACAGGGCAATCAGCGCGATCAGGCTGGCGGAGGCCAGCGCGCGCAGCGATGCGGGGGTCATCCGCGCGCTGCCTGGGCCAGGGCCACCAGGGCCAGGCGTGCCGCCTGGGCGTCGTTCACCGGTGATTCGAAGACGAAGCGCAATTCGCCGCTGTCCGCGCGCACATCGAAGCCGTCCGGGTCGATGCCGAGCATCGTCGCGGTGGCGGGATCGATGCCGTGGACATGCCGGCAGTAGGCGGCCAGGTTGTCGCCATGATCGGCATTCATGTGCGTGACGATGCCGTCTTCCTGCCCGGCGAGCGGGCTGTCCGGGCACAGATAGGCGGCGGGTTCCACCCAGTGGATGCGGCCAAAGCCGCCGATGTAGCGGATGCGCAACGGTTCGATGCGATAGAACTGGAAGTCGTGCATGGCGAAGTAGGTTTCCGCCTGCGGGTGGAAACGCAGGTAGCGCGGTCCGACGCTGTCCTTGTCGTCAACGCGCCTGGCCTCGCCCACGATCGTCACCCGGCCGTTGACCTGCATGTCCGGGCTGTAGGGCTGCACGATGAGGGAGACGCGTGGGTCGGCGACGATGTTCCTGGTGTGCTCGGCGATGTCCGAGATCAGGATCACCGGGCGGCCGGCATGGTCGAGGATGAACGGCGCCACCGAGCCGAAGGGGTAGCCGCCCAGCCGTTGCGAGAGGGTCGACAGCACACCGCTGCGCTGGCTACGCACGAATCGCCGGGCTTCATTGCCGATCTCGCTCATATGGCCAGCCTCATTGCGGTTTCCGCCAGCCGGCGGCCGAGGGCGAAGGCCAGCTTGCGTTCGTCTTCGGTCACCGGTTCTTGGCCGTCCGGACCGGCCCAGTGGCTGGCACCGTAGGGCGTGCCGCCGGAACGGGTGAGGTTCAGTTCCGGGTTGGAATAGGGCAGGCCGACGATGAGCATGCCGTGGTGCAGCAACGGCATCATCATGCTCATCAGGGTGGTTTCCTGGCCGCCGTGCAGGCTGGCGGTGGAGGTGAACACGCAGGCCGGCTTGCCGACCAGGTCGCCGTTGAGCCAGAGACCAGAGGTGCCGTCGAGGAAATGCTTCATGGCCGCCGCCATGTTGCCGAAGCGGGTGGGGGAACCCACCGCGACGCCGATGCATTCCTGCAAATCCAGCAGCGTGGCGAAGGGGGCGCCGCTGTCCGGCACCAGTTTGGCCGGGCTGTCGCGCTCGGTCATCACATTGGGCACGGTGCGCACCCGCGCCCGCGCGCCCTCAACCGACTCGATGCCGTGCGCCAGGTGTTGCGCCAGCTGCTTCACGGAGCCGTGGAGGCTGTAATAGAGAACCAGAATGTCTTTCATGGGAGGTCGTGGAACTGTCAACCGGTCGAATGCTAACGCAGCCGGCGTCCGCCGGCCCGCTGAAACATGGCGGCACCCGCAAGCGCCGCTGGCGCGGTAGCATCGCGGCTCGCGTCGAGGCCGACGCGCCACCACGAGGAGACAACATGAAAATCGAAACCCTGGCCGTGCATGGCGGCTATTCCCCGGAACCCACCACCAAAGCCGTGGCGGTGCCCATTTACCAGACCACGTCCTACGCTTTCGATTCCACCCAGCACGGCGCCGACCTGTTCGACCTGAAGGTGCCCGGCAACATCTACACCCGCATCATGAACCCCACCACCGACGTGCTGGAAAAACGCGTCGCGGAAATGGAAGGCGGCATCGCCGGTCTGGCCCTGGCCTCCGGCATGGCGGCCATCACCTACGCGATCATGACCATCGCCGAAGCCGGCGACAACATCGTCACCAGTTCCACCCTGTATGGCGGCACCTACAACCTGTTCGCCCACACCCTGCCGCGCTATGGCATCGAAGTGCGCTTCGCCGACTACCGCGAGCCGGACAGCTTCGCCAAGCTGATCGACGATCGCACCAAGGCGGTGTTCTGCGAATCGGTGGGCAACCCGCTCGGCAACGTCACCGACTTCGAGAAACTGGCGGAACTGGCGCATGCCCACGGCGTGCCGCTGATCGTCGACAACACCGTGCCCACCCCCTACCTGTGCCGCCCGTTCGAGCACGGCGCCGACATCGTGGTGCACGCGCTGACCAAATACCTGGGCGGCCACGGCAACAGCATCGGCGGCATGATCGTCGACTCCGGCAAGTTCCCCTGGGCCGAGCACAAGGTGCGTTTCGCCCGCCTCAACGAGCCGGACGCTTCCTATCACGGCGTCGTCTACACCGAAGCCCTCGGCGCGGCCGCCTATATCGGCCGCGCCCGCGTCGTGCCGCTGCGCAACATGGGCGCGGCGATCAGCCCGTTCAACAGCTTCCTGATCCTGCAGGGCATCGAGACCCTGCCGCTAAGGATGGACCGCATCTGCGAGAACAGCGTCGCCGTCGCCGAGTACCTGAAAAACCACCCGAAGGTGTCCTGGGTGCAGTACGCCGGACTCGCCGATTCGCCGAGCCGGCCGCTGGCGGACAAGTACATGGGCGGCAAGGCTTCCGGCATCGTCTCCTTCGGCATCAAGGGCGGCCGTGAAGCCGGCGGCAAGTTCATCGACGCGCTCAATCTCATCGTCCGCCTGGTCAACATCGGCGACGCCAAGAGCCTGGCCTGCCACCCGGCCACCACCACGCATCGTCAGTTGTCCCCGGCGGAACTGGCGAAAGCGGGGGTTTCCGAGGATATGGTGCGGCTGTCGCTGGGCATCGAGCACATCGACGACATCATCGCCGACATCGAGCAGGCACTGGCGGCGGCGGGCTAGTCCGCCCTCGCGGCCGGTGACGGAAACACGCCGGCTGGATGCCGGCGCTCGCCGCGCGCTTCAGTAGCCGCCGATATAGGCGTAGCCGTCGTTCTGCAGCTTGATCAGGCGGGTATAGCCGTCATGCACGATGGTGACGTTCGGCAGCACATCCTTCGGCTTCCAGCCCTTGCTGCGCATCGCGCTGTGACAGATCTCGACACTGACGCCCAGGTCGATCAGGTCCTGCACGATCTTGGCGTTGGGGTTGACCGCGAAGGGGTCGTTGATCGCCATCTGGTAGGTCTCGTCGATCAGCAGCATCGCCGCCGCGTCACCATGCAGCACCAGGTGGACATCGACCTGGCCGGGCTCGACCCCCTGCTTGCGGAAGGCCTCGAACAGGCCGCGGGCATAGTAGAGGCCACGGGAGATGCCTGCCGCCAGCTCGTCGCTGTGGATGTCGTAGACCACCTTGTAGCGTCCTGTCTTGTCCACCATGACCATGGGCCGGGCTTCCGCTTGTGTGGATGCCGCGTGGCTGATGGGGGCGGCAATGCAGGTCGCGGCCAGGATCAGGGCGAGCAGGGTTGGACGGGGCAGGTGCATGTCGGTCTCCTCTTGGGTGTCGTGTCGAATCGGGCAAGGGGCTCAGCCGGGCAGTTGCCGCACCCGGTCGAGCATGGCGGCGGCATGGCCGTCCGCGGTGACGCCATACAGCGCCTCGGCCAGTTGTCCCTGCTTGTCGATGAGGAAGGTGGAACGGATGATCCCCATGCTTTTCACTCCGTTCTTTTCCTTCTCCTGCCAGACCCCGTAGCGCCGGCAGAGGTCGCCGTCCTCGTCGGCGAGCAGGTCGACGGCGAGGCCATGTTTGTCGATGAAGGCCCGGTGGCTAGCGCAGGAATCGCGGCTGACGCCGATCACCACCGTGTTCACGGCAGCGAATTCGCTGGCCAGGGCGGTGAACTGATTGGCCTCGACCGTGCAACCGGGGGTGTCGTCCTTGGGGTAGAAGTACAGGATCACCTGTTTGTGGCCCCGGAAGTCGGCGAGTCGAAGCGGCTGGCCATGTTGATTGGGGGCGGTGAAGTCGGGGGCTGGCGTATGGGGGGTGAGCATGGGTGTCCTTGCCTGGAAGTCGCGTGGCGGGCGGCGGGTTACTTGCCCAGCGTCCCGAATACCTTCTTGAGCAGTTCCGTGCCGCGCGCCAGCGGATCCTGGCGGATGCGCTTCTCCTCGGCGGCGATCATCTTGAACAGGCCGTCGACCGCCTGGGCCTCGACATAGCCGTCCAGGTCACTGGCGCCAGAGCCCAGCAGGCGGGCAGCGGGGCCGGCCTTGTCGATCAGCTTCTTGTAGGCGGCGGTGACCCCGGCCTCATTGGTGGCGGCCTGGACGATGGGCAGGAAGCGCTCCTTCAGCTTCGCCTCGCTGGTCTTGCGGAAATACTGGGTGGCCGCGTCGTCCGGCCCCTTCAGGAGGGCCTGGGCATCGGCCAGCGACATCCGGGTAATGGCATCGGCGAAGATGCTGGCGGCTTCCGGCGCCGCCTTTTCCGCGGCGTGGTTGAGGGTGGCCACGAACTGGTCCGCGTATTTGCCCTGGCCGAAGCCGCGCAGCAGTTTCTCCACTTTCTGCAAGTCCTCGGGCAGGGGGATCTTCACCTCCAGGTTGTTCAGGTAACCGCCTTCCTTGCCCAGGCTGGCCACCGCCTGCTGGGTGCCCCGGGACAGGGCTTCCCTGAGCGCGCGCGCCACCTCCTCGTCGCTCAGCGTGGCGGCCAGGCCGCTGCCCGGTGCGGCACCGGTGGCCGGGGCGGACTGGAATCCCCCCAGTTTCTGCTTCAGATCGTCCAGCCAGCCAGCCTGGGCGCCGTTTGCGAGCAGGGAAAGGAGAAGCAGGGCGGGGATGCGCATGAGTGGACTCCGGGGCGGCGGCTGGACGATGGCAGCATCCTGCCATGTTTTTGTGTCCATCCGGGTTGAGAATGAACACGCATTTTTTTGCGCGTATTCTTCGAGCGGGTCGGACCGGAATATCCTGCGCATGTTCCCTTCCGGGCGGATAGCCTGTCCAAACGTGTCATGGCGGCGCCAGTTCGGGAGAAAATGGCCGGACCGGGCTACCCCCCGCAGGAGAAGACACCATGAGTAACAGGCTCGACCTCACCTCTCTGGCCAATGCCACGCTACGGTTGAAAGAAGGTCTGGAACGCTATCAGCGCGACACCAGCGATACGCAGATTCGCGATGGCCTGATCCAGCGCTTCGAGTTCACCTATGAGATCAGCCATAAATTGCTCAAGCGCTACCTTGAAATGACTTCGGCCTCGCCGGAGCAATATGACAGCCTGTCGTTCCAGGATTTGATCCGCTCCGGAAACGAGCACGGATTGTTGCTGGGTGACTGGCCGCGCTGGCGGGTTTATCGGGAGATGCGCGCCAGAACCAGCCATACGTATGACGAGGACACCGCCCTCGCGGTCGTGCAAGGCATTCCTGCTTTCCTGGACGAGGCGGGCTATTTCCTCGGGCAACTTCGGGAGCGTCTGTCGTGATGCCAGCGTCCGCTCTCGCCGTCAGCCCGGCGGAATGGGCCATCATCCTGAACATCCTGGAGCAACTCGTCCCGGGGCGGGAAGTCTGGGCCTTCGGTTCCCGCGCCAGGGGAACCGCGAAACCGCATTCCGACCTCGACCTGGCCATCATCACGGAACGGCCGCTGGGCCTCGAGGCCAGCGCAGCCCTGGCGGAAGCCTTTTCCGAATCCGACCTGCCCTACAAGGTCGACGTGGTGGATTGGGCGACCACTTCCGACGCGTTCCGAAGCATCATCGCGCGGGACAAGATGGTGATCCGTGCGCGCCCGGCTGAATGGCCCGGCCACGCGCGGAAGCGGGATCGATGAATCAATCCCAGGCCAGCGCGCCGCCGGTCTGGTACTCGGTGACCCGCGTCTCGAAGAAGTTCTTTTCCTTCTTCAGGTCGATCATCTCGGCCATCCAGGGGAAGGGGTTGGACGCGCCCGGGTAGAGCTCGTCGAGGCCGATCTGGGTGGCGCGGCGGTTGGCGATGAAGCGCAGGTATTCCTTGAACATCGGCGCGTTGAGACCGAGCACGCCGCGCGGCATGGTGTCCTCGGCATACTGGTACTCCAGCGCCACGGCCTTCTCGAACATGCCCTTCAGTTCGGCCTTGAAGGCGGGGGTCCACAGCGTCGGGTTCTCCAGCTTGATCTGGTTGATCATGTCGATGCCGAAATTGCAGTGCATGGACTCGTCGCGCAGGATGTACTGGTACTGCTCGGCGGCGCCGGTCATCTTGTTCTGGCGGCCCAGTGCCAGGATCTGGACGAAGCCGACATAGAAGAACAGGCCTTCCATGATGCAGGCGAAGGCGATCAGGCTCTTCAGGAACGCCTGGTCGGTTTCCGGCGTGCCGGTCTTGAAGGTGGGGTTGGAGAGCACGTCGATGTAGGGCAGCAGGAACTCATCCTTGGCCTTGATGCTGCTCACCTCGTGATAGGCGTTGAAGATCTCGCCCTCGTCCAGGCCCAGGCTTTCCACGATGTACTGGTAGGCGTGGGTGTGGATGGCTTCCTCGAAGGCTTGCCGCAGCAGGTACTGGCGGCATTCCGGGGCAGTGATCTGGCGATAGGTGCCGAGCACGATGTTGTTGGCGGCCAGGGAATCGGCGGTGACGAAGAAGCCCAGGTTGCGCTTGATGATGTGGCGCTCGTCCTCGGACAGGCCGTTGGGGTCCTTCCAGGTGGCGATGTCGCGGTTCATGTTCACTTCCTGCGGCATCCAGTGGTTGGCGCAGGCGGCGATGTATTTTTCCCAGGCCCACTTGTACTTGAACGGCACCAGCTGGTTGACGTCGGCGCGGGCGTTGATGATCAGCTTGTCCTCGACACGGACGCGGCGGTGGGCGATGTCATCGACCCTGGCGGCGCTGGGGGCGGGTGCGGGTGGGTTCCATTGCGGCTGCGCGACGCCGCCGCCGGTGAAGTTGAGGCCCAGGTTCGCGGGTTGCAGTTGCGGCATCGGCGGGCGGGCGGCAGGCTGCGCGGGGGCGGTGAAATCGTCTTCGAAGTTCAGCATGTGGGTGGTCTCCTGTGCTGGGAGGTCGCGCCCGGGAGAGGCGCGTCGGTCAGAAAAGGGTGGTGGCGTTGGGGTGGATGATTTCGATGACTTCGAGACTGGCGGCCAGCGCGGCCACCTGAATCTGTTCGAGATCGCCCGGGTTGAGGCTCATCTTCTCCGCGAAGGAAATCAGAGCCGGCGAGAATGGTTCGGGTTGCTCGCGCGACTTGAGGCAGGGTGCCAGGCGGTCGGCCATGGCGTTGGCCAGGCAGAGCAGGGCGGCTTCCTTGTGGTAGGCCGGCGCCTGTTCCGGCGCAAGCTGGTATTCGACCGCCGTGCACAGCTTTCTCGGCAGGCCCCAGGCAGTCAGCAGCGCGGCGCCGAGTTCAGCGTAGCTGAAGCCGAAGGTGTCCCGTTCCGCCGCGGTCAGGTCGTGCTTGCCGTCCCGTGCCAGGTTGATCGCCATGCGGTATTCGTTGGGGCGCCGGGCATAGAACACCAGCCGGCCGACGCCATGCAGCAGGCCCGGGACGAACATCGACTGGCTCTCCGGCAGCCGCTGCCGCTGGGCGAGTTGTTGCGCCAGCACGCCGCAGGTGATGCTGTTGTCCCAGAAGACGTCCATGTCGACGAATTCCGCCGGGATGTGGGTGAAGGTCCTGACGGCGGCGCTGGCCAGCACCAGATCGCGCAGGGCATCGTGGCCGACAATGGCCAGCGCGTGGCTGAGACTGTCCACCCTTCCGAAGTGGCCGTACAGGATGGAATTGGCCAGCCGCAGCACCCGCGCGGCCAGACCCGCGTCGAGTTCGATCACTTGCACCAGGTCATGCGAGGAGCCCTTGGGCGATGCCATCACGGCGTTGGCGCGCAAGACCACGTCCGGCAGGGTGAACAGGGTGGTCGCTTCTCTGGCCAGGGACTGGGGTGACATGATCGGACTCCTGAGCGTGACGGGGCTGGGGCGGTGGCCTGTCCCGGCGGCTTACTGGCAGGCTTCGCATTCCTCGAAACCGGGGTCGCCGGGGCGCAGGGTACAGGCGCGGCCGAGGATCTCGGGTTCTGGCAGCTGGGGGGCCGCGGCATAACCACCGCCGGTGCCGCCTTCCATGCCGTTGCCCACGCCTCCTGCGCCCATGGCGCCGCCGTTGCCGCCGCCATGGGCGGAGACGGCGTTGAGTTCCCCGCCGCGGCCGGTGGATTTCTCCGCCGCGGTCGCGCCCATCGAGCGCAGGTAGTAGGTGGTCTTGAGGCCGCGAATCCAGGCGAGCTTGTAGGTCTCGTCCAGCTTCTTGCCGGAGGCGCCGTGGAAATAGAGGTTCAGGCTCTGCGCCTGGTCGATCCATTTCTGGCGGCGGGAGCCGGCTTCGATCAGCCACACCGGGTCGACTTCGAAGGCGGTGGCATAGAGCGCGCGCAGTTCGGCCGGGATGCGGTCGATCCGGGCGAGACTGCCGTCGAAGTACTTGATGTCGCCGACCATGACCTCGTCCCACAGGTTCAGCGCCTTGAGGTCGCGCACCAGATACTGGTTGACCACGGTGAACTCGCCCGACAGGTTGGATTTGACGAACAGGTTCTGGTAGGTCGGCTCGATCGAGGCAGAAACGCCGACGATGTTGGCGATGGTGGCGGTGGGGGCGATGGCCAGGCAGTTGGAGTTGCGCATGCCCACCGTCATGACCCGCTGGCGCAGGGCGGCCCAGTCCAGGCGCTCGGTCAGGTCCGCTTCCAGGTAGCCGCCACGTTCCTCCGCCAGCAGTTTCAGGGAATCCTGCGGCAGGATGCCGCGGCTCCACAGCGAGCCGTTGAAGCTGGCGTAGCGGCCGCGTTCCTCGGCCAGTTCGGTGGAGGCCCAGTAGGCGAAATAGGCGACGGCTTCCTGGGCGCGGTCGGCGAACTCGACGGCCTCAGCGCTGGCATAGGGGATGCGCAGCTTGTGCAGCGCATCCTGAAAGGCCATGGTGCCCAGTCCCACCGGACGGTGCCGGAGGTTGGAATTGCGCGCCTTGCCGACGTTGTAGAAGTTGATGTCGATGACGTTGTCCAGCATGCGCATGGCGGTGCGGATGGTCTTCTGCAATTTCTCCAGGTCGAGGCCGCCTTCCTTGACGTGGCTGGCCAGGTTCACCGAGCCCAGGTTGCACACGGCGATCTCGTTGTCGTTGGTGTGCAGGGTGATCTCGGTGCACAGGTTGGAACTGTGCACGACGCCGACGTGCTGGTTGGTATAGCGCACGTTGCAGGCGTCCTTGAAGGTGATCCAGGGATGCCCGGTCTCGAACAGCATGGACAGCATCTTGCGCCACAACGCCAGGGCCTGGACCTTCTTGAATACTTTGATCTCGCCACGCGCGGCCTTGTCCTCATAGCGCGTGTAGGCGGCCTCGAAGGCGCGGCCGGTGAGGTCATGCAGGTCGGGGCAGTCGGAAGGGCTGAACAGGGTCCACTCGGCGTTTTCCATCACCCGCTTCATGAACAGGTCCGGCACCCAGTTGGAGGTGTTCATGTCATGGGTGCGGCGGCGGTCGTCGCCGGTGTTCTTGCGCAGTTCCAGGAATTCCTCGATGTCCATGTGCCAGGTTTCCAGGAAGGCGCAGACCGCGCCCTTGCGCTTGCCGCCCTGGTTCACCGCCACGGCGGTGTCGTTGGCCACCTTCAGGAAGGGCACGACACCCTGCGACTTGCCGTTGGTGCCCTTGATGTAGGCGCCCAGGCTGCGCACCCGGGTCCAGTCGTTGCCGATGCCGCCGGCGTACTTTTGCAGCAGGGCGTTTTCCTTGATGCCCTGGTAGATACCGTCGAGGTCGTCGGGGATGGTGGTCAGATAACACGAGGACAGTTGCGAATGCCGCGTGCCGGCATTGAACAGCGTCGGCGTGCTGCTCATGTAGTCGAACTTCGACAGCACTTCGTAGAACTCCAGCGCGCGCGCCTCGCGATCGATCTCGTTGAGCGACAGGCCCATGGCCACGCGCATGAAGAACGCCTGCGGCAGCTCGATGCGACGCTCGTCGATGTGCAGGAAATAGCGGTCATACAGGGTCTGCAGACCAAGGTACTGGAACTGCAGGTCGCGCCTCGCGTCCAGCGCGGCGGCCAGGCGGGGCAGGTCGAACTGGCGCAGGCGCTCGTCCAGCAGTTCGGCCTCGATGCCTTTGTGGATGTAGTCCGTGAAGTAATCGGCGTAGCGGGCGGCCATGTCGGCCTGATCCACTTCCTCGCCCAGCACCTCGCGGCGGATGGAATGCATCAGCAGGCGGGAGGTGACGTAGTTGTATTCGGGGTCCTTCTCGATCAGCGAACGCGCCGACAGGATCAGCGAACGGCGGACCTCGTCCATCGGCACGCCATCGTAGATGTCGCGCAAGGTGGCCTGCAGGATCGCCTGCGGCTGGGTTTCGGCCAGGCCTTCGCAGGCGGCGCCGACCACGGCGGCGAGGTGCTGCAGGTCGAGCGGACGCCGCTCGCCGTCTTCCAGGCAGAACAGGGCATGGTCCTCGACCTGCTGTTGCTTCTGCTTGGCGCGCTCGTCGTTGCGCTTTTCGCGATAGAGCACGTAGGCGCGCGCGACTTCATGCTCGCCCGAGCGCATCAAGGCCAGTTCCACCTGATCCTGGATGTCCTCGATGTGGAAGGTGCCGCCGTTGGGTTGGCGACGGATGAGGGCGGAGACGACGTTGTCGGTGAGGTTTTCGACCAGCTCGCGAATACGGGCGCTGGCGGCGGCCTGGCCACCGTTGACCGCGATGAACGCCTTGGTCAGGGCGATGGCGATCTTGTTGGGTTCGAACGAGACCACGGCGCCATTGCGGCGGATGATCTTGTGGTCGGCATAAGCGGGTGTGGCGGGCACGGCCATGGCCAGATCATCGTTGTTCAGAAGTGGCTGGCCTTTGGCCCTGGATTCGGTGGAAAGCTGCATCGGAGGGTCTCCTGCGGACGCGATGCCAGTGTGGGCCTGGCATTCAGTGGTTTATTAGAAAACACTAAATCTAGTGTTGTCCGGTGTTGCCTGGCGCTAATTCTAGTGTTGGGAGCGGGTCCGTCAACCGCTATTTTTCTGCACAGGCTATCCACAGGATAGACACAGGCTTGTCTACAGGCGGCGAACGTCTGACCGCTCTGGAATAGCGCGCCAGGACGTTCGCCACCGATGATTTATCCACAGGCAGGCACCCGGAACGGGCCGCACCTCCGTGCCGTGAGGGACTGTCCGGGGCGTCGGACCTGGCGCGCGTGCGCGCATCCGAAGAAACCGCCCGCCACGCGCGGTATCATGGCGGCCGTTCACGCAACCCAAGACCGACATGCGCAATACCGCCGTTCTGCTCATCGCCTGCCCGGACAAGAAAGGCCTGGTGGCGACCATCGCCAATTTCCTGCTCCGGCACAACGCCAACATCCTGCACGCCGACCAGCACCAGGACAGCGCCGCCGGCCTGTTCCTGATGCGGGTGGAATGGGCGCTGGAAGGTTTCGAGCTGGGCCTGCACAAATTCGACGAGGCGTTCGCGCCCATCGCGGCGGCGAATGCCATGGACTGGAAGCTGTCTTTATCCAGCGTGAAGCCACGTCTGGCGATCTTCGTATCGAAGTACGATCACTGCCTGGCCGATCTGCTCTACCGCCACCACGCCGGCGAACTCTATTGCGACATCCCCCTGATCATCAGCAACCACCCGGACACCCACTGGCTGGCGGCAGCCTACAAGATCCCGTTCCAGCACATCCATGTAAACAAGGACAACAAGCCCGAGGCGGAGCGGCAACAGCGCGCGCTGCTGGAAGCGCACCACGTCGATTTCATGGTGCTGGCGCGTTACATGCAGGTGCTGTCACCGGAGTTCATCGCGCATTACCCCAACCGGATCATCAACATCCACCATTCCTTCCTGCCCGCCTTCCACGGCGCCAAGCCCTACCAGCGCGCCTTCGAACGGGGGGTGAAGCTGATCGGCGCCACCAGCCACTACGTCACCGAGATCCTGGACGATGGCCCCATCATCGAGCAGGACGTCACCCGCATCTCGCATCGCGACGACATCGATGACCTGGTGCGCAAGGGCGCCGACCTGGAAAAAGTGGTGCTGTCGCGCGCCGTACGCTGGCACATCGACAACCGCATCCTGGTCTACGGCAACAAGACGGTGGTGTTCGACTGAGATTGCCGCATTTCAGCCAATAAAAAAGCCGGCGCGGGCCGGCTTTTTTTACGGTTGGGGTATCGAGAGCGGGGAGGCCGGGCGATCAGTCCTCGTGGGACTTTTTCGACAGCTTCGCCCAGATGAACAGTCCCATGGCGATGATGAAGCCGATGGTGAACAGGCTGAGAATGCCGATCGGATGGTTGAACAACAGACTCATGATTGGCGTGTCCATGTGCGTGCTCCTATGATTGCCCCGTTACGGGTGCGTTGTTGATGGTGTGCTTCCTTCGGCTACCAGCTCCGTCATGCCGGAGAAGGGCGCCATCCACTGACCGGTGATGCGCCAACTCCGGTCTTCCGGTTCGAGGACCAGAATGCGCTTCCCTGATCCCATTTCCGGGGCAGGGGCAATATACGACAGCTCATGTGAATGTGCCAAGAGGATATGAAGGTCCTGATTCTCCCGGGTGGGGTGGACGACATTCAACGCGAGCCGTTGTGGCTGGTCGGACAGGTTGCCGCTCAGCGTGAGTTCGAGGCGGCCATCGTGACGTGTCAGTCGCGCCGATAGTCCCATTCCGGCTGCCGCCTTCTCCGCGTCACTCAATGGGGCCACCATCGCCAGTCCCACCTTGCGGTGCTCCTCCCTGACCAGGCTGTCCGGTTCATGGGCGGCGATGAAATAGGTGGTGAAACTGGCGACCACGGCGATGGCTGGCAAGCCGGCGATCAGCCAGATCATGGGTTCCTTCCATGCAGGGCGTCTCGGTGTGGGGTCTAGCGTCATCATGTGGATACCTTATTTCAGGAAACTGGATTTGGCTTCACGCACGATACTGGCGTTTTCGTCCGCCTGGATCGTGAACACGACCGGTTGACTGGGGCGCTTGAGCACGCTGGGGTCGGCACGCAGCACGACGTTGTGATTGACCGTGCTCAACGGCGCGATGGTGACCTCGTTACCGGTGGTGACTTGCACACCTTCGAGACCGCTGGCGCTGATCCGGTAATGATGGGGAACGTTCTCCATGTTGATGATGCGCAACTGGTAGAGGTTCTCGATCTGGCCGTTCTCGGCTTCGCGAGAGAGTGTCAGGCGGTCGCGGATCACGTCGGCGCGCATCGGAATGCGCATCGCCAGGGTATAGAAGAAGGCGAGCGTGATGACGCTGACGACGGCGATATAGAACAGGGTGCGCGGGCGGAAAACGTGCTTGGGAATGTCCTTGTCGGTATAGACACCGTCGATGGCGTTCTGTGTCGAGTAGCGGATCAGGCCCTTCGGATAATTCATCTTTTCCATGACCTGGTCGCAGGCGTCGATGCAGGCTGCGCAACCGATGCACATGTATTGCAGGCCATTGCGGATATCGATGCCGGTCGGGCAGACCTGCACGCAGATGCCACAGTCGACACAGTCGCCCAGCCCCTGAGACTGGTAATCGGCGCCTTTCCTGCGGGTGCCGCGTGACTCGCCCCGCTTGTAGTCGTAGGTGATGATCAGCGTGTCGGTGTCGAACATCACGCTCTGGAAGCGGGCATAGGGGCACATGTACTTGCACACCTGCTCGCGCATGAAGCCGGCGAAACCCCAGGTGGTGAATGCATAGAAGAAAATCCAGAAGGCTTCCCAGGGACCGAAGCTGAAGGTGAGCATTTCCTGCCACAGCGTGGCGGCGGGTGTGAAGTAGGCGACGAAGGAGAAGCCAGTCCACAGCGAGAGCAAAATCCAGGCAACATGCTTGCCGCCCCGGCGCAGGATCTTCTGACCATTCCAGGGCATGTCGTTCAGTTTCTGCTGCTGCTTGTAGTTGCCCTCGATCCAGCCTTCGATCCACATGAAGAGTTCGGTGTAGACCGTTTGCGGACAGGCGTAGCCGCACCAGAGGCGGCCGGCGATGGCGGTGAACAGGAACAGTCCCAGCGCCGAGAGAATGAGGATGACCGCGAACCAGATGAAGTCCTGCGGCCAGAACACCATGTCGAACAGATAGAACTTGCGTGCCCCGAGATCGAACAGCACGGCCTGTCGATCATCCCAGGTCAGCCAGGGCAGGCCATAGAACACGGCCTGGGTGATGACCACCAGTGCGATGCGCCAGTAGTTGAACAGGCCGGAGACGGCACGGGGGTAGATCTTCTGGTGGACGGCGTAGAGCGATTGCTCGGCGTCGCCTGCTGCATCCTTGATGATTGGGATGTCTACGGGCTGCTTTTCGGACACGGCGCTTCTCTCTCAAAAAAGGTATTGGCCAGACAGGCCAGTATTCAATACCTGTTTCCGGTTGTGCCCTCTTGGTGTCTTTCCTGGGGCAGTGTTTATCACCGGAAGCCAGCCCACTTTGTGAAATGGGCTGGGTTCCGGGGCCGGCCCGTGGGCCAGCCCGAAAGCCCTCTCGGGCTTAATGCACGGCCGGAGCCGCTGTTTCGCCCACGGGGGCTTCCACGGCCGCTACCGGTGCCGGTGCGGCGGGCTGCTTGCCGCCACCCAGGCCCCAGACGTAGGCAGCCAGGAGGTGGACCTTGGACTCGCCAAGCGCTTCCATCTGTGCCGGCATGCCCCCCTTGCGACCCTTCATGATGCTCTGCACGATGGCGGATTCGCTGCCGCCATACTGCCAGGCGTTGTCGGTCAGGTTGGGGAAGCTGGCTGCGGGCATGCCCTTGCCGTCTTCACCATGGCAGCCGGAACAGGCGGCAAACTTTTCCTTGCCGGCGGCGGCCAGAGCTGCATCATGCGGTTTGCCGCCGAGGGACAACACGTAGTTGGCGACTTCCTTGGCACCTTGCTCGCCACCGACGGCATCTCCCATGGCCGGCATCTCGGCCAGGCGACCGCCGGCGATGCTGGCCTTGATGTCGTCCGGGGTGCCGCCAAACAGCCATTCACCGTCGGTCAGGTTGGGGAAACCCTTGCCGCCCTGGGCGCTGGAGCCGTGGCACTGCGAGCAGTAGGTCATGTACAGGTTCTGGCCCATTTCCCGGGCTTTCGGGTCGGCCGCGACCGCCAGCAGGTCCTGCGACTTGAACGGCGCCATGACTTTATCGAATTCGGCGTCGACCGCATCCTTGTCGTCCTTCCATTCCTGGAAGGAGGACCAGCCCAGTGTGCCGCCGAACTTGCCCATGCCCGGGTAGAGCACCAAGTAGCCGATGCCGAAGAAGATCAGGCCGTAGAACATCCACATCCACCAGCGCGGCAGCGGGTTGTTCAGTTCCTGCAGGTCGCCGTCCCAGGTGGGGGCCATCACTTCTGCCTGTTCACCCGCGGCAAGTTTCTTTGTGGTCTGGCTTCTCAGCAAAAAGAGGGAAAAGAGGATGCCAAGAACCGTGAGCGCGGCGATGTAGTAATGCCAGAACTCACTGACAAAGTCGGGTATTGCGTATCCAGCAATCATAAGTGTCTCCTAGTCTGTGTGGCGTTTGCCGGCCTCGTCGGCATCTTCCTGGAAGGGAAGATTGCCGGCGTCCTCGAATTTCTGTTTGTTGTCGCGCTTGAATACCCACCACAGGATCACGACAAACAGGACGAAGAAGAGGACGGTTACGACTGAACCGAGAGTGCCGGCATCCATGTCACTGCGCCTTGGGTGCCGAGGTGCCCAGCACCTGCAGGTAGGCGATCATGGCGTCCATTTCTGTCTTGCCTTCCAGCATGGCGGGCGCCTCGGCGATTTCCTGCTCCGTGTAGCCATGGCCGACGATGTTCAGCGTCTTCATCTTGGCCTGGATATTGGCGACGTCGGCGGGCGCGTCGGCAAGCCACGGATAGGCGGGCATGTTCGATTCCGGCACCACGTCACGCGGGTTCATCAGGTGCGTGTAATGCCAGTCATCCGAGTAACGCCCACCGACACGATGCAGATCCGGGCCGGTACGCTTGGAGCCCCACTGGAACGGGCGGTCGTAGACGAACTCGCCGGCCACGGAGAAGTGGCCATAGCGCTCGGTCTCGGCACGGAACGGACGCACCATCTGGGAGTGGCAGTTGTAGCAGCCTTCCCGGATGTAGATGTCGCGCCCGGTCAGTTGCAGTGCGGTGTAGGGCTTGAGGCCCGGCACGGCTTCCGTGGTCGATTTCTGGAAGAACAGCGGCACGATCTGGACCAGACCACCGATGGAAACGACGATGAACGTCAGCACCATCAGCCAGCCGATGTTCTTTTCAAGAGCCTTGTGTGAAAACATGCGATGTCTCCTTGTCCGTTAAGCCGCGACAGCTTCAGGAATGCGGGCGTCGTTGACAGCCTTGCCCGCGGCGACGGTCTTCCACACGTTGTAAGCCATCAGCAGCATGCCCGCGAAGAACATGACACCGCCGATCAGGCGAATCGTATAGAAGGGATACATGGCGGCAACGGACTGGGCGAAGCTGTAGGTCAGCGTGCCGTCCGCATTGGTCGCGCGCCACATCAGGCCTTGCGCCACACCGGCGATCCAGAGGGAAGCGATATAGAGCACGACGCCGATGGTCGACCACCAGAAGTGGACGTTGATCAGCTTCACGCTATGCATTTGCTCGCGGCCGAACAGACGGGGGATGAGGTGGTAGAGCGAGCCGATCGAGATCATTGCCACCCAGCCCAGGGCACCGGAGTGCACGTGGCCGATGGTCCACTCGGTGTAGTGAGACAGCGCGTTGACGGTCTTCACCGACATCATCGGGCCTTCGAAGGTCGACATGCCATAGAAGGACATCGCGGTGATCAGGAACTTCAGGATCGGATCGGTGCGCAGCTTATGCCAGGCGCCGGAGAGGGTCATGATGCCGTTCATCATGCCGCCCCAGGACGGTGCGATCAGCATCAGCGAGAACACCATGCCGAGGGACTGCGCCCAGTCGGGCAGCGCGGTGTACAGCAGATGGTGCGGGCCGGCCCACATGTAGATGAAGTTCAGCGCCCAGAAGTGGACGATGGACAGGCGGTAGGAGAAGATCGGACGGCCGGCCTGCTTCGGGATGAAGTAGTACATCATGCCCAGGAAGGCGGTGGTCAGAAAGAAGCCCACCGCGTTATGGCCGTACCACCACTGCACCATCGCGTCCTGCACGCCGGCATAGGCGGAGTAGGACTTCAACCAGGAACCGCCGCCCAGTGCCCAGGGCAGTTCGGCGCTGTTCACCAGATGCAGCAGGGCGATGGTGATGATGTAGGCGCCGAAGAACCAGTTGGCCACGTAGATGTGCTTGGTCTTGCGGATGATGATGGTGCCCAGGAACAGCACGGCGTAGGCCACCCAGACCACGGTGATCAGCAGGTCGATGGGCCATTCCAGTTCGGCGTATTCCTTGCCGGTGGTGTAGCCCATCGGCAGCGAGACCGCGGCCAGCAGGATGACCAGTTGCCAGCCCCAGAAGACGAAGGAGGCCAGTCCGTCCGAGAGCAGACGCGTCTGACAGGTGCGCTGGACGATATAGAGCGAGGTGGCGAACAGCGCGGAACCGCCAAATGCAAAAATCACCGCGTTGGTATGCAGCGGACGCAGGCGCCCGTATGAGAGGTAGGGAGCCAGAGGCCCCAGGGCTTCGGTCAATGTAGGCCAGATGAGCTGAGCGGCAATGATGACGCCTACCAACATTCCGACAATTCCCCATACGACAGTCATGATGGCGAACTGGCGGACGACCTTGTAGTTGTATGTTGCTTCCATACGGGTCTCCTTAGCAGTTGAGGCTGGGTCTAAAAAAACGAACGCCGAAAATTCGACGGCCGAATGCTATTAATCGGCTTGATTAAAGTCAATCGACATTGTTGTCCGATTTTGTACTATTGCGGACCGCTGGCGGGGAGGGGGTGTCGTCGTCCATGAGGATGCGGTGAGCCGGGCCTTCCATGTCCTCGAATTGGCCGCTCTTGACAGCCCAGAGAAAGACGTAGGCGATGATCGCCACGAAGACCAGGCTGAGGGGGATCAGGAGATAGAGGATGTCCATGGGTCAGGAAGTGTGGTGTACGGCAGAGTGGCACATTCGGACTTCCCCCTCGATCGGCGAGCAATGGTAGCCAGCGGCAACCGCGCGGGATAATAAAAATTGCTTATGGATCGCGTTGGTGACGGGGTGTCCTGGCGAATGCGATACACACAGTGAGGGATTGTCGAAAGACTTGTCGGAATTTTTTACGCGGCGGCCGGTATGGTGTGCGGTGCATCACTCCTGGCTGCGGCCGTGTGTGTGTAAGTGATTGAACAGTATGGAGTTGTTTGTGATGCTTATGTCCTGGCACGTCTTGTGCTTATAAGTCCGCATCGAGTGATGCAGTGGTTTGTGCCAATCATGCAGACCTCATCGACCAATGTTTCGACAGGAGTACCAAAGATGAATCGCAAACTGATGAGCAGCCTGCTGAGCGTGGCAATGCTGGGAGGCGCCGCGAGCGCCCATGCATTCCTGGTGCCGGTGCAAGGGCATACGGTGAATGCGCAGTTCGACGTCACCAACCTCAATGGTGCGGTGGGCTTCAACCAGAAGCTGACCCTGGGTGCGGGTGACAGCGTGACCTTCAGTGGCTTCGGCGGCCTCTCGGGCATGACGGCTGGTGATTCGCTGTACGCCCACACCGTCTCCGCGAATGGCGCTTTCGCTTACGACTACAACGGGGTTCCCGGCTTCCAGGCGGTCGATATCTACGGCATCCTGAATCAGGTGGTGTTCTCCGGCGACGTGACCACACTGATTACCGCTGGCACCATCCCTGCCGCGATCACCAGCGCCTCGACTGGTCTTTCCGGCAGTTTCCAGACAACCTACAACGGCGCCTTCCAGGCTCTTCCCGGTGCCCAGGGCGCTGCGGTCAGCGCGGCCCTGCAGGCGGGCAGCAACGTGTCTGGCGTGTTGACCGTGGGCTGGTCCGTCACCAGCGGCGTACTCAACATGGTGTTGACCGACTCGGCGCTGAGCGCCGGTTGGGGTGGTTATGAGGGAGTCTTCTCCTTCCTCGATGCCGCAGGCAATAGTGACAACCAGATCAACGGCAAGTTGTTCATGTCGCAAACCGTCAACATGGTCCAGACCCCGAATGGTCCGGTGCCGAACTTTGCCGGCAACTTCCGCATCACCTCCGTACCCGAGCCCGCTTCCCTGGCGCTCCTCGGCATCGGTATCGCCGGCCTGGGCTTCATGCGTCGCCGCAAGGCTTGAGACTACTGAAAACGATCAGTTTTCTTCAGGTCAGAAAAACAGCGGTTCAGGCCGCTGTTTTTTTTTGGGGTGTGTCAGGTGGTGTCGGACTTTTTGACATGCGCCGGACGAGGCCCTCGCGGGGTTGGCCAAGCGCTTGATCCCTATGCCTGTGGGCGTCTGGCAAGCTCCTTGCTTCATAGCAATGGCTCGGACAATGGGGGACTTGTCGTTTGCTCCAGTCAGTGGGGTGGCCCGATAATGGGAACACATTGCGCGAGTCACTGAATCGTCGGAGGTTTCATGTGGGGTGTGGCTTGTAATCGGACGCCTGGTGTCGGGAGAGGGCAAGGCGCTCCCGTGGTAGGCATTCGGCAATGACAACGACCTATGCACAAGGTCGGGTGAGGTGGATATGACACACTTGGCGCTGCTGTTTGGATTCGCTTTGATTCTTTCCTGGGTTGCCATCCGCATCGCAATCCCGCTCGCGCAGCAACTGGGTGTGGTCGATCGTCCTGGTGGCCATAAACTGCATGAAGAATCCACACCGTTCGTGGGTGGCTTCGGGGTCTATCTGGCGCTGATCGGTTCGCTGCTGATACTGGTGGCGGCGTCCGGGCGTGACGTCGCCCTGCCCATGCTGCACTGGCCCGCGCTGGTCCTGGGCGCAACCGTCATGTTCGCCACCGGTTTGATCGATGACATCCGGCACCTGGGTTTCAGGATTCGTTTTCTGATTCAGGCCGCGGTCGCCCTGGTCATGGCGCTGATGGGAGGCGTGGTGGTGTCCGACCTCGGCCATATCGATTTTGGTGACAAGGTCAGCCTGGGTTTCCTGGCCATACCGTTTACAATCTTCGCCACCATCGGCGTCATCAATTCCCTGAACATGATCGACGGGATCGACGGGCTGTCCGGCTCCGTCTCCCTGGTCTCCCTGTTTCTCATCGCGCTGGTGGCGCTTGTCGGGGGGGCCTATGGCTACGGCCTGCTTGCCATCGCCTTGCTCGGCGGGGTGGCCGGGTTCCTCCATTACAACCTGCGCTACCGTTCGCGGCGCCGGGCGCGGGTGTTCCTCGGGGATAACGGCAGCATGCTGTTGGGTTTCCTGTTCGCCTGGATGCTCACCGCCTTGTCGCAGGAGCCGATCCGGCTGATGGGGCCGGTGACGGCGGTCTGGCTGTTCGCGATTCCGATCATGGACACGCTGGGCGTCATGCTGCGCCGGATCTGGCTGGGCAAGTCGCCGTTTCGGCCGGACCGACACCACCTGCACCACCTGTTCATTCGCGCCGGCTTCCGTGTCCAGAATGTCGTCTACGCGGTTGCCTTGATCCACCTCGGCATGGGCCTGATCGGGGTGACCGGCTTGTGGATGGGCGTGCCCGATCACGTGATGCTGGCCGTCTTGCTGCTGGTCCTTGCCGGCTACGTCTACCTGATTGCCCGTCCCTGGCGGTTCGTACCCTCCTTGCGGCGGTTGCATACCTTCCTGGGGTTGACCTCCCCGGATACGCGTGGCGTCTTCCTGGGAAATTGTGATCTGAACGCGGCCCAGGCCTTGATTGCCGAGGTCAAGACGGAAATGGATTCGCGGGATGACTATCGTCTGTGTGTCTACCAGACCCAGCGCGCGGGACGGGGTAGTCCCTATATTTATGCCGTCCTCGAGATGCTGACCGAGGAAAGTGACGCCGAGGCGGAAGAGCTCAAGCGGCTGGTGACGGCGCTGAAGCGGCGGTTCAAGGGCAAGATGGGCGTGCGGGTGCGGCAGTTCCTGATCCGCAACCCGGTCAATGACCGCAGGGTGGGAAGAAAAAGCACGGATCGGGAGTTCCGCAGCGAGGAGCGGCGCCAGCAGCATCAGAAACGCCTGATTCACTCCACGCACGGTGTCGGCTGCCCGGATATCGTGTCCGCCTGATTCAAGTGCGAATTCCATGTTCAAACGCATCCTGATCCTCTGCACTGGCAACATCTGTCGCAGCCCCATGGCCGAAGCGCTGTTGCGGCAGCGTCTGGAGGCCGGCGGCCGGCAAGTGGAAGTGCGCTCCGCGGGCGTCGGCGCCCTGCGCAATTACCCCGCCGATGCGCCGGCCCAGGACCGAATGCGCGCGCGCGGTCTCGACCTTTCCTCGCATCGCGCCAGCCAGGTCACCCCCGAACTCGCGCGCTGGGCCGATCTCATCCTGGTCATGGAGACACCGCAGCGTGAAGCCATGTGCGAGATCGACCCCACCGCCCGGGGCAAGACCTATCTGCTCGGGCACTGGATCAAGCAGGAAGTCCCTGATCCCTACCAGCAGGCGGAAGCGGTGTATGACCGCGCCCTCGGCCTGATCGACGAATCGCTGGAATCCTGGATCAGCAAACTGTGATTTCGCCAAGCCAACCCCGGACACCCTACAATTCCCGCCTTCTTGCCCTATGGAGGTGGCCGCCACCCATCATTTTGCCGCGGCACCCGCACGCATCCATCCATACAGGTATCTGAAATGACCCAGCCATCGCTCATCCGACCCGCCCGCCTGTCGCGCCTGTTCGCCTATGCTGCCCTGTTTTCCGGATTATCCGGCTGCGCCATCATTCCAGGCAGCAACACCTACACCATGCGCGAGCAGTCTTCCGTCCAGTTGCCGGTGAAGCAGGGCGCCGAAGCGGTGCCCGCGCACGTCAAGGTCAAGGCCATCACCGCCGACCTGATCATCGAACAGGAGAAAACGCTCAAGACCGGTGTCACGGCCGGCGCCGGTGAGCGCCAGGACAAGGTAGGGAAGGCGGATGCGCAGGCCCAGGACCTGACCATGGCCGACTACAAACTTGGCCCCGGCGACATCCTGACCATCACCGTCTGGGAGCACCCCGAGCTGACCATTCCCGCCGGCACCTACCGATCCGCCGAACAATCCGGCACGCTGGTCACCGAGGATGGCAGCATCTACTACCCCTATGTCGGCATCATCCCGGTCGCCGGCAAGACCACCCGGGAAGTCCGGGCCATCCTGGCGCAGAAGCTGTCGCGGGTGATCGAGAAAGTCCAGATTGACGTTCGCGTCATTTCCTACCGCAGCAAACGCGTCTACCTGGTCGGAGAAGTGAGCAGGCCTGGCCAGCAGTCGATCACCGATATCCCGATGACCATCCTGGAAGCGGTCAACCTGGCCGGCGGTTTCACCAAGGATGCCGACCACAGCCAGGTCCTGCTGACCCGCGCCGGCACCACCTGGCGGGTCGACCTGCAGTCCCTCTACGAGGACGGCGAGGTCAGCCAGAACGTCAAGCTGGAGCCGGGGGACATCGTCAATGTGCCGGACCGTTCACTCAACAAGGTCTTTGTCCTGGGTGAAGTGCAGAAGCCGGGTTCCTATTACATGAACAAGAAACGCATCACGCTCGCGGAAGCCCTGGCCGATGCCGGCTACGTCAACGAATTGAGTTCCAATCCGAAATACATCTACGTGATGCGCGGCCAGGCCGACAGCCCGGAGTTGTATCACCTCGATTCGAAATCGCCCGATGCGCTGTTGCTGGCCGACCGTTTCCCCCTGCGCCCGCGTGACATCGTCTATGTCGACGCCGCGGAAGTGGCCCGCTGGAACCGCGTGATCAGCAACGTGCTGCCCACGGCGACCATGCTGAACACCATCAGCAGCATCAACTACCCCCTGTTTGGTGGTCGCCAGTAAGTCGCGTCGCCCGCACATCTACAACCGATAACGAACCGCACACCCATGTCCGCAGACCAGATCAACGCCGTATCCAACACCCTCGCCGAAGACGGCGAGGACGAGATCAACCTGGGCGAAATTTTCGCCACGCTGCTGGAATACAAATGGCTGATCGCGGCGGTCACGTTCTTTGTCACCCTGCTGGGCGCCTTCTACCTCTACATTGCCACCCCCATCTATCAGGCGGATGCCCTGCTGCAGTGGGATGACAAGATGGTCGGCGGCGGCGGTCTCGGCGCGCTCAAGGACGTATCGGCAATGCTTGGCGGCGACGCCACGGCAACGGCGGCGCAGACGGAAATCCTCAATTCCCGCATGGTCCTCGGCCCCGTGGTGGACAAGCTCAAGCTGAACATCGTGGCCGAAGCGAAAACCTTCCCCCTCATCGGCAAGGCCATGGCGCGGCGCCATGACGGCAGCGACCTGGCCACCCCGTTGCTGGGCCTGTCCAGCTACGCCTGGGGCGGCGAGCAGATCAAGGTGGAAACGCTGGACCTGCCGAAAAAGCTCCTGGAAGCGAACCTTACCCTGGTGGCGGGGGCATCCGGCCAGTACCAGCTCTTCGATGAAGACAACAACAAACTGCTGGACGGGCGGGTCGGACAAACCGCTGCCAAGGGCGATGTCCAGCTCTTCGTCTCGCAATTGACGGCGCGCCCGGGGACCCGATTCAAGCTGGTCAAACTGCTGGAACAGGATGTCATCGATTCCCTGCAGGATCAGGGCGGCTATTCCGCCAAGGAACGGGGCAAGCAGTCCGGCATCATCGAGGTGACGCTCAAGCATCCGGATGCGGTGCTGCTGCCCGTGATCCTGGACGAAATCATCAACGGCTATGTCCGCCAGAACGTGGAATACCACTCGGCGGAAGCAGAAAAGACGCTGAAATTCCTGGAAAGCCAGCTCCCCGGCCTGAAAACCCAGATGGAAAACGCCGATTCCGCCTTCAAGCAGTATCGGCAGAGCAAGGGTTCCGCCGACCTCGCCATCGAAACGCAAGGGGTGCTGACCTCCATCGTCGATGTCGACAAGCAAACCATTCAGTTGCAACAACAACGGGACGAGTTGCGACAGCAGTTCACGCCGGAACATCCGCGCATGCAGGCGCTGGATTCCCAGATCGCGCGCCTGAAGTCCAAACGCGGCCAGCTGGATGGCCGTGTCGGTAATCTACCGGCGGAACAACAGGCCGCACTGCGGTTGCAGCGCGACCTCGAGCTGTACACCAAGCTCTATACGGAGATGCTCAACAACGCCCAGCAATTACGGGTGTCCAAGGCCGGCACCGTCGGCGAGGCACGCATCATCGATTCCGCCGTCGTCGCCAGCAAACCTGTTTCTCCCAAAGGCCCGCTGATCCTCGCGGTCGCCTTCATCCTCGGCCTGCTGCTCAGCATCGTCATCATCTGGGTCATCCGCTCGCTGCGGGTGATGGTGGAAGACCCCGACAAGATCGAAAAGCAGATCGGCCTGCCGGTCTACGCCACCATCCCACACAGCAAGACGGAAGTCCAACTGGCCAACGATATCCGGCATGGCAAGCGCAAAGGCGAGCTGCTCGCCATCGACTACCCGGAAGACGATGCCGTGGAAAGCCTGCGCAGCCTGCGCACCACCATCCATTTCGCCCTGCTCGATGCCGCCAAGGGCTCGTTGCTCATCACCGGCCCGGCGCCGGGCATCGGCAAGAGCTTCATTTCCAAGAACCTGGGCGTGGTGCTGGCCCAGTCCGGCAAGCGCGTGGCGATCATCGACGCCGACATGCGCAAAGGTCACATCCACCGCGAGTTCGGCATGCCACGCGAGGTTGGCGTGTCCGAATATGTCAGCGGCACGGCCAGCCTGAGCGAGATCGTCAAGCCGACCACCGTGGAAGGCCTGTCCGTCATCACCACCGGCCAGCGTCCGCCCAACCCCTCCGAATTGCTCATGCATCCCCATTTTGGCGAATTACTGGAACAGCTTGGTGACCTGTTCGACATCCTCATCGTCGATGCCCCGCCCATCCTGGCGGTGTCGGATGCCGCCATCATCGGCCGCCACACCGGCGCCACCCTGATGGTCGCCCGCGCCGGCAAGCATCCCATCCGCGAAATCGACCAGGCGGTGAAACGACTCGGCCAGGCCGGCGTCCAGGTCAAGGGCTTCGTCTTCAACGACATGGACACCGTGCGGCAGCGTTATCGCTACGGCTATCACGGCTACGTCTACAGCTATTCCTACAAGAAGACCTGACCGCCCCGGAGGCCGCTGTCGATGACCCTGCCCGCGCCGGCCTGGTATGTCTGCCAGTCCAAGCCCCGCCAGGAAGCCAAGGCGGTGGCGCGGCTGGGCGAACAGGGCTACGAGGTCTACCTGCCCATGCTGGTCAGCTGGGAGCGCAAGAAAGGCGCCTGGATCAGGAAGGAAAAGGTCATGTTTCCGCGCTACTGCTTCGTCAGGTGCGGGCGGCCGGGGCAGAGCATCGGCCCGATTCGCAGTACCCCCGGCGTCCTCGGTCTGGTGCGGTTCGGTCATGAAGTCGCCACCCTGAGCCCCAGCCTGGTCGAGGCGATCCGCGAACTGGCGGCGTTCCACAACCATGAAGAGGCGGAACACCCCTCGCCTTTCAAGGTGGGGGAGCAGGTGGCCCTGGTCGATGGCCCCTTGAGGGGCCTCTCCGGGCTGGTGTCGGCCATCGCCGACGAGCGCGTTGTCGTGCTGCTCACCCTGCTTGGCCGCGAGAAACAGATCATGATTCCCGCCGACCACCTGGCCGTAGCCGCGTCCTCGTAGGGGCGGTGGCGGCTTTCGTCTTCCGACACATCCTAGGCAAGCACATGAACATCCAGCACCTCATGGACACCAGCGGTGTCCGTTTCGGCACCAGCGGCGCCCGCGGCCTGGTCGTCGACATGACCGATGCCGTCTGCCACGCTTACACCGCCGCGTTCCTGCACGTGATTGCCGCGCCCGCCGGCAGCCGCGTCGTGCTTGGCACCGACCTGCGTCCGAGCAGCCCCGGCATTGCCGCCGCCTGCGCCGCCGCTATCCGCCAGGCCGGCCTGAACGTGGACTACTGCGGCCCGCTGCCCACCCCCGCGCTGGCCTACTACGCCCAGGAGCAGGGCCTGCCCGCCATCGTGGTCACCGGCAGCCATATCCCCTTCGACCGCAACGGCATCAAGTTCTATCGTCCCGAAGGTGAAATCACCAAGGCCGACGAAGCCGGCATCGCCGCCGCCGATGTGCCCCTGCCCGAGACCGGCCTGAGCATGCCGCTGCCCGACATCAACCCCGCTGCCCGCCGCGCTTACCTGGATCGCTATCTCGGCTTCTTCCCCGAGCGCGTACTCGCCGGCATGCGTCTTGGCGTCTACGAACATTCCAGCGTCGCCCGCGACCTGCTGCGCGAATTGCTCGAAGCCCTGGGCGCCCATGTCATCTCCCTCGGCCGCACCGATGCCTTCGCCCCCATCGATACCGAAGCCGTCAGCGAAGCCGACATCCGGCAAGCCCAGCGCTGGGCCGCCGAACACGGCTTCGATGCCATCCTCTCGACCGACGGCGACGCCGACCGGCCACTGATCGGCGACGAAACCGGCAACTGGTTCCGGGGCGACATCGTCGGGTTACTGTGCGCCCGCCACCTCGGCGCCGAAGCGCTCGCCACCCCGGTCAGCTGCAATACGGCCATCGAACAGTCCGGCATCTTCAAACAGGTCGTGCGCACCCGCATCGGCTCACCCTATGTCATTGAAGCCATGGAGAAACTGGCCGCGGCAGGCGCACGCAACATCGCCGGATTCGAAGCCAATGGTGGCTTCCTGCTCGGCAGCGCCCTGGAAAAAGACGGCCGCGTGCTGCATACCCTGCCCACCCGCGACGCCGTCCTGCCCATGCTCGCCCTGCTCGCCAGCGCGCGCGAACAGGGGGTCAAACTCTCGCAACTGGCCCAGGGCCTGCCTCCCCGGTACACAGCCAGCGACCGCCTGCAAGCCTTCCCCGTCGAACGCAGCCGCGACCTGCTGCAACGACTCTCCGCATCGCAAGCCGCGCAGACCGACCTGCTCGGCGAACTCTGCGGCGAGCCCGTGGACATCAACCAGACCGACGGCCTGCGCATCACCTTCCGGAACGGCGAAATCATCCACCTGCGCCCCTCCGGCAACGCCCCGGAACTGCGCTGCTACGCCGAAGCCAGTTACCCCCAGCGCGCGACCGAACTCGCCAGCGCCTGCCTCGCCAAATTATCGAGAGCCGAGATGTAGGCCAGGCTGGTGAGATGCCCTCGGTCCGGGCGCCACCGTCGAACCCGGCGTCACCCCGTAGGCCAGGTTGGCGCGATAGCGCCTACCTGGCGGTCGTAGGTCTGATCAGAGGCTGGATCGTCAGGGTGCGATGAAGCCGCAACCTGACCTACAAGGTGCCTGCCGTCCCACGCAATGCCATCCGCCCGTGCGCCGGCAACGCCAGCCGCCCCACACGCTGCCGCCGGCCCGGGCGACATGTGGCCGCAACCTCACCAACGTGGGCACCAGCGGCGCTACACTCCCGAAAAACGCGTCAAAACAACAGGAGGTCGCCATGTCAACGTCTATCCACTACACCCTCACCCATCACGGCGCTGTCGACGGCGTCACCGGTTCCTGTCATCAACTCATGCTGGCCGATGGCCGCTCCGTGCTGGTCGATTGTGGCCTGTTCCAGGGCGCGGAGACCTCCAGCGAAGGGGCCGGGGCCGATCGGCTGCAGATCGAATTTCCCATCGATGGGGTCGTGGCGCTGATTGTCACCCACGTCCACATCGACCATGTCGGCCGCATTCCCTATCTGCTGGCGGCCGGGTTTCGCGGGCCGATCCTCTGCAGCCAGGCTTCCGCGCAATTGCTGCCGCTGGTGCTGGAAGACGCCCTCAAGGTCGGCTTCACCCGCGATCAGGCGCTCATCGACCGTTTCCTCGCGCAGATCCGCCAGCAGATCGTCGCCTTGCCCTATAAAACCTGGCACAGCGTCATCGCCGGCGCGTTGCGGGTCAAGCTCGCGCCCGCCGGCCACATCCTCGGCTCCGCCTGGGTCGAATTCGAATTGAAACAAGGGCGAGACAAGCACCGCATCGTCTTCTCCGGCGACCTCGGCGCGCCCTACACGCCGCTGCTGCCGGCGCCCAAATCGCCCTATCGCGCCGATGTCGTCGTCATGGAAAGCACCTATGGCGACCGCCTCCACGAAAGCCGCAAGGACCGGCGCCAGCGCCTGCAAGCCCTGTGCGAGCGCGCCTTCGGCAACAAGGGCAGCGTGCTCATCCCCGCCTTCAGCATCGGCCGCACCCAGGAACTGCTCTACGAACTGGAGGAAATCATCCACCGCAACCGCCAGCGGCCTGCCGCCCCGGGCGTCAACTGGGACGACCTCGACATCATCATCGACTCGCCGCTGGCGGCGGATTTCACCGCCGGCTACAGGCAACTGCGCGACCACTGGGACAGCGAAGCCCGGCGCAAACTCGCCACCGGGCGTCACCCGCTGGCATTCGAACAACTCACCACCATCGACGACCACGCCACCCACCTGCAAACGGTGGCCTACCTGGCCCGGACCGCCCGCCCCGCCATCGTCATCGCCGCCAGCGGCATGTGCAGCGGCGGCCGCATCGTCAACTACCTCAAGGCCATGCTCGGCGACCCCCGCCACGACGTCCTCTTTGTCGGCTACCAGGCCGCCGGCACCCCGGGCCGGGACATCCAGAAACATGGCCCGAAGGGTGGCTACGTCGTCCTCGATGGCCAGCGCCTCGACATCCGGGCCGGCATCCACACCCTGGGCGGCTACTCCGCCCACGCCGACCAGAAAGACCTGCTCAACTTCATCGGCCGCATGCGCGTCAAACCCGCGCAGGTACGCCTGGTGCACGGTGATGACGCGGCCAAGCAGGCCCTCGCACAAGCGCTCCGGCAACGGCACCCGCATATGGAAGTGCTCGTGCCGTGAGGTGTGTTGGATCGTCAGGGTGCGATGAAGCCGCAACCTGACCTACGAGTCGCCGCGACGATATGACACGCCCATGTGACTTGCATCACGTGTTATGCCTCCCGTACCATGCGTTCAAACTCTGAACGCGATAATGACCCCTTCCGAACAAGCCCACCTCCGCATTCTCAAGATCGTCGAAGTGGAACCCGAGATCAGCCAGCGGCAGCTTGCCGAGCGGCTGGGGGTGAGCCTGGGCAAGACCAACTACCTGCTCAAGGCCCTGCTCGACAAGGGGCACATCAAGGCCGGCAATTTCCTGCGTGCCGAGAGCAAGCTGGGATACGCCTACCTGCTCACGCCGGATGGCATCAAGGCCAAGCTGCAACTCACGCGCGACTACCTGGCCCGCAAGGAACGGGAATATGTTGCGCTGAAAGATGAAATCGAAACCATGCGTGCAGAATTGGCTGCTGTCCCGAAGCCAAGGAACGTTAAAGCTCTGCACGGCGTAAGCCATACCAAATAGAGCACGATACGCAGATGACGGGCCCCACAGGGGTTGCGTCACACGCGGAAATCGGCCGGATTGCACCACCGCCATAGCCATAAGAATGATGAACCATCCCTTGCTGAATGTTTGAGCATTCGGGCAGGGCGGTAGCGTGCCCGCAGCCTGGCGGTGTAGGTGAAATTAGAGGTTGGATCGTCAGGGTGCGATGACCCCGCAACCTGACCTACAAGGTGCCGCCAACGCCAGCCGACCCACACGATGCCGCCGGCCCGGGCGCCACCGTCGAACCGGGCGTCGCCCCGTAGGCCAGGTTGGCGCGATAGCGCCTACCTGGCGGTCGTAGGCCAAACCAGAAGTTGAACCGTCGGGTACGCACCACCTCCATGACACGCCCACCCAACCACGACACCGGCTACAAACTTCTCTTCACCCACCCCCGAGTCGTGGAAGACTTGCTGCGTGGATTTGTCGGAGAAGACTGGGTAGAAGGGCTTGACTACACCACGCTGGAGAAAGTCAGCGGCAGCTACATCAGCGACGACCTGCGTGATCGAGAAGACGACCTCATCTGGCGCGTCCGCCACCAAGGCAGCTGGCTCTACATCTACCTGCTACTCGAATTCCAAAGCACGGTGGACCCCTGGATGGCGCTGCGCATCATGGTCTACACCGGGCTGCTGTATCAGGACCTGATCAAGAGCGGAGAAATCCAGGCGGGAGACAAACTGCCCTCCGTCTTCCCCCTGGTCCTCTACAACGGCCGCCAGCGCTGGACGGCCGCGCGCGAGATCGGCGAACTGATCGAAGATCCACCAGGCGGCCTCAAGCGTTACCACCCCAGCCAGCGCTATTTCCTGGTTGAAGAGAACGCAGTCGACCCGACCAATCTGGATGACGCCGACAACACCGTCAACGACATCATCCGGTTGGAAACGAGCGCATTGCCCGAAGACATTCGCCGCGCGGTATCCTCGCTGCGACAACGCCTGCGACAACCCGAATACGCCCCGCTCAGGCGGGCATTTGTCGTCTGGATCAACCGCATCGTCCTGCGCCGTCTCATGCCTGGCCAGGACATCCCGGAAGTCAACGAACTACAGGAGATCGACGCCATGCTGGCCGAACGCGTTGAAGAATGGACCGAACAATGGAAACGGGATGGCCTGCAACAAGGCCTGCAAGAAGGCCTGCAGCAGGGTATTCAGCAGGGTATCCAGCAAGGAGAACTCCTGGGGGAAGCCAACGTGCTCGCACGCTTATTCACCAAACGCTTCGGCCCCCTCAGCGCCGAAACCCAAACCCGCCTGAAAACTGCCACACATGAACAGATTGGACAATGGGTGGAAAACATCCTGGACGCCCCCACGCTAGAAGACGTGTTCAAGAATCACTGAAGGACACATCGAAAAAACCGTCACACCGGCGAGTGTCGGTGTCCAGTTGAACCGTCAGGGTGCGATGACCCCGCAACCTGACCTACAAGGTGCCCCGGGTCGGTTCGCACCAAGTGCCGCAGCCTGGCGATTGGAAATTCAATCAACACAACGACACGATCGAATTCCCTGGTTCGGCCAAGAGAGGGACAATACGGCGCCCTGCGCACGACGTACCGCGACCAACCCCAAACCGCACACAACATGACGACACCCGCAAAAAAAGCCCTCATCACCGGCGTCACCGGCCAGGACGGCGCCTATCTGGCTGAATTTCTGCTCAACAAGGGCTACGAAGTGCACGGCATCAAGCGCCGCACCTCGCTGTTCAACACCGACCGCATCGACCACCTCTACCAGGACCCGCACGAAACCGGGCGCAAGTTCATCCTCCACCACGGCGACCTCACCGACAGTTCCAGCCTGATCCGCATCATCCAGCAGGTACAGCCGGACGAGATCTACAACCTCGCCGCGCAAAGCCACGTCGCCGTCAGCTTCGAAGAACCGGAATACACCGCCAACTCCGACGCCCTGGGTTCGCTACGCATCCTCGAAGCCATCCGCATCCTCGGCCTGGAAAAGAAGACCCGCTTCTACCAGGCCAGCACCAGCGAACTGTTCGGCCTGGTGCAGGAAATCCCGCAGAAGGAAACCACCCCCTTCTACCCGCGCAGCCCCTACGCCTGCGCCAAGCTGTATGCCTACTGGATCACCGTCAACTATCGCGAGGCCTACGGCATGTATGCCTGCAACGGCATCCTGTTCAACCATGAGTCCCCGATTCGCGGCGAAACCTTCGTCACTCGCAAGATCACGCGCGCCCTGGCCCGTATCAAACTCGGCCTGCAAGACTGCCTGTTCCTCGGCAACATGGACGCCAAGCGCGACTGGGGCCACGCCAAGGACTACATCGAAATGCAGTGGCTGATGCTGCAACAAGAGAAGCCGGAAGACTTCGTCATCGCCACCGGCGTGCAATACAGCGTGCGCGACTTCGTCAACGCCGCCGCCAAGGAACTGGGCATGAGCATCCGCTGGGAAGGGCAGGGCGTGGAGGAGAAGGGCTACGACGCCGCCGGCCAGGTCATCGTCGCCGTCGACCCCCGCTACTTCCGCCCCACCGAAGTGGAAACCCTGCTCGGCGACCCCGCCAAAGCCAAGGAAAAACTAGGCTGGGTGCCGAAGATCAGCTTCGACGAACTCGTCGCCGAAATGGTGCGCGAAGACCTGAAATCCGCCGAACGCGACGAACTGGTCAAGAAACACGGCTACAAAACCATGGACTATCACGAGTAGTACCAATGCCCAAGCTGTACGAATATTTCGGTTTGATTGTCATGTTCTATGCCAATGAGCATGACCCCGTGCATGTTCATGGCAAAGCACAAGGCCGTGAAGCACGGGCAGAAATCATCGTGATTAACGGTAAGGTGGAAGAAATACAGTTTGACCAAGTCAGCGGGCGCGCCCCGTTGGAGACCAATGAAATGCGATTCTTCGAGGAATTAGTCAATGCCCGCGCGGATGAAATAGTAGGCAAATGGATTGATTTCTTCGTATTGCACAAGCCCATCAAGGCTGAACGCATCACACGGAGGCTGAAATGAACATGAAGCCTATCAACATCACTTCGGTGGAAAAGGCGGGGAAATACACGCTTCGCCTTGCTTTCGATGACGGCACGGTGCAAGTGGTCGATTTCAAGGCATTCCTCACGCATGCCCGACACCCGGACATCCGCGCCTATCTGGAAGAAAGCAGATTCGATGCTTATCACCTGGAACATGGAGAACTGGTTTGGGGCGACTATGACCTGTGTTTTCCCATCATTGATCTCTACCTTAACCAAATCGACAAACATGCCACCCTCGAAGCCGTAGCCTGAAACCTGCCTCCTGGAACCTGAAACTTGAACCCAAAATCTACGTCGCCGGCCATCGCGGCATGGTCGGGTCCGCCATCATCCGTGTCCTCAACAGCCAGGGCCAAACCAACATCATCACCCGCACCCACGCCGAGCTCGACCTCACCGACCAGGCCGCCGTGCGCGCCTTCTTCGAAACCGAGAAGCCCGGCCAGGTCTACCTCGCCGCCGCCAAGGTCGGCGGCATCCACGCCAACAACACCTACCCGGCCGAATTCATCTACCAAAACATGATGATCGAAGCCAACATCATCCATGAGGCCTGGCGCGTGGGCGTGCAAAAACTCCTGTTCCTCGGCAGCAGCTGCATCTACCCCAAACTCGCCCCGCAACCCATGCGCGAAGACGCCCTGCTGACCGGCACCCTGGAACCCACCAACGAACCCTACGCCATCGCCAAGATCGCCGGCATCAAACTCTGCGAAAGTTACAACCGCCAATACGGCGCCAGCCACGGCATCGACTACCGCAGCGTCATGCCCACCAACCTCTACGGCCCCGGCGACAACTACCACCCGGAAAATTCCCACGTCATCCCCGCCCTGATCCGCCGCTTCCACGAAGCCAAGGTCAACCAGGCCGAAAGCGTGGTGATTTGGGGCACCGGCACGCCGATGCGCGAATTCCTCTACGTCGACGACATGGCCACCGCCAGCGTCCACGTCATGAACCTCGACACCGCCACCTACGCCGCCCACACCCAGCCCATGCTCTCCCACATCAACGTCGGTACCGGCGAAGACATCACCATCCGGCAACTGGCGGAAACCGTGGGCAAAGTCATCGGCTACCCCGGCCGCATCGAGTTCGACCCAAGCAAGCCGGATGGCGCGCCGAGAAAGCTCATGGATGTCTCCCGCCTGCGTGACCTGGGCTGGCAAGCCACGGTCGGCCTGGAAGACGGCCTCGCCCGCGCCTATACGGATTTTTTGCGACACTGAAGCGAACCTCGCAAGCCCGGTTGGCTCGGCAGTGATGATCTGGTGGCCGTAGGCCTGATTTGATGGTGGATCGTCAGGTAGCGATAAAGCCGCAACCTGACCTACAAGATGCAGCCAACGCCAGCCGCCCCACGCAATGCCGCCGGCCCGGGCGCCACCGTCGAACCGGGCGTCGCCCCGTAGGCCAGGTTGGCGCGATAGCGCCTACCTGGCGGTCGTAGGCCAAACCAGAAGTTGAACCGTCGGGTACGCACCACCTCCATGACACGCCCACCCAACCACGACACCGGCTACAAACTTCTCTTCACCCACCCCCGAGTCGTGGAAGACTTGCTGCGTGGATTTGTCGGAGAAGACTGGGTAGAAGGGCTTGACTACACCACGCTGGAGAAAGTCAGCGGCAGCTACATCAGCGACGACCTGCGTGATCGAGAAGACGACCTCATCTGGCGCGTCCGCCACCAAGGCAGCTGGCTCTACATCTACCTGCTACTCGAATTCCAAAGCACGGTGGACCCCTGGATGGCGCTGCGCATCATGGTCTACACCGGGCTGCTGTATCAGGACCTGATCAAGAGCGGAGAAATCCAGGCGGGAGACAAACTGCCCTCCGTCTTCCCCCTGGTCCTCTACAACGGCCGCCAGCGCTGGACGGCCGCGCGCGAGATCGGCGAACTGATCGAAGATCCACCAGGCGGCCTCAAGCGTTACCACCCCAGCCAGCGCTATTTCCTGGTTGAAGAGAACGCAGTCGACCCGACCAATCTGGATGACGCCGACAACACCGTCAACGACATCATCCGGTTGGAAACGAGCGCATTGCCCGAAGACATTCGCCGCGCGGTATCCTCGCTGCGACAACGCCTGCGACAACCCGAATACGCCCCGCTCAGGCGGGCATTTGTCGTCTGGATCAACCGCATCGTCCTGCGCCGTCTCATGCCTGGCCAGGACATCCCGGAAGTCAACGAACTACAGGAGATCGACGCCATGCTGGCCGAACGCGTTGAAGAATGGACCGAACAATGGAAACGGGATGGCCTGCAACAGGGCCTGCAAGAAGGCCTGCAACAGGGTCTGCAACAGGGTCTGCAACAGGGGATGCAACAAGGGCTACAAGAAGGGCTGCAGCAGGGTATGCAGCAGGGTATGCAAGAAGGGTTGCAACAAGGAGAGGCCACATTGCTTGAACGTCAGCTCACCCGCCGCTTCGGCCCCATCAGCGCCGAAACCCAAACCCGCCTGAAAACTGCCACGCTTGAACAACTTGAACAATGGGCCGAAAACATCCTCGACGCCGCCACGCTGGAAGACGTGTTCAAGAATCACTGAAGGACACATCGAAAAACCCGTTACACCGGCGAACGCCGGTGTCCAGTTGAACAGTCAGGGTGCGATAACCCCGCAACCAGACCTACAAAATGCTACACGCAGTCCGGCCCGGGCGCCCCTCGTAGGCCAGGTTGGTGCGCCAGCGACCACCTGGAGGTTGTAGGTCAAACTAGAGGTTGAGTCTCTCCGGAATGGCAACTCAGAAGTTTTTCTAGGTGCCCCATAATTGACGTCACTGTTCACCGGGACTTGGCAGACTGGGTTAAGTAGAATAAACATGTTGCTAAGTTACCAAGCGGTCAATGACCACGGACAGATCAGGTGGTTAACAGATAACCCACCCGTTGATGAAGCTTGTGTCATTGTCACCATGCTGTCACCGCAATTTGGTGTAGCACCTCAGACTTGCCGGGCGCCCGCCACCCGTATTGCAGGCAAGGGAAGAATTCTAGGAAATGGCGTCGAGCCAGTAGCTCCCGAAGGTGATTGGGATGCACTCAAGTGATCGTTCTGGACACCCACATCTGGGTGAATTGGATTCTTCTCGGCGTGCCTGATCTCACCACGCCAATTGTGGCTGCGATGGATGCGCAGTCAGCAATGGCGGTTTCTGTCATCCATCACGACGCATTGCTGGCCTGTGTCGATTCCCTTTTTTCTGAGTACTTGGATCTCGCCGGTCGCTTGATCGCTCGCTAACCAATAAATCAAGAGGTTCAAATGTTTATGCGCAATTTGTTCGGGTGTGTAATTGTCTTGGCAATGCTGAGTGGGTCATTGCCGATTGCGGCTCAAGAATTAAGTGCAATCGGGAATTATCGTGGAATAAATGTGTACTTTCATGCAAGGCAGGGTGAGGATGATTACAGGCTATTGGCGTCGTGGGGTGTAAAGGTTGTTAGGTTGTTTATTAGTGCCGACTCGAATAGCGTAGATTATGACGGTATTTATGATGAAGGCGGGGAGCTTGCAACGAACAAGCTGGATGATGTTGATCAGGCTATCAAGCTGGCGAAAAAATACAGTATAAAAGTTATTTTGGCAACGTCTACGTTTCCGGGGGACGACGATAAGATATGGAGTGATTACTCTTATTGGGAGGGACTTATCAAGTTGTGGTCAGAGATTGCAAAGCGATACAAGGATAACGATACGGTAATAGGCTATCATCCCATTGATGAACCATCATTGGTCAGAATAAATGGCTCCATTCTTGACCAGGCCTTGATGAGGGCCGGGAAATGGAGTTTCCCTAATTCGTGGAGAGGGACGCCAAAGGATTATTTTGCCCTGATCAAAAGGCTAGGATTGGCGATTGGTGATATAGATCATGGCAAGTTCATTGTTGTCTCCGGGGTGGGGCTATGGGGGCATGCGGTCAACTACAACTGGATGGAGCCAATCCCCGGGATAAATGCAGTGTACTCCTTCAATCCATATATCCCAGGTGCATTTGCTGACTCGGGCAAGAAGGATAAGAAAACAGGCTTGGCGCGGGAGCTTGCGACCTATTCCTCTGCGAGAGACAAGGAGAGGCTGTATCTGGCTTTGCAGCCGGTGGCGGATTTTGCAAAGAAAAACAAGGCCGAAATATTTGTCTCTGGTTTTGGCATACCCTACACGACAGAGAAAATGGGTGCCAAGGATTGGATGGACGACATGCTAGGATATTTCAATAATCATGGGTGGGGATGGGCCTATTTCTCGTATGGCATTCCTTTTAGAAGCCCCGAAGTGCTTGGCCCGGGAAACGCAAAGGGCGAGTGGCGCAAGGATGAAAATACAGAACGGCTGACCGTGTTGCAGAAGCACTGGCGGACCAGTACGGGTTCTGGTGTAACAAACAAATAGATACGATAAGCACGAAATGTTGAAATATTTGAGAGGTCGCCTGGCGCGAATGGATGCGCACACCCGCGATGTGATCTCTGGTGCATTGATTGCTTTCTTTTTGCAGGGTTTGGGAGCGGCATTGGCCTTCGCCTTGAATGTGGTGATTGCCAGGCTACTTGGAGCCGAGGGCGCGGGGCTCTATTTTCTGGTGTTGTCGGTAGTGATGATCACGGGCGTTATCGCCAAACTCGGGTTAGACAACAGCCTGCTGCGCTTCATTGCCTCCTCGGCTACGCGTCAGGACTGGGGGCAGGTCAAGGGGGTATTCCGACTCGGTTTCAAGCTGGCCGGTAGTGCCAGCCTGTTTCTGTCGCTACTCTGCATGGCGTTGGCGCCCTGGATCGCAGAACTGATATTTAACAAACCCGAACTTGTCGGGCCATTGCGCTTCATGAGTCTTTCCATATTCACCTTTTCGATGATGACCTTGTTGTCGGAGAGCCTGAAAGGACTCAAGCGTGTGCGTGAATCGATGCTGGTGTCGGGTGTCATTAATCCGCTTTTCTCGCTTGTGTTGATCTGGCCCCTTGTGTGGCTGTTCGGAGCGGCGGGCGCGAGCGTGGCCTACGTGGCGGGCACGGGTATCGCTTCATTGTTCGGGATCTTCTACTGGCAACGGCAAAGTGCGCAGCAGGACACCGTAGCAACCTTGTTTTCCAAGGAAAAGCTGTGGGCAAGCTGTAGCCCACTTTGGCTGATGTCGATCATCAACCGTGCTGTCCTGCCCTGGGCACCTTTATTCCTGCTTGGCATCTGGGGCACGGCGGCGGATTCCGGGATCTTCGGGGCGGCCACGCGCGTGTCGATGCTGGTGTCGTTCTTCCTGCTGGCGGTGAATACCGTACTTGCGCCAAAGTTTGCCGAGCTTTATACACAAGGCGATCTCGCCACGCTTGCGCGCCTGTCGCGGCGCTTTGCTGCACTGATCACGCTTGCGGCGAGTCCTTTCTTCCTGATATTGATTCTGGCAGGCGATTGGGTGATGAGCTTGTTCGGGCCAGACTTTGCACGTGGTGGTATGGCACTTTCGATCCTGGCTATAGGGCAGGCGGTCAATACCATAACGGGTCCAGTGGGGTATGTGCTGATGATGAGCGGCAATGAAAAAGATCTGCAGACCACATCACTGTTTTCTGTCGCACTGATGGGGGCGATTGCCATCGTGCTGATCCCATCGCTGGGCATAGTCGGAGCTGCGCTTGCTAGCGCAGGGGCGACGGCATTGATGAGCCTAGTAGCAGCTTATTATGCCTGGCGCAGACTGGGGCTGGTTTTGATTCCTTTTGTACGTAACTGAAGATCCGATCAAACGGGCAGACTGTGAGGAAAGTTTATACATGCCGCTAACCATGCTGATTATGAATGCACTGGATTTTCTTCATGTGCGATCAAGCACGCTCTACACGCGCTTACGCTATTTTCCATTCTTGAAACTCGGCCCTCACTGCAAGCTTAAACGCGGGGTACAAATCAAACCGTACTATGATTTGCAGGCCAACAACGGAACCATGCTGCGCATAGAACTGCAACGTAACAACTCAATCGGATCTGGCACCCTGTTCCAGGGTACGGGACATATTCACATGGGTTCGCGTAGCTACTGCGGTGAAGGCTGCGTGTTTGGCTGCAATGCATCAATCACGATCGGATGTAACGTGATGATTGCATCACTGGTGTCGCTACGGGACACCGACCATGTGTTCGACAGCCTAGACAAACCCATGATTGACCAGGGGATACGCAGCGCCCCAATCGTGATCGAGGATGATGTCTGGCTTGGCCATGGTGTCGTTGTATTGAAGGGCGTGACCATCGGCACTGGCTCGGTAATTGCGGCTGGCGCGGTAGTGACCGGAAACGTACCGCCATATGCGATTTACGGTGGTATACCAGCACGTCAGATCGGAACCCGTAAGCCGGGGGTTGGCAAGTGAAGGCGCTCGATTTCCTGATCCTGGGTGCCCAGAAATCCGGCACGACGACCCTGTTCCAGTTGCTATCCGAGCATCCTGGGGTATTCGTGCCACCCGGCAAGGAAGTGCCGTTCTTCACCCGTGATGACGCCTCCCCGGCAACGTTGTCGGCCTATCTGCAAGAACACTTTGGCTCGGCGCCTGCGAATGCACTGACAGGCAAGGTGACGCCGCATTACCTCAGTGATCCACGGGTGCCGGCGCGGCTGCGCGCAATGATGCCCGATACGCGGTTAGCGGTGATCTTGCGCAATCCGGTGGAGCGCGCGCTGTCACATTACCGCATGTCGGTACGCCGGGGCCTTGAGACACGAGACTTCGCGCAGGCCGTCGACAATATGCTGGCACCCGCGGATCTCGAGGCGGCGCGTGGTTTGCCTACTGGGAAAGCCAACGAGAACCGCACCTATGTTGTCTGGGGAGAATATGGCCGGCTGCTGGCCCCCTACGCAGACCAGCTTGCTCAAGGGCGAATGCTGGTGCTGTTCACGCGTGACCTGGAATCCGACCCCGCGGGCACGATGACGCGGCTGCTGACCTTCCTGGGGCTGCGGATGGCGTCGCTCCCTTCGCTCGGTCAGAAGCTGCACCAGGGCGGTGAGCGGGAACGCCTCCCGCTCCAGCGCATCCTGCGGCGCATTGGCCCGATCAGGCGGCTATGGCGCAGCATTCCGGAGCGCCATCGCAGCCGGATCCTGTTCGGCTTCAATCAATGGAATGTGGTGCCGAATGAGAGAAAGGTAGAGGACATGCCGCCAGAGGTGATAGAGAAACTGCGCGAGCATTACATCCAGGACACGCGCGACTTCATGCGGCTTACCGGGCTTGTACCGCCTTGGGCAGACCTTGTATGACGCAGGTGCGGGCAGGCTTGCAACAACCGCGCAGTTCGGCAGTCAGTGCCGGCATGCTGATCGTGCTGGTGTTAATGCTGTTCAATTCCCAGATGTTCAGTGCGACAGCGTCGAACCCGGTTGGTATCAAGGGGGCGCAGGAAGCGTTCTACGCGGTACTGTCGGTCTGGGCGACGGCCAGCGTCATGATGCAGTTCTACCGCAACCAGCGTGTCCGCAAGGTGGACCTGATTCTGTATCTGCTGGTTCTGCTGCTGTCGATCTACAGCGCTTTCATGGCGGCGGCCTGGTTCGACCAGCCCTTCCTTTTCGGCCTGATGGAGGAGCGACGCATTCTGGCACTGTGGATCTATTTTCCGATCACTACTGCTTTGCGACGTGGCTGGATAGAACTGCGCGGCTTAGAGAATCTAGTCATTGGCATCGCCATTCTATGTAGTGTTCTGATGATCGGCGTGATGGTAGGGGTGGTGCCCATCATCAATACCATCAGCCAGTCCGAAATTTCTCTACGCAGCGAACGCTATGGCATCGGTCAGACCTTCGTCGCGGTTGCCATCCTGATGCTGTTCGCGCGCAAGGGGGGCGCGGCATCACATCTCCGAATGGTTGAGATTGGCTTTCTCGTGGGCGTTCTGCTGGCCATTGTGCAGACGCGACAGATCATTCTGGGCACAGCGGTGGGCCTGGTCTTTCTGCTACGCGGAGCGCGCGCTGCGTTACTGGCCGGGATATTCATGCTGGTGATGATTGCAATTCCCTTTCTTTTTCCACAGGTCATGGAGCGACTGGAAATCTATACCCAATTATTCCAGCAAGCTTTTTCAGACGAATATCTGAACGATAGCTGGCGCGGTCTTGCAATCGGGGCCGTGCTTGAAACGCTGTCGCGCGGTGAGTTACTGGGTCATGGCGCGCTTTTCCCTACATGGAACGATGGGTTCGCGCGGGTCGTCGGGCCGTTCTTCTTCCTGGCCGACATCGGGCTGTTCGGCACGGCCTATCGTTATGGACTGGTCGGGTTAATGGGGTATGTCGTTTACATGACTGTGCAGGTGCGCCTGCTGAACGGCATCCGCGAACCGCAGGCAAGGCTTCTTTACACCGCAATCTTCATCATGATGCTGACCACTGCTCTGTTGGGCGCACCGCTGGAATATCGTGGGTACTTGGCCGGGCTTCTGCTCGGGATATCGAATCATCTGGCGCATCGATGTGCGCACCCTGCAGGAAAGAGAAGCATATGACGGTTGATCTGATCATCGGTGGCGCGTCCAAGGCGGGGACGACCGCGCTCTATGACATGCTGCGCCAACGGTCTGAATTCTTCCTGCCGACCAAGAAAGAGTTGCATTATTTTTCCTGGCCAGAGTTGTCGTGTACTACGGCTGGCCCGGGTGATGCGCATGTAATGGCAGAAATTCCCCAGACCCTGCAGGCATATCTGACCCATTTTCGCGACAAGCGGTCGGGCCAACTTGCAGTAGACGTTTCACCTTCCTATCTGTTTCACCACGGCGCGAGTGAGAGAATCGCAGAGGCTCTCCCAAGCGCGCGCGTGGCCTTCCTCCTGCGTCACCCAGTGGACAAGGTCTATTCGCAATACGTCCACCTGATCGGCGAGGGGCGAGAGACGCTTGGCTTTGAGGATGCGCTTGCAGCCGAGGATAGCCGCCGCCAAGCGGGTTATTCGGACATGTGGCTATATCGTGCCAGTGGCTTTTACGCGGATGCGATTGCACATTTTCAGGAAGTGCTGGGTCGCGACCGGGTAATGGTCATCCTGTTCGACGATTTCCGCCGTGACCCGGTCGGGGTTCTTAGTGCCCTGTGCCGTTATGCCGGGCTGGACGGGACGCAGACCTTTGATACGGGCATCACCGCGAACGTGTCTGGCGCTCCAAAATCCTTGCTTTTCGCGCGCTTGATTGCGCCGAATCCGTTGACGCGACTGCTACGGCGAATCATCCCGACCTCGCTCGGGGGGGCGATGCGCAGAATGCTTCGCGACGCAAACACAGGGGCCAAGCCAAAGCTCGACCCCGCCTCCCGTGCCGAACTGCTGGCGACTTACGAGGCAGACATCCGTCGCCTTGAAGATCTCATTGGCCGTCCTACGGGTTGGTTGGTTGACTGATCTTCCACCTGGCTCCGAACTGACGGATTGATTCCATGAAAAGATTAGCTACAGATCTATGCGGCCTGCTGATAAACCGCATATCGGTGAGAGGTCTGAATTGGTGAGCATGCAACAGCAAGCTGATGTTTCAACTCATGCACCAACTGACGTTACTTTGAAGCTGAGCCTACTTGTCGCGGTGGTCACATTCAATTCTGAACGTGACATCGAAGCCTGCATCCGATCAATAGCTCGGCATGTGCCGAATCTGGGTGAGCCAGGCGGGGTAGCGGTCTGTGTGGTGGATAATGCTTCGAGCGATGCGACTGGCGCAATTCTGCATCGCCTCGCGCAGAAATATACCTGGCTACATCTGCGGATGCTTGAGGAGAACATCGGTTTTGGCTGCGGCAATAATATTGCGATGCAGGACTTCGACGCGGAGGCCTATTTTTTGCTGAACGCCGATGCGTGGCTATTGGGCGACAGTATAACGCCTGCTCTAGCGAGGCTGTCGGCTGCGCCGCAGGTGGGGGTGATTGGGTTGCCGCTGGTCTATCCCGATGGGCGACCACAGACCTATTCCTATGTATTCTCTTCTTGGCATCGTTGGGCGCTGTCATTGCTTGGTGCACGCAGCCTTGGACTGCGTCTGCTTTCTGTTCCTGGGATTGGTGCAGCGTTAAAGGCCTTGCCTTATGGTCGCAGCTTCGCCCGAATACATTCGGCGCCCCCACTTACGTTGGATAACATACAAGCGCTAGAGCGGGTGGCGTCGCTTCTGCATGTGCCAGCAGATTGGGTGTCAGGGGCTTCAATGCTTTTATCCCGCGATTATGTGCGCGCCTCTGGCGGGTTTGATCCGAAAATATTTCTGTATGGAGAGGACGAAGATCTTTGTATCGACGCACACAGGCGGGGTTTCGGAGTGGAAATACTTTGTACCGTGCCGATCGTGCATGTGCTGGGTTGGGGAAAACAGAATTTCCGGCCGAAAGTCGCGCGGATGAAATATGACTCACTGCGCTACTTCATCAACAAGAACATTTGCCGCAAGTTGGACAGGGCGATGATGCGGGCGCTGTTGCCATTTTATGTATATGGCTGGCGCGCCTTCCGCTATCTGGCTGCGCGCAATGTGGACGAATAAGGTGATAGTAATGATCGAAACATGGGCCGCGCTCTTGCGACTTATGACTTTAAGAGAGTCACCGGCAGAGCGTGAGCAGTTGCTAGATGAGATTCGCCAGTGCAATGGGAAGACAAGAATTCTCTCTTTTCTCAACGTGCAGGGATTTATGATGGCCGGACAGAATGTTGACTTCCGAGAGTCGATGTTCGCATCAGATTTCATCCTGCGCGATGGAGTGGGCGCGCGGTTGCTCTGTGATGCGGCTGGTCTGGCACCGGGGCTGAATCTGCATGGTACAGACTTGATCCCGGATTTGATCGCACGTTTTGATCATAAAGCGACGGTGGCGATCATGGGGACGCGTGAACCCGCTCTTTCCCGGGTGCGGGAACGGTTGCTTGGTGAGGGCTTTGCGCGGGTTGAGGTGATTGATGGCTTTCAGCCTGAGGCGACCTACGTGGATCATGTGCGGAATTGGACCCCCAGCCTTGTTATCTTGGCAATGGGTATGCCTAAGCAGGAACGCGTGGCCGCCCTTATCAAACAGGAATTACCCAAGGCCGGCATGCTGGTCATCAATGGCGGCGCGATTATCGACTACATGGGGGGCACTGCTCAGCGCGCACCTGCGTTCATGTGCAAAGTAGGCCTGGAATGGCTTTACCGGCTCTTGCGCTACCCTCGGCGAATGTGGCGGCGGAACTTAATGACAGTGGGATTTCTGTTCCGACTGGCGATCCAGAAACGACGATTGCGCGCTTGTTTAACAGAGTCAGCTACGCCACATGCTGTGGCCGAGGCAAGCAAGCGGTAGATGTCTTTGTTTCGAGCGTCTTCTGGGCACCTCGAATAACCCGTCACACCGGCGAAAGCCTGTGTCCAGGTTGTTGATTTCTCTGGATTCCGGCGTTCGCCGGAATGACAAACCCGGGGTTTTTCGAGGTGCCCTTCTGCCATCGGAATGTCTGTTTTCGCATTTCATGCACTCCTCCCTACTTAAAAACATATACATATGATCCTGGTCACCGGCGGCGCCGGCTTCATCGGCGCGAACTTCATCCTTGACTG
>CAYMUY010000015.1:0-84372 GCA_964393825.1 uncultured Thiobacillus sp. | reverse complement strand
GTGGTGACGTGCTCCAGGTGAGGGCCTGACCACGGCCGGCGGCGCTGGGATCATCGGCAGTGTCTTCGACCTGGTGGAGCTGGTCGGGTCCGCTGGGTGGTGACGTGCTCCAGGTGAGGCCCTGGCCACGACCGGCGCCGCCGGGATCATCGGCAGTGTCTTCGACCTGGTGGAGTTGGTCGGGGCCGCTGGGTGGTGACGTGCTCCAGGTGAGGCCCTGGCCACGACCGGCGCCGCCGGGATCATCGCCGATGGCTTCGACCTGGTGGAGCTGGCTGGCGCCGGCGTGAGCTGGCCAAGTGCATTCAGGTCGATAGACCGCCAATAGAGGTAGGTAAAACAACAAGCTGGGGGCACATTTGGGGGCACAAATAGAAACCATAAAACCACGACCCCTGTATCTACGCGGCTTCGCGCCTATCAATATGAACCCCGTCCCGGCACCAGTATCAGCGCGGCCTCCCGCGCCTTTTCTGCCATGGCGGCAGGGTTCCCGATGACTCAGCGCCAGTTGCGATCATGCTTCTCCTCGCGGATGTTGACAGAAGCGTGATCGAGCATCCGATCCAGGTGGATCCATTCGTCACGACTCAGGCGGCCATCGGCCAGGTAATGACGCTGTGTCCGCTCGATATCACGCTGTTCACGCAACAGGTCACGTGCCTCGCGGCGACTGAGTTGACCGCTGTCGATGCCGGCACGGATGCGCTGCAACTGCCGTTGCTGACGCTGATCGATGCTGGCGACGCCTTCATGGAGCGGACCCGGTTCACGCGCAAAACGACCATCGGAGCCATGCTGTCCGCTGTAATCGGGCGAGACCTGCACATTAATCGGCAGATACGGATTGGGCTGACCCCAGCCATGCGCCTGGGCAGATCCGGCCATCAGGGCAAGGCCGGTCAGCGCGCTGATGCCGATGCTTTTTTTCACGATATCGACGGTTTTCATGATGAGCTCCTGTTGGGTGAGAAATCCGGCGCGTCGTGCGTCGGTGGCTTCACTGTAGGAGCCCGCTGTAAGGTGACCGTATCCGTCCGGTTTTCAGTTGTTACGAGTGGTTACCGACCCGCGTGATCGCGCGTCTGCACTATGCTTCCGTGTGTGACCCACCGCGAGGAGCCGTTCATGACAGCCCAGCTTTCCCCCCTTGCCCGCTTCGACAATCTTCTGCTCGCCACCGACGGCAGCGAGGTCAGCGCCGGTGCCGTGCGCGCAGCCTTGCACATGGCCAGCCGCTGCGGCTCCCGGCTGACCGTGATGCACATGGCGCGGACCCTGCCCGACTACGCCATGTTCAACCCGGACGGCGTCCGCCAGGCCCAGGAGGCGGGGCGCGCAGTCCTCGACGAGGTTGAACGCCAGGCCGGCACCGCCTGCGTGAATTGCGCCCCGGTGCTACGTCATGGCGAGGAACCGGTCCATGAAATCGTCGCGCAGGCGGAAGAAATCCAGGCGGACCTGGTGATCATGGGCAGGCGCGGGGTGCACTGGCTGGAACGCCTGATGTTGGGCGAGGCGGCAGCGCGCGTGGTGGGTCATGTCCATTGCAGCGTGATGGTGGTGCCGAAGGAATCCGGCATGTGGGAGAAAGGCATCCTGCTCGCCGTCGACGGTTCCCGCTTCGCCGATGCAGCGGCCGTCGCGGCGTCGAGTCTGGCCAGGCGCTGCGGCTTGCCGGTCACCGTGCTGTCGGTGTGCGCCAATGATGACCTGAAGTGCGACCTGGTCCAGGCGATGGCCGACCGCGTCCGCGATCTGCTGCGCCAGGAGGGCGTGGCCGCCGACAGCGTGGTCAGGGAGGGCAACCCTGCCCGCGCCATCGTCGAGGCGGCGGCGGAAAACGACTGTGACCTGATCATCGTCGGCAGCCACGGTCGCAGCGGTCTCGACCGCCTGCTCATGGGCAGCGTCTCGCAACAGGTGGTGATCCAGGCGAGATGCCCGGTGCTGGTCACCAAGGCGATCTGATCCTGAAATGGCGGTTGACCGGGCGGGTGTCCACGCATACCTTCGCCCCGCACCCGCCTTGATTGGAGTCGAAGTTGTCCAGCGAAAACGTCGTCGAAATCCGTGACCTGCATTTCTCCTACGAGAACCGCAAGATCCTCAACGGCATCAACCTCGCGATTCCGCGTGGCAAGACCGTAGCCGTGCTCGGCACCGGCGGCTGCGGCAAGACCACCCTGCTGCGCCTGATCAGCGGTCAACTGAAGCCAGAGCGTGGCCAGGTCCTGGTCGATGGCGAGGATGTGCATGCGCTGGACAACGACGGCCTCTATCAGCTACGCCGCAAGATGGGGGTGATGTTCCAGGTCAGCGGTCTGTTCAGTGATCTGTCGGTGTACGAGAACATCGCCTTCCCGATGCGCGAGCACACAGATCTATCGGAGCGCATGATCCGCGACCTGGTGCTGATGAAACTGCACGCGGTCGGCCTCCGAGGAGCCCACGACATGATGCCGAGGGAACTGTCCGGCGGCATGGAACGGCGTGTCGCCCTGGCACGCGCCATCGCGCTCGACCCGATGCTGATCATGTACGACGAGCCCTTCGCGGGGCTCGACCCGATCTCGCTCAATGTCATCGCCAACCTGCTGCGCCGGCTCGACGACGCGCTCGGCACGTCCTCCATCGTGGTGACCTATGATGTCTCCGAATCGTTGAAAGTGGTGGATTACGTCTATTTCCTGTCGGACGGACTGATCGTCGCCGAAGGCCCGACCCACGAAATGCTCGAATCGGATGACCCATTCGTGCGGCAGTTCATCCATGCCGAACCCGATGGGCCGGTGCACTTCCACTACCCCGCGACTCCGCTGGGGACCGACCTGGGCCTGACTAATTCCTGATTTCACCCCCCAATAAAAACGGGGCGCCGCGCGGCGCCCCGTTTGCTTGCTGCTGCTGGATCAGAAGTTGTAGGCCCGCTCGCCATGGCTGGCGGTATCGAGGCCTTCGCGCTCTTCTTCTTCCGTGACACGCAGACCCATGGTCATGTCAATCAGCTTGAACAACACCAGGCTGACCACACCGGACCAGAGGATGGTGATGACCACGCCGGTGGCCTGGGTCATGACCTGGCCGCCCATCGAGTAATTGGCGACACCGACTCCGCCCAGCGCGGGGGAGACGAAGATGCCGGTACCGATGGCGCCGATGATGCCGCCAAGACCATGGATGCCGAAGACGTCCAGGGAGTCATCGTAGCCCAGCGCCCGCTTCAGGCCGGTCACGCCCCACAGACAGGCCACGCCAGCGACACCACCGAGAATGATCGCGCCCATCGGGCCGACCAGGCCGGCGGCCGGGGTGACCGCCACCAGGCCCGCCACCACGCCGGAAGCGACACCCAGCATGGAGGGCTTGCCGCGCAACATCCACTCGGTCAGCATCCAGGACATGCCGGCGGCGGCAGTGGCGAGGATGGTGTTGATGAAGGCCAGGGCCGCGCCGCCGGTCGCTTCCAGGTTGGAACCAGCGTTGAAGCCGAACCAGCCCACCCACAGCAGGGACGCGCCGATCATGGTCATCGGCAGGCTATGCGGCGGCAGGGCGTCGCGACCGAAGCCGACACGCTTGCCCAGCATGATGGCGCCGACCAGTGCGGCGATACCGGCGTTGATATGGACCACGGTACCGCCCGCGAAGTCGAGATCACCATGCGAGAGCAGATAGCCGCCAGTCGCCCAGACCATGTGCGTGATCGGCAGGTAGGAGAAGGTGAACCAGAGCGCGCCAAACACCATCAGGGCGGAAAACTTCACCCGCTCGGCAAGGCCACCGACGATCAGCGCCACGGTGATGGCGGCAAAGGTCAACTGGAAGGACACGAACACCAGCTCGGGAATCACCACGCCGGTGGTGAAGGTCGCGGCCGTGCTGCTCGGGGTGATGCCGGCGAGGAACATTTTCGACAGGTCGCCGATCGCCCAGTTGAGGCCGCCGCCATCGCCGAAGGCCAGCGAATAGCCGTACACCGCCCAGAGGATCGAGATCATGCAGAAGATGGCCATGACCTGGGTCAGCACCGAGAGCATGTTCTTGGCGCGCACCAGGCCGCCATAGAACAGGGCAACGCCGGGCACGATCATCAGGATGACCAGCAGGGTGGAGACCATCATCCAGGTGGTGTCGCCCTTGTTGGGGACCGGCGCGGCGGCGGGCGCAGCGGCCGGAGCCTCGACGACTGCGGCCACGACAGGCGCCGCGGCGTCAACCACGGCCTCGACCGCCGCCGGCGGCGCTTCCTGCGACAGGGCCAAGCCGGAAATTCCCAGCGTGCCCAACAACATCAAAGTCGCGAACAAATGTTTCATGGTCGTTTCTCCTTAGATCGCCGCTTCGCCGGCTTCGCCGGTGCGGATACGGACGACTTGCTCCAGGTCCCAGACGAAAATCTTGCCGTCGCCGATCTTGCCGGTCTGGGCGGCCTTGGAAATGGCCTCGATGGCCTGGTCGAGCATGTTGGCGGCGATGGCGACCTCGATCTTCACCTTGGGCAGGAAATCGACGACGTACTCTGCACCGCGATAGAGCTCGGTGTGGCCCTTCTGGCGGCCAAAACCCTTGACCTCGGTCACAGTGATGCCGGAAGCGCCGATCGCGGAGAGAGCTTCACGCACCTCGTCCAGCTTGAAAGGCTTGATGATGGCGGTAACGAATTTCATGGATGGCTCCTGATTGGACTGCCCCCCGCCTTGCCCCGTCTGCCCTGACGGGAAGCGGGAAAGGGCGTTCGGGCGAGATTAGAAGGACTTGGAATAGGAGAGGGAGAGGACGCCTTTGCTGACATCTTCACCCGACCAGGTATAAGCGGCGGGAGCGTCGGCATCGGTATCCGTGTAGGCCAGGGTGAAGGCACCGTAACCGGTATCCTTGCTCACACCGATCTTCCAGTCGGTATAGGAAGCCTTGTTGAAGTCATCATGCTTGATTTTCTGATGACCGATATGGCCGATCAGACCCCAGCCATCGCCCATGTCATGCGTGGCGTTGAGCTCAAGGTAGTTACTGCCACGGGTTTTGGCATTGGCTGGACCAGTCCAGGCCACGAAGTAGTCGGACACGGTGTGGCTATATTTCATGGACAGCATTTTCCAGCTGCCCCCCACGTAAACTTCGGTGGTGTTGGGCGTCACCAGGCCGGCGACCTGATTGCCATCGTAGCTGTAGCGGATCACGCCGACGTCATAACCCACGTCACCAACAGCGCCCTTGTAGCCGCCATAGAGGTCCAGTTCGAAATCACTGTCGGTTTTCGGGCCGGTCTCGACCCACTTCTGGGTGGACAGCCAGGCACCGGCATAAAGACCGCTGGCATGGCTGTAATCGATGCCGCCGGAGACAGCAAAATCATGCTGGGACTGGGAAATGCCGCGGAAGATATAGTCCGTGGTCGCGCCAACGTTGAAACCGATGGAGTGGGGGCTGTCCTCGGCGAGCGCGGACACGGAGACCAGGCCGGACAGTACAAGCAGGTAAGACAGTTTCTTCATGATGCTTCTCCAGTGAAATGGTGCGATGGTGCACATGGCATGTTTAGCACAAGCCGTGCCAGGTTAAATATTCGTTATTAATCATAATGTTATTTGCATGCGCGCAATCATGATGCAGAATCGTGCGCCGTCTTGGTGCACCGGCATGGTGCATCGCACCGTTCTCGCGCGGCGAGAAATGGGCGCGGCTTTGCTAAACTGGCCCGCCTGCAATTTCACCCCCACCCCTTCTGACCCTCACGCGAGCTCACCATGTTGAAGCAGAAAATCGCCGCCGAGATGGCGGACAAAGTCTCCGAAGTCCTCGCCCTGACCCCGGCCCGCGATGTCGAAAAGAATCTCAAGGCCAGCCTGGCCGCCTGGCTGTCAAGGCTCGACCTGGTGACGCGCGAGGAATTCGATGTCCAGACGCAGGTGCTGGCCCGCACCCGCGAGAAGCTGCAGGAGCTGGAAACGCGCCTGGCGCGGCTGGAAGGCGGTCCCCAGGCGTAGCCGGCTGCGATGCGATGGCATCCGGGGGCCATGTCCAGGCCAGTTGTCGGGTTCACCCACCTTCCCGAAGTCCACTGAGGAGGGCCCGGGCTGCCGTCCTGTTCGGCGTGTTCGGCCTGCTTGCCGGCTGTTCCAGCAACCCCATGACCGGGCGCAGCCAGCTCATGCTGGTTCCGGAAAAACAAGTCATCAGCCAGTCGATCAGTGCCTACAAGGCGGAACTGGCGCCCCATGCCAGGAAGGGCAAACTCAACGACGATGAGCGCGTGGTACGACGGGTACGCGCCATCACCGATCGCCTGGTGGCGCAGGCGGTGCGCTATCGCCCGGACAGCGCCTCCTGGGACTGGGAAGTGAATGTCCTCGACGACCCCAAGACCCTCAATGCCTTCTGCATGCCGGGCGGCAAGATGGCCATCTACACCGGTCTGATCGAAAAACTGAAAGCCACCGACGACGAGATCGCCCAGGTCATGGGCCATGAAATCGGCCATGCCCTGGCCAACCACGGCGCCGAGAAGATGTCCGTGGGCATGCTCTCCGACGTCCTGGTCAGCGTCATCGCCGGCAACCACGGCGGTCGCCGCCAGGCGGGTGATCTGGCCGCCCTGCTGGCCTGGCAGTTGCCCAACAGCCGGGGCGCCGAGACCGAGGCGGACCGCATCGGCATCGAACTCGCCGCACGCGCCGGCTATGACCCGGACGCGGCACCACGCCTGTGGCGGAAGATGAAGGAAGCCAGTGGTGAAAAGGGGCGTTTCGACCTGCTCTCCACTCACCCGGCCTCGGACAAGCGCATGGAGGATCTGGCCGCGCTGGCGCCGCACATGCGCCCGCTCTATGCCGAGGCGGCCAAGCACCCGGTGTCGCTGCCGACCCGGCTCGCCGCCAACGTGCGGGAGATCACGCCTGGCACCGACTTCGCCACCGTTCCACCCACGACCACCTCGCGCCCACTGAGCCTGGTCAACCCGGCTTACCAGCGCTTCCGTAGTGGCGAAGCCGTGCTGGAATGCGAGCACTGCGCGCTGAGTTTCAGCGGCCGTGGTGGCCGGCTGAAGGCTCTCGATGCAAGCGAAGACTGGGAAACGTTGGCGCGCGAGGTGCTGGATGTCGGTTATTCCCAGGACATCGCCTGGTATTACCTGGGCCGCGCCACCGAAGGGCTGGGCCTGCGCGAGCCGGCGCGGATCTACTACCGGCATGCCGGCCATCTGGCACGGCGGAAGGAAACCCATTGCAAGGGCCTGTTCAGCGACATGTGCAACGGCATCAGCCTGCCGGATGCGGCGGATACCGCGCTGGCGAAACTGGGCCGCTGACCAGACCATCAACCCACACCCATCGACCATGACCCAACTGATCGAAGTCGCCGCCGCCGTCATCGAAAACCCGGACGCCACCTTTCTCATGGCGAGCCGGCCGCAAGGCAAAGCCTATGCCGGCTGGTGGGAGTTCCCCGGTGGCAAGGTGGAAGCTGGCGAAACCGCCCGCCAGGCACTCGACCGTGAACTGCGCGAGGAACTCGGCATCGAGGTGGTGACCGCCTGGCCCTGGCTCAAGCGTGCGTTTGTCTATCCGCACGCGCACGTCATGTTGCGTTTCTTCCGGGTGACCGACTGGCGAGGAATTCCGCATCCGCATGAAGGGCAGGCGCTAGCCTGGATACGCGCCCGCGCGCCCGAGGTCGAGCCGATCCTGCCCGCCAATGGCCCGATCCTGCAGGCCCTGCGCTTGCCGTTGGAATACGCCATCTCGGATGCCGAAAAACTGGGCGTCGATGTCTTCCTGGAACGGCTGGAACACCGCCTGGCGGGGGGGCTGCGCCTGATCCAGCTGCGCGAGAAGTTCCTCCCGCCCGAGGACTTCCGGGACTTTGCGCGGACCGTTGCCAGCCGCTGCCACGATCATGGCGCCAACCTGATGCTCAATGCCGATACCGCCCTGGCGGCAGCGTTGGGCTGCGGCCTGCACCTCAATACCAGCCAGCTCATGCGCCTGGAGAAGCGCCCGGATACCGCCCTGCTCGGCGCTTCCTGCCACGGCCCGGAGGAATTGGCGCGGGCAGCGGAACTGGGGGTCGATTTCGTGGTGCTCTCGCCGGTGCTGCCCACGCCCAGTCACCCCGGCGCGGAAACCATCGGCTGGGAACGCTTCGCAGCCTGGCTGGCCGATTACCCGATCCCGGTCTACGCGCTGGGCGGCCTGTCCCTGTCCGGCCTCGATCAGGCCCGCGCGGCGGGCGCGCACGGCGTCGCCCTGAAAAGCGCGGCCTGGAGCGCATCGTGAACGGCAAGGCCATCTGGACCGCCCTGCCGCTGCTGATCATCCTCCTGGCCGCGGGGGTGCTCTGGCGCGGCGGCAACGACACGGCCGCGGACGCGATCACGCTGACGTGCGCCGATCTCACGGCCGGCTGTGCGACACGCCTGCACGGCCGCGAGGTTGCGGTCGGCCTCGACGGCGCGGTGCGGCCGCTCACCCCCTTCCGGGTCTGGGTGAAGGCGACCGGCGCGCGGGAAGTCCTGGCGCGTTTCACCATGGAAGGCATGGACATGGGCTTCAACCTCTACACCCTGCGCGTCGATGGCGAGGGCATCTTCCGCGGCCAGGTCACCCTGCCGATGTGCGTGACGGGCCGCCGTGACTGGATCATGGTCCTGGAAATCGATGGCGGCGTACTCAAGGTGCCCTTCGCCAGTGAAGGCTGAAGCCGGCAAAAAGATGAGAAGCGTCATCGACTTGTCATAATTTGATCGAATCAGCCGCATATAATCCTTCAAGGCCGCCAAGCCAGCGCTGGCGCGGTAACCGACGGAGACGAAGCAATGCCCAACGAACACATCTATAAACAATTCGATGCCGATCTGGAGGCGGTGCGCGCGCGCGTGCTGGAAATGGGCGGCTTGGTGGAAGAGCAGGTGGTCAAGGCGGTGGAGGCGTTGATCACCGGCAACACCACACTGGCGGAAGAAGTGATCGTCAACGATCACAAGGTCAACTCGCTGGAAGTGGCGAGCGACGAAGCCTGTTCCCAGATCATCGCGCTGCGCCAGCCCACCGCCGGCGACCTGCGCATGATCCTGACCATCGTCAAGACCATCACCGACCTGGAACGCATCGGCGACGAAGCGGCCAAGATCGCCCGCTATGCGATCAAGATCTTCGAGAGCGACCGCATCACCTCGCCGCGCTATAGCGAAATCAAGTTCATGGCCGGCCTCGCGACCCGCATGCTGCGTGAATCACTCGACGCCTTCGCCCGCCTGGACGCCTCCGGCGCCGCCGGTGTCGCGCGCCAGGATATCGAGGTGGACGAGGAATTCCACATGATCATGCGCCACCTGATCACCTACATGATGGAAGACCCGCGCACGATCTCCACCTTCATCGATCTGCTGTTCGTGGTGAAAGCCATCGAGCGGATCGGCGACCACGCCAAGAACATGTCCGAATATGTGGTGTTCATGGTCAAGGGCAAGGATGTGAGGCACACCACCATCGAGGAACTGGAGCGCGAACTCCAGTAGCGCCGGCGTTATGTCCCGCGGGGACGGTATCCTTCAGGGCGAGCCGGCAACGTGGAGTTGACCCGTAGAACGAAGCCGGCGCTGGGCCGGCTTTTTTGCAGCGCCGGCGTCTCGCCAGCGCTACAGGGGCTCAGTGCCGGCCACGCGCCTCCGCTTCCACCACCAGTGGCTGTTCCTTGCTATCGGCGCCTTTCACCCGCAGGGTCATCGGCACCTTTTGACCGGGTTTGATCTGGCTTTTCAGGCCGATGAACATCACATGCAGGTCACCTGGCGCCAGGCGCACGGTCTTGCCCTTCGGCAAGGCGATTTCCTTCATCTGGCGCATTTCCATGACGCCGTTGTCCATGCGCATGACATGCAGTTCCAGCGACCTGGACACCGGGCTGTCACCGCCGACCAGGGTCATGTCGGCGTCGGCGGTGAGATTCATGAAACCACCGGCGACCTGCTGGCCCGGCGCCGTGGCGCGCACCCAGGCGTCCTCCACTTTCACGGTGTCGGCATTGGCGGCGGTGGCAAAGAGACCGGCGGCGACGATCATGGCTCGTAACATGACAACTCCTCGATTCAAGTGATAACCGTCCACCGGAGAGGCGGACGGCGGACAGCATACCCGCTTAGAACTTGACGTTCAGCCCAGCATACAGGGAACGGCCCGGGCCGGGCACCGGCACGCCCCAGGGCACGGCGCTGATCGACATGGTCGTGCCCTGCCCCAGGTAGGCACCACCCAGCGGCGACGCGTAATGGCGGTCGAACAGGTTCTCGATGCCGAAATCGATACTGTACTGTTTGGTCTCGTAGCGGCTGCGCAGATTGACCAGACCGTAACCCGCTGTCGGGATTTCGTTGCGGACCTTCGAGACATCCTTCTTGCCGGCCACGAACTGGCCTTCCAGGGTGTTGCGCCAGGCGCCGATGCGCTGGGTGAGCGCCAGCCTGGCATTGAGCGGCATGATGTTGTAGAGATTGTCGCCGGTCTCCAGGTTCTCCCCCTTGCTGTAGCTCACGACGCCGTTGGCGGCGAAATCGCCGTAGCCCGTGGCCTGGGCGAGGCGGGCATGGCCAGACACATCGATGCCCTGGATACGCGCGGTCTGGTTGGCATATTTCAGTACCGTGAAGGCGCTGGTCACCGGCACGGCGCGGGGGGCGTCAGTGGTGGCATCCCACTGCACGGCGTCGATGTAGTTCTTCACGCGGGTGTAATAAGGCGTGACCTTCACCCCCCATTGCGCCTTGTCGGCGGCATGCCAGTCGGCGCTGAGGCTCAACGTGTGGGCGACCTCGGGCTTGAGGTCGATGTCGCCGAGGTAACCGTTTCCGTCCCCGACAAAGTTGTTCATCACCGCCGCCATCGTCCAGGTGGACCAGGTGTAGCGTTCATACAGATTGGGCGAGCGGGTCTTCTGCGCGAGGCCGATTTCATAGGTGCGCGAAGCATCCGGCACAAAGCGGCCCAGCCAGGTCAGGTCGAGGTTTTGGTCGGTCTTGTCCCGTTGCCGGCTGTTGAAGGCGGTCATGTCCCGGTACTGATTGCCCATGGCCGCAACGGTTGTGTTGTAACCGCGCACATCGCCGGCATCCATTTCCACCGTCTCGTGGCGCAGGCCCAGGATATGCGTCCAGCGCTGGCCGGCCTGGGTCTCCCATTCACCGAACAAGGCATAGCGGTCACGCTTGCCGTCGTTGATGTTCCAGAACGTGCCCGGCCACATGCCCGCACCCGAGGGCGGCCACCAGTCATCCAGACGATAGGCCTGGTACTCGCCGCCGACCCGCAGGATGTCACTGGAGGAAACCGCGACCTCGGCGTGCACCGACAAACCCTTGTTTTCGCCATCGGTATACATCGGCATGCCCGCGGCGCAGGTCATGCTGATCGGCGAGCAGGCAAAGCCGTTGCCCAGCCCGTCGAAGCCGGCCGCGCCACCGGAACCGGTGGGGGGCGCACCATTGCCGTACCAGAAGCGCTTGTCCTCGCCGAAATCCATTTCGTGTTCGGTGTGCTCGTAATGGGCGCGCGCCTTCAGCGTGCCCCAGGTCTGCTTGCCGGTATATGCCAGGCTGAACTGGTCACTGGCGTTGTCCGTCATGTCCATGCGCTGGTTGGGATAGTTCTCGTACGGGATATGCTGGTTGCCGTATCTGAACTCGAACAGATGGCCGTCGTTTCTCCAGGCCAGCTTGAGGGCCTGATTGGTGGACTCGTAGGCAGTGGAGCCGACTTCGTCGAGCCGCAGCGTATGGCCCGCGCGGCCGGTGGCGGTGGTCGTCTTGAAGTTGCCACCGGCCTTGTAGTTGTCGGCTTTCATGTAGGCGGCGGTGTAGCCGAGGCTGACCCGTTCGTTGGCCAGTGTCGCCGCGAGGTTGGCGCCCATGGCATCGCCATTGCTGCGGTAGAAGGCACCCGCCTCGCCCTTGACCAGTTTGCCTTGCCCCGCCCTGGCGAATTCCGGCGCCGTGGAATCGACGACGATGCTGCCACCGATGCTGTCGCCACCGGCGCTGACCGGGCTGACGCCGACGTAGACCCTGGCGCTGGCCATCGCGCTGGGATCGATGTGGGACAGCGGCGAATTCATGTGGTTGGGACAGGCGGCAATGAGGTCAATGCCATCGACCTTGATGCGCAGCCGGTCATCCGCGAGGCCATGCATGGCCGGCAGGCTGGAGACCCCGCCGGCGCCGTAGAGGCTGACACCCGGGATGTCCCGCAGCACGCTCGCCGCATCGCTGGTGGCGGCACGCCTGGGCGCCAGTTCGCTGGCGCCCAGGCGGGTCAGCCCGGCTTCCGGCGCGGCGGCACGGGTCGCGGTGACGACGATCTCGTCCAGCGTCGCCACCTCGGCGGCGGCGGCATGGAGGGGACAGGCGGCGAGCAGGGCCAGCAGTGGCTTCAGGCGGGGTTTCAGGCGCGGCTTCATTTCCGGACTCCGTGGACAAACGAGGCCGGCATGGTAGGAAGCCCGCCCGCATCCGGGAATGCGTCAGATTGTCGCAGCCCAAGCAAAACCCCCGCCATGGCGGGGGTTTTGCTTGGGGCACGGAGCGTCCTCAGGCGCCGCGATGCACCCAGTCCGCGCCCAGGCCGCCCCAGAGACTGTCGCGATAGGCCGCGCTGCTGACGCGGGCCAGTTCGGCCTTGGCCTGGGCGAGCAGCGCCTGGCAGGGGGCGATCTGGTCGGGATCGCAGCGGGTGCGGGCGTCGCCTTCCAGGAAGGTCATGAGGTAGGCGACCTGGCGTTCGGCCTGGGCGATGTCGCGCTGCTGCTTGATGTCCAGCCGCTCGCGATACCAGTCGCTCGCCAGCAGCGATTCGCGGTTGAACAGGGTGCGAATCTCCGGATGGCGGAGATCCTTGCCCTCGAATTCGCCACTGGCCATGATGTGCAGCAGGGCCTTCAGCGGCGGGCAGGCATCCTCCACCGAGCCGTCGTCCAGGTAGCCCTGGGCGACCTGGCGTTGCGATGCGACGATGTGCTGGATGCCTTCGACATAGGCGGCGAAATCCTGCGTCTCCGGCTTCAGCATGGCTTCGTCGAATACGGCCATCGGGCTGTCGAAAATCTTGCCCAGGAAGGCGTGCGAGAAGCCGCTGGTGATGCGGTAGCCGAGGCGGCTGGCGAGGACGCGCTGGCCGTCGTGGTCGAAATCTTCCAGTTTTTCCAGATAACCGCGCTCGATCAGCCAGGCCGGGTCCTGCTCGCGCGGGGTGAGGCGGCTCCAGATTTCCGGGATCAGATAGCTGACGTCGTGGTCCACCCGCCGCTCGCTGCCGATGAAGCCGGCGGCGGAGCTGAATCCGGGGTAGCCGCAGAGGATGAAGGAGACCAGGGCATTGTTGAGATCGGCGGTGGCGGTCAGCGCGTTGAACGGGCCCTTGGTCAGCGCCCCCTCGGAGCCGGCGCCGGTGGTCGACGGCGACTTGCCCGAGAGGCTGGCGATGAAGTCCATGAACAGTTCAGGCAGTTCCTGGTAGTGGATCGGCCCGTACACGGCCAGCGGCTTGATGCCCGGGGCCGGCGGATTGTTGCGGCGCCCCGGCAGCACGGCGTTGACCGGGAAGTACACCGGATGCTGGGCGTGGATGCGCCGCTGCAGGCGGGTGCCGAGTTCCGCCAGATAGCGCTCGCGCGGATTGGCCAGGTCCGGCCGCGCCTGGAGATAGCGCACATTGGGGCTGGGTTTGCCGTTGACGATGCGCGGGTGCGCCGAGGATACGAACCAGCCGTCCTCGACGGCATCGGCCGCCGCCTGGATGAACTGGCGCATCGGCTCGGTGTACTGGGTGAACTCCACCACGTCGTCGACCAGATCACGCGCGTCCTGGCGGTTGAGCGGGGCGAAGTTGGAGATGAAGTTGTCCGGCTCGGTCAGGTCGAGCTCGGTCTGCGGGTCCATGCCACGGTGCTTGGCCTCGTCCGGGCGCTGGAACAGGCGCGCCTCGCAGTTGGCCACCAGCTTCAGCGAGGGATGCGGCCAGGCCGGATTGAGGTGATCGAGCTGGCTGGCCGGCAGGGTGGTGGCGACGGCGATATCGTCGGCCAGCTGCACCTTGCGGGCGCCAACGAAATTCTGCCTGAGCTTGAACACCCGCCAGGAGCCATCCGGCAGCCGGCCGACGCGCAGGTAACTGGCGACCAGCTGGCGCCCCTGGAACTTGAGCTCGTGCGCCGGCTGGCCGTTGACCTGGTCCACCGAGAAATGCTCGCGCCAGTTGTCGCCCCAGTCCTGGCGATAGAAACGCTTGATGATGAACACCAGCGAGCGGATGCGCTGTGGAATCGACTCCACCCAGGCGTTGTATTCCGGGGTGTATTCGGTCTCCGAGGGCGTCAGCAGGCGCACCACCGAGCCGACCGAGCGCTTGGCGCTGAGCAGGGGGCGGGTGTCGCGCCCATCCGCGGGCTCGACCTTGAAGCGATCGGAATAGTCGCGCTGGAAGATGGCTTCCACCTGATCCAGGTCTTCCTTCAGGTCCTTGATGAAGAAGGGGCCGGACAGGAGGGCGCCATCCAGCGATTTCGATATCTCGGACTTGCCGCCGCCGGAAACGGTGCACGGCTTGTAGCAGAAGGTGCCTTCCGCCTCGCTGCCGAGCAGGCGCCAGGTGGGCGCGCTGGGATGTTTCTGCAGTTCGATCTTGTAGCCGCAAGGATACAAATAGACATGCCCGGCGAGTAACTTGATCCGGTGTGTCTGGCCGTCAATACCCCGCCAGCTCACCTGCATCGTGTCCATGTCGAAGTGGGTGTCCTCCGGCACGAAATGGATGTTCTTGTAGCGCTTGTCGCTGGCATGGCCTTCCGGATGAAGCATCACCTGGTCGCCCAGGAGCGCCAATACCCCGGCCAGGGTGTGGCCGCGATCCGGCAGTCGGCTGTCGGGCTCGTAGCGCTCTCCCAGGTTGTAGGAGGCGAAGGCCAGGGCGCCGCCGGAATGTTCTTCCTCGCTGCCGCCGAACAGATTGGCGGCATAGCTGATCTGCGACTTGATTTCCTTCTTGCTGTAGCCGAAGTAGTTGTCGGCGATCAGGGTGACGATGACGCCGCGCATGTCGCGGCAGACCAGCTTGAAGGCGGAACCGTCGTTGTACAGCTCGGCCTCGTCCTGCCAGCACATGCCGTCGCGACGCTGGCGCTCGCTGGCGATGTCCCAGTGCGGCAGGCCGAGGTCCTTCTTGCGCAGGCCGGTGAGGTGCGGCGCCAGAATCACGCAGCCGGTGTGACCACTCCAGCCCATCACGTCGAGGCCGGCATCGTTTTCCGGCAGGTAGGGATCGCCGGCATTGCCGAAGATGCGTTCCACGAAATCCAGGTTGGACACCAGGCCGCCGGGCGCGAAGAAACGGGTTTCCATGGTTTTTGCCGGCTGCACACCTTCCACCTCGGGCGACACCAGCGGCCGCAGCAGCAGCGACACCCACAGGTGGGCGCCTTCTGCGTGGTTGGCGGTGTAAGGCAGGCGCATGAGCTCATCCGGCGCCTCCAGCGCGGCGCGCATCAGCGCGGCGAAGGTGGCGACCGGTACCGCCTTCTTGTCCCAGGGAATCGGCAGTCCACCCTCCGCGATATGGAACACGCCGTCGGTGGTGCGGCGGTCCTTGCCCGGGTTGTGGAGGACCCCCTGACGCACCCGATAGGACGTGAGATAGCGCGATTCGAAGCGGTCGCCGTCCAGCGGCAGGGACAGCTCAGCGGCCAGGCCGGGACGATCGAGGATGAAGGGCGTGGCGGGAAGCTGGACACGCGACGCGACACCATTGCGCGCCAGGTAGTCGTTGACGAAATCCTGGATGCGCTGGTCCGAGGGGCAACGGTAATCGCGCAGCAGGCGCCGATGCTGGCGGTAATTGCGCAGCAGATCCTCGGCCACATCGAGCAGGTCGTCGTTGCCATCGCGCGGCAAAGGCTGCCCCGATGCCGCGAGCTGCAGATTGATCTGGCGGATGCGCTTCATCCGCTCCGCGCTGAGCGAACGCGCGGCGATGGGGGCGGCGGCCGGGATGGGCTGGCCGAGACGGGCGATATCGTTGTCCATGCACACTCTCTGTCTGAAACAGGGCCATGCCACGCGAGAAACTCGTGCGCATGGCGGCGGAAGTAGCGAAAAAATCGGCGCGAGGCAGAATCTGGCCCACAATCCCCGCAATCATGACAGAAGCGGCCCATTCCGGGCAAGGAAACGCCCACTTGCCCTAGCTGAACATATTGGCAACCCATTGATAAACAATGGTTATTCCATGCTGTTTGTGCTCAATATTGGTGCACCGCAATGTCTCCGGTAAATCGCCCCGGAAACATCAGCCCCGCCCAGCAGGACAGGGCGGCGAGCCTACTTGCCGCGACGACGGGACAAACCCTGCCTGCCCACCCAGTCCGCCGCGAACTGGCGAGCGATGCGGCCGGAGCGACCGCCGCGGGCGATGGCCCAATTGATCGCCTCCTGACGCAGGTCTTCCGTGGCCCGACCGCCCAGCGCCGCCACCCAGGCCACGACGATGGCCAGGTACTCGTCCTGGTTGAACGGCCAGAAGGTGAGGCTGAGACCGAAGCGGTCCGACAGGCTGATCTTTTCCTCGATGCTCTCCGCCGGCCGCACCTCGCCGCCTTGATGCAGCGTCGCCTCGTTCTCGGCGAAGAACTCCGGCATCAGGTGGCGGCGGTTCGAGGTAGCATGAATCAGGACGTTATCCGGCAGGCCGGCGATGGAGCCGTCCAGCGCGGCTTTCAGCGGCTTGTAGGCGGCATCGCCGGCTTCGAAGGACAGGTCGTCGGTGAACAGGATGAAACGCCAGGGCTGACCCTCCAGACGCGCGGTGATCTCGGGCAGGTCGACCAGGTCCTCGCGGTCGACTTCCACCAGACGCAAGCCCCTGTTCGCATGACGCGGCAACAGGGACTTGATCAGGGAGGACTTGCCACAGCCGCGCGACCCCGAGAGCAGCACGTTGTTGGCCGGCAGGCCCTTGAGGAACTGCCGGGTGTTGCGGTCCAGCGCGGCCTTCTGTTCGTCGATGCCGGTGAGCGCTTCCCACGGCGGGCAGTTCAACGTGGTCACCGGCAGCAGCAGGCCCCGCCCCATCTGTTTGCGCCAGCGGCAGGCCAGCGTCATCCGCCAGTCCACCCGCGCCGGCATCGGCGGTAGCCAGGCGTCCAGGCGCGCCAGCAGGTCGTTGCCGCGGGCCACCAGCAGCGCCAGTTCCGGGCTGACCTGGTAAGCGGGCAGGCTGTCGTCGTATTCACTGTTCATGGCGGCTCCCGTCGCATCCTCCCTTGGGCTCAGGCCAGCACGGCGGCCAGCGCCTTCAGGCAGGTGTCCACATTCTCGCGCCGCGCCGAAGCGCCCATCAGGCCCATGCGCCAGATCTTGCCGGCGAGGGCGCCGAGACCGGCGCCGATCTCCAGGTTGAATTCACTGAGCAGGCGGGCGCGCGCGGCGGCGTCGTCGAGACCGGCCGGCAGGGCCACCGAGTTGAGTTGCGGCAGGCGTTCGGCCACCGGCACCACGAAGGTCAGGCCCATGGCTTCCAGCCCGGTCCTGAGCAGTTCGTGCATGGCGCGATGGCGTGCCCAGGCGGCTTCCAGACCCTCCTCGGCCAGCATCACCAGCGACTCGTGCAGGCCATAGAGCGGATTGATCGGCGCGGTGTGGTGGTAGGTGCGCTTGCCCTCGCCGCTCCAGTAGCCGAGCACCAGGTTGAGGTCCATGAACCAGCTCTGTACCGGGGTTTTCCGCGCCCGCACCTTGGCGATGGCCGCCTCGGAGAAGCTCACCGGCGACAGGCCGGGGGTACAGGAGAGGCATTTCTGGCTACCGGAGTAGGCGGCGTCGATGCCCCACTGATCGAGCAGGACGGGCGTGCCGCCCAGGGAGGTGACGCAGTCCATCAGGGTGAGGGCGCCGTGCCTGCGGGCGATGGCGGCCAGCGACGCGGCGTCGGACTGGGCGCCGGTGGAGGTTTCCGCATGCACGAAGGCGAGGATTTTCGCATCGGGGTGGGCCTGGAACGCGGCCTCCACCTTGTTCGGGTCGACCGCCCTGCCCCAGGCATCTTCCACCAGGACCGGCACGCCGCCACAGCGTTTCACGTTTTCCAGCATGCGGCCGCCGAAGACCCCGTTGATGCAGACAATGACCTTGTCGCCCGGCTCCACCACGTTCACGAAGCAGGTTTCCATGCCGACCGAGCCGGGGCCGGAGACCGGAAAGGTGAGCTTGTTTTCGGTCTGGAAGGCGTAACGCAGCAGGGTCTTGGTCTGCTCCATCATGTCGGTGAAGGCCGGGTCGAGGTGGCCGATGGTCGGGCGCGCCATGGCCTCGAGGATGCGTTGCGGCACGTCGGACGGCCCCGGCCCCATCAGAGTGCGGCGCGGCGGCATGAAGGAAGTGATGGCGGGGGCGGGCTGGGTCATGGAATTTCCTGTGGCGTGGACAGGGCGTGATTCTATGGGCTCCGGTGGCGCTCAGGCAGACCCTGTGTGTCACCACCGATAGAATCGGACTCTCGCATGGAGGATGACGCATGGACAAGGTGGTGGTGATGATCGGCCTCGGCCAGCTCGGCCGGGTGATTGCTGGGGGGCTGCTGCGCAGCGGCCAGGTGGTGGTGCCGGTGAATCGCGGCGATGACCTGCTGGCGGTGTCGGCGCGTTGGCCGCAACCGACACTGGTGCTGATTTCGGTGGGCGAGAACGACTTGCACCCGTTGCTGGCGGCGTTGCCGCAGACCTGGCTGACGCGCGTCGGCCTGCTGCAGAACGAGCTGCTGCCACGCGACTGGCAGGCACACGGCATAGCCGAACCGACAGTGATTTCGGTCTGGTTCGAAAAGAAGAAAGGCATGGACGCGAAGCCGTTGCTGTCTTCCCCGGCATTCGGCCCGCAGGCCGCGCTGCTGGTGCGCGCATTGCAAGGCATCGACCTGCCGGCGCATGAACTGGCGGATGCCGAGACCCTGAGCTGGGAACTGGTACGCAAGAACCTCTACATCGTCACCACCAATATCGCCGGACTGGAAACGGGGGGCGATGTCGGCGCGCTCTGGTCGGAGCATCAAGCCCTGGCCCGCGCCGTGGCAACGGAAGTGCTGGACATCCAGGACTGGCTGGTCGGCCAGCCCTGCGAGCGCGAGCGGATGCTGGCGGGCATGCTGGAGGCCTTCGAAGCCGATCCGCGACACGGCTGCGCCGGCCGCAGCGCGCCGGCCCGCCTCAAACGCGCCCTGCACCACGCCGACGCCGCCGGGCTCGCGGTGCCCACCCTGCGCCGCATCGCGGCCGCGCGGGGGATCAACTAACGTCACCCGGCGGGCGGTCAAGCCGCCAGCAAGGGCTCCAGTTCGCCACCGGCATCCAGCGCGGAGAGGTCGTCGAAGCCGCCGACATGGCGGTCGCCGATGTAGATCTGCGGCACCGTGCGGCGGCCGGTGATGCGCATCATCTCCTGCATCTGGGCGGGGTCGAGATCGACGCGGATTTTCTCGATCTGGGTGACGCCCTTCTTGGCCAGCAGTTTCTCGGCCATGACGCAGTACGGACAGGTGGCGGTGCAGTACATCTTGATCGGGGACATAGCGTTTCCTTGGTTATTTCTCACGCGGCAGGCCGGCCTGTTCCCAGGCTTGCATGCCACCGGCGAGGTTGTGCAGATTCTCGAAACCCGCTTTCTTGAGGATGCCGCAGGCGCTGCCGGAGCGGTTGCCGCTGCGACAGACGGCGATGATCGGCTTGCCCTTGTATTTTTCCAGCTCGGACAGGCGATCCTTCAACTTGCCCAGGGGGATGTGGCGAGCCTTGGCGATGTGGCCGTCACTCCATTCCGACTGCTCGCGCACATCCAGCATCAGCGCGTCCTCGTGGTTGAACAGCATCACCGCCTCCTGCGGACCGATCTGCTTGACCCCGGACATGCGACCGAACAGGCCGCCGCCCATCAGCATGAAGCCGGAGAGGCCGGCGAGCAGAATCAGCCAGATGTTTTGTAACGCGAAATCCATTCGTATTCCTTATCAGTTGGAAAAAAGTGACCAGTCGACCGTGACCTCGGGCAGGATGCCGAGGCTCAAAGTTCCCACCATTTCGCTGATCTCAGGGCGCCCATAGCAGCCATCGACCAGGCGGTAGACCGTGACCAGCCGGTCGGTCGGGTGCAACAGCCAGTACTCGCGCACCCCGGCCCGTTCATACAAGGCCAGTTTGACGATCTGGTCGCGCGCCGCGCTGGACGGTGACAGGACTTCCGCCACCCAGTCCGGCGCGCCGCGCACGCCACGCTCGTCGAGCTTGGCGTCATCGCACACCACCAGCACATCCGGCTGCACCACCGTGTCCACCCGCTCATCCGACTCATCGGCATGGGGCAGACGAATATCGAAGGGCGCGACGAAGGGCTGGCAGTGCTTGCCCTGGAGCGCGGTGGCGATCTGCCGGAACAATTCACCGACCAGGCTCTGGTGCGTCCGCGTCGGTGCCGGCGCCATCGGGTAGGCGACGCCGTTGATCAACTCGTAACGCGAGTCGTCGGGCCAGGAACAGTAGTCGGCGTAGGTGTAGTGCTCGGCTTTCGGTTGCGGTAGACCCATGTCGATCTCCCGTTTTGCGTCGGGGCAGCATTATCGCCCAGGTCACGGCAAAACCGCGTGGCGAATCGCTTCACCGCGCGGCCACCTTCTTTCAACCCGGGGCTTACTTGGTGCTGCAGGCGCTGCCGCCTTCCTGGAAGCCGAGTTTCTTGAGCAGTTTTTCCGGCGGGCAGAAGCCGGTGAAGCCGGATTGCAGCAGGTTGAGGCCGATGAAGGCGGTGAACCAGAGCCAGGACAGGCTGGAGAGATCGGCCTGGCCGCTGAAGTGGGCCAATGCCAGGGACAGCAGGATGAAGGCGCCGGCCATGATGCGGATGATGCGTTCGATGGTCATACAGAGACTCCTGAGGGTGATGTGGAAGGGGCGTTGCGCTTTCCCCGCAAGGAGGACGCCGGATCCGTAAGTGCTGAAGCACTAACGGCTCCGCTGCCATAGCAGGTACAGCAGGGGGATGACCACCAGGGTCAGCGCGGTGGAGGCGAAGGTACCGAAGATCAGGCTGACCGCCAAGCCGCCGAACACCGGATCGGTGACCATGATGGCGGAGCCGGCGATGATGGCCAGGGCAGTGAGCAGAATCGGACGGAAACGCACGGCGCCGGCTTCCGTGACGGCTTCCTCCAGGCCATAGCCCTGCTTGCGGTAGTCGAGGATGAAGTCGATCAGCAGCAGGGAGTTGCGCACCACCACCCCGGCCAGGGCGATGACGCCGATCATCGAGGTGGCGGTGAAGGCCTGGCCGGTGGCCCAGTGACCGGGGAAGACACCGATCAGGGTCAGCGGGATCGCGCCCATGACGATGACGGGCAGCATGAATGACTTGTAATAGGCGGTGAGCAGCAGATAAATCAGCACCAGGGCGATCATGAAGGCGGAGCCGAGGTCGCGGAACACGTCCAGGGTCAGGCGCATTTCGCCGCCCCAGAGCAGGGTATAGTCGACCACGTCCTTCGGCTGCGCCTCGACGAAGCCGAGGTTGCCGGTGGTGAAGGTGGCACCGGACTTCAGCTTCTGCCCGTCCAGCATCTGATCCAGGGCAAGCACCGCGTAGACCGGACTGGATTGCAGCATCTCGCCGCCCACCGTGACCTGGGCGTGCTGGTCGCGGCCGCGCAAAGGCTTGGTTTCCACCTCGCGGTCGACGCGGGCGATTGCCGACAGGGGGATCTGCGCGCCCTGGGCATTGCCGATGCGCAGCGCCATGAGCGTGGCCGGGTCGGCGCGCTGCTCGCGCGGCAGGCGCACGCGGATGTCCATCGGCTCGCGTGTTTCCACGGAATGCAGGGTACCGATGGCGAAGCCGCTGGCGTAATCGCGCAGCAGTTTCGCCACCTGAGCCGGGGCCACCCCTGCGAGCATGGCTTTCTCGGCATCGACCCTGACGCGGAAACCATCGACATCGGCGGTTACCGAGTCGTCGACGTTGGTGAGGCCATAGACCTTGTGGAAGGCGGCATTCACCTCCAGGGCGCTGGCGCGCAACACGTCGTAATCCGGACCATAGAGTTCGGCCAGGATCTGCGAGGACACCGGCGGGCCGGGTGGTGTTTCATAGATCTTGATGCGGGCGGTGGGGAAACGCTCGCGCACCGGCTTGAGGGCGGCGTCGAACTGGTTGGCGATGTCGTGGGAAGCGTCGTCGCGATGATGCTTGTCGATCAAGTTGACGCGAATCTGCGCCAGGTTCTCGCCCTTCTTCAGCAAGTCGCCGCGCACCAGGGCGGCGAAGTCGATGGGGGCGGCGATGCCCAGGAAGGTCTGGAAGTTGGCCACATGCGGGTGCTTCGCCAGAGTAGCGGCGACCGCGCGCGCCACCTGGTCGGTGGCGGCCAGGGCGGTACCGGCGGGCATGTCCACCTGCAACAACATGGTGTTGGTGTTGTCGTTGGGCAGCATCTTCAGTTCCACACCGAGCGGGGAGAGCGGGCCGTTGAGGCCCGAGGGGCGGACGAACTGCCAGGCCGGCATCACCATCGCGCCGATCAGCAGACCGAGCACGATGAGGAAGAACACGTTGCGCTTGAAGGCGCTGACCATCAGCGGCTGCACGGTCGCCAGGTAGGCGCGGCGCAGCGGATCCTGTTTGCCATGGCCGTGGTCTTCCAGGGTTTCCGCCGCTTCCAGCGCCCGCTTCGCCTTGCCCCGCAAGACCCGCCGCGCCGCCCAGGGCACCACGGAATAGGCGATGAACAGCGAGGCCAGCATGGCCACCGGGACGTTGATCGGAATCGGCCGCATGAAGGGGCCCATCATGCCTGTGACGAAGGCCATCGGGATGAAGGCCAGCATCACCGCGACGGTGGCGACGTTGGTGGGATTGCCGATCTCGTTGGTGGCGGTAACCAGGGTCTGGCCGAACTGCTCCATCTTCACTTTGCCGTGATGCAGGTGGCGGTGGATGTTCTCGATCACCACGATGGAGTCGTCCACCAGCAGGCCCAGCGCCAGGATCAGGGCGAACAGGGTGATGCGGTTGATGGTCTGGCCGAACAGGAAGCCGACCGCCAGCACGATGAACAGGATCAGCGGGATGGTCATGGTGACGATGCCGGCCTCGCGCCAGCCGAGAAACCACCACATCAGCAGGATCACGGTGAAGATGGCGATGCCGAGGTGTTCCACCAGCAGGTTGACGGCGGCATCGGCGCGCTCGCCGTCGTCGCGGGTGATGGTGATGTCGATGCCCTGCGGCACCGCCTGGCGCCTGAGTTGCTCCAGTTTTTCCAGCACCGCGCCCGAGACGGTGACGCCATTGGTGCCCGCCTTCTTGGCGATGGCCAGGGTGACGGCGGGAGTGACCGCTCGGCCTGAAGTTTTAGCGGCCGGGCCGAAACCGATCCATGAGGATTCTTCCACGTCGGCGCTGCCGTCTTCGATCCTCGCGATGTCTTTCAGATAGACCGGGCGGCCCTGGCTGGCGCCGACCACGATGGCGCCGACTTCACGGGCGTTGCCGAGGAAGCCATCCAGACGCAAAGGGTGCGATTGATTGCTCTGGGTCAGGTTGCCCAGGGGCGCGGACACGTTGGCGCCGCGCAGGGCCTGGTCCACCCGGTCCAGGGAGAGGCCGGCGGCGGCCAGACGTAGCGGGTCGATCCAGACGTTCAGCGCCGGGGCGCGACCGCCCACCAGTTGCGAGAAGGAGACGCCGGGTACGTTGCGCAGGTGTTCCAGCAGCCGCGCGCCCACTTCGCGCAGGGTGCGCTCGTCGTGGCTGGCGGAGCTCAGGGTGAGGGTGAGGATGGGCACATCATCGACGTTGATCGGCTTGACGATGGGATCGTTGGCGCCGGGCGGCATGCGATCCATGTTCTGCATCAACTGGTTGTAGAGCTTGACCAGGCTGTCTTCCTGGTTCTGGCCGACCTTGAACTGCACGGTGACCACACCGTAGTCGTTGGCCGCATAACCGAAAGTGTGATCGACGCCGTACTGCGAATGCATGATCGCTTCCAGCGGCTTGACGATGAGGTTATCCACTTCTTCCGCGCTGGCACCGGGCTTGGTGACGATGATGCTGGCCGCCGGCACCACGATCTGCGGGTTGTATTCGCGCGGCGTCATGAGCAAGGCCATCGCGCCCAGCATGAACAGGGCCAGAATCATCAGGGGCGTGATCTTGGATTCCAGGAAATTGCCGGCGAGGCGCCCGGCAATATTCATGATCGTGTTGTGTTCAGACATGTCCGCTCCTCGGCTCAGCGGCCGATCCGGTCGCCCGATTCGAGCTGGTCAGCGCCCACGCCGGCAACGCGCTCGCCACCGGTCAGGCCGGAGAGAATTTCCACGCGGCCATCCCGGGCTTCACCGGCACGCACCATGCGGAACTGGGCGATGCCGTCCTGGCCGACCACGAACACGCCGGAAATGCCGGCACGCTTGACCAGGGCGCTGGAGGGCACCGTCAGTGCCTCACGCTCCCCTTGCGGAAACAGAACGCGGGCGAACAAGCCGCTGCGCAGACCGGTTCCGGCAACATCCAGCTTGACCAGGAAGGTGCGACTGACCGGATCGGCGGCGGGCGAGATGCGGGCGACCCTGGCGAGCAGAGGCTTCTCCTGGCCATCCACTTCCACCTGCACCTGGGCGCCGGGCTTCAAGGTACTCAATACCGATTCCGGCACCTGGGTTTCCACCTGCAAGCGGCCGGGGTTCTCCACCACCAGGACCGGCTGACCGGGGGTGGCGAGATCGCCCGCGCTGGCCATCTTGCGGGTTACCACACCGGCGATGGGCGAGGTGACCGTGGCATAGCGCAACTGGCCGGTGGCGGTGGTGTGGCCGGCGCGGGCCTGCGCCAGCCGCGACTGCGCCATATCAAACTGCAGCTTCATCTTCTCGTATTGCTGGCGGGTGACCGCCTCTTCCTTGAACAGCGCGTCGAAGCGCTGGTACTCCACCCTGGCGTCGGCGAGCGCGTCCTCGGCCTGCTTTACTCCGGCGCGGGTCTGCTCGACCTGGCCTTGCACATCCACTGGGTCGATGCTGAACAGCTTCTGGCCGACACGAACCGACTGCCCCTCGACCACGTCAATGGAACGGATGGTGCCCATCAGGCGCGAGGCCACCTGGACCTGGTTTTCCGAGACCAGGGTGGCGGGCGTGGGGTAATGGACGGCGACCTTCGCCAGGGTGGCGATATCGAGTTGCGCCTGCGCCACGCGGGCAACCGGGGCCTGGCTTGCGGCTTCGTCATGGCCGCCACAGCCGGCCAGCAGGAAGACGGGAAACAGGGCAAGAGGGAGTAGACGCGGGATCATGATCAATCCTGATTCAAAGTTGGTCCGTATCGAGCGCGCCGGCGGCCTGCAACACCTGGCCGCGGCTCACACTCAAGTCATAGCGCGCCTGCGCAAGATCGGCACGGGCATGGTCGAGCTGGGCCTGGGTGGAGAGCAGGTCGACCAGGGTGGTGACCCCATTTTCATAACGCAGCCGGGTGAGACGCTGTGCTTCCTCGGCCTCCTTCACCGCCTCTCCACGCGCGACGAGGCGCTCTTCCGCCTCCAGGGCGCGCCGGCGGGCCTCGGTCACCTGGAAGGCAATCGCCTCCTCCGCCTGACGCAACCTGGCGGCCTGTTCCAGACGCGCGGCCTGGGCACGGTCGATGGCGGCATTGTTGTGGCCACCATCGAAAACGTTCCAGGACAGCGTGCCCCCCAGGGTGTAGGAAGCGGCGCCAAAACCGAGATCGCGGTCGTTCCAGTCATGCCGTGCCATCGCGTTCAGCTGCGGCTTTTTCGCGCCGCGCGCGGCGGCGGTGGCTGATTGCGCCGCCGCCACCTGCTCGCGCAAGGCCTGCAGCGCGGGGTGGCCGGCGATGGCCCGGGCGCGCAACGCCTCGGCGTCCCCGGCCGGCAGCCGGGCTTGTGCCTCGTCACCGACATCGAGGTCCTCGCCGAGCTTGCGCCCCAGCAACAGTTTCAGACGATCCAGCGCGGTGGCTTCCTGACGGCGCGCCTCGGAGACGCGCAGCTTGGCATTTTCCAGGTTCACCCGCGCCGACAGCAGATCGCTTTTTACCGCCATCCCCTGCTTGTGCAGGCTGGCGGTCACCCGTGCGTATTCGGCCGCCGCCGTTTTCGCCTGTTCGCTGACCTGGATATAGGCGCGCGCCAGATGCACGCCCTGGTAGGCCTGCAACACATCAAGCAGGATCTGCTGGCGGGCGGCGGCATCCCCCGCCTGCGCGGCACGGACCTGGGCGCGCGCCTCGTCCTGGCGGGCACCGATCTGGCCGCCACTGTAGAGCGGGGCGGTGACTTCGACACGCGTATTGAAATTACTGATGGCGGCCGGGTCGTTGAGCGTCGCGGGATTGAAATCGGCGGCCGAGATCCGCTCCTGCCCCAGTTTCAGGCCGAATGCGTTGAGCGCATCGTTGGTATGGGTGACGTTGAGAGAAACGTTGACCCGCGGCATGCGCGCGCCCTCGGCCTGCTTCAGACCGGATTCGGCCTGGACGACGCGCGCCTGGCTGATGGAGAGTTCCGGATTTTGCCCCAGCGCCACTTCCGCGGCCTGGCGCAAGCTCAGCACCTCCGCCCCGGCATGGCCCCAGAGCAGGCCCAACGACAGCATCAGTGCGCTCGGGCGCAATAGTGAATACGACATGGCTCACACCTCTTGCCGGCGTCCCCCGGAGCATCCGGAGGGCCTAAATATTAGAGTCGGCTAATATTAAAGATTAAAATTACTTATGACAAGATAAGTAATGTTAAACACATGTCAAGAGGGCAGAAAGTGGTGATGCGGCGACGCGGCCGTCGCCCGCCGCGTCCTGAGGGAAAGCCATGTCTTCCCCTGCCCCGTCCCTGGACGGAGGATCTACTTGGCGAATCCGCAGAAAACGTCGCGCATCATGCCAATCAATTGCAGGGTGCGGGTGTCACCGACCCGGTAGTAGACACGGTTGGCGTCCTTGCGGGTGCGCAGCACACCCTTGTCGCGCAGGATGGCCAGATGCTGGGAAATATTGCTTTGCGAGGTCCCGACGCTTTCCACGATGTCCTGCACGCTGACTTCCTTATCCCCCAGGACGCACAGGATCTTCAGCCGAAGCGGGTGGGACATGGCCTTGAGGGCGCGGGAGGCTTGTTCGATGTGTTCGTCCTTGTCGATGAGATCGGTGGACTCGGTGGTCATGGTGGGCTCCGTGCTGCCGGTTGTCATAAACGCGCGAATGGATTCATCTAGAATCGAACTTGGGCGTGCCAGTATAGTCTCTTAAGTATTCAAATATACTAACGTACGCAATGAAATTGACTGTTAGATGCGATAAAATCCACTGATGCCCCCTGCTCCTGTCAAGCCCATTCTCCTGATCATCCTGGACGGCTTCGGATGTCGCCGCGCCGACGATTTCAACGCCATCACCTGCGCCAGCAAGCCGAACATCGACCATTACTGGAAAGACTATCCGCACACCCTGATCCAGGCCTCGGAAGCGGCGGTGGGACTGCCAGCCGGCCAGATGGGCAACTCGGAAGTCGGCCATCTCAACATTGGCGCCGGCCGCGTGGTCTATCAGGAATACACCCGCATCGACCGCGCCATCAACAGCGGCTATTTCCCGAGCAACCCCGCCCTGCAGGAAGTCATCACCAAGCTGCGGGAAAACGGCGGCGCCCTGCATATCCTGGGCCTGCTCTCGGATGGCGGCGTGCACAGCCATGAGAACCACATCCATGCCATGCTCGACCTGGCCCTGCGCGAGGGCCTGAAGAAAGTCTACGTGCATGCCTTCCTGGATGGCCGCGACACTCCGCCGAAAAGCGCAGAAGCCTACATCCGCTGCCTGCAGGACAAGATGGACGGCTTGCGTGGCGGCAGGATCGCCAGCATTGTCGGCCGCTATTACGCGATGGACCGTGACAAACGCTGGGATCGTGTGAAAGTCGCCTTCGACCTGCTGACCCTGGGCCAGGCCGATTACCAGGCCGCCAGTGCCGGCCTGGGTCTGGAAATGGCCTACGCGCGCGGCGAGACCGACGAATTCGTGAAACCCACCGCCATCGTCGAGAAGGGTGGCGCGCCGGTAGCCATGAACGATGGCGACGCCATCGTATTCATGAACTTCCGTTCCGACCGCGCCCGCGAGCTCACCAAAGCGTTCATCGAGCCGGAATTCAACGGCTTCGAGCGCGCGCATGTCCCCCGGCTCTCCAGCTATTGCACGCTTACCGGCTACAGCGAGGAATTCGACGTGCCGGTGGCCTTCCCGCCGGAACGGGTACACAACGGTTTCGGCGAGTACATCGCCAACCTCGGCCTGCGCCAGTTGCGCATCGCCGAAACCGAGAAATACCCACACGTCACCTATTTCTTCAACGGTGGCGAGGAAACGGTCTATCCCGGCGAAGACCGGGTCATGGTGAAGTCGCCGCATGTGGCGACCTACGACCTGAAGCCAGAAATGAGCGCGGAGGAGGTGACCGACAAGCTGGTCGAAGCCATCGAGAGCCGCAAGTACGACGCCATCATCTGCAACTACGCCAATTGCGACATGGTCGGCCACACCGGCATTGTCGAAGCGGCAGTCAAGGCGGTGGAAACCGTGGATGCCTGCGTGGGGCGCGCGGTGAGCGCCATGCAATCGATCGGTGGCGAGATCCTGATCACCGCCGACCACGGCAACGCGGAAACCATGCGTGATGACATCACCAAGCAACCGCATACCGCCCACACCATCAACCTGGTGCCCTTCATTTATATCGGTCGCCCGGCGCGGATGGAACACAGCGGTGCGCTGGAAGATATCGCGCCGACCATGCTGAAACTGATGGGTCTGCCGCAACCGATGGAAATGACCGGCCATCCGCTCATTGAACTCGAATGAAGTGCGCGCGATCACCGCATTCCCCATTGCGTTGATTCGCGCCCTGATCCTGCTGATAGCCTTCGCGTCAGCCGCCTCGGCTGCGCCGGACGCCGGCAGACAGGAAGAACTGAAGGATTTGCGCGGGCGCATCCAGGCCCTGCAACAAGAACTGGAACAGGCCAGCGAAGACCGCGCGGAAGCGGCCGACGGACTGAAGGTGTCGGAACGACGAATTTCCGATGTGGCGCGCAGCCTGCGCGACCTGGAGGCAAGGCAACGACGCCTGGCCCGGCAGTTGAAGTCGCTCGAAGCGGAAACCCGGGAGGTGGACGACGAGATCGCCGATCAGCGGAAGCGGCTCGTGGTCTTGCTGCGCGAGCGCTATGTGCGCGGCGGCAACGACGCCATGAAGCTGATGCTCAACGGCCAGGACCCGGGCGAGGTGGCGCGCAATCTGGAATATTTCGGCTACATCGGCCGCGCTCGCGCGCAGATCATCCGCGATTACCAGAATTCGCTGCAGCGCCTGGCCACGCTCCGGGAGCAGGCCAACGTACAGCGCGAAAGCCTGAGCCAGGTCCGCAACGAGCGGGTCGCGCAAAGAAAGGCCCTGGAGGATGAAAAAGGTGCCCGTCAACAGGTGCTGTACAAACTCTCCGAACAGATCCGCAAGCAGCGCCAGGAAATCGATACGCTGGTCCGGAATGAAAAACGCCTGAGCCGGCTGATCGAGCGGCTCGCCCGCCTGGCAGCCGCAGCGAAACCGAAATCGACGGTGAAATCCGCGGCGAAAAGGGGCGAACAAGTGGAACGGGTGGCGGATGCCAGTCTCGCCGGTCTCGACTTCGACCGGCTCAAGGGGAAACTGGCCCTGCCGGTCGCAGGCGAGATCCTGCATCGCTACGGGCAGAACCGTGAGGGCGGCGGTCCGGCCTGGAAAGGCCTGTTCATTCGCGCCCGCCAGGGCCAGGAAGTCCACGCCGTGGGCAGCGGCCAGGTCGCCTTCGCGGACTGGCTGCGCGGCTTCGGCAACCTGCTGATCATCGACCACGGTGAGGGTTTCCTCAGCCTGTACAGCAATAATGAAAGCTTGTATAAACAACCGGGTGACCCCGTTCGCGCGGGAGATGTGGTCGCCACCGTCGGGGCCACAGGAGGCCAGGATGAAACCGGCCTCTACTTCGAACTGCGCCGCCAGGGCAAACCTTTCGACCCTCTAGCCTGGGTCAACCTCAAATAGCCAGAGACGTCATGGTCAGCAAACTCAAGAAAATCAGCCTGGTGGGCATGGGCGTCCTGATCGGCGCCGCGCTCACCCTCAACTACTCCGCCACCGCCTCGCGTGAGCCGGCGCCGTTGCCGATCGAGGACCTGCGCGCCTTCAGCGAGATCTTCGGCAAGATCAAGAGTGATTACGTCGAGACGGTCGAAGACAAGAAGCTGATCACGGAAGCAATCAACGGCATGCTCTCCGGGCTCGACCCGCACTCCTCCTATCTCGACAGCGAAGCCTTCAAGGAACTTCAGGTCGGCACCCAGGGCGAGTTCGGCGGCCTCGGCATCGAGGTCGGCATGGAAGACGGCTTCGTCAAGGTGGTCTCCCCGATCGAGGACACCCCCGCCTTCAAGGCTGGCGTCAAGAGCGGCGACCTGGTGATCAAGCTGGACGACACCCCGGTCAAGGGCATGACCCTGAATGACGCGGTCAAGCGCATGCGTGGCAAGCCCGGCACCGACATCACCCTCACCATCATCCGCAAGGGCGAGAACAAGCCGATCACCGCCACCATCACCCGCGCCGTCATCAAGATCAAGAGCGTCAAATACAAGATGCTCGAATCCGGTTTCGGTTATGTCCGCATCACCCAGTTCCAGGAGCACTCCGGCGAAAACCTGGTGGCGGCGCTCAAAGACCTGGGAGAGCAGAACAAGGAGGCACTCAAGGGCCTGATCCTCGACCTGCGCAACGATCCCGGCGGCCTGCTCAATACCGCGGTGTCCGTCTCCGGCGCCTTCCTCAAGCCAGGCGACCTGGTCGTCTACACTGACGGCCGCACGGAAGACGCGAAAATGCGCCTGACCAACTCCCGTGAGAACTACCTGCGCCCTGGCGAGAGTGATTACCTGAAGAACCTGCCGGCCTGGGTCAAGACCGTGCCCATGGTGGTTCTGGTCAACGGCGGTTCGGCTTCGGCTTCGGAAATCGTCGCCGGCGCCCTGCAGGATCACAAACGTGCTCTGATCGTCGGCACCCAGAGCTTCGGCAAGGGTTCGGTCCAGACCATCCTGCCGCTCAACAACGGCACGGCCATCAAGCTCACCACGGCACGCTATTTCACGCCCAACGGACGCTCCATCCAGGCCAAGGGCATCGTGCCCGACATCATCGTCGAGGAAGCCACCATCTCCACCGGCGAGACGACCAAGATGGAAGTGCGCGAGGCGGACCTGGAGCGCCACCTCAGCAATGGCAACGAAGGCGACGCGACCAAGCCCGATGCCGGCAAGGACGACAAGTCCAAGGATGCCAAGACCAAGGACGGCAAAGCCAAGCCCGGCCTGGAACCCGGCGAGATCGTCAGCAAGAACGACTATCAGGTCAATCAGGCGCTGATCCTGCTCAAGGGCCTCAATCTGCTCCAGGATCGCAAGGAGTAGATTGTGTCGGCGCACAGCGACGTCGACAAACTGCGGGAAATCGTCTTTCATCCGCTGCCGCCCGAACAGACAGAGCGTGCACTCGAGTTTCTCTCCGCCCTGCCGGGCTTGCGGGTGACCCGGACCGGGCCGCAGACCCTGCATGTGAGCTACTGCATCACAGACCATACGCTGCAGGATCTGGAAACCTTGCTCGGCCAGCAAGGATTTCATGTGGAATCCACCTTGTTGATCAGGGTCAAGCGCGCCCTGATCTACTACTGTGAACATGTGCAGCAGGAAAACCTGCACAAGCCTGAAGTGCAGACGAAGAAATACAAACCGCACATGGAAGCCTGGGAAAAGAACCCGCATGGCGACCACGACGAGACACCGACCGAATGGCGGCAGTACAAATAAGAAGAAGCTGGCAGTTTCCTGTTCGATATGCCAGCCGCTAACTGCCCACTGAACTTGAACGACGCCCAACTCCTCCGCTATTCCCGCCACATCCTGCTCGACCAGGTCGGGATCACAGGTCAGGAAGCCTTGCTGGCGGCGCATGCGCTGATCATCGGTGCCGGCGGACTCGGCTCGCCGGTAGCGCTCTACCTGGCGGCGGCAGGCGTCGGACGGATCACCCTGGCGGACCACGACGAGGTCGACCTGACCAACCTGCAGCGCCAGATTGCCCATGACCTTGCCAGCGTCGGGCAGAACAAGGCGCACTCCGCCGCCGCCCGCATGCGGGCGATGAATCCCGATGTCGAAGTGATCGAACTGCCCGTGCGACTGGAAGGCCAGGCGCTGACCGAGGCCATCGCCGCCGCCGACGTGGTGCTGGACTGCTCCGACAACTTCACCACCCGCCATGCCGTCAACCGTGCCTGCCTGGCACAAGGCAAACCCCTGGTCTCCGGCGCGGCGGTGCGCTTCGATGGCCAGATTGCGGTCTTTGACCTGCGCCACGGAGAAGCCCCCTGCTATGCCTGCCTGTTTCCCGAGCAGGCCCAGGACGCGGAAATGCGCTGCGCGGAATTCGGCGTATTCGCCCCCCTGGTTGGCGTCGTCGGCGCCATGCAGGCGCTGGAAGCGCTGAAACTCCTGGCCGGCATCGGCGAGAGCCTGTCCGGCCGCCTGCTGCTGTTCGACGCGCTCACCGCCGACTGGCGTTGCATCCGGCTGAAACGGGATCCGGGCTGCGAGGCCTGCCGCCCAGCGCTGGCCTGAATGAAACAAGCCGGCTTGTAGCCGGCTTGTTTTGTACGCGCCGAGTTCAGTTCGCCAGGGCGGCGGCCAGCAGTTTTTGCAATTCGCCGGTCTGGTAGAGGTCGCGCATGATGTCGGAACCGCCGATGAACTGGCCGCCGATATACAGCTGGGGAATCGTCGGCCAGTTGGCGTATTCCTTGATCGCGACACGGATGGCGTCATCCTGCAGCACGTTGACCGCGACGAAATCGGTCACGCCGCACGCCTTCAGGATGTTGGCCGCGTTGGCGGAAAAACCGCACTGGGGAAATTGCGGCGTGCCCTTCATGTACAACACCACTGGCTTGCTGGTGACCAACTGGTGAACCTGTTCCTTCATATCCATGACCATACCCGATTAAGTTGACAAAAACTGTCAGGAATTATACGGATCGCGTCGAAGCGGTCAAGCCGGGCTGGCCTGGAAATCAAAAGCGTCCGAGAAGAAGGCCTCCTCCGGCAGTCCACGCGCCATGAAATCGCGTCGCGCCGCCTGCACCATCGGCGGGGCGCCGCAGACATAGACCTCATAGCCGGAAAGGTCGCTGAAATCGGCAAGTACCGCCTCGTGCACGCGCCCCGTGCGGCCCGGCCAGTTGTCCTCGGGCGCCGGCTGGTCCAGCACCGGGATGAAGTCGAAATGCGCGTGTTCGCTCTGCCACCCTGCCGGCACCTCCGGCTGGTAGAGATCACGCAGGCCGCGCGCACCCCAATAGAGCACGAACTGGCGATCGATCTCATGATGGAAGGCATGCGAGAGCATGCTCTTGATGGGCGCGAAGCCGGTGCCGCCGGCAACGAAGATCACCGGCTTGTCCGATTCACGCAGGAAGAAACTGCCATGCGGGCCATTGATGCGCATGATGTCCTTGACCTTCATGGTCCCGAAAACGTGCTCGGTGAACTGCCCCCCCGGCACATGGCGCACATGGAGTTCGAGCAAGGCATCCTCTTCCGGCGAGTTGGCCAGCGAGAAGCTGCGCCGCTTGCCGTCCTTCAGGAGAAAGTTGAGGTATTGGCCGGGGAGGAACTGCAGGCGTTCGTTGGCCGGAAGCTTGAGAAAAAGGGCCATGACGTCGTCGGCCAGTTTCTCCATCCGCTCCACCCGGCAGGGCAGCGTCTTCACCGGAATGTCCTTGACCGCGCCCACCTCCTTGACCTCGATGGCGAGGTCGCTCCTCGCCGTCGCGCAGCAGAACAGCGCCATGCCGCGGGCCTTGTCTTCAGGCGTCAGAGCGGTCTCCTGATAGGCGCCCAGGTCGACGTCCCCCGCCAGCACCTTGCCCTTGCAGGCGCCACAGGCGCCGTTGCGGCAGCCATAAGGCAGCGCGAAGCCGGCATTGAGCGCGGCGGCGAGCAGGGTGTCGCCCTCGTTGACGGTAAACTGATGGCCGCTGGGCTGGATGGTGACCTGGTGAGACATTCCGATTTCCTCTTTCTGTGCTGAAAAAACGATGCGTATCCTGATTGTGGGTTGTGGCGATGTCGGCTTGCGCGCCGCGCGTCTTCTCGCGGGACATGCCCGCCTGTATGGCCTGATCCGCACCCCGGAGCGCGTGGATGAACTGCGGGCCAACGGCATCACTCCGATCCTGGGCGACCTCGATGACCGCGCCAGCCTCAAGCGGCTGACGGGACTCGCCGACGCCGTGCTGCACTTCGCGCCGCCGCCCGCTCAGGGGATGCGCGACCCACGCACCCGCCGCCTGCTGGCCGCATTGGGGCGCGGCAGTCTAGCGCAACTCGTCTATATCAGCACCAGCGGGGTCTATGGCGACTGCGCGGGAGCATGGGTCACGGAAACCTGGCCGGCGCGTCCCGGCAACACCCGCGCCCACCGTCGTGCCGACGCCGAGGCGGGTCTGCGCCGCTTCGGCCGGGGGAAGACCCGCGTCTGCCTGCTGCGCGCCCCCGGAATCTATGCCCAGGAGCGCATGCCGGCGGAGCGGGTGCGCAAGGGCCTGCCCGCCATCGTGGCCGCAGATGACGTCCACACCAACCACATCCACGCCGACGATCTCGCCCGGCTTGCCATCACCGCCCTGTTCCGCGGCCGCCGCAACCGGCTCTACAACGCGGTCGACGACAGCGGCCTGAAGATGGGCGACTGGTTCGACGTGGTCGCCGACCACCTCGGCCTGCCCCGGCCGCCGCGACTGCCACGCGAACAGGTCATCGCCGCCGTCACCCCGGCGATGCGCACCTTCCTGACCGAATCACGCCGCCTGTCGAACCAGCGGATCAAGCACGAGTTTCGTTTCCGCCTGCGTTACCCGACGGTAAGGGAAGGCCTGCACGCCGACGACAGGCACTGAGCGAAGGGAGGCCGGACCTGGATAACGCCCGCCAGCATCCAGGCGAACCGGTCCAGAAGCTGACGGGCAAGGATACCTCCAACATCAAGCCCCTGGAGCGCGCCCCGAGAAGAAAAGCCCGGGAAGTGGCCGACTGAACCCGGCGCGGCGCCGGGTTAAGCCCGGGCCCGCTTGTCGAACGGACTGCCGGTACGACCCACCTTGGCGATCAGCACCGGCCAGCGGTTGGCGCCAATCAGGCTTTCGGTGGGACTGTTCGGCAACAGACGGTAGAGGCCGCCATGACGCTTGCCGAGGATGATGAGGTCGGCTTCGATCTCTTCCGCCAAGTGTTGCAGCGCCTCGGCCGGCATGCCGACCAGGATGCGAGACTCGGCATCCACACCGGACAGCCGCAGGTTGGCGGCCGCCTCCTGGGCCAGGTCGGTCAACACCTTGGCGGCGGGATCGCCTTCCCTAACCACGCTGGCAATGGTGACCGGCACCCCGCCCGCCTTGGCCAGGCTGGCGGCCAACTCCAGCGCGGTCTCGGAGGACGGGTTGGCGTCGAAGCCGACCAGGATGCGCTGCCGCCAGATGCTGGCGTTCTTCGGCACCACGAGAACATTACAGGGCGCCTCGTCGATGATGCGGGTGGCATGGGTTCCGACCATGCGGTCGACCTTGCCCTTGGGCGGCGTGCGGCCGATCACCAGCAACTGGGTGTGGGCGCGGGCGGCGGCTTCGTTCACGGCCTTGGCCGGTTCGACGCCTTCCATGAGGATGTCCTCGCACTTCACGCAAAGGGCCTCGGCCTCCTCGCGCACTACGGCCAGGCGGAGTTCGGCCCGCTCCGGCTCGGCCCCTGGCGGCACCATGGTCATCACGTCGAGCGTGACGCCCATGGCGCGCGCCACGTTCAGCGCGATTTCGCGCGGCGCCCGACTGTACTCGCTGCCGTCGGTGGCCAGCATCAGACGCAGGCGGCGGTTGCCGTCAGGCAACTCCTCGCCATGGCATTCCTTGAAGATGCGCTTCTTGCAGCCACGACAGATGTCGGGATCGAGGGTGCGATAGAGCGCCGCCGTGATGTTGGACTTCATCGGAAACAGGCCGCCTTCGCCGATGGCCTTCAGATAATCGCCCTGGCGGAGAAAGGCCTGGATCGAGTCGCGCATCCGCCAGAAATAGAGGCCACCGCCAAGGCGTTTTCTGCGGCGCGCCTCCTGCGCCAGCATCTCGGCGCCGGCGACGTCGACGAAACTCATCGCCGGCGCCGCGATCACCACGGTCTTCTGCTGCGGGTTGTCCTCGTCAATCTGCTGCAGGGCGCGCTGGACGTGATCCACCGCGCCGAAATAGAGCGGGCCATGCAGGCGCATGAAACGAATCTGCGGGCATTCCGGCCGCCCCTTGGCGTCCTCGAAGTACAGCCTGCCGCTTTCGCCCGTGGGCACCACGGGCAGAAACTCGGGCCGCGAGGTGCGGTAGAGGTACATGATCAGGGACAACAGCACGCCCAGGAAGATGCCGTCCTCCAGGTTGATCAGGGTGCCGATCAGGGTGACCCAGAGGATGGCCGCCTCCGGCTTGCTGGTTTGCCAGATGGACTGGATGTGGTGGAAATCGATCAGCCCCCAGGCGACCAGAAACAGGATACCGGCCATGGCGGCGTTGGGCAGGTAGGCCGCCAGCGGCGCGACCAGCAGCAGGATCACTACCAGAAACACCGAGGCGAACACCGTCGCCAGGGGGGTGCGGGCGCCGGCCTCGTAATTGACGCCGCTGCGGTTGAAGGAACCGGACGAGGCATAGGCCGAGAAGAAACTGCCGACCAGGTTGGACAGACCCTGGCCGACGAACTCCTGGTTGCCGTCGATGCGCTGCTCGGAGCGGGTGGCGATGGCGCGGGAGATGGAGACCGCCTCGGTCAGCGCCAGCATGGTGATGACCAGGGCCGGCATCGCTACCTGGCCGAGGGCGGTCAGGGAGAAATCCGGCAACGAGAACGGTGGCAGGCCGGCGGGCAGGGCGCCGACGGTCTTGATCCCGGTCGCCGACTGGCCCATGAGGCCGTTGAGGACGGCGGCCACCAGACTGCCGACGACCATCGCCACAATCATGTAGGGAAACCTCGGGATGTACTTCTTCGCCAGCAGACCAGCCACCAGGGTGATGGCGCCGACCGCCGTCACCCAGGGATTGATCTCGCCCAGGCGCAGCCCGACCTGATGCAGGATTTCATAGAAGGGCAGGCCGCGCGGCAGGTCGAGGCCGAGAAAGCTCTTCAACTGGCTGGCGGCGATGAGCGCCGCCGCCCCGGCGGTGAAGCCGATCACCACCGTGTGCGAGATGAAGTTGACCAGGGTGCCCATGCGCGCCAGGCCGAGGATGAACTGATACAGGCCGACCATGAAGGTCAGGGTCAGCGCCAGGCGGATGTATTGCTCGGTGCCCGGCTCGGCGAAGTGGTGCAGGGCGGCGAACAGGGCGATGGAAATCGCCGTGGTGGGTCCGGAAACCAGGTGCCAGCTGGAGCCGAACAGGGCGGCGATGATGGCCGGCACCATGGCGGCATAGAGGCCGTATTGCGGCGGCAGGCCGGCGATGGTGGCGAAGGCGACACCCTGCGGCAACACGATCATGGCGCCGGTGAGGCCGGCCATGGCATCGTCCTTCAGGTTGTTGCGGTTGACCTGTGGCCACCACAGGCGGAAGGGCGTGAATGTCTTGTACCAGGCGGGCTGGCGGCGGAGGCGGTCGGTCTGCAAGGGGCGGCCTTATCAAAAACGGGAACACACGCATCTCGCCCCGGGAAGGCGGCGAGATGACGGGCAACAGGCCGATTTTACGCCATTGTCGCGGCCGGCCCTGACGAAGCCATCGCCGGTCGGCGCGATACGGATCAGCTTTCGTCACGCATGCGCCAGTTCCTTCGCGATCGCGGGCGCGGCGACCGGCGTGACGGCCCCGCACTCCCGGAAGATGCGCGCCTTGCAGTCACGACAGGCATCGTGATCGAGGCGACGATGGATTTCCGCGACTGCCTCGGTCTTCGAGTCGAACAGGTTGGCGCCGCCAATCTCCTTGAGGGCGCCGCTTTCCGCGAGTTGTTCCTGCACGGTGTCCTTGATCCGGATGAAGTAGAGGCCACCGCCATCGGCGCGACGCTTTTGTGCCTCCTCGGCCAGGTAGTGGGCGCCGGCGAGGTCGATGAAGTTGATGCCGTGGGCGACGATGGCGACATGTTTCTGCGCCGGATTGGCCTGATCCTGTTCCGCCAGGGCTTCGCGGATATGGGCGGTGGCGCCGAAGAACAGCGAACCATCGATGCGCACGAACCTGACCTGCGGGCATTCCAGCGCATTCGCCGCGTCGGTGAACTTGCGCTTGGGACTATGCGGGTCCGGCGCACGCACGCGCACGTTCGGCTTCGAGGTGCGTGACAGGTAGACCGCCAGCGACAGCAGCACGCCGATGATGATGGCCTCTTCCAGCGCCAGGAACAGGGTGGCGGCGAAAGTGGCGAGCAGGATCGCGGTTTCGGCGTGGCTGGTCTTCAGGACGTGGATGATCTCGTCGAAATCGATCAGGCCCCAGGCGACCAGGAACAGGATGCCGGCCATGGCCGCGTTGGGCAGGTATTGCGCCCAGGGCGCCACGAACAACACCAACACCAGCAGGAAGATGCCGGCGAGCATCGCGGCGATCGGCGTCTTCGCCCCGGCGGCGTAGTTGACGCCACTGCGGTTGAAGGAGCCGGTGGCCACGTAGCCGGAGAAGAAACTGCCGAACAGGTTGGACAGCCCCTGGCCGACGAACTCCTGGTTGCCGTCGACATGCTGGCCGGATCGGGCGGCGAGAGCGCGGGCGATGGAGACGGCTTCGGTCAAGGCCAGTAAAGTCACCGCCACCACGCCGGAGGCCACGGCGCGAATGCTCTCGATATCCAGGCTGGGCGCGGACAGTGGCGGCAATACGTCGGGCAGCGCGCCCACCGTTGCCAGTTCCACACCTTTCCAGGTGGTGAGCACAGCGGCCACGGCGGAGCCGCCAAGCATGGCAACGATCATGTAGGGCCATTTCGGCGCCCAGCGTTTTACCGCGATACCCAGCAACAGGGTCGTCAAGCCCACCGCGAACACCCATATATGAACGTCGGAAACATGAGTGAACGTCAGGCTCCATGTGTCGGTAAACGACGTGCCGCGCGGGATGCTCAAGCCGGTGAAATGCTTGACCTGGTTGGTCGCGATGAGAATCGCCGCGCCGGCGGTGAAGCCGGTCACCACCGAATGCGAGATGAAGTTGACCAGGGTGCCGAGCTTCGCCAAGCCCATGCCGATCTGGATCACCCCAACCAGGAAGGTCAGGGTCAAAGCCAGTTGGACGTAATGGGCGCTACCCGGCTCGGCATGCGGCGAGAGCACCGAGAACAGAACGATGGAGGCCGCCGTGGTGGGGCCGGAGACCAGATGCCAGGACGAGCCGAAGAGGGCGGCGATGACCGCCGGGATCATGCCGGCATAGAGACCGTATTCCGGCGGCATGCCGGCGATGGTGGCGAACGCCACGCCTTGCGGCAGGGCAACCAGGGCACCGGTGAGGCCGGCCATGGCGTCGGCCTTCGTGGTGCCGCGGTTGACCCGCGGCAGCCAGGCCAGGAAGGGCACCAACGGGCGCGCCCAGTGAGGAAACTGCTCGATACGCTGTAGATTCATTGGTTATGGACTCGCTTGCGATAAGGAAAGAGGTAGGACATCGCGCGCCGGTTCAGGCGAAGGCGGCCGTCGTCTGGCACGCCACGGCGGGGGGCTTCTCGCTGACCAGCACGATCGGCACCGGGGTGCGCGGCGCGCGACGACCGCGCAGGAAGGGCCGCAAGGGATCGTCCTTGGTGCCGGACACGGCAAACAGCAGGCCGCGATGCAGGTTCATCGCGCGCAAGACGGCGGCGGCGGAGTCACTCTCCAGTTCCTCCGTCATGCAGTCGATACCGCGCAGCGCGGGCAGATGCTCGGCCAGCAGCGTTCGCACACGCTTGGCATCGACGCCGATCAGCAGCAGGCCGGCATGCATGCGCTGGCAGGCGCCAATGACATAGGTCATGACCGGCGTCGGCAAACTCTCGCCCACGCCGAGCGCGATCCATTTTCCCGATGGCGTGGCCAATGACGGTGTACCGGCATGCGCGGTGCCGGGGTTGAGGGCCGCATTGATGGCGCGGGTTCCGGCGCGCTCGCCGATATCGGCGATGGCCAGGGCGCTCAGTGCCTGTTTGAGTTGTTGCGTCAAGGTTTTCATGGGAGGGCATCGGTTCCGGATCAGCCATACTCATAGCAAGCGCCATGCCATAACAACGGGAACGCTAAGCCCTTGTTAATAAACCGGATGACAGACCAAGCCCACACCCCGGGAATGTTTCTGTAATGAAACACAGCAACAGGATATTCATATAAGCTGATGATTAAGATGACATCTCAGACAAAGTTCCACTTTTGAAACATGTTTCTGGAATGAAACACATGATGGCTAGCATCCGAGGCAAAGTCGTGCTCACCTATCTCGCTCTGGTACTCGGGGTTGGGGTGTTCGTGCTGTTCGCCCTGGCCAACCTGAGCTATGTCGAGCGACGCATCGACGAGGGCGTGGCCATTGCCACGTTCCTGGAAACGGCGCAGGAAATGCGTCGACAAGAGAAGAATTACTTTCTCTATCGCGCCCGTCCGGATCTCGATGCCGCGTATCGCTCGGCGAGTGAGCTGGAACGACTACTGGAAAAGGATGGCGCCCTCCTCGCCACCCTGGCGCGGCCCGAAGAATTGCGCGCCCTGGGGCAAGCGCTGACGCGCTACCGCGTGCAGTTCGATGACGCCGACGGTGTCGACAAGAGGGCGATCCGCGCGGCGGGGCACGATATCCTGATGCGTGGCGAGCATCTGGCGCGACTGGAGCGCGCCCATCTGGGTGGCAGCGTGCGGCAGGCTCGCGATGCGCTGCTCTGGTCCGTGGTGGTGCTGGTGATGCTGGCGCTGCTGGGTGGACAAGTGCTGTACCGCCTGGTGGGGAAGCCGTTGCGGCAACTCGAGGCGCAGCTCGAACCGCTGGCACGGGGCCGTTACAGCGCCTTCTCGATGGTTTCCGGGGATCGCGAGATCGTCTCCTTCACGCAGGCGCTCAACCGCATGCTGCATGACCTGGAGTCGCGCCGCCGCCTGGTGCTGCAATCGGAAAAACTGGCCTCGCTGGGCACGCTGGCCTCCGGCGTCGCGCACGAACTCAACAATCCGCTCGGCAACATCTCCGGCGCCGCCCAGATCGCGCTGGAGGAAATCGAATCGTTGCCCGCGACCTTGCCCAATGACGCGCGCGACGAATTGCGTGGCTGGCTGACCCAGATCGACGAGGAAACCGAACGTGCCCGCAAGATCGTGCGCACCCTGCTCGACTACAGCCGCCGCCCCGGCCACGAGAGCCGGCCGACCCCCCTGCTCGACGTCCTCGACAAGAGCCTGCTGCTGCTGCGGCCGCGACTGCCGGCCGCCGACACGGTCAGGATCGCGGTGGCGGCCGATCTCATGCTCTGCATCGATCCGCAACGGATGCAGCAGGTCTTCATCAACCTGATCCAGAATGCGCTCGACGCCGGCGGCGACACCACCCATGTCCACATCGCCGCCGCCGCCGCCGAGCCACGCGACTGGCCGCCGGCCGAACTGGCGCAAGACATGGCGCTGGGTCACGCGCAGATGCTGGGCACCCCGGTCGATGCCGACCGCGCGGTCCTCATCCATGTCCGCGACGACGGCCCCGGCATCAGCCGCGAGCGCATCGGTCAGGTCTTCGACCCTTTCTTCACCACGCACGCGCCGGGAGAAGGCACCGGCCTGGGGCTCTACATCGTCGCCGAGATCATCGAGGAACACGGTGGCGCCATCGCCGTGACCAGCCGACCGGGCGCCGGTGCCTGCTTCAGCCTGTGGCTGCCATGTGGCGCGACCTCATGACCGTTCCCGCCCGCATCCTGGTCGTCGATGACGAAGCCGCCGCCCTGAAAACCCTGTCCCACCTGCTGCGCAAGGAGGGCTACGAGGTCACCGCCTGCCAGAGCGGCGCCGCCGCACTCGGCGAGTTGCGCCAGCGCGAATTCGACGTGACGCTCACCGATCTGCGCATGAAGAGCGTGGACGGCATGGAAGTGTTGCGGCGCGCCCGCGAACTGCAGCCGGAGGGCGAGGTCATCGTCATCACCGGCCATGCCACCCTGGATTCCGCCGTCGAGGCGATGAAGGAAGGTGCTTTCCACTATATCGCCAAGCCTTATCGGCTCGACGAGGTGCGCCAGGTGGTCAAGGGGGCGCTCGAGGTGGTGCTGCTCAAGCGCGAGAACCGCGCCCTGAAACGGCGCATCGAGGGCTACGAGGGCGGTCTCAACATCATCACCCAGGACGCGGTGATGCTGCGCCTGCTCGACACCGCCCGGCAGGTGGGTCCGACCGACTGCAATGTCCTGATCAGTGGCGAGTCCGGCACCGGCAAGGAGTTGCTGGCGCGTTATCTCCACAGTCACAGCAGCCGCGCCGATCACCGCTTCATCGGGGTGAACTGTGGTGCCTTGCAGGAGGAACTGCTCGCCAACGAACTGTTCGGCCATGAGAAGGGGGCATTCACCGGCGCCGACCGGCAGAAACGCGGTCTCATCGAAATGGCCGAGGGCGGCACCCTGTTCCTCGACGAAATCACGGAGATGTCGACCGCCATGCAGGTCAAGCTGCTGCGCGTCCTGCAGGAGCGGGAACTGCTGCGCGTCGGAGGTACCGAGGCGGTGGCGGTGGACGCGCGCTTCATCGCGGCAACCAATCGCGACCTCCAGGAAAGCGTCGATAACGGCCGTTTCCGCGCCGATCTCTATTTCCGTCTCAACGTCGTCAACCTCGCCCTGCCGGCGTTGCGCGAGCGACGCGACGATGTGCCGCCGCTGGCCTACTACTTCCTGAAGAAATTCGCCCAGGCGATGGCCAGACCGGTCGCCGACATTGCTCCCGACGCGCTGCGCCTGCTTAGCCGCTACGACTATCCCGGCAATGTCCGCGAACTGGCCAACCTGATCGAGCGCGGCGTCGCCCTGGCGCGCGGCACCACGCTGGAGCTCGCGCACCTGCCGGAAAGCCTGCGCGAACTCTCGGTACGTGTCGCCACGCCCGAGAGCAATGCGCTCCAGACCCTGGAAATGAACGAGGCCGCCCATATCGCCCAGGTGCTGGAATACACCGGCGGCAACCGCAACCAGGCCGCCGAGATCCTCGGTATCGACCGGGTCTCCCTGTGGCGGCGGATCAAGCGCTTTGGCCTGGAGTGAGCCCCCGGGCCCTCAGCAGGCCGGTACGGCGCCGCTGTACTGGCTGAGCGGCACGCAAGCGGTCTTGTTGCCGACATCCAGACGATAACCGCCGCGACCATAGCGGGCATTGAGGTCGCCCTTGAAGGTATTGAAAAAGCGTTTGATGTACGCCATGCCCATGATGCCGTCGGCCGAGAGCTCATCGCTCACCGGGTCATAAACCAGGCTGACCGGCAGCAGCGGCATGGTCGCCGGACCGCTGACGACGCGGGCGCCTTCACCTGGCTCGAACACGCTGGCATGGGCGCAACAGACGATCTTGCCGGCGCCGCCGGCCAGTTCGCTGCCCTCGGCGGCATAGCGCAGGTAGGACACTTCCGGTTGCGGATAGCTCAACTGGTGGGTGCAGATGGCGACGAAAGCCACGAACTGGCCTTTCGGGCCGACGCCACCCTTCCATTGGTACTCGCCATCCTCGTTATTCAGCGCCTGGCCGGACTGAACGGGACGGTCGCCCAGGTTGATCAGGAAGCAGGGCACCCCGGCGACGGGATAGGAAAACACCATTGCCTCATTGGTCGGAATTTCCGCGCCCTTGAGCGGGGCGCCAAACTTGTTGGTCAGTTTCGCGGGGGGGAACGACTCGAAGCCGGCGGCAACCGCCATCCGCTCCCAGTTGGCCAGGGCCAACGCCGCGCTGCCCGCGCATACCTTCACGAATCCACGCCTATCCATCAGCTATTCTCCATGGCAGGAAACCGCCCCGAAGGGCGGCGGGTTGTATCAAACGCGCGTGACGGGCTCGCGCCAATCAGGCATTGAACATGTCGCGATACATGCCACGGGCCCATTCCAGAGTCGCCTGGCCGTAAGCCGTGCTGCGGTTCTCGAAGGTCTTGGTGTCCTTGGAGAAGCCGGTGATCGCATCCTTGGCGGGATCGTAGTCGTAGCCGGCATCGACGGAAATGGCTTCCGCCGGGTTGGCGTTGACCATGGAGTAGCAAATGGTGCGCGGACTGACCCAGTCGATTTCCTTGCCCTGCGCGCGAGCGGCCAGCACCTGGGCGACGAAATGGCCCTCGGTATTGGAGGTGTTCGCGCTCTTGGAGTAGGGATGGGGACGCGCGTCGCCGGTGACATAGACATGGGGGTCGCCGATGATGTTGTAGAAGCGCGTATCGATGTTGGCTTCCTTCTGGTTGGTCTTCTGGCTGTCGCCCATGAGACCAAGATGCTCGATCAGCGTGGAGCCGCGGCAATTGGCGTAAATGGCGGCGTCGTCGAACTTGAACTCGTCGAACTCGGTCTTGATGATGCGCTTCTCCACGTCGACCCCGAGCACGCCCTGGTTGGGCTTCCATTCGAGGTAATCCTTGTACAACTCGTCAAAGGCCGCGTGGAAGCCGACTTTCTTGATGGTGATCTCGGGATTGGCGTCCAGTACCAGGACCTTGCCCTTGATCTTGTTCTTCTTGAAGATGGAAGCCATCAGGCAGGCCCGCTCATAGGGGCCGGGCAGGCAGCGGTAGTTGCCGGACGGCACGGTCTGCACGAAGACGCCACCCTCGAACTCGTCGAGCTTGCGCTTGATGGTGACGTGCTCGGTCGGGGAAATGAAACCACCGGGATACATCTGGCGCAACGCCGCCTGGGCACCGGCGTCCTTGACGCCGATCTTGTCGTAGTCGTAGGAAATGCCGGGGGCGATCACCAGGAAGTCATAGTGGATGTCGCCCTCGTTGGTCGCCAGCACGCGGCCGGCGCGATCGAGACCGGTGACGGTGGCATTGAAGTAGATGTAGCCATTGTTGACGGCGGCATCGAGGAAGCTGTGCTCGGCCAGGAATTCCAGGTTGATGACGCCCGCGTACCACATGTTGCTGGAGAAACAGGACGAGTACATATCGCGCTTTTCCACCAGAACGACGTCGAATTTCGGGTAGGCCTTCTTGGCGTACTTGGCGATGGTGAGGCCGGAAGTGCCGCCCCCCACGACCACCAGGCGCGGGCCTTTGGCCTTGGGCAGGTTGGCCATCATGCCGGAAGAAACCGCGGCGGCCCTGGCGCCGCCAGCCATGGCGGAACTGGTCACGCCGGTGGCGCACCCGGCCGATCCGGCCGCCAGAATGACGCCGCCCATTTTCAGAAAATTGCGTCGATCGATATGTTGAGTCATTGGATAGTCTCCTGCCGATGGTCGAGATTGGACGAATGGCCCATGCCGCCCTGAGTCAGACCTACCAGGCGAAGGGGCTCTCGCGCATCCTAGGCTCGACCGGGTCAAGCCCAGGTTGCCATCAGGTCAAGGAATGGTTAAGGCGCGACCGAGGGAGGAAACAGCAGTGAGACCGTGGTGCCCTGGCCCGGGGCGCTTTCCATGCGCACTTCCCAACCACTCAAGTCGCAGATGCGCTTGACCAGGGAGAGGCCGATGCCCAGGCCGGTGGAATGCGTCCCCCGGTAATGGCGCTGGAAAACATCGCTCAATTCGCTTGCCACGATGCCTGATCCAGTATCGCGAATGACCAGCCGATCCGGCTCCAGGCGCAGGTCGAGGCGGGTGGCGCCGGACCCGGCGTGCTGGAACGCGTTGCCCACCAGATTGTCCACCACGACCACGGCCAGGATTCTGGCAACCGGGAGCATGAGTCGCGCCGGGATGTCCACACTGATATACAGGGGCCGTTCCCGATTCAGGGCGCGATATTTTTCGATGGAGTCACGGACGACTGCCGCCAGATCGCAGCTTTCACGCTCGCCGGGCAGGGCGCTTTCATGCCGAGCCAGATGCAAGAGGGCGCTGGTCAGGTCGGCCATGTCGCGGCTTGCGCGTTCGATGCGAGCGAGACGCTGGCGCTGTCCGGGATTCAGGGCGGCATCTTCCTCCAGCACTTCCACCGCGCCGCGAATGATGGCCAGGGGAGTACGCAGTTCATGGCTGACATTGGAGGTGAAATCACGCTCCCGCGCGATGCAGCTCTGGATGCTGGCCAGGGTGCGATCGAAGATGAGCGCCAGTTCCTCCACCTCGTCCAGCGCACCGCCGCTACTGGCGCGGATCGCCGATTCACGCGGGCCGGCGGCGCTGACGCGCGCGGCCAGCGCCGTCACCGGCGCCACGACCCGACGCGCCAGGGCAAAGCCGCCCAGCGCGGCCAGCAGGGTCATGGCCAGGCCGCCGCCGCCCAGGAACAACAGAAACTGCCGTTCCCGCTGCTGCTGAAGCGACTCGTTGAACAGGAAGACATACCGCTTGCCGTGATGATCGCTCGCCATCGCCCGGTACGACAGGCCATGCATGATGATGTCGTGCTTGCCGGGCGTGAGCGCGCGCAAGACCGAGGGAACGCCGGCATCGTCGCGGCCGCCGTCGAGAACATGGCCACTGAGGGTGAGGGTGAGGGGCAACGCCGCCCTGGGATTGCGTTCCAGCCGGGTCAGGTAATCCTGCATTTCCGCCTGCAGGGTTTCATCCATCAAGCGCTGGCCCAGATCGTGCGCGAAGACGAATACCGCGGCACAGATCAGCAGGCTCAGCAGCGCGCCAAAGCCGGCGAAATGGAGCGCGACCCGGAACCGGAAACTACGTCGCCGCATCCGGATCAGCCAGTTGATACCCCACCCCGCGTACCGTGCGCAGCAGAGGCATTTCGAAGGGTTTATCGATGGCGCCGCGCAGGACGTGGAAATGCGCTTTCAGCGCATCGCTGTCCGGGGGCCGGTCACCCCAGATGGCGGCCTCCATCTCCTTGCGGCTGACCACCCGGGGAGACGCGCGCATGAGCAATTCCAGCAACTTGAGCGGGATCGGCGGCAGATCGATGGCGCGTTTTCCCCGACTGACGCGATAAGTCTCCACATCGAGACTCAGGTCGGCCACATGCAGCTTGCGGGTCTGCCCCTGCGGCTGCGCACGGCGGGCGAGGGCGCGCAGCCGCGCCTCCACCTCGCGCAGCGCGAATGGCTTGACCACATAGTCATCCGCCCCCGTTTCCAGACCACGAACCTTGTCATCCAGGGTGTCCAGCGCGGTCAGCATCAGCACCGGGGTACGGTTGTCCGCCTCGCCGCGCAACTTGCCGCACAACGTGAGACCGTCCATGCCAGGCAGCATGAGATCGAGCACGATGGCGTCGTAATCGTTGATCAGGGCCAGGTGCAGCCCGCCCAAGCCATCCCGGGCGAGATCAACCACATGGCCATGCGCCGACAGGTAATCCAGGAGATTGGCGGCGATATCCCGGTTGTCTTCGATGATCAGTAGGCGCATGCCGAAATGGCGGGAAGAGGAGGCAACGCGCCGGAGCATACCCCACACCGCGCGCGCCGAACCCGACCCGGGCGAGCGGATGCGTACATCATGACACGCCAGCCAGCGTGGGCTTGCGGCGGAAATGCGCGACCCAGGCCTGGAAATCCCCCCATCTCGCGCTACCTCATTCCCGCATGCACGCGAATGACGGACACTCTCGCCCATTTTTCAATGCAGGAGCCAGAAATGATCCGCCGCAACCCCAACGGCGACGTACCCGTCGTTCACGAATCCGCCTTCGTCGATCCCACCGCCATCCTCTGCGGCAAAGTCATCGTCGAGGAAAATGTCTTCATCGGCCCCTACGCCGTGATCCGTGCTGATGAAGTGGACGATGACGGTGGCATGGAGCCCATCCTCATCGGCGCCGACTCCAACATTCAGGACGGCGTGGTCATCCATTGCAAGGCCGGCGGCGGCGTCAGCATCGGCAAAGGCACCTCGATCGCCCACCGTTCCATCGTCCACGGCCCCTGCGTGGTGGGCGACCAGGTCTTCATCGGCTTCAACTCGGTCCTGTTCAACTGCACTGTCGGAGACGGCTCGGTGGTGCGGCACAACTCCGTGGTGGAAGGCTGCACCGTGCCGCCCGGCTTCTACATCCCCTCCACCAGCAACATCCACTCCGACAACGAACTGGCCAAGATCCAGCCGGTCACCGAGGATCAAACCGGTTTTTCGGAAAGTGTCGCCCTGGCCAATCACGAACTGGTGAGGGGCTACAAGCGGATCAGGAACGAATTCTGAGACGATGACGAGCGCTTGCGCGCTTCGGCGGAAGTCTGTGACACCCTCGCCCGGCCCGCGCCCGGCGGGCGGGACGCGGGTAGGCGAGGTCGCGACGACGCTCCTGGTCAGTCCGCCTTTTTGACCACCATCACCGGGCATTGCGCCTGGCCCATGATGCGCTCGGAGATGCTGCCCAGGATCAGGCGCATCAGGCCGGTGCGGCCGTGGCTGCCGACGATGATGAGATCGGCGTCCTGTTTTGCGGCGGCCTCGATCACGACTTCGTCAGGCCGGCCCTCGAGCACCTGGCCATCGCACTGGATACCGGCTTCGCTCAATTTGGCGATCTTGCGGTCCACACTGTTCCGGGCCTCGGCCCTGCGCTCGTCGCTGTGGCTGCGGGTGGTGGCGGACACCACGCTCACCGGCAGGCCGCACTGCCTGGCCACGGCCACCGCCGTATCACCGGCCGCGACGCTGTGTTCCGAACCATCGGTGGCCAGCAGGATGCGTTTGTTCCAGGCCGACGCGCCCCGGGGCACGACCAGCACGTTGCAGGGCGCGTGGCCCGCCACATAGGCGGTGGCGTGACCGACCATCGAACGGGCCAGCCCGCGCGAGCCGCGCCGGCCCAGAACGATCAGGTCGGCGCCGATTTCGGCGGCGGTATTGACGATTTCCTGCTGCGGTTCCTGGCCGTAGACCAGGTGCAGGGTGGAGGGCACGCCCTCGGACAGTGCGGCTTCGGCGGCCTTGTCGAGCCGGGCCTGGACCGCCTTTTCCCGATCCTCCCGCATGTTCTGGGTCCCCACGCCTTCCAGATCCTGGGTGGTGAGCATGATGCTCATGATGTGGAGTTCGCCGTGGCAGCGCTTGGTGAGTTCGATGGCCACCCTCTGCGCGCCAACGGAATACTCCGAGCCGTCGGTAGCGAACAGGATCTGCTTGATGTTGTTGCGGTTCATGACGTTGTCCTTATGCGTTGCCCAGGTTGCCTTGGGCTTCCTGGTCGCGCCGATGCGCGGCCATCCCCTTGATCAGGGCGGCGATGATGGTCAGGCCACCGACGGCCAGGGCGATGACCAGGGTGATGTCGCCCATCAATTTCAGGGTGCCGATGGTGGACTCCTGGATGGGATCGATGAGACCCAGGTGGGAGAGATAGCCCGGCACATAGAAGAAGCGGGAGAACAGCACGATGATCATGATCAGGCCCATGACGAACTTGACCACGGCGTCCTTGACGTAGGTGGTGCCGATGGCGCCGATCTGGATGCCGAACAGGGAGCCGGCCAGGATGATCATGGCCAGGCGGATGTCCACCACGCCGTCGAGCGAATACAGCATGGTGCCGCCGGCACCCATCACGAAGGCGATCACCAGTTCCGTGGCGGAGGCCATCAGGGCGGGCGCGCCCAGCACGTAGATCATGGCGGGTACGCCGATGAAGCCGCCCACGGCGATGGTGGCGGCCAGCATGCCGGTGGCCATGCCCAGCGGCACGATGAACAGGACGGAAACCTTCGCCTTGAGCGCGTTGAAATAGACCATGGTGCCGGGGATGTGGACGGACTGCACCCAGCGCGCCAGCTTCGGCACCTCATGCGGCGCATCCTCGCCGCCCTCCTTCTCCTGCTTGAACATGCGGAAGGCGTCGCGCAGCACGAAGCTGCCCACCACCGCCAGCACGATCACGAACACCACGGAAACGTACAGGTTGGTCCCCACCTCGCCATAGACGTGCTTGACGTTGGTCATCGCGTGCTTGCCGATCAACACGCCGATTTCAGCGAACACGCCCATGATCAGGCCGAGCTTGATGTCCACCTGCCCATACTTGTGGCGTTTCATGGCTCCCACCAGGGACTTGGGGAACTTGTGGCAGATATTGGACGCCACGGCGACGATGCCGGGTACGCCCAGGGTCATCATCGCCGGGGTGAGGACGAAGGCGCCACCGGAGCCGATGAAGCCCGAGACCATGCCGCCCACGAATCCGACCACGAACAGGGCGGTGGCGGTATAGAGATTGATGTCGATGAAAAGGCTGCTATCCACTTGAATGCTCCTGGGGGTTACTTTTTCTTGGTGACGACGCTGGTCCTGGCGGCGCGCAAACCCATGGTTTCCCAGAAATGGCCGGTGAACTGGCCATGGAAATAGGAAAACACGAAAGCCACGGCCACCGGGATCAGGAACAGGGATTTCTCGCCGTGCTTGGTGCGATATGCCCAATCCACGAAATGGTCCGAGAAATGAAACAGCAAGTAATAGAGAACGACGCTGGCGACACCAAAGGTCAGGGTCGGCAACAACGAGGGTTTGCTGGAAAGGGACATGCTTGGCTCCGCTGTGAGAGAAGGAAAAGGATCAGCCCAGGGCCGGCATGGCGCTGGTGTGGGAGGACGAACGCGTTGTCCGCGAGGTGCGCTCGCCCGCCACCAGGACCATGGGCACGCCGGGATTGCCGGCGCGCTGGGCCAGCAACTGGGCGGTGGCGTCGTCGCCATCCAGCACCAGGAATGCCACCTGGGAATGCGTGGCGATGTAGTGGCGCACGGCGGCCTCCGGCCTGCCGCCCAGCGCGGTCGAATGGAAGTCGCCAGCGCCCAGCGCGGCGCGCAGGCATGCCATATCCTTGCCCGGGGCATGCAGCACGGCAAGTCCGGCGTCCAGTCGCTTGCAGGCCGCCAGGGCATAGTCGAGAACTGCTTTCGATGGGGTGGCGCCGGCCCACAGCGCGACCTGTCGACGCGGCGGCACGGCGGGACCGGCCTGGCCCTGAAGCACGCGGGCCATCTGGCGGCGGCTCAGCATTTCACCGGCATCCGCCGTCGCCAGGGCGGCCAGGGCTTGCTTGAGGTGCTGGCTCAGTTTTTTCATGATCCACTCCGATAATGGGGTGGTCTCGCATAGCAGCTGTCATGCCAGCCGATTTAATCAACTAACATACTGATTATTAACACATTAACCGCCTAGCACGGATAACCCGGCGTTGCGATGTGTAACCTCGGGGCGATGAATCACGCGGCTCGCCGCTGATTGCGCCTGACCGGGGCCGGTGTTAAAAGGCGCAACACCAATGTTGCAAAGAGAAACACATGCGGAGCATCCGTGGAAAGATCGGGCTGGCTTATGGCGCCCTCGCGCTGTTGGGCATGGCGTTCATGGCCACCGTCTACGCCGATCTGCGCTATCTGGGCCAACGCATCGGCGAAGGCGTGGCGGTATCCGACTTTCGCGAGCGGACCCTGGAAATGCGTCGCCAGGAAAAGAACTACTTCCTGTACCGCGATCCGGCCGACCGTTTCGCCGCGCTGGAACTGGCGGACGCGGTCGCGATCGATCTGGATGCGCGGCGCAGCCTGTTCCGGAGCCTTGCGATGGACGTGGATTTGACCCGGCTGGCGCGAGCCCTGGATCACTATCGCCGCCAGCTCGACGCGACCAGCGCCCTGGACACCCAGAAGGAGAAAGCGGTGCGCGCGGCGGGGCACGAAATCTCCACCATCGCGGAACACCTGGGCCGGCGGGAACGCGCCGTCCTGGTGGAATCGGTGGGGCAGTCCACCCGCGCCATGATGGCTTTCGCGCTCGCCGTGGTGATCCTGGGGCTGCTCGCCGGGCAAGGGATCGCGCGCATGGTGGCGCGTCCCCTGCGGGATCTGGAGGCGGAACTGCAACCCCTGGCCGAGGGGCGCTTCACCCGCTTCGTCGCGCCTTCACGCGACCGCGAGTTCATCTCCCTCACCCATGCCCTGAACCGCATGCTGGAAGAGCTGGATGTACGCCGCCGTCAGGTGTTGCACGCGGAAAAACTGTCCTCCATGGGGGTGCTGGCCTCGGGTGTGGCGCATGAATTGAACAATCCCCTGGGCAATATTTCCGCCGCCGCCCAGATCATCGCGGAAGAAATGGCCGCTGATGATCCTCACCGCGCCTGGATCGCCCAGATCGATGCCGAGGCCGAGCGTGGCCGGCGCATCGTGCGCACCCTGCTCGACTACGCCCGGCGCCAGGACTTCCAGCCGCAGCGTGTGGCCCTTGAGGAGGTGCTGGACAAGAGCCTGCTGCTGCTGGGCAAGCGGCGTCCGGCGGCCGACCGCCTGGACCTGGCGCTGCAGCCGGATCTGGCGGTGTGGGTGGACGAGCAGCGCATGCAGCAGGTATTCATCAACCTGCTGCGCAACGCCCTTGACGCCGGCGCCAGCCATATCGCGATCAGCGCGCGACGCGCCACCTGGGGCGGGAGCCGCCCCGCCGCCGGCGCCAGCCTGGCCGGAGCGGTGGCGGAGATGCATGAGGATCGCCGCGTCACCGTCATCGAGATCCAGGATGACGGCCCCGGCATCCCGCCCGAAGCGCTGCCACACGTCTTCGATCCCTTCTTCACCACGCGCGGCAAGGGGCATGGCCAGGAACATGGGATCGGCCTCGGCCTGTTCGTGGTGGAGGAAATCGTCACCGAACATGGCGGCTGTGTGGCGGCGGAAACCGCAGCCGGCGCCGGTGCCCGCTTCACCCTCTGGCTGCCCTGCAGAACTCAGGAAGAACCCCATGCATGAAACCGAGACGCCCTCCCTGTTGATCATCGACGACGAAGCCGCCGCCCTGAAAAGCCTGGCCCATGTCTTCCGCAAGGAGGGCTATGACGTGACCGCGCGACAGAGCGGCCTGGCCGGCCTCAAGTCGCTGGAGTCAGGGACGTTCGACGTGGTGCTGACCGACCTGGTGATGGACAAGGTGGACGGCATGGCCATCCTGAAACGCACGCGGGAGCTGCATCCGGACAGCGAAACCGTGCTCATCACCGGCCATGCCACCCTCAATTCGGCGGTCGCGGCCATGAAGGAGGGTGCCTTCCACTATGTCGCCAAACCCTACCGCCTGGATGAGGTGCGCCAGGTGGTACGAAGCGCGCTGGACATGGTCCACCTGAAACGGGAGAACCGCGCGCTCAAGCGGCGCATCGAAGGTTACCAGGGCAGCGTCAACATCATCACCCAGGATCTCGACATGCAGCGACTGCTCGAGGTGGCCCGCCAGGTGGCAGCCACCGACTGCAACGTGCTGATCACCGGCGAATCCGGCACCGGCAAGGAACTGATGGCGCGTTACGTCCATCTCCATGGCAAGCGCGCCGAGGGGCCCTTTGTGGCGGTGAACTGCGGCGCCCTGCAGGAAGAACTGCTGGCCAACGAGCTGTTCGGCCACGACAAGGGCGCTTTCACCGGTGCCGACAGGGAAAAGCGCGGCCTCATCGAGGTGGCGGACGGTGGCACCCTGTTCCTCGACGAGGTGGCCGAGATGTCGCCGGTGATGCAGGTGAAACTGCTGCGCGTGATCCAGGAGCGCGAACTGCTGCGCCTCGGTGGCACCCAACCGATTCCTGTCGATGTCCGCATCGTCGCCGCCACCAATCGGGATTTGCAGGAAGCGGTGGCGGCGGGGCGTCTGCGCTCCGATTTCTACTTCCGCCTCAACGTGGTCAATCTGGTGCTGCCCCCCCTGCGCGAGCGGCGCGACGACATCCCCCTGCTGGCCTATTACTTCCTCAAGAAACACGCCATCGCCATGGCCAAGCCGGTGGCCGACATCGATCCCGAAGCCATGCGCCTGCTCGTGGACTACGATTTTCCGGGCAATGTGCGGGAACTCTCCAACATGATGGAACGAGGGGTGGCCCTGGCCCAGGGCGCCGTGCTGGAGGTCGCGCAATTGCCGGACGCCAGCCGCTCCATCCAGGTGAAGGTGTTGCCACGCGCGGGCGACGCCTTCCCCACCCTGGAGGACCAGGAAGCCGAACTGATCCGCCGCGCGCTGGAGCATACCCGCGGCAACCGTGGCCAGGCGGCGGAAATGCTCGGAATCGACCGGGTCTCCCTGTGGCGCAAGATCAAGAAATTCGGCCTGGCCTGATGCAATTTCCGGTGCCGCCCTGCACCTACTTTAGCGAATGCTGATCGTACTGTTACAATTTGCAGCGTTTCGCTTGCGTTTCATGTTGAAACACTCGTTTGAACCCACCCCTGGCCGGCCGATCCGGCCATTTTTCAGCCGATTCACTGTGTTCCCTCGCCGCTACCGCCCATGAATGCCATTGCCCGCTACCTCCCTTTCCTGCGTTGGTTTCCCCTCAAGGGCGATCTATTCAAGGCGGATTTCATCGCCGGGATCACGGTGGCCCTGGTCCTGATTCCCCAGTCCATGGCCTATGCCCAGCTGGCTGGGATGCCGGCCTACTATGGTCTCTACGCGGCCTTCCTGCCGGTGGCAGTGGCGGCGCTGTTCGGTTCCTCCAATTACCTCGGCACCGGCCCGGTGGCGGTCGTCTCGCTGCTGACCGCTTCCTCGCTCGCGGTGCTGGCCCCGCCCGGATCGGACCAGTTCATCGCCCTGGCGATCGCGCTGACCTTGATGGTCGGCATCTTCCAGCTTTCCCTGGGTGTGCTGAAGCTGGGCGTGATCGTCAACTTCCTCTCGCATCCGGTGATCGTGGGCTTCACCAACGCGGCGGCGATCATCATCGGCCTGTCCCAGGTATCCAAGCTGTTCGGTGTCCCCATGGGCCGTTCGGAAAGCTTCATGAAGGACATCTGGGGGGTGTTCCAGCAGATCGGCGACACCCACCTGCCGACGCTGGGCATGGGCGTCCTGGCGATCGTGATGATGTGGGGCATCAAGAGATACAAGCCGAAATGGCCGGGCGTGCTCATCGCGGTGGTCCTGACGACCACCCTCTCCTGGGCCATAGCATTCGAACGCAACGATACCGCCAGGCTGGCACAGGTGGTCAATCCAGAAGTGCAGATCATGCTCCGGGAGTGGGTGGAAGCCGACCGGAAGATCGCGGAGATCAATGACGACATCGCAGCCAAGAACGGCCTGCTGCTGGCGCAGGAAAAGCTGCATGGCGTACATAGCCAGGCGGCCCTGAGCCTGCACTACGAAATTGACGTGCTGCGCCTGAAACTCGATGACCGGGAAAAGGAAAACGGCAAGCGCATGCGCGCCCTGCGCAAGATGGCTTTCGAGCGGGTGCCTGACGGCCAGGGCGGCAGCCAGTTGTTCCTCGAGGGCAACGCACCCGACGGGGCCCAGGCTGACGGGGTGCGCTGGCGCATCAAGAAGGTGAAGGGTGACGAACTCAAGCTGGTGGGCGGTGGCGAGGTGGTGGGCAGCATCCCGAAGGGACTGCCGTCCGTGTCCATGCCCCACTTGAACCTGGACGCCCTCGGCTCGCTGCTTTCCGCCGCCATCGTCATCTCCCTGGTGGGCTTCATGGAGGCCATTTCCATCGCCAAGGCCCTGGCAGCCAAGGCCAAGCAGAAAGTCGACCCCAACCAGGAACTGATCGGCCAGGGCCTGGCCAACATCGCCGGCAGCCTGACCCAGGCCTTCCCGGCGTCCGGCTCCTTCTCCCGCTCGGCGGTAAACTTCAACGCCGGCGCGGTGAGCGGCCTGGCCTCGGTGATCACCGCCGGCTTCGTCCTGCTCACCCTGCTGTTCCTGACCCCGCTGCTCTACCACCTGCCGCAGGCGGTGCTGGCGGCCATCATCATCATGGCAGTGATCGGCCTGGTGAACTTCGAGGCGATCAAGCACGCCTGGCATGCCAGCCGCCATGACGGCATCGCCGCCGGCGTCACCTTCATCGCCACCCTGCTGTATGCGCCGCACCTGGACAACGGCATCCTGGTCGGCGCCGGCCTCGCCATCCTGCTCTATCTCTACCGCACCATGCGGCCCCGTGTCGCCATCCTCGGCCGCTTCCCCGATGGCACCCTGCGCGACATCAAGGTGCATCCGAACCTGCCCACCAGCGAACATGTGGTGGCCATGCGTTTCGACGGTTCCCTCTATTTCGCCAACATCGCCTTCTTCGAGGATGCGGTCCTGGAAGCGGTGGCCGACCATCCCCACGCCAAGTACGTGCTCATCGTCGGTGACGCGGTGAACCAGATGGATGCCTCCGGCGAGGAAGTGGTGCACCACCTGGTGACGCGCCTGCGCGAGGGTCATGTCGAGATCGTGTTCTCCGGCCTCAAGAAACAGATTCTCGACGTCATGCGATCCACCGGCCTGTTCGACCTGATCGGCCAGCACAACATCTTCGCCACCGAGGACCAGGCGCTGACCGCCATCTACGAGCGCCTGGCCGATGTCGCCCATGATGACCTGTTCTGCCTGGTGAAGCCGGCAACGGCCACAGCCTGATCCCGACCCGGACCTGCCGTGCTGAGAACCCTGCTGTTGCTGCCCCTGCTCGGCGCGCTGCTCATCGCGTTCCTGCCCCCGCGCGCAGGTCCGCTCATCCGCCGCGTCGCCATCATCGTGGCGGGCATGACGCTGGTCTGGAGCATGTGGCTGGCCAGCGCCTTCGATCCTTCGATCGCGACCGCGCAACTGATCGAAAGCCATGTCTGGAACCCGCGCCTGGGCAGCGCCTTCACCCTCGCCGTGGATGGCATTTCCCTGCCCATGGTCTGGCTGGCGACCCTGCTGGCCTTCATCGCCGTGCTCGCCTCCACCGGCATCAAGGACAAGCCCAAGGGCTATTACCTGCTGCTGCTGCTGCTGGAGGCGGCCATGCTGGGCGTGTTCACCGCGCGCGACTGGTCGTTGTTCTATGTGTTCTGGGAACTCACCCTGCTGCCGCTGTTCTTCCTGATCGACCGTTACGGCGGCAAGAACCGCAGCCATGCCGCGCTCAACTTCGTGCTCTATACCATGGGCGGCTCGGTGTTCATGCTGATCGCCCTGCTCATGCTCTACGACGCCGCCCCCGGCCATTCCTTCGACATGGGGGTGATCCGGGAAGGCGCGTGGCTGTTGCCGGAAGCCACCCAGATCGGCTTGTTCCTCGGCCTCCTGATCGGCTTCGGGGTGAAGATGCCGATCTTCCCGCTGCACGGCTGGCTACCCCTGGCTCACGTCGAAGCGCCCAGCCCGGTCTCCATCCTGCTCTCCGGCATCCTGCTCAAGATGGGCTCCTACGGCCTGATCCGCGCGGTCTGGATGCTGCCGGCGGCCGCCGAGGCGCTGCAGGGCCTGCTGATGACGCTGGCCCTGATCAGCCTGGTCTACGGCGGCGTGCTGGCCTGGAAACAGAGCGACCTGAAGGCAATGGTGGCGTATTCCTCGGTGTCGCACATGGGCGTGGTCCTGCTCGGCCTGGCCGCCCTCAACACCGCCGGACTCACCGGCGCGGTGATGCAGATGGTGGCGCATGGTCTGGTGGCGGGCGCGCTCTTCCTCCTCATCGGCCTGCTCTATGAACGCACCCATACTCGCGAACTCGCCGATTACGCCTCACTGGTGAAGGTGATGCCACGCTTCGCGTTCTTCACCGTGCTGGCCTTCATCGCCGCCGTCGGCATGCCCGGCACCGCCGGCTTCATCGCCGAACTGCACGCCCTGGTCGGCGGCTTCGAACGCTGGGGCGCGTGGATGGTGCTGCTTTCGCTCACCGTGGTCATCAGCGCCGCCTACGCCATCCGCACCATCGGACGCCTGTTCACCGGCCCTGTCTCGACTCGCATGCAACATCTGCCCGACCTCAGCCGAGGCGAGCTGACCGCTGCCGCCGTACTGACCGGCGGCAGCCTGGTCATCGGCTTCCATCCGGCGCCGATGCTGAACCTGATCGCCGCCTCGGTCGGTCGCTACGCGCACCTGTTCGTCCCATGACCACGCATCACGACTGGCTGCACGACCTGCTGCACCATCTCGAACACGTCCTGCCGGCGCAGGCACCGATCAAGGACTTCGTCCATCACAACACCCTGCACGGTTTCCAGGACCTGCACTTCCGCGCTGCGCTGGCGGCGGCGGAAGCGGCCACCGGCAATCACGGCTATCAGTCCGCGGAAACCTTTCGCAGCTATATCCGGCAGGGCCGCATCGATCTGTCCGACCTGAACGCCGCACTCGACGAGACCCCGGAACTGCGCGCCGCCGAGGTCCTGGCCGGCGACATCAGGCGTCGCGACGTCCTGCTGGCCGCGTTGCGCTTCGATCTCACGCCCTTGCCGGCCGCCAGCCTGGACTGGCGCATCGAGGAGTTAGGTGCGCTGTCCAGGATCCAGGAAGATGTGTCGGAAGCGGCACGCCATCAACTGCTGCTGGGCCAGGAAAGCGAGGCGGTGGCGCTTGCCGCGCTGTGGCGGGCCTGTGGCGCAGCCTTGTCACCGGCACGGGGGGGGGCCGACACGGCCGCCCCCCTGACCGACGAGGCCGCCCAGCTCTGGGAACAACACCGGATCAAGCAGGATGCCGAACAGGCCCTGGCCGCGGTGATGGATGGCTTCGGCCAGGGCCTGACCCTGCGCGGCCTGCTGCTGCGCCTGAGCGGCCGCGACCTGATGGAAGCGCAGCGCCCGCATCTGGTCAGGCATCTGGCCGCGCATCTCGACCTGGGCATGGCCGCCTGGCACAACCTCGATCGGCCGCGCGGCTTCTACGTGGCCTGGCTGGAGAGTGCCCGCCGCGACCCCGATTTCGAGATCGGCGACTTCCCCGGCTGTGAGCAGATCCTGGAACGACTGCCGGAGCGCGCCCGGGACTGCATCGTTCAGGAATTGCAGCTCCTGGGTTTGCCCGACGATTGCCGTGGCGACTATCTGGAAGCGCTGGCCAAGGAACTCCCGGGCTGGTCCGGCATGTTCTTGTGGCGTCACCTGCACCCCGGCTATGAAGGGGAAACGACACCGGCCGACATGCTGGATTACCTGGCCGTTCGCCTGGTGCTGGAACGCCTGCACGCGCAGCGGCTCGCCAGCCTGCATTTCAAGACCGAAGCCAGCCTGCACAGCCTGCGCGGCTACCTGCATCGGCATCCGGCCGAATTGCTGGTGCGCCTGGCACTCTATGGCGGCGAAACGAATGACGCCGCGACCGGCAGCCCCTTGCCGGAATGGCTGCAGGGCCAGGGTCACCGCCTGGTGCGCGAAGCGGTCAACCACAGCGGCGAGGAGGATGACACCGACTGGCTGCCGGTGGCGCGGCTGATCCGTGAGGCCCGCGAAGGCCATGCCAGTGCCTTCGCGGCGGCCGCCGAGCACCTGGCGCGGCAACGCTGGCCCCTGTTCCTGCTCTGTCAGCACCTCGGCATCGATGCCGACACCTTGTCCCGCCTCGGCCTCGATGGCGCGCTCGCCCTGCTCGACTGCCTGGCCGACCTCGACCCGCCATGCATGGGCTGGGTGTACCTGCAGGCCTATGAGCGCCACTACCGCCAGCAGATCCTCGCCGCGCTCGCCGCCAACGCCGGCCGCGGCCCCTGGAAGAGCCGCGCCACGCCTCCCGCCGCGCAACTCGTGTTCTGTATCGACGACCGCGAGGAAGGACTGCGCCGTCACCTGGAAGAACTCTCGCCGGAAGTGGAAACCCTGGGCGCGGCCGCCCACTTCAACGTGCCCCATGCCTGGCGCGGCCTCGATGACGACCACGCCGTGGCCCTCTGCCCGGTGGTGCCGACGGTGGTGCTGCCGGCGCACGAGGTACGCGAACAGGCGGAAGATGCGGCGATCCATGCCCGCCATGTGAAACGGCAAGGCTTGCGCCTGCGCTGGAAGACACGCCTGCACCAGGGTACCCGCCTGGGCCTGCTCGGGCCCGCCCTGATGAGCGTTGCCGCCGCGCCGTTGACGCTGGGCGTGCTTGCCGGCAAAGCGTTCGCCCCGGCGGCGCTGGGGCGCCTCACACAACGCCTGCGAACCCGCTTCGACCGGCCGGTGGCGACCCGCATCGCCTTCACCGTGCCCAACGACAGCCCCGCCGCCAGCCCGGAAGCGCGCAATCCCGGCTTCACCGACCTGGAACAGGCCGACCGGGTGCAGGCCCTGCTGCGCAATACCGGCCTGACCTACGGATTCTCAGCGCTGGTGGTGATCGTCGGACATGGTTCGCACAGCCAGAACAACCCGCATGGCTCCGCCTACAGTTGCGGCGCCTGCGCCGGCCGCAACTCCGGGCCGAACGCGCGCCTGGTGGCGGCGATGGCCAACCGTGCCGAGGTGCGTGCCCTGTTGCGCGAGCGCGGCATCGACATTCCCGACGCGACCTGGTTCATCGGTTCGGAACACGACACCTGCGACGACATCATCACCTGGTACGACGAAGCGCGCGTGCCCGAGCGCCTGCGTGCTGCCCTGACCAAGCTGCAACGGGACTGCGCGGCGGCCTGCCGCCTGCATGCCCAGGAACGCTGCCGCCGCTTCGTGTCGGCGCCGCTGGACCTGACACCGGAAGCGGCCTGGAACCACGTCAGTGGCCGCGCCAACGACTACTCGCAGGCGCGGCCGGAACTCGGCCACGCCACCAACGCCAGCGCCTTCTTCGGCCGCCGCTCGCTCTCCCGTGGCGCCTTCTTCGACCGCCGCGCCTTCCTGGTCTCCTATGACCCCAGCCAGGACCCGGATGGCGCCGTGCTGGAACGGCATCTGATCATCAACGGCGCGGTCGGCGCCGGCATCAGTCTGGAGTACTACTTCTCCAGCGCCAACAATGATCGTTACGGCTGTGGCAGCAAGGTCATGCACAACGTCTCCGGCCTCATCGGCGTGATGGAAGGCGCGTCCTCCGACCTGCGCACCGGCCTGCCCCGGCAGATGATCGAGGTGCACGAGGCGATGCGCATCCTGGTGGTGGTGGAACACAAGCTCGACGTCCTCACCGCCATCTATACCCGCCAGCCCGCCGTGCGCGACATCGTCGACAACGCCTGGATCCAGCTCGTCGCCATCGATCCGGACAGTGCCGAGATCCACCGTTTCGTGGTCGGCAGCGGCTGGGAGAAATGGCAGCCGGAAGGCGCGCCGCTCCCCAGGGTGCAGCGCTCGGCGGACTGGTTCCGCGGCCAGCGCGACGCGCTGCCACCGGCGTTGATCGAGACCGGTGTAGCGCCGGCGGGCGTTGCCGGCGGGGACGCCGGCGCCACGGGAGCGGCCACATGATCCCCTTCTCCCTGATCGCCCTGGTGCCCGTGCTGCCGCTACTGGCGGCGCTGCTGGTCGCCCTCCTGCACCTGGCCGGGCCGGCGCGGGGCGAGGCGGGCGAGCCCCTGACCGCGCGCATCACCTTGCTGGCCGGCGGCCTGGGCCTGCTGACCCTGCTCGGGCTGGATACGCTGGCCCTGCTGACCAGCGCGCCCGGCCAGGTGCATGTGGGCGACTGGTTCGCCAGCGGCGCGCTGGCGCTGCCGCTGTCGTTCACCCTGGATGGCCTTTCCCTGGGTTTCGGCACCCTGGTCGCCTTCATTGCGCTGGTGACGCTCAGGTTCTCCACCCACTACATGCACCGCGAGGCGGGTTTCCACCGCTTTTTCATCGGCATGAACCTGTTCGTCGCCGGCATGCTGCTGATCGTGCTGGCCGGCAACGCGGCGCTGACTTTCGTCGGCTGGGAGTTCGCCGGCGTGAGCTCCTGGATGCTGATCGGCTATGCCTATGATCGCGACACCGCCACGGTCAACGCCCAGCGCGCCTTCCTCACCAACCGCGTCGGCGACGCCGGCTTCCTGCTGGGCATCGCGCTTGCCTTCCACTGGCTGGGCAACCTCGACTGGGCGGTCATCGCCGCCCATAGCCAGGGGCTGCCGACCCTCTACGTCGGCCTCATGGCGCTGGGCTTCGTCACCGCCGCGCTGGCGAAATCGGCACAATTGCCGTTCTCGCCCTGGATCGCGCGCGCCCTGGAGGGGCCGACGCCTTCCTCCGCCATCTTCTATGGCGCGGTGATGGTGCACGCGGGCGTCTATCTGCTGCTCCGCCTGCAACCCGTGCTGGTCCAGACCCCCGGGGTGATGGCGCTCATCGCCCTCGTCGGCCTGCTCACCGCGCTCTACGGCTGGATCGTCGGCTACGTGCAGAGCGACGTGAAATCCGGCCTGCTGTTTGCCACGCTCACCCAGGTCGGCCTGATGTTCCTGGAATGCGGCCTCGGCCTGTACGAGCTGGCCGCCTGGCACATGGGCCTGCACGCCAGCTGGCGTGCCTGGCAGTTCCTCGCCGCGCCTTCCTACATGCACCTGCTGCGCGAGCCGACGCCGCCGGCGCCGGGCTGGCTGCGGCGCTGCCCGCGCCTGTACACCGCCGCCCTGCACCGCTTCTGGCTGGAGCCGCTGGCCGACCGCCTGCTCACCCGCCCGACCCTGGCGATGGCGCGCGACATGCGCGCCATCGACGACAACGTGGTCAGCCGCCTGGTCGGCATGCCGGAGGCACAACGCGCCGCCGCGCTGCTCGACGGGCGTGACCAGGATGTGGTGAAGGGACGCGGCCTCGCCGGCGAGCTGCTGCTCTGGGTGGCGCGGCGCTTCGACCGTTTCGAGCAGCACCTGGTCCTGCGCGGCGGCGGCGGTCGCCTGGGCACCGGCCTGCGCCACCTGGGCGATTGGCTGAAATGGGTGGAAGCCCTGCTGGAGCAGCCGCGCTATCTGTTGCTGCTGGTGATGGCCACCCTGGTGGTGATTCTGTGATGACTGAACTTTTCTGGAACCAACACGCGAGCTGGCCGCTGCTGGCGACGCTGCAACTCCTGCCGCTGGCGGGTGCCGCCCTGTTGCTGCGCCTGGGTGAGACCACGACGGCGATCCTGCTCGGACGCATCGTCGCCGGCGTCGAACTGCTCCTGGCCGTCGTGCTCTACCGCACCTTCGATGCCGGCAATACCGCCTATCAATTCGCCGAGCGTCTCGACTTGCCGGGGGCGCTGGCCTATCACGCCGGTGCCGATGGCATCACCGTCCTGTTCGTCCTGCTCGGCGCCTTCATCGTCTTCCTGGTCACCCTCTACAGCCTCGTGCGCGGCCTGCCCGAGGCGGCGCGCCTGCTCGCGGTGGTCCTGGCGGTGGAGGGCGTGATGATGACCTTGCTGACCACCTTCAACCTGCTCTGGTTCGTGCTCGCCTCCGGCGTCGAGCTGGCGCTGATCGGCTATCTGATCGGGCACTGGTCGAGCTCACCGGAAAAAGACACGGCGATGACCCGCTTCTATCAGTTCCAGGGCATCGGTCTCGCCATGCTGCTGGCCGGCGTGCTCATCCTCGGCTGGACCCACCACGACCTGACCGGCGGCGCCTGGAGCTACGACCTGTTCGACCTGGTCGGCCAACCCATTCCGCCGGAACTGGGCGCGGTCTGCTTCTTTCTGCTCTTCTACGGGCTGGGCGTGCGTACCCCGATCTTCCCGTTGCACGGCTGGCTGCCGACGGTGGCGCAGTTCGGCAACGTCGCCATCGCGCCGGCACTGCTGCTGGGCGTGAAGGTGGGCATCTACGGCATGGTCCGCTTCGTCCTGCCGCTGCTGCCGGCGGCGGTGGAAGCCTGGGCGCCCTATGTGGTCGGCTTTGCCGCCGCCGGGGTGTTCTACGCCGCCCTGCTCGCGTTCCAGCAGACCAATCTGCGCCGCCTCATGGCCTTCGCCGTGGTCAGCCATACCTCGCTGGTGCTGATCGGCCTGTTCGCCCTGGATCAGGTGGCGCTCCAGGGCGCCTTGTTGCTGGCGGTGAATTTCGGGCTGGCCGCCACCGCCATGATGCTGATGACCGGCCTGGTCTATCGCCGTACCCGCAGCACCCGCCTGGAGAAGCTCGGCGGCCTGTTCGACCGCATCCCGATGATCGGCCTGGCCTATTTCGTCGCCGGCCTGGCCATTGTCGGCATGCCCGGCACGCCCGGCTTCGACGCCGCCCACCTGGTCCTGGAAGCCGCCATCCACCGCTTTGGCGCCCTGCCCACGGTGGGCGCGGCGCTGGGCAACGTGGTTGCCGCCGGCTTCCTGCTCTGGGCCTTCCAGCGCGCCTTCCTGGCACCGGCGCCCGCCGGACGCGGCGGCGCGGTCGAACGCGCGACCAGCATGGAATGGTTCATCGCCGGCATCCTGGTGCTGGTGATGCTGGTCGCCGGCTTCCACATGGCGCCCTGGCTGGGTCTGCTGGACGGCCCGACCAGGCTGCTGGCGGGGAGGTTCGGCCATGTTTGATCCGCTCTCCCTGCTGCTTCTGGCCTATCCGTTCGGGGCCGCGCTGGTCTGGCTGGCGCCGCGCGCGGAAGCGGCGCGCAGTGTCGCCCTGGCGGTGAATGCCGTCGGTCTGGCGCTTGCCGCGCTGGTGCTGGTACGGTTCGACCCCAGCCTGCCCGGCTTCCAGCTGGTCGAGCGCGCGGCCTGGATACCCGGTCTGAACATCGACTACGCGGTCGGGGTGGATGGCATTTCCGTCCTGTTCCTGCCCGCCACAGCCCTGCTCTTTCTTGGCGTGAACCTGGCCTCCTGGACCAGCGCGCGCGAGCTGCCGCGTCTCTATCACAGCCTGCTGCTGCTGCAGGCCGGGGCGACGCTGGGCGTGTTCTGCGCGGTGGACACCATGCTGTTCTTCCTGTTCTGGGAACTCTCGCTGGTGCCGTTCTATTTCCTGGTCAGCCTTTGGGGAGTGGGGCCGCATCGCGGCTATGCCGCCACCAAGTACACCCTGATCATGTTCGCTGGCGGTGTGCCACTGCTGTTCGGCTTCCTGCTGCTGGCATTCAACCATGCCGCGCTCGGCGGTGGCCTGTCCTTCGACCTGGCGACCCTGCTCGCCACCCCCATGTCGGACCGGCTGGAATGGGTCGTCTTCCTGCTGTTGTTCCTTGGCTTCGCGGTGAAAACTCCGGTATTCCCGCTGCACACCTGGCTGCCGCTGCTGTCGATGGAAGGCCCGGTGGCGGTGGTGGCCCTGCTCACCGGCCTCAAGCTGGGCGCCTATGGCCTCTTCCGCTTCGCCGTACCGCTGGCGCCGGACGCCGCGCAAGAACTGCACTGGCTGCTCGCCGGCCTCGGCGCGTTCGGCCTGCTCTACGGCGCCGTCGCGGCCCTGGCGCAGACCAACCTGCGCGCCATGCTGGCCTATGCCAGCCTCTCCCACGTCGGCCTGGTCCTGCTCGGCATCGCCTCGTTCAACCTCCAGGGCGCGCAGGGTGCCGTGCTGCAACTGCTCAACTTCACCCTGGTGGCCGGCGGCCTGTTCCTGATCACCGGCTTCATGCACCACCGGCTCGGCTCCACCGACCTGCTCGCCCTCGGCGGCGCCGCGAAAACCATGCCGCTGCTGGCCAGTTTCTTCCTGTTCTTCGGCCTCGCCAGCATGGGCGTGCCCGGCACCAGCGGCTTCCCGGCGGAACTGCTGATCCTGGTCTCCGCCATCCAGACCCACACCGGCGCGGGTCTTGCCGCCCTGTTCGCCATGGTGGTCGGTGCCGGTTACTTCATCAATCTATACCGGCGCGCCTTCCTCGGTCCGGTGGTAAATCAAGGCGTGGCCAGCGCGCTCGACCTGCGTCCGCGCGAACTCGTCCTGCTGCTGCTGTTCGCGGCGCTGATCCTCGGATGCGGTCTCTACCCGGCGCCTCTGCTGGAGATCATCCGACCGGCGGCGGAGGCCTGGGTGGCGAGGCTGGGCAGCTGAAGACGGCATCGTCGCAACGCCTGCCCTACAATCGCCGCGTTGACTCACATTCGAGGGACGCGCCATGGGTTTGCCGCAACACCTGGTCGCCATGACCGCCGGGGCATACATCGCCTGGAAAAACCAGCTGCCGGCCAGGCACGCGCTCCTGGCCGACGTGATTTTCGGGGACGTCTGAGATGGAGATCAAACGCATCGTATTGGGCGTGACCGGCGGCGTCGCCGCCTACAAGGCCGCCGAACTGGCCCGCCTGCTGGTGAAGGGCGGCATCGACGTGCAGGTGGTGATGAGCGAGGCGGCGCGGCATTTCGTCGGTGCCGCCACCTTCCAGGCCATCACCGGGCATCCGGTGTTCAGCGATCTCTGGGACGAGCGGGTGGACAACGGCATGGCCCACATCGACCTGACCCGCGGCGCCGACGCCATCCTGGTGGCGCCGGCCTCGGCCGACTTCCTGGCCAAGCTCACCCAGGGCCGCGCCGACGACCTGCTCTCCACCCTCTGCCTGGCGCGTGACTGCCCGCTGCTGGTGGCTCCGGCGATGAACCGGCAGATGTGGGAAGCGCCGGCGACGCAACGCAACATCGCCCAGCTCGTGGCCGATGGTGTCACGGTGCTGGGTCCGGACAGCGGCGAGCAGGCCTGCGGCGAAGTCGGCTTCGGCCGCATGCTTGAGCCGGACAGCCTGCTGGCGGCCCTGGAAGCGCGTTTCCAGCCGAAACGCCTCAACGGCCTGAAAGTCTTGATCACCGCCGGCCCCACCTTCGAGGCGATCGACGCCGTGCGCGGCATCACCAACCCCAGTTCCGGCAAGATGGGCTACGCGCTGGCGTGCGCCGCCATCGAGGCCGGCGCCGAAGTCACCCTGGTCTCCGGCCGCGTCTGCCTGGCGCCGCCGCGCGAGGCGCGCCTGCTGTCCGTGCTCAGTGCCCAGGAGATGCTGGCGGCGGTGGAATCGGTGGTCGACCAGACCGACATCTTCATCTCGGTGGCGGCGGTGGCCGACTACTACGTGCTCAATCCGAGCGAGCAGAAGATCAAGAAGGATGCCCACATCCTCACCCTGGAACTGGCCCCCAATCCGGACATCCTGGCCAGCATCAGCGCCCGCCCGAAACCGCCGTTCTGCGTCGGTTTCGCCGCCGAGAGCGAAAACATCGAGGAATATGCGGAACTGAAACGCCGCCGCAAGCATCTTCCCCTCATCGTCGCCAACGACGTCAGGGAAGCAGTAGGCAGCGACACGGTGCAACTGGTCCTGCTTGACGAGGCCGGGCGCCACGTCCTGGAAAAGGCGGACAAGCGGACCCAGGCGAGAAGGCTGGTGGCGCACATCGCCGGGCTTTACAACACCCATTACGAGTAGGCCGGGTCACGCTGCGCCTGACCTGGCCTGCACTCCCATGCGTCGGTTTAGTGAAGGAACCCCATGCAAGTCGATCTGAAAATCCTGGACGAGCGCGTCCGCCCGCAACTGCCCCACTATGCCACCCCCGGCAGCGCCGGGCTGGACCTGCGTGCCTGCCTGGACAGCGCCCTCATCCTCAACCCCGGCGAGACACAACTGATTCCCACCGGGCTCGCCCTCCATCTCGCCGACCCCGGCTACGCCGCGATGATCCTGCCGCGCTCGGGACTCGGCCATAAGCATGGCGTTGTGCTCGGCAACCTGGTCGGGCTGATCGACTCCGACTACCAGGGCCAACTCATGGTCTCCTTGTGGAACCGTGGCAAGGAGGCCTTCTCCATCCAGCCGTTCGAACGCATTGCCCAGATGGTCATCGTCCCGGTGGCGCAGGCGCACTTCAACATCGTCGATGATTTCGACGCCAGCCATCGCGGTGAGGGTGGCTTCGGCAGCACGGGCAAGCATTGAACGCATTTCATAGCGCCGGCGTTATGTCCCGCAGGGACGGTATCCCTTGGGACTCGCCGGCTTGTTCACGATGCCGGCTGGAAGCCGGCGCTACATAAGTGCGCCGAACCGGCCTCCTGATGATCATCGCCGGCTGGCTGCTGATCGCCGGCCTGATCTGGTGGGTGATGGGCGGCGCCCTCGAGCGCCGGCACCACCCCAACGCCGAACTCGCCCAGGTCGTCGGGCCGCGTGGCGAGATCGTGCTCAAGCGCGGGCGCGACGGCCATTACCGCGCACCCGGCAGGATCAACGGACAGCCGGTGGATTTCCTGGTCGATACCGGCGCCACCCAGGTCGCCATCCCGCTGGACCTGGCCCGGCGCATCGGCCTGCGCGCCGGCCAGGCCTTCCAGGCGCAGACCGCGATGGGTGTCACCGTCGCCTATGCCACCCGCCTCGCCAGCGTCTCCCTGGGTGGCCTGGAGACGCGCGACGTCGCCGGCACCCTCATCGCCAACCCCGGCAGCGACGAGGTGCTGCTGGGCATGAGCTTCCTGTCCCGCTTCGAGATCAGCATCCGTGACGGCGAGATGCGCCTGCGCGCCCGCGCGATCGCGTCCGAGGGTTGAGCATGATCAAGCCAGTCCTGATCCTGTTCCTGCTCTGCCTGGCCCCCGCCCTGGCGGCCGAGCCGCCCCTGATCAACCGGCTCGCCGGCCATCCCTCGCCCTATCTCGCCCAGCACGGCGACGACCCGGTGGCCTGGCAGGAATGGAACGCGGACACCCTGGCGCGGGCGCGGCGCGAGCACAAGCCGCTGCTGATCTCCCTCGGCTACTTCGCCTGCCACTGGTGCCATGTCATGCAGCGGGAAAGCTGGCGCGATCCCGCCATCGCCGCCCTGCTCAACCGCGACTTCATCCCGGTAAAGGTCGACCGCGAGCTCAACCAGGCGCTCGACGCCGACCTGATCGAATTCAGTCGTCGCCTGCTTGGCGTCTCGGGCTGGCCGCTCAACGTCTTCGTCACGCCCGAGGGCTATCCCTTCTATGCGGCGCTCTACCAGCCCGCCGCCACCTTCCGCCTGGTCGCGGACAAGCTGGCGCGGCACTGGCGCGCCGACAGCGCCGGCATCGAAGCCGCCGCGCGGGCGGCGGCGCCCGTTCGAGGTGTGGCGGCACATCCCATCGCCGCCGACGCGAGCGATCTCGCCGCCCTCCGTCAACGTCTGCTCGACGCCGCCCTGGAGGCGGCCGATCCCCTCCAGGGCGGCTTCGGCGCGGTCAGCAAATTCCCGGAAACGCCGCTGCTGCTGTCCCTGCTCGACATTCAGGCACACACCCCCGACCCGCGCCTGGGGGACATCCTCCGCCTCACCCTGGACAACATGGCGCGGCTGGGCCTACATGACCCCATCAATGGCGGTTTCTTCCGCTACACCACCGACCCGGACTGGCACACCCCGCATTTCGAGAAGATGCTCTACGACAACGCCCAACTGGCTGTGCTCTATGCCCGCGCGGCGGAGGTGTTCGCGCAGCCGGCCTACCGCGACATCGCCCACGGCACCCTGGATTTCCTGCTCGATGTGCTGGCCGCGCCCGCGGGCGGCTTCCGCGCCAGTGCCTCCGCCCTCGACCGCCGCGGCCGCGAGGGCGGCGCCTACCTCTGGCAACCGGAGGAGCTGCGCAAGCTGCTGACGCGGGAACAGTTCCGCCTGCTGCGCCGGATCTGGGGCCTGGACGCGGCCAGCCCGTTCGATCTGGGCCATCTGCCCATGCAACGCCGCCCGCCCGCCGCCGCCGAGCGCGCCCCGCTCGCCGCCGCCCATGCCCGCCTGAAGGCGGTGGGCCGCATGCGCGATGTACCACTCGACGACAAGCTCAATGCCGGCCTCAACGGCCTTGCCCTGTCGGCATTCAGCCTGGCCGGTGGCGGCGTGCCGCGCTTCGAGAGGGCGGCGGCGCGGCTGCGCGATTTCATCGCGAATGACCTGATGCGCGACGGCGTACTGCTGAAGAGTCGGGTGGGCCAGGAGGTGTTCAGCGACGCCGAACTGGATGATTACGCGCTGGTCGCGCGCGGCCTGCTCGACCATGCCCGTGTGTTCGATGACGCCGACAGCCGCGTGCTGGCCCGTTCCCTGACCCGCCAGGCCTGGAACCGTTTCTTCTCCGACGCCGGCTGGCAACGGGAAAATCGTCCCCTGCTGGCAACCGCAGCCATCCAGGCCGCCCTGCCCGACGAGGCGACGCCCTCGCCCAGCGCCACCCTGATCGGCGTCAGCCTCGACCTTGCCGACGCCGCGCCAGTGGCGGCCCTCGAACGCGCCCTCGCCCACGCCACCCGTAGCGCCCTGGCCGACCCGATCAGCCATCCCGGCAGCCTCGCACTCCTGCGCGCACGCTTCGTACCGACGCCATAAGCGGGGGTCGCAATCCGGCCCCACGCTCCTGCGTCCGTCAAACCAAGCGCCGAGCACCGCCCCGCTCAGCAACAAATCCTTAACACATACGACGTGTCGTATGTATACAATCCAATAAAACAGCAAATGCACTGCATGTGTGCTCACATTGATATGGATCAGCAAATATATTTCGAAGCCCTGAACGACCCCATCCGGCGCCGCATCCTGAGCCTGCTGCTCGATACCGAGGAGCGTTGCGTCTGCGAGATGAACGGCGTGCTCGACGCCTCGCAGCCCAAGGTGTCCCGCCATCTGGCGGTGCTGCGCGAGGCTGGTCTGGTGCTGGCGCGACGCGACGGGGTGTGGATGCACTACCGCATCCACCCCGATCTGCCGGCCTGGGCCTATCGCATCCTGCTGCATATGAAGGACGGCATGACGCCATTGCCCGTCAGCGAAACCACCACCCCCTCGCAACCCTGCGCGCCCTGCGCCAACTGACCAAGGAACCCCCATGACCGCCACCGTCCTCGTGCTCTGCACCGGCAACTCCTGCCGCTCGCAGATGGCTGAAGTGCTGCTCAACCATGATCTCGCCGGCCAGGTACGGGCGCTGTCCGCCGGCACCAGGCCGCAGCCCAAGGTGGCCGACGGCGCCATCGCCGCGTTGAAGGATGCCGGTCTGCCCGCCGACGGTCTCTACCCGAAGGATGTGGATGCGGTGATGAACGAGGCCATCGACCTGGTCGTCACCGTTTGCGACAACGCCAAGGAGACCTGCCCGATCTTTCCCCGCCCGGTGAAATCCATCCACCTGCCCTTCCACGACCCGCACGGCGAGCCGCTGGAAAGCTTCATCCAGGTGCGCGAAGACATCCGCGCCCGCCTGATTCCGGCGGTACGCGAGCATCTGGGCCTCTGAGCCATGTCCGCGCAATGTGAAACCACGGCCAAGCGCGCAGCGGGTTTGGCAAACTCGGCGCCCATGAGTGTTTTCGAGCGCTGGCTCACCCTCTGGGTGGCGCTGTGCATCGTCGTCGGCATTCTCGCGGGCCAGCTTTTCCCGGCGCCGTTCCAGGCGCTGGGACATATGGAAGTCGCCCAGGTGAATCTCCCGGTCGGCCTGCTGATCTGGGTGATGATCATCCCGATGTTGATGAAGATCGACTTCTCCGCCCTGCATCAGGTGAAGTCGCACTGGCGCGGCATCGGCGTCACCCTGTTCATCAACTGGGCGGTGAAACCGTTCTCGATGGCGTTGCTGGCCTGGCTGTTCATCCGCCATCTGTTCGCGCCCTGGCTGCCGGCGGAACAACTCGACAGTTACGTCGCCGGCCTGATTTTGCTGGCCGCCGCGCCGTGTACGGCGATGGTATTCGTGTGGAGCCGACTGACCGGCGGCGACCCCTATTTCACCCTGTCGCAAGTGGCGCTCAACGACACCATCATGATCTTCGCCTTCGCCCCCATCGTCGGCCTGCTCCTGGGGCTGTCGGCCATCGTCGTGCCGTGGGACACCCTGTTCATCTCGGTGCTGCTGTACATCGTCATCCCGGTGATCCTGGCGCAAGCCTGGCGCGGCATCCTGCTGAAACAGGGCCAGGCGAAGTTCGACGCGACCCTGGCCACGCTCGGCCACGCTTCCATCCTCGCTCTGCTGGCCACGCTGGTGCTGCTGTTCGCCTTCCAGGGCGAGGCCATTATCAAGGCGCCGGTGATCATCGCCCTGCTGGCGGTGCCTATCCTGATCCAGGTGTTGTTCAACTCATCCCTGGCCTACTGGCTCAACCGCAAGGTGGGGGAAAAACACAGCGTGGCTTGCCCCTCGGCCCTGATCGGCGCCTCCAACTTCTTTGAACTGGCGGTGGCCGCGGCGATTTCACTGTTCGGATTCGAATCCGGCGCGGCGCTGGCCACCGTGGTGGGCGTGCTGATCGAGGTGCCGGTGATGCTGCTGGTGGTAAAAGTCGTCAATCAGAGCAAGGGCTGGTATGAAGCCGGCTTGCCGTCTCGCTAAGGAATCCTCATGTTGCAACGTCTTGTTTTTGTTGTTTTCTTCGTCTTTGCCAGTCTCTCCGCCTTGGCGGACTACCAACCCAAGGCGGAAAAAGTCGTCGACAACGTCTACGCCCTGATCGGCCCGCTCGGCCAGCGCGACGCGGAGAACGACGGCCTCAACGCCAACTTCGGCTTCATCGTCACCCAGGCGGGCGTGATCCTGATCGACTCCGGCGCCAGCCGCCTCGGCGCGGAGAAAATCGCCGCCGCCATCCATGCCGTCACCGAACAGCCGGTGCGCTGGGTGATCAACAGCGGCAGCCAGGACCACCGCTGGCTGGGCAACGACTATTTCGCGGCCAAAGGGGCGAAAGTCATCGCCCTCGCCCGCACCGCCGCCACCCAGGCGCAATACGCGGAACAGCATATGGCGGGCCTCAACCGCTTCCTGGGTGAACGCCTGAATGGAACGAAGCCGCTGCCCGCCGGCAAGACCTTGCCGGGCGACTCAGCCACCCTGGAACTGGGCGGCGAAACCCTGGAACTGACCTACACCAACGCCCACTTCCCCGGCGACGCCTGGGTCTGGCTGCCGAAACACGGTGTGCTGTTCAGCGGCGACCTGGTGTTCATCGACCGCCTGCTCGGCGTGCTGCCCTGGTCCAATGTGAAGAACAGCCAGAAGGCATTCCGTGCACTGGAAGCGATCAACCCGGCGCACATCGTCCCCGGCCACGGCCGCGTCTGCGACCTCGCCTTGGCCAAGCGCGAAACCGGCGACTACTACGACTTCCTGGTGAACAAGGTGGGCGCGGCCGCGAAGGAAATGGAATCCATGAGCGAAGTGCTCGACCGCTACGCCGATCTGCCCGCGTTCAAACACCTGGAAAACTACGATGGCCTGCACCGGGGCAACATGAACCGGGCCTTCGTCGAGTTCGAGTCCGCGCCATGACCCCCATCCCGCAATCCACGCTCACCTGTCCCCATTGCGGCCATGCCGCCACGGAGACCATGCCCACCGATGCCTGCCTGTGGTATTACCCCTGCCCCGGCTGCGGCGCCATGCTGACCCCCAAGCCGGGCGACTGCTGCGTGTTCTGTTCCTACGGCGACGTGCCCTGCCCACCCATCCAGTTGCAACGCGCGGGGCACGGCGCCGGCTGTTGTGCGGGTTAAACCATGCTCGACGCGCTTTCCGCCTGGCTGACGCATGGACCTTCGACTCCCCCCTTTGTAAAAGGGGGCCCGGGGGGGATTTTCGGACGCTTGCACAAGCACAACCCTTGGATAAATCCCCCTCATTCCCCCTTTAAGAAAGGGGGAAGTCACCTTCCCATCGGTCTTCGTGCCTATCCACTGACAACTCGAAAACATGCTTTGGAAAGGGGGGTGTAAGCATGCTCGACGCGCTCTCCGCCTGGCTCACCTTCGACCTCATCGGCCTCACCCCCGGCACCCATCTGGGCGAGGCGGTGTGGTTTTTCCTCTACGACGTGCCCAAGGTGTTGCTGCTGCTGGTCTCGGTGGTGTTCGTCATGGGCGTGGTGCACAGCTACATCTCGCCGGAACGCACCCGCGCCTGGCTGGCCGGCAAGCCATTGGGCCTGGGCAACGTGATGGCGGCCGGGCTGGGCATCGTCACCCCGTTCTGCTCCTGTTCGGCGGTGCCGCTGTTCATCGGTTTCCTTTCCGCCGGCGTGCCACTGGGAGTGACCTTCTCTTTCCTGATTTCCGCGCCCATGGTCAACGAGGTCGCGCTGGCCCTGTTGTTCGGCCTGTTCGGCTGGAAAGTGGCGGCGCTCTATCTCGGGCTGGGACTGGCGGTGGCCATCGTCGCCGGCCTGGTTATCGGCCGCCTGGGCATGGAACACCACTTGGAAGACTGGGTGCGCAAAATCCAGATGGGCGCCACGCCCGACCTGGGGAATGGCAAACCCGGCTGGCGCGAGCATCTGGGCCACGGCGTGGCGCATGTGAAGGAAATCGTCGGCCGCGTCTGGCCCTGGCTGATCGCCGGCATCGCCGTCGGCGCCGGCATCCACGGCTATGTGCCACAAGATCTGATGGCCGGCATCATGGGCAAGGAGCAATGGTGGGCGGTGCCCGCCGCCGTGCTGCTGGGCGTACCCATGTACAGCAACGCCGCCGGCATCCTGCCGGTGATCCAGGCCCTGCTCGGCAAGGGTGCCGCCCTGGGCACGGCGCTGGCTTTCATGATGAGCGTCATCGCCCTCTCGCTGCCGGAGATGGTGATCCTGCGCAAGGTGCTCAAACCCGCCCTGATCGCCGTGTTCGCCGGGGTGGTGGCTGCCGGCATCATGCTGGTGGGCTTCGTCTTCAACGCCGTTCTATGAGGTAATCGACATGACCGAACTGCATCCCTCCATCGTCGCCCTGGTCTCGCTCGCGGCGAACATCGCCGCCAACCACCCCAAGCAGGGGCTCTGCCAGGTGGACAAGCTCAAAAGCTATGGCGTCGCGAAAGAGCAGATCGACACCGTGATCGAGATCGCCCGCCACATCCGCGACGAAGCCGCCCAGGCCCTGGATGCCACATTCGACGCGGCCTACGCCGATGGCTTCCAGCCGGCGAAACCGAAGCTCCCGGTCGACCCCTTCGCCAACATCGCCGTGGTCGAGACCAGTGGTGCCTGCTGCACCCCGACCAAGTCCGGACAGTCCTGTTGTTGAGCCCGAGCCCGCTCGACGGAAGTCAAGGCGCCGGCAAAGCCGCCGGCACTACACTTGCCATTCCCTTCAATAACCCTCGGTCATTCCCAATGAAAAACGTGAAAGTCCTCGGCAGCGGCTGCGCCAACTGCGAAACCACCGCCAAACTCATCAGCGACATCGCCGCCAGCAAAGGCATCGCCATCGAACTGGAAAAGGTCACCGACATGGCCGCCATCCTCGGCTACGGCGTCATGACCACGCCCGGGGTGGTGGTCGACGGCAAGGTGGTCCATGCCGGCGGCGTGCCGGATCGCGACAAGATCGCCGGCTGGCTGGCGCCGACGACAGGGGGGTGCTGCGGCGGCTGCTGCTGATCCGGTGGGCCGGCGCGTGGGGGCATCCCCCGCGCGGCCGTCTATAAAACAGGCATGAGCCGCGCGATTCATGCCTTCCTGCAAGCCTGTCTGCTGTTTCTGGTCGCCGCTGCCGGCCAGGCCGCCCCCATCTGGTTCGGCAGCGACGCGGCGGGCGCGCCCGTCGTGCATCTGTACTTCTTCCGCTCGCTCACCTGTCCACACTGCAATGACGCGCGGCCCGAGATCGCGGCCATCGCCCGCGAGCGGCCCTGGCTGGTGGTGCATGACCAGGTACTGAACGGGCAACCGGAGAACGTCCGCCTGTATCAGGAGATGGCGCAAGAACTCGGCGAAGAGGCGAGTTCGGTGCCGGCCTTCCTGTTCTGCGGCGAGATGCGGGTGGGCTGGGGCGAGGGCGCGCAGGTCTTCATCGCCGGTCGCCTGGATGCCTGCCACCAGAGCCGGCTCGGCGGCGCCGCGCAAACCTCGGCACCCGCCGAGCCAGGGATACGGCTGCCCCTGTTCGGCGACCTCGACCCCGCCAGCCTCTCGCTGCCGGCGCTGACCGGAGTGCTGGCCGGGCTGGACGCCTTCAACCCCTGCGCCTTCTTCGTCCTGCTGTTCCTGCTCTCGATGCTGGCGCACCAGAAGAGCCGCGCCCGCATGCTGATGATCGGCGGTGTCTTCGTGCTGACGTCCGGCGTCATGTACTTCGCCTTCATGGCCGCCTGGCTCAATGTCTTCCAGCTGTTCGGCCATCTCACCTGGGTGACGCTGGCGGCCGGCGCGCTGGCGGTTTTCGTCGGGGCGGTCAACGTCAAGGATTTCTTCCTGTTCGAGCGCGGCCTGTCGTTGTCGATCCCGGAATCGAAAAAGCCGGACATCTTTCGCCGCGCCCGGCTCATCCTCAACGCCGACAGTCTGCCGGCGATGCTCGCCGCCACCGTGTTCCTGGCCATCGCCGCCAACTTCTACGAGTTGCTCTGCACCGCCGGCTTTCCCATGGTCTACACGCGGCTGCTGACCCTGGCCGAAGTTTCACCGGCCGGACGTTATGCCTGGCTCGCTGTCTACAACCTGGTCTACATCCTGCCGCTGGCGCTGATCGTCGTCGCCTTCGCCCGCACCCTCGGCGCCCGCAAGCTGACGGAGCGGGAAGGCCGACTGCTCAAGTTGTTGTCCGGGATGGTGATGCTGGAGCTCGGCCTGGTGCTGCTGCTGGCGCCAGACCGGCTCGCCCAGGCCGGCGTCGCCATGGCGCTGCTGGCGGTGGCGGTGGCCACGACCTGGATCGCATCCCGGCACGACAGGCACAAGGCCTGATCACGGCGCGCGGCACCAGGCGAGGCGGACCGCTTCGATAGTCAGCGCCAGCATCGGCATCCATCCGTATCAGTGGCATGGAGGCGTGGCTGGCACCGTTCACTTCAACTGGTAACGCACCGACAGGTAGAGGAGGTGGTTATCCTGGTCGCGTGGCGTTCCTCCCATGCCCAGCACCTCGGGGATGGCGACATTCGCCCAGTCGGATTCCTTGTAGCGCTCATAGCTGTAGGCAGCGCGAAGCGTCACCCCATCCTTGAAGTTGTAATCGCCGTGCAGGCTCAACAGGGTCAGCTGCGCCCCCAGATTGGGCAGCGCGGTGCCCCCGGCGAAATCGATCTTGCCCGAGTAATCGGAATAGGTCAGATCGGCGCCCACATTCAGCTTCTTGGGAATGGCCACCCAGTTTCCCCCAACCCCGACGGTCTGGGTCTGATAGGTATCCGAGGCCACCCAGGAAGCGGGATCGCCTTGCTCGGAACGCAGCCGCTCGATGGTGTAGTAAGCCGACGCGGTCAGATTCTTGCTGAAGGCGTAGGTCAGGTTGATGTTCCCGCTGGTGCCGGACGCCATCCTGAGACCCAGGGCCATGTTGCTGTAGTCATCCTTGAAATAATCGGCATTGAACCCCAGCGAGAGTTTCTCATTGGGGTTGTAGGTCAGGTCGAGGCCATATTTGTCCCGCTGGCGATCGGCCAGGTTGTGAACCAGCAGCAAGTCCGGGACGCCGACATAGGTGGTGCGCGCAACGGGCGCGGAGGCATCCCGATCGGCGTGGGTCACCTTGAGGCTGGCTTCCACCGTGTCGGAGAGGGCAATCTTGAACTTGGCCCACAACGACTTGTCGTCGGTTTCCTCAACCTGCACATAGGTCCGGTTCATCTCATCGCGGTCGAATCCGCCCGAGATGTCCGTCTTCTCCGAGAGCTTGTAGCCGACCTTGCCCGTCAACAGGCGTTGTTCGTAACTGTACGGGCGGTTTTGCAATGTCAGCGCTGACCACAGCAAGGCATCGGTCACCACATACTCGTAGTTGTTCACCGGCGTCTTGTTATCCCGATTGCTGTAGGTATAGCTGGCGTCGGCCCGCAAGCGGCTGCTGGGGCGGGAATTGATCTCAACCTTGGCCAGGGTGGTGTCGACCTTGCCGTCCAGGCTGGTCGCGGGCAACGCCGCCGTCACGATGCCCGGGTTGATCGTATAGGGCAGGAAGGCGTCGTTCTGGGTCATCTCGCCGCGTATCAGACGGGCGGAAAGCCGAGTGCGGTCGGTCAACTGATACCCCAGCATGGCGCTGATCTGGTGGGACTCGTTGTCGGGTGATTCGGCGATCCGCCCGGAGACGGCCGCGGCGCTGAACGGGTTGTCCCAGCGGATCGAATTCAGGTCGTTCTTGAACACCGAGCCGTCATACCCGACACGCGCCTGCAGCTTCTTGCCCTGGTAATCCACGGCAATCCCGAAATTGTCCGTCTGATATTGAACCGGAGCGGGGAGTTGAACCGCGCCAAACAGAATGGTGGCGCTCTGGTCACGCGTACCCGTCTTCTCTTCGTGCTTGTAATAGCCGCCAAACCCCCATTCGTTGGACTTGATCAGCGAGAACTTGAACCCCAGCCGCTCGCGCTCGGTTCCCAGGGAGGTCTTGCTGAACAACGGCGCGTTGGCGGTCGTCATGGCGGTGGCATCGGTCCCCTTGACCCAGGCCACCGGCAGCGTCATCTGGCCGGCACCCGCATCCTGAAACGGCGTCATCGCGTCAGGGGTGCGGAAATTCGGAACCTTGTCGTACTCCAGCGTGACGTCGTACTTGCCCTGCCGGCCCGCTTCGACACTGATCGCGCGGGAATCGAGTCCGAGATCGTCCGCCTTCAGGTCGAAATAGCCGCCATTGCCATTGCCGCGGTAGTGATACGCGCCAGCCGCGTTGACCCAGGCGTTGTCGTCCTGGTAGCCGGTGAAGCGGTCGCTGCGTGGCGAGAAATCGCTCTGGCCACCCACGCCGACTTCGAACCAGGCCGACGTGCCCGCGCTACCGGGGCAATCATCACAGACCTTGGACAGGTCGGTCACTTTTTCCGATTTCTTTTTCGGTTTGTCTTCGTCGTCCTTGTTCGCCGCCCAGGCGGAACCATTGAAAGCCAGCGCCAGTGCGGCGGCGAGCAGAGAAACGCGCATAGTGTTCGTGGTCTTTGACATATTGATCACCCTAATCCGACAGGTTGGTGGGCTTGATGACGCGGCCGCTCAACGGAACATCGTTGCCCCGGAGGGATGGTTGGCGCCATGGACTTGCGAGTGACAATTCACGCAGCCCTTCGCGCCCAGGAAAGCGCGCTGACTGAGGGCACCCAGCGCGGCACCGTCGAGACGCATGCCGGCGTGCGCGGCGGAATGGCATTCCTGGCACAACAGCGGCGGGCGCTTCTTCAGCAGGGCGGCCTGAACCGAGCCATGCGGGGTATGGCACAACAGGCAGTCCTCGGCCGCAGGGGCGTGCTCCCAAAGGAAGGGACCCCGTTTTTCGGCGTGGCAGGAGACACATTTGTCGCGCTGCGTGGCCTTCACTTGCGCGCCGCTACCGTGCCCGCCATGCACATCATGGCAGTCGGTACAGGCCATCCGGCCCTCCTTCACCGGGTGATGCGAGGGCTGCAGGAACTTGGCCCGCTCCTTGGCATGGCAGGTGAGGCAAACCTCGTCCTGCCTGCGTTTGTCCAGGATCGGATCCCGCTGCGCATGCACGCTGTGACAACTGGCGCACGCCACATCGGCAAACTCGTGGCTGCTCCCCTTCCAGGCAACACGCGCCTGGTTCTGGTGACAGGACAGGCATTTCTCGTTCTGGTCCTTGACCGGGGTCCAGGCCTTCTTGCCGAAGTTGATGATGGTGCCGTTCTTTTTCTTTTTCGATTTCGCATGGCCGTCGCCGGGTCCGTGACAAGCCTCGCACTGCTTCTGAGACTCCGCGAAGGGCGTCCTGGCGTCCGCCGCTATGCCATGCCGGGTCTTGAATATCGGGAAGACGGGGAACTCGTTGTCTTCGTCGTGGCAGTCGATGCAGGTATCGATATCCTTGTATTTCTGCTGGGACAGGAGTTCAACCCGGGCATCCCGCTCTTCAAGGGATTTCGGCAGGGGAGGTCGCTTCAGATCGACCTTGCCGCTGGCATCGACGGTTGCCGTGGCGGCGGGCTCGTCATCGTCGTCTTTTCCCTTCGATTTCTTCGCGGCGTATGCCGTCACCGTCAGGCTCGCGGCAAGCAACAGCGTAAGCCACAGCACGGCCAATCTCATGTTTTTCGCAAACATATCCATATCCCAACTCCGATTCCTTGACGAACAATCGGTTGATACCACAAAAAATCCCGCCCCAAGCCAATTACCTGCAATCAGGGGCGGGAGGCACTGAAGGACATCTCGAAAAAAGCCCGATTTGTCATTCCGGAGAAAGCCGGAATCCAGAGAAATCAACAACCTGGACACCGGCATTCGCCGGTGTGACGGGTTTTTCCAAGTGACCTGTAATCAATTCCTGAAACCCGCCATTGGCGTCAGCTTCCCGGATTGAAACCACTGGCCGTATAAGGCGCCATGTACTCGATCTTTGCCTTTCCGCGCAGAGATTCTGTCGTCTTGCCAAGGGCCTCCTCTCGCAGTTGATCCCTGAGCCTGGTGGCGATGATCGTATTCGCCTGCGCCATATCCAGGGCTGCCTTCTGCCTGGATTGCAGGAACAGCACGCGCAATGATGACTCACCCTTGCCCTCAATCATCACATGACCACCCGGCTGGAGCGCCTTGATCTTGCCTTCCATGCCTTCGGGCAATTGATCTCCCAATGAAGCCAGTGACGAGACCCGATGCGGAATGTTCTTTGCCGTCAGCCAGGACTCGAAATCCTTGAGCGATTCGTTTTCCTTCAAGTGCCCCCGCACCTCGGCATCCTGACCCGGTTCTGACTGAATGTGCATTTCCTGAAAGGTGTATTGCATGCGCTCCGCATAGAGATCCGGGTGCGCGTTGTAATAAGCCTGGATTTCCTCCTGCGTCGGCGTCTTGATCGAGCGGATCAATTGATCCACATAAGCCAGGCCCAGAATCCGCCGTGTCATGTCCGCCACTCTCGCGCTGACGAGGGGGTCCTTGTCCAACCCGGCCTCCACCGCCGCCTGCCGCATCAGCTCACTATTGACCATGTTTTCAATGACTTCCGGAGACACCCTGCGCAATTTCTCCGTGCCATAGCCATTTTGCAGACCGGCCTTGATTTGAAGTTCGGCCTCACCGATCACATGGCCATTGACCTTGAGCGCGGGTTTTGAATGGGAGTCCGACGCCGCCTGATTCCCGCCACAGGCTGCCACCACAATCCCGGTAGCCGCCACAATGACAATCAATCCTTTTTTGTTACTGATCCACATACACGCTCCAGATTGCAATCATCAACAAACCCTCATCCGATGAGTCATTTCCATGGCACCGGCAATCGCCAATGGTGCGGAAGCTATTTCTTGTCCACCGCCGCCAGCGCTCGCTCGCGCAATACGGCCATTGTTTCCTGGGATTGTTTTGCGGCCACGCGATCCCTCAGTCCCTGAAAAGTCGTTTCACTGATGATGTTGTCACTGACCAGCCACATTTTGCTGCCATACGGACGGCCCGCGATGATTTTTTTTGCCGCCTCCTCGTCTATTCCCGGCAGCTTGACCAGGGCCTCAATACTGGCTGAATTGATATCCGTGATTTCAACATCGGGCTTTGCCGATGCGGGCCCCGGACTGGCCATTGCCGTCCTGAGCGGATGTGAGGACTGATAGCTCTTCCAGCCGGCAAAGGCCACCATCATCACCGCGGCCAGGACTGCCGCGTTCCTTGTATTAGCGTTCATCGATATTCTCCTTGAACAGCATTGACCCAGATCCACCTGAAGCCCGTGTAAACACCACTCCAGCCGATTCCAGATCAATCAACGAAAAACCTGGATGCGTCACCGCACCCAGGTTTTTTCCAACATTGCGCTGGTGTTTCTTCCAGGGATTTGCATCCCTGGAAGTTCAGCGTCAGACGGTGGCCTTACTGCGCATGCTTGACAGTAATGTCAGAGGCTCTGCCCACACCGTGACAGACCATGCAGGACTCGCGCGTCACATAAGTGAGCGTCGAGATGTCCGCGGCGGTCACCTCGGTGTTGCCGACCACGCCCCCGGCGCTGGCCATGTGACCGGCAGCCATGTCGCTGTCGTGGCAGCTGCTGCAGGCGGCAGCCGTCGGCGAACTGACCGTCCAGGTGGTGGCCGTCGGGTGCGACGTCCTTCTGAACAGGCGGTTGCTGGCCATCGTGGTGACCGCGGTCCCTTCGTGGCACCGCGCGCAGTTGGTGGTCGACTGCGGATAGGTGATCTCGAAGCCGGTGTCCTCGGCGAACACGGTCTTGCCGGAGTGCAGGCGGTGGATGAACACAGTCGAGTCGACGGACTGCGTCGGATGCAGGGCATCCAGCATGACACCGGTTGCACCATGCGAAGCCGTCAGGGTGGAGTTGTGGCAGACACCGCAGATCTGCGGGTCATTGCGCATGCCACCGTGGAAGTTGGGCAACACGCCCAGCTGGCCATGGCAGCCATTGCACTTGGCCGCGCTGACGATGACGCGGCGCTCGGCACCCGTCAGAGACTTCTTGGCAGCCTGCGGCGCCAGCACCGGCGAGTAAGGCTTGCCCCAGCGGCTGAAGCCAACCTGCTTCACGGCGCCATACAGCAATGCCGTCGCCACCTTGGCGTTGGACAAATCGACCGTATAGGTCAGCGTGTAGGTGTTGCCGGCGTTCTTGGTCATGGTCCAGCCACTGCGGGTCCAGACGTTCGTGCCCGCGGTGTGCGTGCCCGCCTGCCAGATACCGCTCGTTCCCGCCAGCGCGACCGACACGTTGGTGGTGTAGTCCGCCGGACCGGCCAGGCCATCCTGCGCCGCACCATATGCCAGCACCACGGACGGGCCACGGTCACGACCGTCGTTGTGATTCGTCACGTAGTGGGACAGATCCTCCATGTACAGGTAGGGCTTGGTGGTCGCGTTGTATTCACCCAGGTCGATCGCGGTGCCGTCCTTCTTGATCGCGAAGGTGATGGACGCCACGCCGCCGCTATAGGTGAAGGCCGAGACATCATAGGTGAGCTTGTAGATGCCGGTCGGCTCGGAGCCGTTCAGCACGTAGCCATTCGGGGCATACACCGGGTCCACCGGCGGGGTGAGGGCGTGCGCCAGCGAGATGTCGCGCAGTCCGTTCGGCCTGTGGCAGAGGTTACATTGGCTGTCGTCAGCGAAACCGCCGGCTTCGTGGCCGGTCGCGGCGCCACCGATGGTCTTGCCGGCACCGGTGCTCCAGTTGATGGCGTCGTGGCAGGCGCCGCAGGCCTTGCGGCTGGGCTTGCTGAGACGGTCATCCGCCTGCGCTGCGTTGTTGTGGCAGGCCACGCAGTTGGTCTGGCTTTGCGGGAAGGTGATTTCCGCCAGATTCAGGCCATGGATGTTGTTGCCAACCAGCTGCGAGCGCTTGCTGTTGTGAATCTTGTGCACCATGGTCGGGAAGTCGACCCAGGACTTGTCGTTGACGCGGTCGGTACGCGCCGTGGTGCCGTTGTTGGTGACGGGATCATAGACCGTGCCGTTCGGTGCCTTGAGAGTGGAGGTGCCATAGTCGATGGTCGAGTTGCTGACCCCATACTTGCGCTGGTCGGTATGACACAGCACGCAGATCTGGGTGTCGACCCGCGAGCCGCCGCCATGGAAGGCGAGGTGCTGGTGGCACTGGTTGCAATTGTCGATCTTGACCAGTTCACGATTGCCCGGATCGTTGGCGGGTACGACGGCGCCGGTCGCGGGGATGAAGTCGTAGAAGAGGTTGACCGCACTGGCCAGCCGCAGCCTGTCCGAGGCACCGACGTTGTTATAGCCCTGAATCTGCACGGCCACGCGGTGGGTCAGGTTGGGTTGCCAGCTGATATCGCCCAGATCCGCTTTCTTGAGGGTGGCGGTATCGGTGAAATTGGCGATGGCTTCCTGCACCGATCCGGCGTAGGACGCCTGGCCCGGCACGCCCGCGATATTGCGCGCGAAGGTATAGGTATAGCTGCCGTCACCGTGGTCCACGAGCGTGCCGTTGTTCTCGACGTTCGGCTTGCTTGGCGCGCCGGTCGAACTGGTCACGATGTAGTTGACCCAGTGGCTCGGTTCGCCGTTGCCGGGCGGCGAGCTGCTGGCCGTACCGGCCGCCGGCACCAGCTTGGCGATGGTAAATGCGACCTGATCCTTGGTCAGTCCCAGCATCGGCTTGCCGTTCGCCGTCACCGTGAAGTTCACCACGGGCGGGCTGTTGACGGTCACGCCGGAGACACCCCCCGAGAGGGTCAGACCGGCCCAGTCGGTCGCGCTGATGTTTTGCAGAATGACGGCGGCGCCGGCATTGATGCCGTCCCTGCCATTGGTGCCGTTTGTTCCATTGGTGCCATTGGTGCCGTTGGTGCCGTTGGCGCCCGCCGGACCCGCGGGGCCCTGGGCGCCATCGCTGCCGCCGCCACAACCTCCGAGGCCGGCCAGGCCGGCGACTAGGAGGGTGGCGAGCGCCACCCTGCCTATTGATAACAGTCTTGAGATGTCCATTTTTGTCTCCTCACAGTGAACATGATGTGTGAGTGCTGGAACCTCATGCCCCGGCACCCTCTACGGCAGGCACTTCAACTACACAACCACAGCCACTCAAATGAAGGCGTCGGCCATCACGTTACGCAGCCAGCCGTCGGCGTATTCGGCC
>CAYMUY010000014.1:0-86034 GCA_964393825.1 uncultured Thiobacillus sp. | reverse complement strand
TCCCAGGAGAGCGCGCGAGTGTGCGGGCCATGGCCCGCACACTCGCCCCCTGCTGGACTTGGACTTGCCCCCGTTCAGTGGACGGATACCCGCTTGAATTCAAGCGGTCGGATGTACCTCCAAGGCAGGGTTATCCACAGGGCCGCCGCTGGCCCCTCCCGGGCCAGAGGCGAGCGGCCCTGTGGGTAACCCGTGCTCTTGGTGGGGCGAGTTGCTTTCCGGGCGGTTTTTCTCCTCGAAGTTGTTGGGTGACAGATATCCCAGGGCGGAGTGGCGCCGGCGCGGGTTGTACCAGCCCTCGATCCAGGTGAATACGGCGAGCCGCGCCTCGATCTTGGTCTTGAAGCTGCGCCGGTTGAGCAGTTCGCATTCCAGGTTGGCGAAAAAGCTCTCGGCCATGGCGTTGTCGTAGGCATCGCCCACGCTGCCCATAGACGGCCGCACGCCCATCTCGTCGCAACGCTTGCCGAACGCCAGCGCGGTGTACTGGCTGCCCTGATCGCTGTGATGGATGACGGCTTCCGGGCGGCGCTGCGTGACCGCCATGTTCAGCGCGGCCAGGACCAGTTCGGTGCGCATGTGCTCGCCGATGGACCAGCCCACCACCCGGCGGCTCCAGACGTCGATGACCACCGCCAGGTAGATGAAGCCAACCCAGGTCGGGATGTAGGTCATGTCGGCCATCCATAGTTGATTGGGCGCCTGGGCCACGAAATGGCGCTGCACCAGGTCGGGGGCCTTGGGGTTGGCGGGGTCGCGCTGCGTCGTGACCACGAAGCCCCGGCGCCGGCTCACGCCTTGCAGCCCGGCACGTTGCATCAGCTTCGCCACCAGCTTCCGGCTGATGGTCTCACCTTGGTCCACCAACTCGGCCCGAACCTTGGGGCTGCCGTAGGTGGCATCCGATTCGGCATGAATGGCGCGGATGCGTTCGCTTAAGGCCGCGTGGCGTCGGCTGCGGGCACTGGGGAGACGCCGCAGCCAGGCGTAGTACCCGCTGGCTGACACTCGGAGTACCCGGCACTGTGCCCGAATAGGGAAGTCGGCCTGGTTCGCCATCATGAGCTGGAAGAGTTCGAAGAACCCGCATCGCTCTTTCTGGCGAACCAGGCCGTAGCCTTTGCCAAGATATCGCGCTCCATCTTGAGCTGCCGGCACTCCCGCCGCAGACGGATCAGTTCATCCCGCTCGGCGCTGTTCAACCCTTCCTTGCTGGACAACGGCTTGCCAGCGTCACGCGCGGCCTGCGCCAGCCAGTTCAGGATGGTCCGCGTAGTGGGACCGAACTCCCGCGATAGTTCGACAGGCGTTCTGCCCGCCGCCGCGAGTTCAATGATTTGTTGGCGGAATTCCGCCGGGTACGGTGGCCTTGATTTCGGCATGATGGACTCCTTGTTTCGCAAGTTTCAGGTGTCCACCAAACGGGGGCAACATCAAGTCCACACCTTCGAGATCGGTGGCCATTTCGAATCACCTCATTGACGCCTACACTGAATGTTCATTATTCTGAACATGACACCTCCTTCTGGCTCACCATGCTCGCCGCCCAATTCGGTAAATTGATTCGAGATCAACGCCTTGCCCTGCATCTCAGGCAAGAGGACCTTGCCCGCCAGGCCGGGGTTTCACGTACCACGCTGTCTCACCTTGAGCAGGGCAAAGCCCTGCACGTACAGACCGACGTGCTGGATCGTCTACTGGATTCCCTGGCGCTCCGGCCTTCCATCGGCTTGGTGTCCCAGCAACGGGGGCTCGCCCGGCTGGAACAACAGCGTAAAACTGACCTGCAATGGGAGCGCCACTTGCGCCTGATGGTGGAATTACTCGCCGATCCGCTGGCTGCGCAGGCAAAGATCGCCCGGGCGCGGGAAATGCTGGCGCTGTGGCGCAGCAACCAGACCTGCAGCGATTTCTATATCGAGCGCTGGCAAGCCATGCTCGATCTGCCTTTGCCGGACATGGCCCGTGCCATGCAGTCCCTGGGCGAATGGCGGGATGCCCTGCTGCAGAACTCGCCCTGGAGCTGGGCATGGACCTCGACGCCCTCGACCGGCTCCTGACTGTCGCCAGGGCGCGAACGGGCCACGATGCCTTTGTGGTGGTTGGCAGCCTGTCGATATTGGGAATCCTCCGCCAGCAGGCAGTGCCCGCCCGCATGTTGATGTCCCGGGACGTGGACTGCTACACCCGGGACGATCCCGGCCGGATCTTCGATCTTCAGGACGAACTCGGCGAGGGTAGCCCCTTCGACCAGAAGCAGGGCTATTTCCTGGACCCCGTTTCACCCCACCTGCCCACCCTGCCGGACGACTGGGAACGCCGATTGCTGGAGGTGAAGCTACCTTCCGGAATCCGCATTTATTTCCTGGACCCCAACGATGCCGCCGTTTCGAAATATGCGCGCGGCGATCCGCGCGACCACGAATGGCTACGCGCCGGGCTGACTGCGGGCTTGCTTTCCATACCCGTGATCGAAAGCCGTTTCAGGCAGACCGTTTTCTTCGACGTGGCAGAAAGCCGGCGCGCCCAAGCCCAACTCAAAGCGGACGAAGCCTGGCTGGCAACCCATCAGGACGATTGAACAGGCATCAATACTTGTGCGGTTCGCTCACGCGGAATCAGGCATGCAGCGTGCCGGTGATGGCGTCCCGATTCGCAATCACCGACCAGTCCGGGCTGATGGCCAGGCATTGGTAGTCTGCGTAGCTGCGGTCGCTGGTCTTGACGGCTTGCTATCCAGCACCACCCCTGGCGTATCCCAGAGGTAGCACGGGCTTAAATCGAGGTTCGGAATAAAATGCTCGAAGTTGGTCACGGCTCCCTCACTAGGGGGCTGCTTGCTGATATGCAGTTGTTTCAAGTACTGCGCGGTCAACGCGATTTTCATGGCTTTGCATCTCCTAGCAACTATATGGCAACGGGATATTCCGAAATAGACCGAAATTGCAAGCAACGAAACGAAGCACCCCAAACCAAATCACAAGCCATAATTTCCTTTAAGGAATTGTTTTTAAATGGGTAAACAAGAACTAGCCGCGGAGAACCAGGACCTCGAGGATGCCTTGAAAAACCATACTCCGATGATGCAGCAGTACTTCCGCATCAAGGCCGACCACCCCGACATGCTGCTGTTCTACCGCATGGGGGATTTCTACGAGCTGTTCCATGACGACGCCGAGCGTGCCGCCCGCCTGCTCGACATCACCCTGACCACGCGTGGCGCTTCGGCGGGGCAGCCGATCAGGATGGCCGGGGTGCCCTATCACGCGGCGGAGCAATATCTTGCGAAGCTGTCGCGGCTGGGGGAATCGGTGGCGATCTGTGAGCAGATCGGCGACCCGAAGACATCGAAGGGGCCGGTGGAGCGCCGCGTAGTGCGCATCGTCACGCCCGGGACGGTGACCGACGAAGCCCTGCTCGACGACCGCCGCGATGCGGTGATGCTGGCGATCGTGCCGGCCAGGCAACAACTCGCCCTGGCCTGGCTGACCCTGTCCAGTGGCCGTTTCGCCGCCAAAAGCATCGCCGCCGATCGCCTCGGCGCCGAGCTGATCCGCCTCCATCCCTCGGAAATCCTGTTGCCGGAGGACTACGCGCACCCCGAGCTGGCGCAGCTGAAAGTCGCCTTCAGCCGCCGCCCGGACTGGCAGTTCGATGCCGAGCGCGGCCGCCGGCTGTTGCTGGAGCAATTCGGCGTCCAGGATCTCACCGCCTTCGGCATCGAGGATCAGCCCGCCCTGCAGGCCGCCGCCGGCTTGTTGCTGGACTACGCGAAACACACCCAGCAGGCCGCCCTGCCCCATGTCGGCGGCCTCAACCTGGAGCAGGACAGCGCCTATGTGCTGCTCGACGCCGCCGCCCGCCGCACCCTGGAAATCAGCGAGACCCTGCGCGGCGAACCGGCGCCCACCCTGCTCTCGGAACTGGACCGCTGCCTCACCGCCCTCGGCGGCCGCCTGCTGCGCCACTGGCTGCATCACCCGCTGCGCGACCGCGACATCCTGCGCCAGCGCCTGGCCACCCTCGCGGCGCTGATCAACGCCCCCGCCGCCGTGCGCAACGGCCGCGCGACGCTGAAAGGCATGGCCGACCTGGAGCGCATCGCCGCCCGCATCGCCCTGCGCAGCGCCCGCCCGCGCGATCTCGCCGGCCTGCGCGACAGCCTCCTGCGCCTGCCCACGCTGCAGGCGGCGCTGACCGATGCCGGCCCGGCGCTGGCGCCCCTGTGCGAACGCCTGGTCTTCCCGGAGGCGCCGCTCGACATCCTGGCGCGCGCCTTGAAGCCGGAACCCGGCGCGGTGCTGCGCGAGGGCGGCGTCATCAATGACGGTTTCGATGCCGAACTGGACGAACTGCGCTCCCTGCAGTCGGACTGCGGCACCTTCCTCATCGACATGGAGACGCGTGAACGCGAGCGCACCGGCATCGGCAATCTGCGGGTGGAGTACAACCGCGTCAGCGGTTTCTACATCGAAGTCAGTCGCGCCCAGGCGGACAAGGTGCCGGCCGACTACCACCGCCGCCAGACCCTGAAGAATGTCGAACGCTACCTGACGCCGGAGCTGAAGGCCTTCGAGGACAAGTTCCTCTCCGCCGCCGAGCGTGCGCTGGCGCGGGAAAAACTGCTCTACGAGGCCTTGCTGGACACGCTCGCCGCCGCCATCCCCCCCTTGCAACAGGTCGCCGGCGCCGTGGCCGAGGCCGACGTCCTCACCGGCCATGCCGAACTGGCCGGCGAACGCCGCTATAGCGCGCCGGAATTCAGCGAGGACTGGGGCATCCGGATCGAGGCCGGCCGCCACCCGGTGGTGGAGACGCGGGTCGACGCCTTCATCCCCAACGATCTGCGGCTCGATCCGACCCGGCGCATGCTGCTGATCACCGGCCCCAACATGGGCGGCAAGTCCACCTACATGCGCCAGATCGCCCACATCGTCCTGCTCGCCTGCTGCGGCCTCTACGTGCCGGCGGCGCGCGCCACGATCGGACCGGTGGACCAGATCTTCACCCGGGTCGGCTCCTCCGACGACCTCGCCGGCGGCCGTTCCACCTTCATGGTGGAAATGACCGAAACCGCCGGCATCCTGCATGGCGCCACCGAGCACAGCCTGATCCTGATGGACGAGATCGGCCGCGGCACCTCCACCTTCGACGGCATCAGCATCGCCTGGGCGGTGGCCCGGCACATGGCCGAGAAGACCCGCGCCTACACCCTGTTCGCCACCCATTATTTCGAGCTGACCCAGCTCAACCAGGAGTTCCGCGCGCTCGCCAACGTCCATCTGGACGCGGTGGAAACGGGCAACGGTCTCACCTTCCTGCACGCCGTCGAGGACGGCCCGGCCTCGCAGAGCTATGGTTTGCAGGTCGCCCGCCTGGCCGGAGTGCCGGCAACGGTGATCAACGCCGCCCGGCGCAAGCTGGTGATGCTGGAAAACCAGCAGATCGCCCCTTCCGGCCAGGGCGACCTGTTCGCCCAGTTGCCCGCGGCCCCAGAAGCGCCCGCCAGCCCCGCGCTGGAACGCCTGGAAGCGATCGACCCGGACGAACTGAGCCCGAAACAGGCGCTGGAAGCACTCTACGAATTGCGCCGCCTGCTGCGGCAACAGCCATAAAAAAAGCCCGCCGGCTAGGCCGGCGGGCAAATCGCTTGGGTATCGAGAGGAGACCCGCTACTTGAACATCACGGCGATCACTCGCCCTGCACCTGAAGTGCCGGGCGGGTTTCCCGCTTGCCGATGGTCAAGAGGTCCCAAGCGAGCAGCACAAAGCCGATGGCGAACATCCAGCCACCAATCTGACGCCAGAGCATGCCCTGCATGAACCAGCGATGTCCCTGGGCGGCAAAGTAGCCCATCCAGGTGGAACCCTCGATGGCGCGCTCGATCTGCGACTGCTCGTAACCGGAGATCAGCAGGGCCATGACCATGGTGATCATGCCGGCATGGAGCAGGAAGATCGACCACTTCCACTTCCAGGCACCGACCATGTTGCTGCTCATGTACACGTCGCCGCGCACTTTCTGCAGGGCGAGGTAGATGAAGGCGATGACCATGGTGGCATAGGCGCCGAAGAAGGCCAGGTGACCGTGCGAAGCGGTCCACTGGGTGCCGTGGGTGTAGAGGTTGATCTGCGGCAGGGTGTGCATGAAGCCCCAGACGCCGGCGCCGAAGAAGTTGCCGAAAGCCTGCGCGATGATCCAGGCCAGGGCTGGGTTGTTGCGGCTCTTCAGGCCGTGATGGCCGGCGTCGAACACGGCGTGCACCACCATGGCGACCAGCGGGATGGGTTCCAGGGCGGAGAAGAAACCACCGATGGTGAACCAGTACTCGGGGGTGCCGATCCAGAAGTAGTGGTGGCCCAGACCCAGGATGCCGGAACCGAACATCAGCGCGACTTCGATGTACAGCCAGGTTTCAACGATCTTGCGGCGCACACCCATGGTCTTGATCAGGCCGTAGGCCATCAGACAGCCGACCAGCACTTCCCAGGTGGCCTCGACCCACAGGTGAATCACCCACCACCACCAGTGTTGGTCCATGGAGATGTTGGGGGTGTAGTACATGCCGGCCAGGTAGATGCCAGCCAGGGCAACCAGGTCCATTACCAGCACACCGCCGATATTGGTGAACTTGCCTTTGGCGAAGGTGGCGGAGACGTTGTAGAAGAACGCCAGTACGCAGACCACGATGCCGATGTCGGCCCAGCGCGGCGCCTCGATGTACTCGCGGCCCTCGGTAATCAGCCAGATCGATTTCTGCTCACCGGGTCCGACCTGGACCAGCAGAAACACCAGCACGACGACGACCACGGCGAGGGTGAATATCCAGAAAATCAAATTCGCCAACCCTATGCCGACCACCGGCACGCCGGCCTCGTCCTCCAGCATCCAGTAAACCGAGCCGATGAAGCCGAACAACAGCCATACCACCATCGCGTTGAGGTGCAACATGCGGTTGATGGAGAAATCCAGGATGCCGTAGAGGAAATCCGGATAGAGGTATTGCAGTCCGGCCAGGAGGCCGAACAAGACTTGCGCGCCGAACAGGGCGATGGCGACGGTGAAATACTTCATCGCCAGTTTCTGCCCACCGTTCATGGTGGCGGTTGAAATGCCTATAGCTGCCATGTTGACTCTCCTTATTGTTGGGCCGGGGCGGCGTCGGCGGCCGGGGCGGCCTCGGGCGCGGCGGGTTCAGCCACAGGCGCGGGTGCCGCATCGGCCTGATCGATCGGCTTGAAGTTGGTGGGGAAGCCGTTGGTGTCGATCGACGACATCCACTTCAGGAAAGCCACGGTGGCGCGTGCTTCTTCCTCGGTGATCTTGAGGTTGGGCATCCTGCGGCCGGAGGCGTTATGCAGTTTGTCGGTCGGGTTCATCAGGAACTCCACCATCGTCTGCTCGCGTACTTCCTTGGAACCCCAGGCCGGGTCCAGCCAGGACTTGGTGAGGTCCGGCGCGAAGTAGGCGCCGTTACCCAACAGGGTGTGGCAGTCCATGCAGTTTTTCGCCTGCGTGGTCAGCTTGCCGTGGCTGACCAGGGCTTCCGCTTCGGCTTCGTTCAACATCTTGCCGAACAAAGGCTCCTCGGGGCCGATGACCGGCACCTGGAAGTTGCGCTTTGCATCGAAGACGTAATCGATGCGGTGATTCAGTGCGTTGGCATAGGCCGGCACGCGTTTGCTGCCGGCGGTTATTTGTTTCACCGTATCGAAAGTGAGAAAGATGAGTACTACGAACGAGCCCGCCGTAACCCAGATGGCTGTCTTCCGCCAAAAGGATTCGGATGCCCACCACAACGCCTGCGTCTGTGACATGGTCATGCCTCCTGCTATTACCGCTGTTGATAAACCTAGATGGGAGCCTTCAGTTGCGTATCGCCGTGCTCATCCGCGTGCGTTCCCACACATAGATGCCAGATGGCATGCGGAGCGGCCAGGTAGCCGATCAGCATGAGCGAGACGATGAAGGTCCAGAAACCGTTATGGAAGAGGTTGGCGGCGAACGCGAGCGTGATCACGGAAATGAATAGGCCCACGTAGGCGGCATAAGCCAGCATCATCAAGCGGGGCCGCGATTTGACGCGTGACCAGGCGAACAGCAGGGCATAGGAAGCGCCGAACAGAATGACCGAGGCGGCGCTGAAGAAAACGATGAAAAAGTTGGCGAGTTTTACGGGTTCCAACATGGCAGGTCTCCTGACTTTCTTGATTGCGGCGGATGGTAGGTGGCATGGACAGGTATTGCGTTTGATATAGATCAACCGCGACAACCATATCCGTAAAGCTAGTTGATATTGGTCAAGGTCAGCCCCCCTCCTACCCGCCGTATCGTTACCCCCCACGCAAGTCGGGTTTTTTCCAGCCACGTTTGGAGGGCATCGTAATGAAGCAATTAGTGAAAGGTTTGGCGCTAGCGGTTCTGCCGCTGGCGGTTTCCATGGCTTGGGCGGCTGACGATGTCAGCAAAACCAACACGCCTTCGACGACCTACCTGCAAGGTGGCGGCTCCACCCTGGCCGGTGTCGAGATGTATCAGTCCACCGACCCCAACGCACCCCCCATGACCAAGGCCGAATTCGATTCCGGCCGCCAAATCTATTTCGATCGCTGCGCCGGCTGCCACGGTGTGCTGCGCAAGGGCGCCACCGGCAAGCCCCTGCTGCCCAAGGACATGCAGAAACTGGGCACCGATACCCTGAAGGTTTTCGTGAATTACGGCACCCCCGGCGGCATGCCCGGCTTCGGCACCGCCAATGAGTTGAACGATAAAGAAATCGAGTTGATGGCGCGCTACATCCAGCAGACGCCGCCGACGCCGCCGGAATGGGGCATGAAGGAAATGATGGCGAGCTGGAAGCTGCTGGTGAAGCCGGAAGACCGGCCGAAGAAGAAGATGAACAAGATCGACATCGACAACCTCTTCTCCGTGACTCTGCGCGATTCCGGCCAGGTGGCCCTGATCGACGGCGATAGCAAGAAGATCGTCACCATTCTCAAGACCGGCTTCGCGGTGCACATCTCGCGGATTTCGAATTCAGGTCGCTACCTCTACACCACCGGTCGCGACGGCCTGATCAACCTGATCGACCTTTGGATGGAAACCCCCACCACCGTGGCCTCCATTCGCACCGGCTCCGACGCCCGTTCCGTTGAAACCTCGAAGTTCAAGGGCTATGAGGACAAGTACGCCATCGCCGGTACTTACTGGCCGCCCGCCTATGTTTTGATGGACGGCCTGACCTTGAAACCGCTTAAGATCATGTCCACGCGCGGCTATACCTATGACGAGCAGGAATACCACGCCGAACCGCGTGTCGCCTCCATCGTCGCCTCGCACATCAAGCCCGAGTTCGTGGTCAACGTGAAGGAAACCGGCAAGGTACTGCTGGTCGACTACTCCGACATCAAGAACCTGAAGACCACCGAGATCGAAGCCGAGCGCTTCCTCCACGACGGAGGCTGGGATGCCTCCAAGCGCTACTTCCTGGTCGCCGCCAACATGCGTGACACGGTGTCCGTGGTGGATACCAAGGAAGGCAAGCTGGCCGCCAACGTCAAGGTCGGCACCAAGCCGCACCCGGGCCGCGGTACCAACTGGGTGGATGGCAAGAATGGTCCGGTGTGGGCCACCGGCCACCTGGGTGACGAGCGCATCGCCCTGATCGGCACCGACCCCAAGAAGCATCCCAAGCAGGCCTGGAAAGTGGTGCGCTGGCTGAAGAACCACGGCTCCGGTTCGCTGTTCCTGAAGACCCATCCCAAGTCCAGCCACCTCTGGTCCGACGCACCGCTGAACCCGGATCTGGAGACCCGCCAGTCCGTCTCGGTGTTCGACCTGAAGAATCCGGACAAACCGGCCAAGGTGATCAACATCGCCAAGATCGCGGGTATCGCCGAGGCGCGTGTGGCGCATCCGGAGTACAACGCCAAGGGTGATGAAGTCTGGCTGTCCGTCTGGGGACCGAAGGACAAGGAATCCGCCATCGTGGTCATGGATGACAAGACCATGAAGGTGAAGACCGTGATCAAGGACCCGCGCCTGATCACCCCCACCGGCAAGTTCAACGTCCACAACACGCAGTACGACGTCTATTAACCTGACCTGACCCGGGGCGCGGCGGCCCGCCGCCGCGCCTCGCACCCCACCATGAAAACGCATCCCTGGCTCACGACCCTGATGTTCTGCTGCGCGCTCCCCGCCCAGGCCGATGGCCTGTCGGCAGCCCGACAGCAGGAACTCACCCGCTTCGTGCGCCAGGAATGCGGTTTTTGCCACGGCCTCCGGCTCACCGGCGGCCTCGGTTCACCCCTCACGGCCGCAGCCTTGAAAGACAAGCCCGCAGAGACCCTGATCGCCGCCATCCTGTACGGCATTCCCGGCACCGCCATGCCCGGCTGGGCGCCGTACCTCTCGGAGGCCGACACGGCCTGGATCGCAGCCGAACTGTCGAAAGGATTTCCGGAATGACCTCGCGCAAACTCATCCTCACCCTGATCGCCTGCGCGGCACTCGCCCTTCCCGCCCTGGTGACCCACGCCGAGGACCGCCCCGCCAACACATGCCAGACCGACGTGGTGCGCGGCAGTGGCGACCTCGGTCTCATCATCGAACGCGCCAAGGGTTCGATCCAGCTGGTGGACACGACCCGGCACTGCCTGTTGCAGCGGGTGGAAGGCCTCGGCGACACCTCGCACGCCTCCGCCGTGTTTTCCCGTGATGCCCGCTACGCCTATGTATTCGGCCGCGACGGTGGATTGACCAAGGTGGATCTGCTCACCGGCAGCATCGTCAAGCGCGTCATCCAGTCCGGCAATTCCATCGGCGGCGCCATTTCCCAGGACGGTCGCTGGATCGCTGCCGCCAACTACGTGCCGGGTGGCGTCAAGATTTTCGACAGCGACACCCTGGAACAGATCGCCGATATCCCTGCGTATTCGGAGGAAACCAAGGCGCTGTCACGGGTGGTCGGGCTGGAAGACAGCTTCGGCAACCGTTTTGCCTTCTCCCTGTTCGACGCTGGCGAGATCTGGCTCATGGACCTCTCGGAAGACCCGCGCCATCCCAAGCTGACCAAGTTCAGGAACATCGGCAACCAGCCCTACGATGCCCTGATCACCGGCGATGGCCGCTGGTATGTGGCGGGCCTGTATGGCGAGGATGGCGTCGCGGTGCTCGACATGTGGCACCCGGATCGCGGCGTGAAACGCGCCTTGCCGGAATACGGCAAGGGTGAACAGAAGCTGCCGGTCTACAAGATGCCGCACCTGGAAACCTGGGCGGCGTCCGGCAACCTGGCGTTCATTCCCGGCGTCGGCCGGCATGAAGTGGTTCTGGTGGATCTGGCCACCTGGAAACTGGTGGACCGCATCCCGGTCGCCGGGCAACCCGTATTCGTCATGAGCGATCCCAGCGGTCGCCGCCTCTGGGTCAACTTCGCCTTCCCCGACTACGACACCATCCAGGTCATCGATGTGGAAAGCCGGCAGATCATCCACACCATGAAGCCGGGCAAGGCTGTGCTGCACATGGAGTTCAGCCCGCGTGGCGAACAGGTCTGGGTCTCGGTGCGCGACGCCAATCGCGTCGACATCTATGACACCGAGACATTCAGGAAGATCGGAGAACTGCCCGCCAACGCCCCCAGCGGCATCTTCTTCTCGTCGCGCGCGCACCGTTTCGGCCTCTGACCATGGCGTCATCGGACCACATCCACAACGCACGCCGCGCAGCGCGCTATGCGGTGACGACGCGCCTGGCGCACCTGATGTGGCACTAGCCAATTGGAGCTCCCCATGCCCCTGCCCCCCATCGACTTTCACCTGGTCAACAACTGGCAACGCGATTTCCCTCTGGTTTCACGCCCCTACGCGGACCTGGGCGCCTGGCTCGGCATTTCCGAGGCGGAAGCGATCGCGCGCCTGCGCGCCCTGGCCAAGAGCGGCACGGTCTCCCGCATCGGCGCCGTGTTCCGTCCACACACGCTGGGCTGGAGCACACTGGCCGCCGTCGCGGTGGCGCCCGAGCGCATCGAGTCAGTGGCGCGCGTCATCAGCGCCTATCCCGAGGTGAACCACAATTACGAGCGCGAACACGACTTCAACCTCTGGTTCGTCGCCACCGCACCAACCCGCGAGCGGGTGCAAGCCATCCTTGGCGAAATCGGCGACCAGGCCGCCAGCCCGGTGCTCGACCTGCCCATGCTCGAGGATTTCCATATCGACCTGGGCTTCGATCTCTCCGGCGCCGCCCGTCCCCACCTCGATCCCACGCGACGCCGTGACGAACCGGAGGAAGTCCGGCTGGAGTCCGCCGACTACGCCCTGGCCGCCGCCCTGGAAGGCGGCATCAACCTTGAACCCCGCCCCTTCGCCCTCCTCGCCGCACGTCTAGGCTGGCGCGAGGAACAGGTGCTCGCGCGCCTGGCCCACCTGCTCGACCTGGGCGTCATTCGCCGCTTCGGTGTCGTGGTGAGGCACCGCGAACTGGGCTACCACGCCAACGCCATGGTGGTCTGGGACGTGCCGGACGCGCAGGTCAGCGCCGTCGGCCACGCGCTGGCCGGCCAGACCGCCGTCACCCTCTGCTACCGGCGGCCGCGGCAAGCACCGCACTGGCGCTACAACCTGTTTTCCATGCTGCACGGCCGCGACCGCGACGCGGTATTGGCGGAACTGGCGCGCCTGCGCGCCGAACTCGGTCTCGAACACATCGTCTGCCAACCCTTGTTCTCGCGCCGCCGCTTCAAACAGTGCGGCGCCCGCTACAGCAACCTGGCGCGGGTGGCCTGAGATGAGCGGCACCAAGCGGGGCACCCGACACGGCATGACGACCGGACGCAAGTCTGATTGCGCGCCCGTGCCCCTGGATGAAACCGACCGCCGCATCATCAACGCCCTGCAGGGCGGCTTTCCCGTCTGCGAGTGGCCCTTCCTGGAAGTAGCGCGTTCGCTCGACCTGCTGGAAGGCGAACTGATCAAGCGCATCGACAAGTTGTTGCAAGCTGGCGTCCTGACCCGCTTCGGCCCGCTGTTCAACGCCGACCGTCTTGGCGGCGCCAATGTCCTGGCGGCCATGGCGCTGCCGGACAACGAGTTCGACCGGGTCGCCGCGTTCGTCAGCGCGCAACCGGAAATCGCCCACAACTATCGCCGCGAACACGCGCTGAACCTCTGGTTCGTGGGCGCGGCGGAAACCCCGGAGAAAGTGGAAGCCACCTTCGCGTACATCGAATCGATGACCTCGCATCCGATCTACCGCTTCCCCAAGGAGCGGGAATTCTTCGTCGAACTCAAGCTGAAGGCCTGACCGTGGCGCCCCCCATCCCCGACCCCATCGACCTTGCCCTGATCGCCGCCACCCAGTCCGGCCTGCCCCTGGTGGCGCGCCCCTATCACGCCGTCGCGGAGCAACTCGGCATCCCCGCCGAGGAAGTCATGGCGCGACTGCAAGGCATGCTGGCGAGCGGCGCCATCCGCCGCATCGGCCTGGTGCCCAATCATTACGCGCTCGGCTACATCGCCAATGGCATGTCGGTCTGGGATGTGGCGGACAAGCGCGTGGACGAACTCGGCGAACGGATCGGCCGCCTGGACTTCGTCTCGCACTGCTACCGACGCCCGCGCCGGCCGCCGTTGTGGCCCTACAACCTGTTCGCCATGCTGCACGGCAAATCGCGCGAGCAGGTGAACGCCTACGCGGAGGAAATACGCGCCCTGCTGGGCAAGGATTGCCGCGCCTCGGACATTCTCTACAGCCGGGGCATTCTCAAGAAGACGGGGTTGCGCATCAGCACCTAGCGCCCTGACTATCGATGGCCGGCGCCCAGGCGCCACAGGAGAAACGAATGTTCCGCGTCACCCAGTACATGCAGGAACTCATCCATCCCACCCCACTGGGCCCGAAACGCGCGCCCCCCGGCCCGGTGGTGATCTGGAACCTGGTGCGGCGCTGCAACCTCACCTGCAAGCATTGCTACTCGATCTCGGCGGACAAGGATTTCGCCGGTGAACTGTCCACCGCCGAGGTATTCAAGGTGATGGACGACCTCAAGGCCTTCAAGGTACCGGTACTGATTCTCTCCGGCGGCGAGCCGCTGCTGCGCCCGGACATCTTCGAGATCGGCCGGCGTGCTAAGGAAATGGGCTTCTACGTCGGCCTCTCCAGCAACGGCACCCTGGTCAACGCCGAGAACGTGGCGAAGATCGCCGCCACCGGCTTTGATTACGTCGGCATCAGCCTCGACGGCCTCGCCGCGACGCACGACCGCTTCCGCCGCAAGGACGGCGCATTCGCCGCCGCCCTCAACGGCGTGCGCCTGTGCCGTGATGCCGGCGCCAAGGTCGGCATCCGCTTCACCCTTACCCAGGACAATGCCGACGACTTCCCCGCCCTGCTCGACCTGATGGAAACGGAAGGCATCCACAAGTTCTACCTCTCGCACCTCAACTATGCCGGGCGCGGCAACAAGAACCGGAAAGATGACGCCCACCATCGCACCACGCGTGCCGCGCTCAACCTCCTGTTCGAGCGCTGCTGGCAACAGGTCAAGGCCGCGCGGTCGGGTGGCCTTCCCGCCCGCGAATACGTCACCGGCAACAACGACGCCGACGGCGCCTACCTGCTGCACTGGGCGCGCGAGCGCTATCCGGAACAGGTGGAACACCTCCGCGACAAACTCGCGCAATGGGGCGGCAACGCCTCCGGCGTCAACATCGCCAACATCGACAACCTGGGCACGGTCCATCCGGACACCATGTGGTGGAACTACCCCCTGGGCAGTGTCCGCGAGCGACCCTTTTCCGAAATATGGCAAGACACCTCCGACCCGCTGATGGCCGGCCTGAAAACCTCGCCGCGGCCGGTCACCGGCCGCTGCGCCGAATGTGCCCATCTCGCCCTCTGCAACGGCAACACCCGCGTGCGCGCCTGGCAGACCACGGACGATTTCTGGGCGGAAGACCCGGGTTGCTATCTGAGCGACGAGGAAATCGGCCTCGTCCATTCCGATCGCGCGCCCCAAGTTCTGGAGATTTGACATGAAGTTATTCGGCAAGGTGCGCCACGCGCACCAGACCATCGGTGCGCGCGGCGCACCCTACGCCCTCCTCATCGGCCTGTCCCTGCTGGCCGGCCCGTCCCACGCGGCTCCCGACCCGGAAAAGCTCTACGAAACCCACTGCCTCTCCTGCCACGCGCCCAACCGCCTCGGCGGCATGGGACCGACGCTGCTGCCGGAATCACTGGCGCGACTGAAGAAGCCGGAAGCGGAGAGGGCCATCGCCGAGGGGCTGCCGGCGACCCAGATGCCGGCGTTCAAGGACATCCTCAAACCGGACGAGATCAAGGCCCTGGCGGCCTGGATCTACACGCCACCGACCCACCCGCCGAAATGGGACGCCGAGGACATCAAAGCCTCGCGCATCGTCAACCAGGATGCCGTCGACCTGCCGGCCAAGCCGGTGTTCAAGGCCGATCCGATGAACATCACCCTGGTGGTGGAACACGGCGACCACCACATCACGGTGCTGGACGGCGATGTGATGGAGCCCATCGTCCGCTTCCCCACCCGCTACGCCCTGCATGGTGGCCCCAAGTTCACCCAGGACGGCCGCTTCGTCTACTGGGCCAGCCGTGATGGCTGGATCACCAAGTTCGACCTGTGGAACCTGAAAGTGGTGGCCGAGACCCGGGTCGGCATCAACACCCGCAATGTCGCGGTTTCCTCCGACGGCAAGGTCGTGATGGCCGCCAACTACCTGCCCCACACCCTGGTGGCGCTGGATGGCAAGGACCTCTCCCTGGTCAAGGTCATCCCGGTGGTGGGCAACACGGGCAAAAGCTCGCGCGTCTCGGCGGTCTACGACGCCCGCCCGCGCAACAGTTTCATCGCCGCCCTGAAGGACATTCCGGAAGTCTGGGAAATTCCCTATGACGGCCGCCCGGTCTACAAGGGCCTGGTGCACGACTTCCAGAGCAAGGAGGCGATCCCCGAACCCGGGCCGCTGCCGGTGCGCCATATCGTGCTGGATGACTATCTCGACGATTTCTTCTTCGACCAGAACTACGACTACATCATTGGTGCCTCGCGCACGAGCCCGAAGGGCCAGGTCATCCACCTCGGTGCCGGCCGCAAGATCGCGGAACTGGATCTCGCCGGCATGCCGCACCTGGGCTCCGGCATCACCTGGGACAGGCTGGACGCGGAAGGCAAGCCGCAACGGGTGATGGCCTCGCCCAACCTCAAGGACGGCCTGGTCACGGTGATCGACATGAAGACGTGGAAGACCGTCAAGACCATCCCCACCGCCGGCCCCGGCTTCTTCCTGCGTAGCCACGAGAACAGCCCCTATGTCTGGGCGGACGTGTTCTTCGGCAAGAACCACGAAATCATGCACGTCATCGACAAGAAGAGCCTGGAGATCGTCGCCGACCTCACCCCCTCCCCGGGCCAGACCGCCACCCATGTCGAATTCGATCGCTACGGCAAATACGCCCTGGTCTCCATCTGGGAAATGGACGGCGCCCTCATCGTCTACGATGCCAAGACGCTCAAGGAAATCAAGCGCCTGCCCATGAAGCGCCCGGTCGGCAAATACAACGTCTGGAACAAGACCCGCCTCTCAGAAGGGACAAGTCATTGATTTGACATACGTCAAGCCGCCCCCTCGACCGAACGGCGGCTGAAAAGTATCGTGTTCCCACGTTCAACCCCTCAGGAGCACCACCATGAACATGCAGAAAATGTTTGAGAAAAGCGAAAACTCCGCGGTCACCGCCGCCGTTGCGCTTTTCATCGTCTTCCACTTCGGCATGCTGTACCTGTTCGAGATCATCAAGCTCTGAACGGCACACGCCAAGACACGGGGGCTTCGGCCCCCGTTTTTTTTGGGTGTTTCGCCATCCCCTGGCAGCGAGCGCTCCCGATCCGGAGTACCGCCGCTTTCAGAATCAGCGCCTGTCGCGGTTGCCCAAGCCAACCGCCACGCTCTCCATCCGTCCGATACACTGTCTCACCCACGACGTTTCCCGGACGCAGATCCACCCATGAAGAGCGCCAGGCTGGCCGATATTCTGACTTTTCCGGTCCATACCGTGTCACCGGAGATACCGGTATCCCAGGCACTTGCCCGCATGCGCGAGTGGTGCGTCAGCGCGCTGGTGGTGGTGGACGAGCGGCAGCACCCCCTGGGAATCTTCACCGAGCGCGACGCGGTACGGCTGGTGTATCAGCGGGAACAGACGAATACGCTCGCGGTGGGCGAGGTCATGAGCAAGCCACCCATGAGCGCAACACCGGATCTCGGCTTTCTGCCTGCCTATGGCCTGATGGCGGCACACAGGATACGCCATCTCGTCGTGGTCGACGGCGAGGGCCGGTTGGCAGGGATCGTCACCGAAGGCGACTTCATCCGCCATTTCAGATTTCAGCACCTGATTCGCACCAGGGATGTCGCCTCGGTGATGTTGCAGGCCCTGACCACCCTGCCCGAGGATGCGCTGGTCCGGGAAGCCGCGCACCTGATGGCCAAGCAGCACCTGGAGTGCGTGATCGTGGAGAAAGCGGGCGAAGCCGCAGGCATCCTCACCGAACGCGATCTGGTGCGCGTGATCCAGGAAGGCGACAGCGGCCAGACCCGCACCCTGGGCGAAGCGATGAGCCGGCCCGTCGCCGCCATTCTCCCCGATGCGCCACTCAGCGAGGCCATCCGGCGCATGGATGAATTGAAAGTGCGCCGGCTGCTGGTCACCGATGCCAACGGCCAGTTCATCGGCCTGGTCACTCATCACCAGATTGCCGCAGTGCTCCAGCCGGAAACACCGCCCCCTGCCCGTATGCGGCTGCCACGCACGATCCTCGCGGGCTTTCCGGCCGGCCGTGCGCGCGCCTGGATATACGCCCTGCTGGCCGCAATGCTGGTCGTCGCGACCGAACAGGTCATCGAGCATTTCGCCCGGCAGCGCGCACTGGAAATGGAGAAAAACGGCGTACTGAGCACACTATCCGCCCTGCGTGCCCGCCTCGAGGGCGTGGTCAACGCCAACCTGTTCCTGGTCCATGGCCTCACCGCCATCATCGCTGCCAAGCCGGACATGGATCAGGCCGAGTTCGCCGGCATCGCCCGCAACCTGGTGGATGAGCGCCATGCCCTGCGCAATATCGCTGCCGCACCCAACCTGGTGATTTCCCTGATGTATCCGCTGGCGGGCAATGAGGCGGCCATCGGCCTGGACTACCGCACCCATCCCGAGCAACGTCAAGCGGCCTTGCGCGCGCGCGACAGCGGCCATTCGGTGCTGGCCGGGCCGCTGCGGCTGCAGCAGGGCGGCATCGGCATCATCGCGCGGGAACCGGTCTTCCTGTCCGCGGACCGGCCCGGCGGCGAGCGGCGCTTCTGGGGCCTGGTCTCAGCGGTGATCGACGTGGAAACGCTTTACCGCAAGGCAGGCCTGCGCGACCCCGGAATGAGCCTTGACCTGGCCCTGCGCGGCAGCGATGGCAGCGGCGCAAGGGGGCCGGTGTTCTTCGGTGACACTTCGGTTTTTGTCAGGCAGCCGGTGACTCTGGACATCACCCTGCCCGGCGGCACCTGGCAGATCGCGGCCCAGCCCGCGGCGGGCTGGGGACAATCCGACACCAGTGTCAACCTGATCCGCCTGATGGGCCTGCTGGCGGCCATGGCGGCGGCGACCATGGCCTTCTGGCTGGCACGCGGCCATCAGGCTTTGCGGGAAACCGCCGCGCGCTGGCGGGAAAGCCAGAACCTATTCGAACACTTCATGGCCAACCTGCCCGCCGGAGCCTACATCCGCGACACTGCCGACGCTCACATGCTGTTCCAGAACCGCTGGCTGTGCGACCACCTGCCCGGCCGCGACGAGGCCGGATCTGAGTCATCGACCGACCCGGCGATGGCAGCCATCGACCAACGCGTCCCGATAGAAGGAGCGTTTCGCCGACAGGAAAACCTGACGACAGCGCATGGCGCTCCCCTGATATGCGATATCCAGCGTTTTCTGATTCCGCGCGCCGGAGCCGCCCCCCTGGTCGGCGGCATCATCAGCGACGTCTCCGCGCGGGTCCGCGCCGAACAACAACTGGCCAGCCAGAGCGCCCGCCTGATCGCGCTATTGAAGACCATCCCCGACCTGGTCTGGCTGAAGGACCCCGAAGGGGTCTACCTTGCCTGCAACCCGCGGTTCGAGCACTTATACGGAGCCCGAGAAGCGGACATCATCGGCAAGACTGACCACGACTTCGTACCTGCCGAGCAGGCTGAGGCTTTCCAGGAAAAAGATCGCGCCGCGATCGCGGCCGGTGGTCCCAGGATCAACGAGGAGTGGGTCACATTCGCGAGAGACGGCCACCGGGAATTGCTGGAAACCATCAAGACCCCTGTCTTCGACGACCAGGGCATGCTCATGGGCGTGCTGGGGATCGCCCGCGATATCACGGCCCGCAAGCAGACCGAGGCGGCGTTGCAGGAAAGCGAAATGCGGCTACGCCTGTTCATCGACCACGCGCCGGCGGCGCTGGCCATGTTCGACCGCGAGATGCGCTATCTAGCGGTCAGCCGCCGCTGGTTGAGCGACTACCATCTGGAAAACCGCGACATTCTCGGCCATTCCCATTACGAAATCTTTTCGAAGATTCCACAACGCTGGAAGGATGTGCATCAACGAGGCCTGGCCGGCGAGGTGGTGCGGGCCAGCGAGGATCGCTTCGAGCAGGAAGACGGCAGCGCGCAATGGCTGCGCTGGGAGGTGCGACCCTGGCACGAGGCCAGCGGCGCCATCGGCGGCATCGTCATCTTCTCCGAGGACATCACCGCCCGCAAGGACGCCGAGGAGCAGGCACGCCAGGGCGAACTGGTCCTGGACTCCGTGTTCCGGGCCCTGCCCGATCTGTTCTTCCTGATGGACGCGGACGGCACCATACGCGACTACCGCGGCGGGAAGCACGGCGATCTCTATGTACCACCCGAAGTCTTTCTCAACCAGCGCATGCAGGTGGTGCTGCCCACGGAACAGAGCGAGATGTTCGCGTCCAAGCTGGCGGAAATCCAGGCGAAAGGCGGGTTGGCCACGTATGAATACAATCTGGACATGCCCGATGGCCCACGCCAATTCGAGGCACGGCTGACCGGCCTGCCGGACAGCACGCAAGTGATCGCCGTAATTCGCGACATCACCCGCCAGCATCGGGACCGGGTGGCGCTTGCCGCCAGCGAGGCGCGCTACCGCTCGCTGCTGGAAATGGCCCCGTTCCCCGCCGTGCTCACGCGGGTGCGCGACGGCATCCTCGTCTATGGCAACCATCGCGCGGAAATCCAGTATGGGATCAAGCGCGAGGCCGGCATCGGCCAGGCTGCCGACCGTTTTTACGAGGACCCGGCCGAGCGCGCCCGATTCGTCGAGGCCATCCGGCAACGTGGCCAGGTGAACGATCTCGAACTGCGCATGCGGAGTGCGGACGGGCGCGCCTTCTGGGCACTGGTATCCGCTTCGGTCGTGGCGTTCGACGACGAGCCGACCATCTTCGCCGCCATCAACGACATCACCGCGCGCAAGCAGGCGGAAGCCGCCCTGAAAGAGCAGGAAACCTTTTTCCGCCTGATCGCGGAGAACATGGGCGACATGGTGGCGGTGCTCGATCCGCAGGGACGCCGCCTCTACAACAGCCCCTCCTACCGCGAACTGTTCGGCGACCTGGAAGCCTTGAAAGGCACCGACTCCTTTGCCGAAATCCACCCGGATGACCGCGAACGGGTCCGCACGACCTTCGCGGAAACGGTGCGCACCGGCGTCGGCCAGCGCATCAATTTCCGCTTTGTCCTGACCGACGGCGGCATCCGCGACATCGAATCGCAAGGCGGCGTGATCCGCGACGCCGCTGGCCAGGTGGAGCGTGTGGTGGTGGTCTCGCGCGACATCACCGAGCGCAAGCGGCTGGAGGACGAGATCCGCCAGCTCAACGCCGACCTGGAAGAACGCGTGCGGCTGCGGACCACCGAACTGGCCACCGCCAACAAGGAACTGGAAACCTTCACCTACTCCGTCTCGCATGATCTGAAGGCGCCGCTGCGCGGTATCGATGGCTACAGCCGCCTACTGCTGGAAGACCATCTGACGCAACTGGACGAGGAAGGCCGCCTGTTCCTCAACAACGTGCGCCATGGGGTGGAGCAGATGGGCCAGCTCATTGAAGACCTGCTCGCCTATTCCCGCATGGAACGCCGCAATCTCAACGACCAGATACTGGACCTGTCCGCCCTGGTGGCCGGCCTCCTGGACGAGCGGCGCGCCGACATCGAGGCGCGCGGCATGCAGGTCGAGGTGGCGCTGGCCGGGCTGACCGCCCGCGCCGACCCCGATGGCCTCGCCCTGGTGCTGCGCAACCTGATCGACAACGCCCTCAAGTTCAGCCGCGACAGCCTGCCGCCCACCTTGAAGATTTCCGGGGTATCCCGGCCGGGCACCACTATCCTTGAGATCAAGGACAACGGCATCGGCTTCGACATGCGCTTCCATGACCGTATCTTCGACATCTTCCAGCGCCTTCAGCGCGCCGAGGACTACCCTGGTACCGGTGTCGGCCTGGCCATCGTGCGCAAGGCGATGCAGCGCATGGGGGGCCAGATCCGCGCCGAGAGCGCACCCGGCGCAGGCGCCACCTTTTATCTGGAGCTGCCAAGATGATCCACGACCCCAACAACCGGCCCATCCTGCTGGTGGAAGACAATCCGGTGGACCTGGACCTGACCCTGCGTGCGTTCAAGCGCCGCAATCTGACCAACCCCATCCAGGTCGCACGTGATGGCCAGGAAGCGCTGGACTGGATTCCCCGCTGGGAAGCGGGTGAACCACTGCCCCTGGTGGTGCTGCTGGACATCAAGCTGCCGCGCGTGGACGGGCTGGACGTGCTCCGTCGCCTGCGCGCCACCCCGGTCAGCAGCACCCTGCCGGTGGTCATGCTGACCTCGTCAAGCGAACACCAGGATGTCCGGGCCGCCTATGCGCTGCACGCCAATTCCTACATCGTCAAACCGGTCAATTTCGACAACTTCATGGATGTGGCCACCCAGATCCACCTGTACTGGTGCCTGGTCAACCACCCGTCGGAATAACCTCCATGTCCCTGCGCATCCTGCACGTCGAAGACAACCCGGTCGACGCCGACCTGATCCGCCGCCAACTGGCGCGCGAGGCGCCGGAGATCACGCTGGACCAGGTGGCGACCCTGGCGGAAGCACGGCTGCAGCTCGCCACCGCAGAACATTACGACCTGACCCTGCTCGACCTGACCTTGCCGGATGGAAGTGGCCTTGAACTCCTCACTGAAATCCGCGAGGCACGGCTGCCGCAGGCGGTTGTGATCCTCACCGGCTCGGGCGGCCTGGAAACGGCCATCGCCGCGCTCAAGTCCGGCGCCGATGATTACCTGATCAAGCGTGACGACGGCGCTGGCCGGCTGGCCAGTGTGCTGCGCGATACCGTGGCCAGATTCCACGCCCGCCGCCTGCGCCAGACCCGGATCCTGCGGGTGCTCTACGCCGAACACCATGAAGCCGACATTGACCTGACCCGGCGGCATCTGGCCCGCTATGCCCCGCATGTCCGCCTGACCGTGGTATATGACGCCGAGCAGGCACTCGCCCGCCTGCCCCTGGACCGCCAGGCAGAGAGCGACTTCGACGTGGTCTTGCTGGATTACCGCCTGCCCGGGCAGAACGCGCTGGAACTGATCAAGACGGTCCGCCAGCAACGCGGACTCGACCTGCCCATCGTGCTGGTCACCGGCCAGGGCAATGAAGCGGTCGCAGCCCAGGCCCTGCGCCTGGGGGTGGACGATTTCATCAGCAAGCACGAAGGCTATCTGCACGAACTCACGCCCACCCTGGAAAACGTGCTGCGCCAGGTTGAACTGGAACATCAGCGCCAGCACCTCGAAGAACTGGTGGCGACCCGCACCGCCGAACTGGAGGCCGCCATGCGCCAGGCCGAGCACCTGGCCCGGGTGAAGAGCGCGTTCCTGGCCAACATGAGCCACGAAATCCGCACCCCCCTCAACGGCGTTCTCGGCTTCGCCCAGATCGGCTACCGCGAAAGCGCCGACCAGCCCAGGCTACATGCGCGTTTCGGCAATATCCTGGAGTCGGGCCAGCTCTTGCTCGGCATCATCAACGACATCCTCGACTTCTCCAAGATCGAGGCCGGCGGGCTCACGGTGGAGCAGGTGCCCATCGACCTCAACCAGGTCATCCATCATGTCGTGGATCTGTTCAAGGATCGCGTCGCGGCGAAACAGCTCAGCCTGCGGGTGAAGCAGTCCCGGGACCTGCCACAACGGATGCTCGGTGACCCCCTGCGCCTGGAACAGGTCATGCTCAACCTGATGGCCAATGCATTCAAGTTCACCGATCAGGGCTATATCGAACTGAATCTGGCCCGCCAGGATGCGCATCTGGTCCTGAGCGTCATCGACACCGGTATCGGCATGGACGACACACAGCTGGCGCGTGTCTTCACCCCCTTCGAACAGGCCGACGCCAGCACCACCCGCCAGTTCGGCGGCACCGGCCTGGGCCTGAGCATCAGCCGGCACCTGGTGGAACTGATGGGGGGCAGCCTCACCGCCAGCAGCACCCCGGGCGAGGGCAGTCGCTTCACGGTGCGGCTGCCGCTGCTCGCGGCAACCGGTGACGAACAGCCCTCCGGGCCACCGGCCACGATCGAACCGAAGGGCGCCCGCCTCGCCGGCTTGTCCCTCCTGGTCGCGGAGGACAACGAGATCAATCAGATCATCCTCGGCGACATGCTCGAATCGGAGGGCGCGCGCGTGGTCATGACCGGCAACGGCCAGGAGGCCCTGGCGCGATTCACCGCAGATGGTCCGGCAGCCTATGACCTGGTCCTGCTGGACATCGCCATGCCGGTGATGGACGGCCACACCGCCGCGCGGGCGATCCTGGCGCTGGCACCGCAGACACCGATCATCGGCCAGACCGCCTATGCCATGGCCGATGAACGCGCCGCCTGCCTCGCCTCCGGCATGCGCGACCATATCGCAAAGCCGATCGAGTTCGAGCATCTGGTGCGGATCGTCAGGCAATACGCACGGCGTGCCGCGTAACCCGTCTAGCCCGCCTTGCCATCCCGCCGCGGCCGCCAGTACATCGGCGCATAGCGCCATGCCCAAAGGCCAAAGGCGAGCAGCCAGAGGCCGCCGGCCACGCTGACCAGCAGTGGCGCCGCAGCGGGAATCAGTTCCGGCAGCATGCGCACCAGCGCCACCCCCTGCACCAGCCAGAACAGCGCCCAGGTCAGGCCATCCGCTTCCAGTTTGCGGCCGGAATGACCGAGGCTGACACGGGAGGCCATGCCGATCAGCATGCTGGCGAAGAAGCCGATGCCCAGCGCGTGCAACGGCGCCTGGCCGGCGGTCCAGCCGAGGCCGGCGTAACGCGCAAGGCTGTCGATGGCATACAGGGAGAAGGCCAGCCCGGCCCAGAGGAATCCCAGATGCAGCATGGCGAGCAGGCGCACCTGGCGCGCACCGCGCGCCACACCCCAGCGGCTGGCGTACCAGAACACGATGGTCGCCATCGGCAGGTCCACCAGCCAGAGCCATTCCCGCCACTCCAGCGCCCCCAATACCGCATGCGCCAGGCAGCCCGCCAGCAGCGCCCAGAGCGGGCCAAACGGCCGGACCATCACGTAGTTGGCGACGATGCGGCTGGTGAACCAGGGAATCATGCGGTGGCAGACCGCCATGAAGGTCGGCACCAGGAAGAGCCAGATCCCCATGGCCTCGGCCAGGCGCAAGGCATCCGGCCAATCCGCCGCCGCCCAGGCCAGGAACAGCACATCGCCCCCCCCCCCCAGCGCCGCCGCCGCCGTGGCGATGCCGGTGTGCGTCCGGTCCCCTTCCGGCGCCCCGGACAGGGTGCGCCATAACGCCCATACCGCCACGCTCCAGCCGGCCAGATGCAACACCAGCCCGGGCAGGACCAGCCCGGCCAGAATCGCGAAACCGCCCACAGCCAGCAGCACCCCGCTCGCCACATAGGCACCCCGGGGAATCGCCGGCCCGTTCGACCAGTTCGGCGCCGCCGTGAAAAGAAAACCGAAAATGAAGTAGGGAAAGAGGCCAAACAGCATCCACCAGACATGCAGCGCCGGCCCCGGCCATTCCCCCAGCCCCGCCCCCCCCGCGCGACGGCTTTCCAGATCAAGCAGCCACCAGAGCATGGCCAGCACGATCTGCAGGGCGCCGGGAAGGAACATCACGCGATGCGGCGCGGCGGTGTAGGTGGACCAGAGACGGGACATGGCGACGAGCGAAGGGGAATGGCGCCGGAGTGTCGGCGCCCGCGGCACGCGCGACCTTGACCAACGTCAAACCCGGCCGACACCGCCCAAATCGTGGGCTATGCTCCACACTCCTCGCCAACGGGACAAACCTATGGATGCGTCTCTCACCTGGTTCCACTGGGCGCTGCTGTCCGCCGTCTTCGCCGCACTCACCGCCATCTTCGCCAAGATCGGCATCCAGGGCGTCGATTCCGACCTGGCGACCCTGGTGCGCACGGTCATCATCACCTTCGTGCTGGCCGGCTTCGTCTGGTTCGCCGGCAAGTGGAGCGACCCCTTCGCGCTGCCGCGCAAGACCTGGCTTTTCCTCACCCTGTCGGCGCTGGCCACCGGCGCCTCCTGGGTCTGCTACTTCCGCGCCCTGCAGCTCGGCGACGCCTCCAAGGTGGCGCCGATCGACAAGTTCAGCCTGGTCCTGGTCGCCCTGTTCGCGGTCGTCTTCCTCGGCGAACGGCCAAACCCGCGCGAATGGCTGGGCATCTTCCTGGTCGCCGCGGGCGTGCTGGTGCTGGCGATCAAGCGCTGACCGCGATCTCGACGGCCCCCTGGCTGGCCTACAGTAGTATTCATAAAGTTATAATTTTGATACCTGAAACGGTAATGACCCGCCAGGCAGCCTGTCTGACTTCGAACTAGCCGGCCGCAAGGCGACCATGGCGGTCGCCATGCACTCGCGACGACCGGAGTCGGGCAGGCTGCTCGCGCTTGCCGCCATCTGCCCCGTCAGCCGAACAAGCCTTCCAATCAAAACAAGACCATGCCATCTCGCCAACAACTCCTGCAGGTCATCAACATTCAGACCGAGATTGCCAAGCTTGGGCTGGATCTGGGGGGCGTGATGCAATTCATCGTGGAACAGACGCTTTCCCTGATCGAGGCCGATGGCGCGGTGATTGAACTGGCCGAGGGCGATGAGATGGTGTACCGGGCCGCCTCCGGCCTCGCCCGGCCACAACTCGGGCTCAGGCTCAGGATCGACACCAGTCTGTCCGGCCTGAGCGTCATGACCGGGAAAACCCTCTCCTGCGCGGATTCGGAGACGGACGCCCGGGTTGATCGTGCCGCCTGCGCGAGAGTGGGTTTGCGCTCGATGATCGTCATGCCGCTCAAACACAGGGGGGTCACGATCGGCGTGCTGAAGGCCCTGTCGGCACAACCGAATAATTTCAAGAGACGCGACATAACGCTGCTTGGCATGTTGTCTGAAGTTGTGGCCGCGACCATGTATTTCTCGGTCAAATACGACAGCGACGATCTCTTCATCAAGGCGACCCACGACGACATGACCGGATTGGCGAACCGGGCGCTATTCATGGACCGCTTGCGCAACGCCGTGGCGCATACCAGCCGAAACCAGCGCCCATCCGCTGTGCTGGTGATCGACATGGATGGGCTGAAGCAGATCAATGACGTTCATGGTCACCGCGTCGGTGATGCGGTCATCATCGAATTTTCCAACCGGATCAGGAAGGTGACGCGAGACACCGACACAGCCGCCAGGCTGGGTGGAGACGAATTCGGCATCATCCTGACCCCGCTGGAAACTCCGGACGGGGTCGACTCCGCCGTGCGCCGCATCGACGCGGAAATCGAGCCCCCCTTCATGTTTGAGGACAGGCCATACCGGATGCGAGCCAGCATTGGCTCCGCACTCACTCCCAAGGACGGCACCGAACCCGACAAGCTTCTGGAAGTAGCGGATCAGCGCATGTATGTCGTCAAGCAGACGCACAAAACGGGAAACTGGCCCGCGCCAGCCGCCGGCCACACCGCCGTACCGATCCACACCCGCTAGCGCGCCGTTTCACGGTCAACACAGCCAGAACCCGATCCAAGTCCCCCAATCGCTGGCGTCATGGCTGCCAGCCCTCTGGGGCTGGCTGCCACTGACCCACCTGATGCGATCTGACCTATCAGCCAAACGGCTGCTCGTGAATCGTGGTTACACTTCATAACGAACTGTCAGGGTGGTTTTTTTCTGGCTATAAACATCAAGTCCTGACGGACTGATCGACGACCACGCCTGTCAACCCGGCTGGTCACCCGGCGGGCCGGGACGTGTCGTCGAAAAAAACAACAGTGAGGGATGACTTGAACGGCAAGAACCAACCCATTGCCCATGCCGCCCGAGACGCATCTGGGGTCTGGCTCCCGCCGCATGACCTGGCCGATCACCTGTCGCGTGTTGCTGCCATGGCCGCTGGCTTTGCCCATACCTTTGGCGAGGATTGGGCTCGGCTGGCGGGACAGTGGCACGACCTGGGCAAGTACCGACCGCGATTTCAGGAATACATCCGGCAAGTTACGGGGTTCGAAGCATTGGATGCCCACATTGAAAACAAGCCGGGGCGTTCGCCACATTCCACCGCCGGCGCGCTGCTGGCCTGCGACACCTTCAAAACAGCCGGCCGCATCCTGGCCTACCTGATCGCCGGCCACCATGCCGGACTGGATGATTGGCACAGCGGATTGAACGAACGCCTGATGCTGCCTGCCAGCCGTGACGAACTCGAAGAAGCCCTGGCGACAAACCCGCCCGCGGCCATCCTCGATCCGGGCGTCTTCAAGCCCGACCTGCGCGCCATCCCCGGCGGCAGCGCCGGCTTCGCCCTCTGGGTGCGGATGCTGTTTTCCTGCCTGGTGGACGCCGACTTTCTCGACACCGAGGCCTACATGGACCCGGCCAAGGCCGCCGGACGTGAAGGCTGGCCGGACATGGCCACGCTGCTCAAGCAGTTCGACCGGCACATGGCCGACCTGGCGGCCCAAGCGGCTGCCACCCAGGTCAATAAGCTACGCGCCGATGTCCTGGCGCAATGCCGCGCCAAGGCTGCCGAAGCCCCCGGCCTGTTCTCCCTCACCGTCCCTACTGGCGGCGGCAAGACGCTCTCCAGCCTGGCCTTCGCCCTGGAACATGCGAACAAGCACGGCAAACGCCGCGTCATCCACGTCATCCCCTACACCAGCATCATCGAGCAGACCGCCGACATTTTCCGGGGCATCTTCAATGAGGCTGTCATCGAGCATCACAGCAACGCCGAGGCCGATCCGGCCAGGGAAAACCACCAATCGCGTCTGGCCTGCGAAAACTGGGATGCCCCCATCGTCGTCACCACCAACGTGCAGTTCTTCGAGTCGCTGTTCGCGGCGAAAACCTCCCGCTGCCGCAAGCTGCACAACATCGTGAATTCAGTCGTGGTGCTGGATGAAGCGCAACTCCTGCCGCCGGAATTCCTGCAACCCATCCTCGACGTGCTCAACCTGCTCAGCCGCCACTATGGCGTCACCGTGGTGCTCTCCACCGCCACCCAGCCGGCTTTGAGCACCCGCGCCTATTTCGATGCCCAACAGAACCTGCGCGGCCTGGAAAACGTGCGCGAAATCGTGCCCGACCCGGATACTCTCTATCGCGCCCTGGAGAGGGTGAACGTGACCCTGCCCGCCGACATGCAGGCCCCATGCGATTGGGACACCCTGGCGGACAAACTCGGTGCTTGCGACTCCGTGCTCGCCATCGTCAACCGCCGCAACGACGCGCGCGAACTCTGGCAACGCATGCCGGCAGGCACCCTGCACCTCTCCGCCCTGATGTGCGGCGCGCACCGCTCGCAACTCATCGCCTCAATCAAAGCGCGCTTGAAAGCGGGCATTCCCACCCGCGTCATCAGCACGCAACTGGTGGAAGCCGGCGTCGATGTGGACTTTCCCGTGGTCTATCGGGCGCTGGCCGGCCTGGACTCCATCGCCCAGGCCGCCGGGCGCTGCAATCGGGAAGGGAAGCTGGAACGCGGCGAGGTCGTGGTGTTCGTCGCCCCCAAACCCGCCCCGCCCGGCCTGCTGCGCAAAGGCGAAGACGCCTGCAAATCCGTCCTGCATGGCATCACTGGCAAGCCGCTGGAGCGCGCCCTGTTCGCCCGCTACTTCGAACGGCTCTATCACGCCTGCGACCTGGATCAACACGACATCACCGGTTTGCTCAAGGTCGACGGGCTCTCCCTCGCCGTCAACTTCCGCAGCGCCGCCGAGAAATTCAAGCTCATCCAGGACGAAGACAGCGCCCCGGTCATCGTCCGCTATCGCGGCCCGGAAGCTGCCGACGACACGGTGGACATGCTGTTGAACACCCTGCGCAAGGACGGCCCGCAACGCTGGCTGATGCGCAAGCTCCAGCGCTACACGGTCAACGTCCATCGCCGGGAAGCCTTGAAATTGCTGGAGCAGGGCGACATCGAGGAGGCCATGCCGGGGTTGTTCATTCAGGTCAGCGACTGGCTCTATGATCCGGACCTCGGGCTAAACCCGAATGGGTTTCCACTACAGCCAACGAACACCATTGCTTGAGGGAGCACGATGAAAACCTACTGCCTTGAACTCTCCGGCCCCTACGCCTGCTTTACCCGACCGGAAATGAAGGTCGAGCGGGTCAGCTACGACGTGATGACGCCTTCCGCCGCCCGCGCCTGTTTCGAGGCCATTCTGTGGAAACCGGCGATGCGCTGGCATGTTCGCCGGATCGAGATTTTGCGGCCCATCCGCTGGCTCAATCTGCGCCGCAACGAGGTGTCCGGCGTGGTGTCCAGTAGCAAGGTGGAAACCGCGATGAGGAACGGCGTGGGCGACTTGGCGCAATACATCGAGGACGAGCGCCAGCAGCGCGCCGGGCTGTTCCTGCGCGATGTCGCTTACCGTGTCCACGCCGATCTGGAAGTGCTGCCCGGCGCGGCGCCGGACAACACGCCGATGAAGTTCCAGGAGATGTTCGAACGCCGCGCGAACAAAGGCCAGTGCGTGAACCAGCCCTACCTGGGCTGCCGCGAATTCGCCGCCGCGTTCCGCCTGGTCTCCGACCTGGACGGCGAACCGCCCGCCATCCCGGAAACCCGCGACCTGGGTTTCATGCTGCACGACCTGGATTTCACCCAGCCAGCCGATCCGCAACCCCGTTTCTTCCGCGCTCGCATGGAAAACGGCGTGGTCAAGGTGCCGGCCTGGGATAGCGAGGAGGTACGGGGATGATTCTGCAAGCGCTCAATGCCTATTACTGGCGTAAACAAAGCGACCCGGAGCCGAAGAACCGCCTGCCCGCCTTCGGCCTGGAAGAAACGGAAATTCCCTTCATCCTGGAAATCGATGCCGAGGGGCAGTTGGTGAATCTGGCCGACACCCGTTCCGGCGAAGGAAAAAAGAAAGTGGGCCAGCGCTTGTTGGTGCCGCAGGGTGTCAAGAAGACTTCCGGCGTGGCGGCGAATCTGCTCTGGGACAACGCCGAGTATGTGTTGGGCGTAGACACACGCGGCAAGCCTGAGCGGGTCGTGGAGCAACACGCGGCCTTCCGTGCCCGACTCGATGCCCTGCCGGAATCGGCACAAGACGACGCCGGCATCCGCGCGGTGCGGGCCTTTCTCGATGGCATCGACCTGGATCGACTGGCCGCGTTTCCATCCTGGCCGGACATTCTTGCCGTCAACCCGGTCATGACCTTCCGCCTGCAGGGCGACCTGGAACTGGTCTGCCAGCGCCCCGCCGTGGTGGCCGCCAGCGTGGGCGCCGGCGAAGCCGAAGCAGATCAACCGACGGGTATCTGCCTGGTCAGCGGCGAAGCGGCCGTCATCGAGCGTCTGCATCCCGCCATCAAGGGCGTGTGGGGCGCGCAATCCTCCGGCGCCAATGTCGTTTCCTTCAATCTGGATGCCTTTAATTCCTACGGCAAATCCCAGGGCGCCAACGCCCCGCTGGGCAAACCCGCCGTCTTCGCCTACACCACCGCCCTCAACCACCTGCTGGCCCGCGACTCCCGCCAGCGCATGCAAGTCGGCGACACCTCCACCGTGTTCTGGGCAGAGGAAAAACACGAACTGGAAAACCTGTTCGGCGAGGTGATGCGCGACGACCCCGACCAGGGAACCGATGCCCTGAAGGCGATTTATGCAGCGGTGCACTCCGGCAAGTTCACGGTGGGGGATACGAACACCCGTTTCCATGTCCTCGGCCTGGCGCCCAACGCCGCGCGCATCGCCATCCGCTTCTGGGAAACGGCCACGGCGCTTGAGTTGGCCCAACGCATCAAAGGCCATTTCGATGACATCCAGATCGTCCACGCCGATTACGAGCCGGAACACCTGTCCCTGTTCCGCCTGCTCACCGGATTGGCGCTGCTGAACAAGGCGGACAACATCCCGCCCAACCTGAGCGGCGAAGTCATGCGCGCCATTCTGGAAGGTCTGCCCTACCCCGCTCCGCTGCTGAATCTGGCGGTACAGCGCTGCCGGGCGGAACAGAAACCCACCCACGCCCGCGCCGCCGCCATCAAGGCTTATCTCAACCGCTTCATTCGTCATCGCCATAGCAACGAAAGGGAGTTCCTCGCCATGCTCGATCCAGCCAATACCCACCCGGCCTACCGGCTCGGCCGCCTGTTCGCCGTCCTGGAAAAAATCCAGGAAGAAGCCAGCCCCGGCCTCAACGCCACCATTCGCGACCGCTACTACGGTGCGGCTTCCAGCACCCCGGTATCGGTATTCACTACGCTGCTGCGGCTGAAAAACCATCACCTGGGCAAGCTATCCCGTGGCCGCGCCGTGCAGATGGAAAAACTCATCGGCGACATCATGGAAAACCTCTCTGATTTCCCGCGCCAACTCGCCTTGCCCGACCAGGGCCGTTTTGCTTTGGGTTACTACCACCAGCGCCAGACCTTCTTTACCAAGTCCGAGACCACCCACACCCCCGAGGGAGAAATAAAATGAGCCTGACCCACCGTTATGACTTCGTGCTTCTCTTTGATGTGAAGGATGGCAACCCGAACGGCGACCCCGACGCCGGCAACTTGCCGCGCATGGACGCGGAAACCGGCCATGGCCTGGTGACCGACGTGGCGCTGAAACGCAAGGTGCGCAACTTCATCGCGCTCACCCACGACCAGGACCCGCGCGACCCAGCCCCTGGCGAGAAGCGTTTCGAGATCTACGTCCGCGAGAAGGCCATCCTCAACCAGCAACACCAGCGCGCCTATACCGCACTGAAGCTGGATGCACCCGTGGCGACGGAAACCGTGCCCGAAGCGGCAGCGGAAAAGAAAACCGGCAAGGACAAGAAGCGCAAAGGCAGTGGCGACGACATGAACCAGGCGCGCAACTGGATGTGCCAGAACTTCTTTGATGTGCGCACCTTCGGCGCGGTCATGTCCACCGGCACCAACTGCGGCCAGGTGCGCGGCCCGGTGCAACTCACCTTCGCCCGTTCCATCGACCCGGTCATCGCCCAGGAACATTCCATCACCCGCATGGCCGTGACCACCGGGGCCGAGGCGGAAAAACAGGACGGCGACAACCGCACCATGGGCCGCAAGCACACCGTCCCCTATGGCCTCTACATGGCCCACGGCTTCGTCTCCAGTTTCCTGGCCAGGCAGACCGGCTTCGGCGAGGACGACCTGGCCCTGCTCTGGCAAGCCCTCGGCCAGATGTTCGAGCACGATCGTTCCGCCGCCCGCGGCGAGATGGCCACCCGTGGCCTCTACGTGTTCAAGCACGACTCGGAACTGGGCAACGCCCCCGCTCATAGCCTGTTCGAGCGCATCCAGCCCAAGCTCAAGGAAGGTGTGACCACAGCCCGCGGTTTCGCGGATTACGACGTGGCGGTGGATGCAAGCGGCCTGCCGAGCGGCGTTACACTTCTTAGCCTCGTTTGACAGGAACCCTGGCCATGACCGAAATCCATTTCATCGTCGAGGACGCCCCCGAGGGGGGCTTTGTCGCCCGGGCCATGGGTGCCGACATCTTCACAGAAGCCGACGACCTGCAAAGCCTGCACGCCCAGATCCGGGATGCCGTGCGCTGCCACTTCGACGAGGGCCATACGCCTAGCCTCATCCGCCTGCATATCACCCGCGAAGAAGTGCTGGCGGCATGAGAATTCCCCGCGACCTCTCCGGCGCCGACCTGATCCGGCGTCTGGGGCGGCTCGGCTATGCCCCGACCCGGCAGTCCGGCAGCCACATCCGCCTGACCTGCCCGGAGCCGCGCGAGCACCACGTCACCATCCCCAACCATGACCCGCTGCGTATCGGCACGCTGGCCGCCATCCTGGACAGCGTGGCCGCTCACCATGGTTTTTCGCGTGAAGAACTGTTGCAGCGTTTGCTGGGGTGACCGGAGTGGTTGACGCGGACGATCCCATCCCGCTCGCCTCCCTCCAGCACTGGACCTACTGCCCACGCCAATGCGGATTGATCCATCTTGAACAAGCGTTCGCGGACAACATCCATACCGCGCGTGGACAGGCCGTGCATCACCTGGTGGATACCCCCGGCTACGAGATGAAGGCGGGGGTGAGGGTGGAACGCGCGCTGCCGCTCTGGTCGGACCGATTAGGGCTGATCGGCAAGGCCGATCTGGTCGAATTCCACCCAGATGGCACGGTGTTCCCGGTGGAGTTCAAGCACGGCGCCAAGCGGCAGAAACTGCACGACGACCTCCAGCTCGCTGCCCAGGCGCTTTGCCTGGAAGACATGCTTGGCCGACCGGTACCACGTGGCGCGATCTACCACGCCAGTAGCCACCGGCGGCGACCGGTGGAAATCACGGCCGACCTGCGCCGATTGGTTGTCGAGACCGCCGAGGCGATTCGCGCCATGCTCGTTCTCGGCGCGCTGCCGCCACCAGTGAACGACGCGCGCTGCAGGGAATGCTCACTGAAGGACCTTTGCCAGCCTGAGGCGCTGGCCGGGCTGGATCAACAACGGCGGCAACGCGCCGCCCTGTTCCAAACCGACCAATAACCATGCACACCCTGCAAAACATTCTCTATGTCATGACGCCCCACGCCTACGCGCATCTGGAAAACGCCACCGTGCGCATCGACGTGGAGCGGGAAAAACGCCTGCAGGTACCGCTGCATCACCTTGCCGGCCTGGTCACTTTTGGCAACGTCCTGGTCTCGCCCGCGCTCATGCACCGGCTCGCCGATGAGGGCAAATCGTTGGTGCTGCTGGATGAACATGGCCGCTTCAAGGCACGGCTGGAAGGTCCGGTATCCGGCAACATCCTGCTGCGCCAGGCACAACACAAAGCCGCCGCGGACCCTTCCGCGACACTGGAACATGCGCGCGCCTGCGTCGCCGGCAAACTCAAGAACAGCCGCGTCACCCTGCTACGCGGCGGCCGTGAAACCAGTGACACCGATGAAGCGGCAAGTCTCGGTCGCGCCGCCGACAACCTCGCCGCCTCATTGCGGTCAGCCGCCACAGCCAGCACGCTGGACGAACTGCGCGGCATCGAAGGCGAAGCCGCGCGCGGCTATTTCGCCGCCCTCAACCTCATCGTCAAACCGCAGATGCGCGAGTCCTTTGCCCTCAACGGGCGCAGCCGCCGTCCGCCTCTGGATCGCTTCAACGCCCTGATCTCGTTCCTCTACGCCATGCTCATGAATGATTGCCGCTCCGCCCTGGAAGCGGTGGGCCTCGACCCGCAGCTTGGCTTTCTGCATGCCGTGCGGCCCGGTCGGGCCGCGCTCGCGCTGGACATGCAGGAAGAGTTTCGCTCCATCCTGGCCGATCGCCTCGCGCTCACACTCATCAACCGTGGTCAGGTCACAGCCAAGGACTTCGAGATCCGCAAAGGAGGTGCCGTCATGCTTGGCGAAGTGGGGCGCCGCGCCGTCGTCACCGCCTGGCAGGAGCGCAAAAAGGAAGAAATCACCCATCCGCTGCTGGAAAGCAAAATGCCCATCGGACTTCTCCCCCTGATACAAGCCCGATTCATGGCCCGTTCCATCCGAGGCGAGATGGAAAGTTATCTACCGTATTGGACGAAATAAGGCATGCTCATCATCGTCACCTATGACGTCTCCACCGAAAGCACCGCCGGTCGCCGCCGCCTGCGCCGCGTAGCCAAGGCCTGCGAAGCCCTGGGGCAACGCGTGCAGAAATCCGTATTCGAATGCCAGGTCGACGAAATGCAGTTCGAACAACTGGAACGCACACTTCTGGCTGAAATCGACGTAACCGAAGACAACCTGCGCTTCTATCGAATTACCGAACCTATCGAATTACGGGTAAAGCAATTCGGCACATTCCGCTCAATCGATTACGAAGGCCCCCTGCTGGCATGACGCGCGAACGCCAAGCAACGACAAAAAGCCACTCGCTTCGCGCGAAGGGTAACTCATTGTTCCTTAATGATTCCGGCAAGAAAAAAGCGAACGGAACACCACTGCGCTTGCTCCAACAAGCCAGTTCGCGCAAGCTCACCGAGCCCGCCAATCAAAACAATACGTTGCGATAGCGGAGCATCGCCCGGCCAACTGGCCGGGCGCGGATTGAAACGCGCACGGCGGCGACGGCGGCCGGCTTCAGGTTGCGCATCGCCCGGCCAACTGGCCGGGCGCGGATTGAAACTTGCTGCGCTTCTTCAACGCCGCCGAACAGGTCGGCATCGCCCGGCCAACTGGCCGGGCGCGGATTGAAACCAGGCGCTCCAGACCGCCAAGGACCGCAACCAGGAGCATCGCCCGGCCAACTGGCCGGGCGCGGATTGAAACCTGGTTCGGCCTACGGAAGTGCAGTGTAGGCCGGGCATCGCCCGGCCAACTGGCCGGGCGCGGATTGAAACCGGGACATCCAAATCAAGGCCAGCCAGGAAGGCGCGCATCGCCCGGCCAACTGGCCGGGCGCGGATTGAAACATGATGACCCCGGCCTATTCCTACCTCACACCAGGCATCGCCCGGCCAACTGGCCGGGCGCGGATTGAAACCACAGTGCAGCCGCGAAGCAGCCGGCTTCCGGTCGCATCGCCCGGCCAACTGGCCGGGCGCGGATTGAAACTTCATCCGCCCCAGGTTGGCGTTGAAGGTATCCACGCATCGCCCGGCCAACTGGCCGGGCGCGGATTGAAACTGTAGTCGTGCTGGCGCTCCACATATTGCCAAATGGCATCGCCCGGCCAACTGGCCGGGCGCGGATTGAAACATCCCTACCCACCCCGACCAGGCGCCGACACAGGGCATCGCCCGGCCAACTGGCCGGGCGCGGATTGAAACCAGCCATCCCAGCGCGCGCGCATGGTTGAGGATGGCATCGCCCGGCCAACTGGCCGGGCGCGGATTGAAACCTCCAGCGTCCCCGCCTTGGCGCGACGGCGCGCGGGCATCGCCCGGCCAACTGGCCGGGCGCGGATTGAAACATGTCGTCTCCGTGGTGCGGTTGGGATGATCGGAGCATCGCCCGGCCAACTGGCCGGGCGCGGATTGAAACCCAGGCGGGCGGCGGTGAGGGCCTGGGCGTAGGCGCATCGCCCGGCCAACTGGCCGGGCGCGGATTGAAACATGACCCCCGCCCAGGCCGAGCATGGCGACGACGCGCATCGCCCGGCCAACTGGCCGGGCGCGGATTGAAACCGCGTCCGAGCTGGGTTTGATGATGTTGCTGATGGCATCGCCCGGCCAACTGGCCGGGCGCGGATTGAAACCACCCTGGCACCGGCGCTGATCGTCTCGGTCATGCGCATCGCCCGGCCAACTGGCCGGGCGCGGATTGAAACACCCCCACCCAACTACAAGCCATCGACGACGCCATGCATCGCCCGGCCAACTGGCCGGGCGCGGATTGAAACACCGACCACGGCGAGCCGCGCGGCATCCCCATCGGCGCATCGCCCGGCCAACTGGCCGGGCGCGGATTGAAACGAGTCCGGAGAATGCCTGGTGCGCATGCGCATGCGCATCGCCCGGCCAACTGGCCGGGCGCGGATTGAAACCATGCCTCATGCAGCTTGGTAACCATTTCCGGCGTGGCATCGCCCGGCCAACTGGCCGGGCGCGGATTGAAACTTCCCCTTGTGGGTCTTGTATCCGTCGCACTCCCGCGCATCGCCCGGCCAACTGGCCGGGCGCGGATTGAAGTGGGTCGTTCACGCGTAAAGCCGCCGGTAATGCTGGCGCATCACCACTTGCCGGGTCATTTTTCCGCGACGCCGTGGCGATCGTGTGTGTGGCGACGGGAGTGACGCCGCTGCAGATGTTGATTTGGTCAGGCGACAGCGAGCGGGGCCAGGGTCTGGTCAGCGCCGGCGACCTGCATTGCGCGCGGCGTATCGGATGGCTTTTCCGTGAACACCTTACGAACGGTGACCAGACCAGTTCGGCCTTCTGGCCGCCTATAAGCAAAACGGCCTGGACCGTGAAGTCCAAGCCGTTGTTTCTTTTGGCGCGCCTGGCAGGATTCGAACCCACGACCCCTTGGTTCGTAGCCAAGTACTCTATCCAACTGAGCTACAGGCGCTGATAGAGGCGCGAATTATATAGAAATCCACGTGGCCCGCAAGAGGGCCGCGCTATCCCCGAGTTGTTTCATTCGCTACCATGCCGCCTCCTTCCAGCACCGCCTTCCAATGAACCTGCTCAAAGCCCTCGCCTCGGTCAGCTCCATGACCCTGCTGTCCCGCGTTCTGGGGTTCGCGCGCGATGCCATCATCGCCCGCGCATTCGGGGCGGGCGCCGCGACTGACGCGTTCTTCGTGGCGTTCAAGCTGCCCAACCTGTTGCGCCGCCTGTTCGCGGAAGGGGCGTTTTCCCAGGCCTTCGTGCCGATCCTGGCGGAGTACAAGAACCGTCGCGGCGAGGAGGCGACCCGCATCCTGATCGCGCGGGTGGCGACCGTGCTGTTCGTGGTAGTGGCGGCAGTATCCGCCCTGGGCATCGTGGCGGCGCCGTTGATCGTGCTGATCTCGGCCCCCGGTTTCACGGCCAACCCGGACAAGTTCCAGTTGACCGTCGATCTGACCCGCATCGTCTTTCCCTACATCCTGTTCATGTCGCTGGTGTCGTTCGCGGGCGGCATTCTCAACACCTGGAGCCGCTTCATGGTGCCGGCGTTCACGCCGGTGCTGCTGAATGTGTCGATGATCCTGGCGGCGGCGGTGGCGGCGCCCTATTTCGATCCGCCGGTGCTGGCGCTGGGCTGGGGGGCGTTCATCGGCGGCATCCTGCAACTCGGCCTGCAACTTCCTGCCCTGAAGCAGCTGGGGGTGCTGCCGCGCTGGGACTGGGCGCCGAAGGACGAGGGGGTGCGGCGCATTCTCTATCTGATGGGGCCGGCGGCATTCGGGGTATCCATCGCCCAGATTTCCCTGCTCATCAACACCCTGTTCGCTTCCTTTCTGGAGAGCGGCAGTGTGTCCTGGCTGTACTACGCCGATCGTCTGATGGAGTTTCCCTCCGGCATGCTGGGGGTGGCGCTGGGGACCATCCTGCTCCCCTCCCTGGCCAAGCATCACGCCGACAACGATCCCGAGCAATATTCGAAGCTGCTCGACTGGGGCCTGCGCCTGACCCTGATGCTGGCCGCGCCGGCCGCGCTGGCGCTGGGCATCCTGGCGGTGCCGCTGATCACCACCTTGTTCCATTACGGCGCCTTCACCACGCACGACGTGGAGATGACCCGGATGGCGCTGGTGGCCTATTCCGTCGGCCTGGTCGGGCTGATCCTGGTGAAGGTGCTGGCCCCCGGCTTCTATGCGCGGCAGAACATCAAGACGCCGGTGAAGATCGCGATCCTCAGCCTGCTCGCCACCCAGGCGATGAACCTGATGTTCATCTGGCCGCTCAAGCATGCCGGTCTGGCCCTTTCCATCGGGCTGGGCGCCTGCCTGAATGCGGGTATCCTCTTCCACAAGTTGCGCAGCCAGGGTATTTTCCAGCCACAGCCGGGTTGGCCGGTATTTCTCCTTAAGCTTTTCACCGCCCTTGCCGTGATGGGTGTTCTACTCTGGGTAGGCATGAACAAGGAATCTCACTGGATTGCTTATGGATTTGGCCAACGCATTCTTCACCTCTCCGGGCTGGTCGTCGGTGGCGTGGTGGTCTATTTCGTCACGCTCTGGCTGCTCGGCGTGCGCCTGGGCCAGTTCAAACGACGCGCGGCCTAGCCGCCGGGCCGCGGTGGTGGCTGCATGAGCGACAAGTTATCCACCTTGCATGCCTACCGCTGGGTCGCGGTGATGGCGCTGTTGGGCGTGCTGCTGTCCACCCTGGCCTACCAGTACGGCAGGAGCCGCGAGGAAAACCGGCTGCAGATGCAGTTCAACCATCTGGCGCAGGATCGGGTGCTGCGTTTGCAGGCGACACTGGATCAATCCATGGCGGTGTTGACCAGCATGCGCGGCCTGTTCGATGCCTCCGAGGCGGTGACGCGCGCTGAATTCCGCGTGATGGCGGCGCCGATCCTGGAACGCGACCCCGACATCATGGCGCTCAACTGGGCGCCCAAGGTGTCCGCCGCCGAGCGCGAAGCAACGGAACGCGGCTTGCGTCTTGACGGCTTTGCCGCGCAGGGCATCTTCGAAGTGTCGCAGGATGGTGGCGTGCGGCAGCCGGCTGCCTCCTCTCCCTGTTATTTTCCGGTGCTCTACAGCGAGCCGGCGGCGGGTGGCCCACAGGTGATCGGCATCGACCCCTACACGCGTCCAGAGAATCGCGCCGCGATGGACGCGGCCATGAAACATGGCGTGCAGTGGAGCACGCGCCCCTTCGTTCCGGTACAAGCACCTGAAGGACCGCGGGCGGTCGCGGTCTACCAGCCGGTCTACCAGCGCGATCGCCCACTCACCAGCGAGGCCGCGCGCGAGGCCGCCCTGCGCGGCTTCATCATCCTGGTGATACGCCCCGGGGTTGTCCTGCAGAACACCCTGGGCAAACTGTCACCCGCCGGAATCGACACGCAGCTGCTGGACAGCGGCAACCACCTGCTGCACCAGCACCGCGACCTGCTGGAGCCCTCGGTCATCCGCCCCGAGGAACCGCTGGTCCGTGACTTCGTTGTGAAACTCCCAGGCAGGGACTGGACCGTGCGGGTGCGCGCGACCGAAGCCTTCCATCGCCATGCGGACAGCCTGGAAGACAACATCGTGCTTGCCGCCGGTCTCCTGCTCACCCTGTTGGTCAGCCTGTTCCTCGCGCTGTTGAGCCGTCAGAGCCAACGCACACTGGAACTGGGCCAGAACCTGAAGGAAAGCGAAACGCGCTTCCGCCAGCTGGCCGAGAACATCGACGCCGCCTTCTGGATCCTCACCCCGGACTGGCAGCAGGTGCTCTACATCAGTCCCGCCTATGAGCATATCTGGGGACGCAGTGTCGAAAGCCTGTACGCACGCGGCATGGACTGGCTCGATGCGGTACTGCTGGAAGACCGCCCTGCCCTGCTGGCACACATGCCTGCCGCCGGCGACAACGACTGGCAGACCATCGCCTTCCCGCCCTACCGCATCCGCCGCCCGGGCGGGGACATCCGCTGGGTCGCGGCGCGCGCCTCCCCGATCCGGGACGAGCGGGGACAGATCAGCCGTGTCGCCGGCATTGCCGAGGACATCACCGAGCGCCAGGAATACCAGCGGCATCTGGAGGACCTGGCCCACTATGACCCGCTGACCCATCTACCGAATCGCCGTTTGCTTGCCGACCGCATGCGGCAGGCACTGGCACATGCGCAACGCACCGGCCAGTTGCTGGCGGTCTGCATGCTCGACCTGGACGGCTTCAAGCCGGTGAATGACAGCCACGGCCACAAGGTTGGCGATCAGTTGCTCATCGAGGTGGCACACCGGCTGCTGGATGGCGTCCGCGGCGACGATACCGTGGCGCGCCTGGGCGGCGACGAATTCGTCCTGTTGCTGGGCGGCCTCGACAGTGTCAGGGAAGCCGACGAAATGCTGACCCGCCTGCTCCATATCCTCGCTGCGCCCTACCGCCTGGTCGAGCAGCAGATCAGCCTGACGGCGAGCATCGGCGTCACCCTCTTCCCGAGCGATAGCGGCAACGCCGATACCCTGCTGCGTCACGCCGACCACGCCATGTACCTGGCCAAGGAGGCGGGCAAGAACCGCTACTTCCTGTTCAATCCGGTACTGGAATTGCGCGAGCGCGACAATCGCACCGCCTTGCACCAGATCGAAACGGCCACCGAGGAAAACCAGCTCCGTCTCCACTACCAGCCCGTCGTCGATTGCCGGGTCGGCAGGGTCGTCGGCATGGAAGCGCTGCTGCGCTGGGAGCACCCCCTGTTCGGCTTGATGAACCCGGCTGAATTCCTGCCCCTGGTGGAAAACAACGACCGCCTGGCCCGCCGGGTCGGTGGCTGGGTCTTGCAGGAGGCGCTGAATCAGGCCGAGCGCTGGCATCAGGCCGGGCAGGACGTCCCGATCAGCATCAACACCTTCATCCAGCAATTGCGCGACCCGGACTTCCCCGAACAGATCAGACACGCGCTCGCCCAACACCCGGACCTCCCCGTCGGCTGCCTGACCCTGGAAATCATCGAGAGCAGCGCGATCGACGATTTCGCCAGCGTCACTCGTCTGATACGCACCGTTTCCGAGTTGAACATCCGTTTCGCACTGGATGATTTCGGCACCGGTTTTTCCTCCCTGACCTATCTGCGCCGCCTGCCGGTGAACAGCCTGAAGATCGATCAGACCTTCGTGCGCGACATGCTGCTTGACCCGGGCGACCTGTCCATCGTCGAAGGCGTGGTGGGTCTCGCCGCCGCCTTCCGGCACCAGGCCATTGCCGAGGGTGTCGAGTCGGCCGACCATGTGCTGATGCTGCAGGAGATGGGTTGCCACCTGGTGCAGGGCTATGGCATCGCACGCCCCATGCCGGGCGACGTGGCGCTCGATTGGCTGCGGCAGTTCCGACCCGACCCGCGCTGGCTGGAAAACGCCGCGCAGCGCCTCTCCCGCGACGATTTCCAACTGGTACTCGCCGAAGTCAGCCACCGTCAATGGCTGGGCAGCCTGCGCAACTGGGTCCACCAGCCCGCGGAAGATCGCGGCGCCGCGCCACCGCTCGACGGACACAAGTGCAATTTCGGCCATTGGTATTACGGCGAGGGGGGCGGCCGCTATAGCCACCTGCAATCGTTCCGCGCCATCGAAGCGCGCCATGATCACATCCATCAACTGGCGCGGCGCCTCGTCGAGTCCGTCGAAAAGGGCGACATCGTGGCCAGCCGTCAAATCGAAGCGGAGCTGCAGCGGGTGTCCGAATCATTCCGTGATGAACTGGTCAGGATTCGCGGCGAGGTCAAGTATTCCGAAGCAGACCACTAATCACCATCAAACGCTCCCCAAACCCCGGAGACGCCCATGATCGACCACGAACCCATCCTCTGGCGCGACGATTACCTCACTGGTATCGATCGTATCGACGAGCAGCACAAGGTGCTGGTGAACACGCTCAACGAAGCCAATGTTCGCCTGGCCGCCTGCGTCACCCGAGAGCTGCTGGAGCAGATCACCCGTGACCTGCTGAGCTATGCCCTCTACCATTTCGAGACGGAGGAATCGCTGATGCGGGAATACCACTATCCCGAACTGGCCGACACCGACGCCGAGCTGCACCAACAGGAACACCGCGGTTTCTCGAAACAAGTGGTGAGCCTGCGCGACGGCCTGCGCGACGGCAACCTGGTCACTCGCGAAGAACTGCTTTCCTTCCTCAACAACTGGCTGATCAACCACATCCAGCATACCGACAAGCGGCTGGGCACCTTCCTCATCAGCCACGGCTATCGCGCCACGTCCCCCGGGGCGTGATCTTCGATAAACGCGAAAACAGCGCAAATCGCATAAATCGCTTTACACGCTTGCCCGATTTCTGGACCATGGGATCGTAAATACCCCTGCTCAGGAAGCGCGATGCACCCAGCCACTCAACCCGACCCGGACGTCGCGGGAAACCCGGATCGGATACCACTTGGCCGACCTCGGGCGCCCAGACGGACCGACCGCGGATGAGGCCCTACCTCACCCCCAATGAAGCCGCTGCCCTGCTCATGGTCGCCCCCGCGACCCTGCGGGTCTGGAGTGACAAGGGCCTGTTGCATCCGCTGACCACTCCGGGCGGCCACCGCCGTTTCCTGCGGGACGACCTGGAACGCTTCCAGCGCGAACATGTCGGTCATGGCCCGGCGGCGACAGGAAGTGACCGGCGCATCCTCATCGTCGACGACGAAGCTGCGATCACCCGTTACCTCAGTGCCCTGCTCGGGGGATTCGCCGGGGTGACCACCGCCATCGCCCATGACGGCTTCACCGCCGGCAGCCAGCTCCACGTCTTTCGGCCGGATCTGGTGCTGCTGGACCTGATGATGCCGGGACTGGATGGTTTCCAGGTCTGCCGCCAGATCAAGTCCGACGCCGCCACCCGTGATATCCGGGTCATCGCCATGACGGGGTATTCCACGCCGGACAACTGCGCGGAGATCCTCGCCGCTGGCGCCGAAGGCTGTCTGGGCAAGCCACTGGACGAAGCGCTGTTGCTCACCACCCTGCAGCTCTCCGGGCAGAACGCGTGAGCGCGCAGGCAACCGCGACGCCATTCGAGGCCATGCCTTACAAGGTGCTCGTGGTGGAAGACGACGCCGCCCAGCGACATCTGATGCGGGCCACCCTGGCCTTCGCGCGCCCCTGCACGGCCGCGCGACTGCCGGCGGAGGCCGCGCGGATCCTGGAAGAGGAAGCGGCGCCGGGCTGGCGCAACGGCGACGGAGTCACGGCATGAATGCATCGCCGCACGGCCTGCGCGTTCGCCTGATGCTGCTGGTACTGGTGGCCAGTGTGCCCGCCTTCGCGGTGATCGGCTACTACGCCTGGTGGATGCGTGACCATGAAGGCGAACGCGGGCGCCAGGAACTGCTCAACCTGGCCCGTTCCCTGGCCGACAGACACCGGGAAAACCTGGACGACGCCCGCCTGCTGCTGGTGAATCTTGCGCGCATGCCGGAAATCCGCGCCGGCCAGAGCCGCGCTTGCCAGAACAGCCTCGCCGAAATCCGTTCCCTGACGCACGCCCACGTCGCCAACCTGTTCGTCGTTCTTCCCGATGGCGAGGTGCGCTGCAGCGCGCAAGACCCGGACAAGCGGCGCAACGTGACGGACATGCCCTGGTTCCAGGGCGCCCTGGCCACCACCGGCTTTCGTGTCGGCGAGTATCACCTCAGCCGGCGCGACGGCACCCCCACCCTGGTGCTCAGCCACACCGTCCGCGAAGGGAATACGGTGGAGGCGGTGCTGGCGGTCGCCCTGGATCTCACCGGGCTGGCCGCCCGCCCCTATCTGGCCGGCCAACCGGCGGCGATGGCCTATGCCCTGTTCGACCAGCATGGCAACCTGTTGTTGCGGCATCCGGTGAAAGGCACGATCGGCCACAGCATCGCCGACCAACCCCTCTGGCGCACGCTCTCCGCACTCCACGAGGCGAGCCTGTTCAACAGTCGCGGCGGCGACGGCATCGAACGACAATTCGCCTACGCCCCCCTCGGGCCGGCGGCGCGGCCCTACGCCCGGCTGGTGGTGGGCATCCCGCCGGCGGCCCTGGACGCGTCGGCACGCGAGCTGTTCCTGACCGGACTGGCCGGATTGGCGGCGGCCGTGTTCCTGGGCCTGCTCGCCGGCTGGTTCGGTGGCGCCGCCCTGGTGGTGCGACCGCTGCGCCCGGTCCTGGAGACGGTGCGGCGCATGGCCAATGGCGACCTGTCGGCGCGCACGCCACCCGAATCACCACGCGATGATGAAATCAGCAGGCTGGCGCGGGAAGTCGATCACATGGCCGAGGCGCTGTCACGGCGCGACCAGGCGCTGATCGAGGCGCGCGACCGCGCCCAGGCCTATCTCGACGTGGTCGGCGTCATGGTTCTGGCGCTCAATGCCCGGGGCAACATCGCCCTGGCCAATCTCAAGGCCTGTCAGGTGCTCGACTGCGAAACGCCCAAGCACTGCATCGGTAGCAACTGGTTCAATGACTGGCTCCCGGAGACGGAACGGGAGGCGGCCAGGCTCCGTTTCACCCAGGCCATGTCGAGCGCCGAACCCATGCCCGAGTCGCACGAATACGCCATCCTCAACCGCAGCGGCCGGCAACGGCTGATCGCCTGGCATGTCTCGCCCCTGACCGACCGGCAAGGCCACCGCATCGGCCTGCTCTGCGCCGGCGAGGACATCACCGAGATGCGCCGCACCCAGGAGGCGCTGCTGGACAGCAGAAACCGCTACAAGACCCTGGTGGAAAACATCCCCGGCGTGGCCTACCGCTGCGCCCCCGGGTTTCCCTGGGCCATGGACTTCATCAGCCCGGCGGTGATGGCGATCACCGGCATCCCGGTGGCGCGCTTCCTGGACCATACGGCCAGCTATGGCGACCTGGTCCATCCCGAAGATCTCGTCGAACTGGAGCGGACAATCGCGCACGCCATCGCGCAGCGGCGGCCCTACACCTGTGCCTACCGCATCCGCCACGACAACGGCGACTGGCGCTGGGTAAAGGACCAGGGCCAGGCCAGCTACGATGACGCCGGCCAGGCCCTCTGGCTGGACGGCATCGTCATGGACATCACCGAGCAGCACCTCCTGCGGGAACAACAGGAACGACTGCAGGCGCAACTACAGCAGGCGCAGAAGATGGAAGCGCTGGGCCAGCTCACCGGCGGGATCGCCCACGACTTCAACAACATCCTCGCCAGCGTGCTTGGCTTCACCCGCCTCGCGCTGCGCCGCCATGTCCAGGATCAGGATGGGGAACTGGCCGAATACCTGCGCGAGGTGATCACCGCGGGCGAGCGCGCCCGCGACCTGGTGGCGCGCATGCTGGCCTTCAGTCGCAGCCAGCCCAGCCAGGCTACCCGCCCACTTCCCCCCGGCCCCCTGATCCGGGAAGCGGTAAGAATGCTCGCCGCCACCATTCCCGCCACCATCCTCATCGAAACACGCATGGATGAGCCGTTGCCGGAGATCGCGATGGATCCGGTGGACCTGCATCAGATCCTGGTCAACCTGGTCATCAACGCGCGCGATGCCATGGCGGGCAAGGGCCGCATCGTCATCGGGCTGGCCCGGGCTCGCCCGCATGCCCGGGCCTGCGCCACCTGCCACGAGACCTTCACCGCGGCGTACCTGGAGTTGACGGTCGCCGACGACGGCCAGGGCATCCCGCCGACGATCCTGCCGCGCATCTTCGAACCCTTCTTCACCACCAAGGAAGTGGGCGAAGGCAGCGGCATGGGCCTGGCCATGGTGCACGGGCTCGCGCATCGTGCCGGTGGCCATGTCGGGGTGACCTCCAGCATCGGCGTCGGCAGCATTTTCCATCTCTATCTCCCACTGGCATCCCCCGAGCCCCCCGCCCTGTCCGCGCCGGCCTCCCTCCCGGCGGCCCGCGACACCCGCGGCCACGTGCTGCTGGTCGATGACGAAATCGCGCTCCTGCGCCTGGTCAAGACCAACCTGGAAACGGCGGGCTGGAGCGTCAGTGCGTTCATGGATCCGTACCGGGCACTCGCGGCGTTCCGCGCGACGCCAGAGGCTTTCGACGCGGTGGTCAGCGATCAGGCGATGCCCGGCATGACCGGTCTGGAATTGATCGACACCCTCCATGCCTCCCGCCCAGGCTTGCCGGCCATTCTCTGCACCGGCTATCGCGAGGGGCTCGACCAGGCGGTGGCAGATCGGGCGGAGGGCCTGCGCCTGTTCGAGAAACCAGGAGAACTCGACGACCTCCTGCTGCTCCTTGCCGACAGGGTCGGTGCATACGGAATGATTGAGCCACGCGAGGCAATGAACGAAACCCAGACGCGGCATACCCAGCCTGTCCACTCCCCACATCCGGAATCCGGGGCCACCTAGCCATGCGCATCCGAACATTCATCCTCGCGACCTCGGCGCTTGTCGCCTGCGCTTTCTTCGGCGTCAGCTACTACGGCATCAACCGTATCCTCGAACACTCGGTCCGGGACAACGCCCGTGTCGGCGCCGAAGCCCTGGCCCGGGCCACGTTCGCCGGTATGTACCCCTTGATGGCGAGCGGCTGGAACCGCAATCAGGTCGAGGCGCACATCACCGCCGTGGAAGCCGCCGTGTCGGGGACCGGCACCACGATCCGTTTCTATCGCGGCGCGGTGGTGGCGGCCAATTTCGGCGAGATCCGGCAGCCCCCGCTGGACGAGCGCCTGCGCGAGGTATTCGCCAGCGGCGCGCCGGTGCTGGACTCCCGGGAGGGCGGCGTGCGCCACCTCTTGCCGCTGCTGGCGGAAGCGCGCTGCCTGGCCTGCCACACGGCAGCGACGCCGGGCGATACGCTCGGCATCGTCGAGGTGCGGCAGGATTTCGCGCCCCTGCTGGCGCGGGCGAGAGAAGAATTCCTGTCCTGGCTGCTGGCGCTGGCCCCCCTGGCAATGCTCGCTGCCGCCTTCGTGGTCTGGCGGGTCAACCGCCGTCTGGAGCAGTCGATCGCCATCGTCAGCAACAGCGTGGCGAAGGTGAATGGTGTGTCCGATCTGCGCCAGGTCGCGTTCTCCGACCGCGACCTCGGTTTCACGGAACTCAACCAGTTGTTCGCGCGACTCGGGCAACTGGTGGACAAACTGCGCGCGGTGGCCGTCGACAAGGATGTGCTGCGCTTCGAGATCGGCCTCCTGGAGAAATTCGTGATCACCTCCGAGGTGGTGCGCGACTGGGGCGATTACATCAGCCGCCTGCTTGCCGAGATCAACACGGTAATGCCCACCCACGTGCTGTTCTCGGTCTTCCAGGTGGGCGACGAGATCTTCGACCTGGAGATCTTCTGGAGCCGGAAACCCTCGCAAGCGACTCGCGAGTCGATGGAAAACCACGTCCGCGCGGTGGTGGCGGCGGACGCCCGCCTGTCCGGCCTCGCCCAGGTCAGCCTGCACCATCACTCGCCGACGGCGGACGGCCCGGAACTGGAGCTGGACCACCGCTCCGTGGTCCTGGAAACCAAGGCCCTGATACTCGACCAGCCCAAGATCGGCGGCATCGTCGGCATCGGCGTCCATGCCACGGCGGTGCAGGACGACACCCTGCGCCTGGTGATGGACAGCCTGCTCTCCACCATGCTCAACGTGGTCGGTTCGGTGAAGGCCATCCACAAGTACACCAACGACATGGAGTACTACGCCACCCGCGACCCGCTCACCGATCTCTACAACCGCCGCATCTTCTGGGAATTGTTCGAGTACGAGGTGTCGCGCGCCGAACGCAGGGGCTACAGCTTCGGGCTGCTGGTGATCGACCTGGACAACTTCAAGCTGATCAACGACGGCCATGGACACGCGGTGGGCGACCGCTACCTGCAGACGTTCGCCCATACCGTGAAACAGGTGCTGCGTCCGGGCGATATCTTTGCCCGCTACGGCGGCGACGAGTTCGTCGTCCTGCTGCCGGAAGTGATGCCGGAAATGGCGCAGGCCATCGCGCAAAGGGCCCTGGAGGCGATCGACGGCATGCGGATCGAAGTGGCGGGCGCCAGCCTCTCCGGCAGCGCCTCCATCGGCATGGCGGTGTATCCGCTGCACGCAGACACCGCCCGCGATCTGTTCCTGTTCGCCGATACCATGATGTACAAGGCCAAGGCCGCCGGCAAGAACCAGGTCGGCAGTCCCCGCGAGGAGGATGTGGCGGTCGTGTTCCGCGATATGACCGAATCCACCCTGCGGGTGGTGGAAGCCGTCAACGCCGGCCGCATCGAGCCCTGGTTCCAGCCGATCATGGATCTCGGTAGCGGCAGCGTCGTCGGCTACGAGGCGCTCTCCCGCCTGATCCTGAACGACAGCCACCTGGAAGCGGCGCGTTTCATCGAATTCGCGGAGAAGGCCGGCGTCATCCACCGGCTCGACCTGCTCGTCCTGGAAAAGACCTTGCGCGCGCTGGCGACGCGCGAATACGACGGTTTGGTGTTCATCAACCTGTCGCCGCGTTCGATCGCCCTGGCGAACTTCCTGAGCGAACTCAAGCGCATGGTTGCTGAATTCGGCATCGAACCCGCGCGGGTGATTTTCGAGATCACCGAACGCGACACCCTGAAGAACCTGGTCACACTGGAGCATCTGGTCGCCGAACTGAAACTGGCCGGTTTCAAGCTGGCCATCGACGACTTCGGTTCCGGTTTCTCCTCGTTCCAGTACCTGCGCCGACTGCCCATCGATTTCCTCAAGATCGAGGGCGACTTCGTCGTCAACATGCTGCACAACGACAAGGACCGCGCCTTCGTCCACAGCATCCACCAACTCGCGCTCGGCCTCGGCATCCGCGTCATCGCCGAACACATCGAGTCGCCCGAGGTGATGGCGGCACTCAGAGACATGGGCGTGGAACTGGGTCAGGGTTATTACATCGGCCTGCCCGACCGGACACTGGGCAAACAGGCGGGGGAGGAATCATGAACACCTGGACCGGGGCGACGCTCGCCAACATCAACCCGTGCGCCGGTGAAATCACGCGCGCAACCGCCGGCCCGCAACGCCTGGCCTGGCGTTTCCGGTCATGAGGCTGGTCTACAAGATCTGGCTGGGCATCGGCCTTGCCCTCCTGGCCGCCCTCGCGAGCATGGCCTGGTCCGGCTACGTGCACACCCGCGCCAGCGTCGAGGCGGCCTTGCTGGAGGAGGGGCGTTCCCTGCACGGCGTGCTGATGGCCATGCGCCGCACCTATCAAGAGCAGTTCCTGGCCAGCGGCCTGGAACTCGACACCCACACCATCGGCTTCCTGCCTGCCCACGCCATGCCGCGCATTGCCCATGACTTCCAGGCGTTCGACCGGCGCGGCGTCAGCTTCAACAATGTCAGCGACCGCGCCCGTAACCCGGCCAACCAGGCGGATGCGATGGAAATGACGGCGATCCGCCATTTTCGCGCGCACCCCCAGGACAAGGAGCAGTTGACCACCTACAGCGACCGCCAGGGCCGCCACTTCTACCATTACACGACACCGATCTGGACCGAGGCCTACTGCCTGAAATGTCATGGCAAACCGGAGGACGCGCCGGCCGCGATCCGCCAGGGCTACAGGCTGGCGTATGGCTACCAGGTGGGCGAGCTGCGCGGCATCCTCAGCGTCAAGCTGCCGGCGGCGGAAACCGAGGCTCGCATCCTCGGCCTCTGGTGGCGGGAACAGGCCATCCATCTGGCCGTGGTGGCGCTGGCCCTGCTGCTGGCCGGCATCCTGGTGCACCTGCTGGTGGTGCGCCGGCTTAACGTCTTCAGCCAGGCCGCGCGTCACCTGGCGGCAGGCGACTATGCCTGGCGGGTGCCGGAGGCGGGCGGCGACGAGACCGCCGAATTCGCCAGCAACCTCAACGAGATGGCGCGCGCCATCCAGCACAGCCAGGGCCAGATGCGCCTGGCCGCCAGTGTGTTCGAGCATGCCCGAGAAGGCATTCTGATCACCGACGCCGACAGCCGCATCGTCGATGTCAACCCGGCTTTCAGCCAGATCACCGGTTACAGCCGCAAGGATGCAATCGGCCAGTCACCGCGCCTGCTCGCATCCGGTCGCCACGACCCCGCCTTTTATGCGGGGATGTGGCGGGCGATCCACAAGCAGGACCACTGGATCGGTGAAATCTGGAACCGCCGCAAGAACGGCGAGGAATACCCCGAACGCCTGTCCATCGCCGCCATCCGCGACCCCGGTGGGCGCATCAGCCATTATCTCGGCGTCTTCTCCGACATCAGCCTGATCAAGCGGCAGGAAGCGGCGCTGCAACACCTCGCCCAGCATGACGCGCTGACCGGCATCCCCAACCGGATGCTGCTGGCCGACCGCATGAATCAGGCCATCGCCCAGACGAAACGCAGCGGCAAGCTGCTGGCGATCGGCTATCTCGACCTGGACGGCTTCAAGCCGATCAACGACCTGCACGGCCATGAAGTCGGGGACCGATTGCTGGTGGAGATGGCCCGCCGCATGAACGACGCCCTGCGTAGCGGCGACACCGTGGCGCGCCTGGGCGGCGATGAATTCGTACTCCTGCTCCAGGGATTGGGCGACGTGGAGGAATGCGAAGCCACCCTGACCCGCCTGCTCGGCATCATTGCCCAGCCGACACTGCTGGACGGCAAGATGATCAGCCTGACCGCCAGCATCGGCGTCAGCCTCTATCCCAGCGACGATCAGGATCCGGACACGCTGCTGCGGCACGCGGATCAGGCCATGTACCACGCAAAGCAGAGTGGACGCGGGCGCTATACCTTCCATGACACGGAAGGCGACCGCCGCGCCCGCACCCATCGGGAGACCTGGGAACGCATCCGCCAGGGGCTGGAGCACGACGAGTTCGAACTGTTCTATCAACCCCAGGTCAACATGCGCACGGGCAAGGTGGTGGGCGCCGAGGCGCTGATCCGCTGGCACCATCCCGAACGTGGCCTGCTCGGCCCGGCCAGCTTCCTGCCGGTGATCGAAAACACCGAGCTGGACCCCCTCCTCGGCGACTGGGTCCTGGCGCGGGTACTGGCGCAACTGACCGCCTGGCGCGAACTGGGCCTGGAGATCACGGTCAGCGTCAACATCTCCGCCCGGCACATCCAGCGCCCCGACTTCCTCGAGCGCCTGCGGGCGCACCTGGCGGCCCACCCCGATGTCTCGCCGCAGCAACTGGAACTGGAAATACTGGAGACCGCGGCCCTGGAAGACCTGGCGCGGGTATCCGAAGTAATCCGCACCTGCCAGCACCTGGGCAGCGATTTCGCCCTCGACGACTTCGGCACCGGCTATTCCTCGCTCACCTACCTGAAGCACCTGCCGGTACAGATCATGAAGATCGACCAGTCCTTCGTGCGCGACATGTTGCGCGACCCCGACGACCTGGCCATCGTCGAGGGGGTCATCGCGCTCGCGGAGGCGTTCGGACGCGAAGTCGTCGCGGAGGGGGTGGAAAACCTGGAATCGGGCCTGTTGCTGCTGCAACTCGGCTGCGCGGTCGCCCAGGGCTACAGCATCGCGCGGCCGATGCCGGCCGCCAGGCTCCCGGAATGGGTCGCGGCCTGGGACACGCCGACCGCCTGGAGCGAGGAGAACTTCCAGCGTTGGCACCGCGAGGACTTTGCCCTGCTGCTGGCCGAATACAACCACCGCGACTGGGTCGACAACCTGACTGCCCGTATCGAGACCGCGGAGGGGGATTTGAACGACAAGCACAACGCCATCGCGCTCGAGCCGGAACACTGCCGGTTCGGCCATTGGTACCTCGGGTCCGGCGCGGTTCGCTACGGCACCCTGCCTGAATTTCTCGCCATCGACCCGGTGCACCAGCGTATCCACGCCCTGGGCGAGAGGCTGGTCAGCCTGCTGCGCGAGGGCAGGCAAGACGAGGCGCGAAGGCTGCTGCCGGAACTGTTCAGCCTGCGCGATGACCTGTTGGTCAAACTGCGCGCGCTGCAGGACCTCGTCGTCACACGCCACGCCCAGCGCGCGGCCTGAACTTGCCCTTCGGCCGACAGGCTCCCGGGAATACACATGGACTGAGCCTCCCGCGAGCCGCTAAAATCCGCTGCTTTTCAAAGAGATACACGCACCCATGCTGATGACCCACGGCTGGTTTGACACGCGACATCGAGCCCATCGCCCGAACGCCGTCACCATCGGCAACTTCGACGGCATCCATCTCGGCCACCAGGCCATGCTGGCGCGGCTGACCTCGCGCGCCGCCTCGGTGGCCGCTGCGCCCACGGTGCTGACCTTCGAGCCACATCCGCGCGAAATCTTCACCCCGCAATCGGCCCCCACCCGCCTGACCTCCCTGCGCGAAAAGCTGGAGATCCTGCGCAGTCTGGGAGTCGCGCACGTCCATGTCTGCCGCTTCAGCAAACCCTTCGCGGCGCTCTCGGCGGAAGATTTCGTGCGCATCATCCTGGTCGACGGCCTGAAGGCGCGCTATGTCCTGGTGGGCGATGATTTCCGTTTCGGCGCCCGACGCGCCGGGGATTTCGCCTTGCTGGAGCGCATGGGGCGGACGCATGGCTTCCAGGCCGAGGCGCTGCACACCATCGAAGCGGCCGGCCAACGCGCCTCTTCCACCGCAGTGCGCGAAGCGCTGGCGGTCGGCGACATGGCCATGGCCGCGCAACTGCTCGGCCGCCCCTATTCCATCTCCGGCCGCGTGGTGGGCGGCGACCAGCTGGGCCGCAAGATCGGCTATCCCACCGCCAACATTCAACTCAAGCACAACAAGCCGCCGGTCAAGGGCATCTTCGCGGTGCGCGTGCAGGGCCTCGACCAACCCGACTGGCCAGGTGTGGCCAGCCTCGGCACCCGCCCGACCGTGCACGCCAATGGTCGCCCGACCCTGGAAGTGCATCTGTTCAACTTCAACCGTTCCATCTACCGCGAGCACCTGCGCATCGAATTCCTGCACAAGCTGCGCGACGAAGCCAAGTTCCCCAACCTGGAAACCCTGATCGCCCAGATCGACCTCGACGCGCAACAGGCGCGGGAGTTGCTGGGTGTCTGAAGACTGTAGCGCCGGCGTCTCGCCGGCCTTTCCGCTACGAGCCGGCGAGACGCCGGCGCTACAACCCTGGTCCACTCACCATGCCTGACTACAAGACCACCCTGAACCTGCCCGACACCCCCTTCCCCATGCGTGGCGACCTCGCGAAGCGCGAGCCGGGCTGGATCAAGCAATGGCAAGAGCGCAAGCTCTACGAAAAAATCAGGGCGGCCAGTGCCGGACGGCCGAAGTTCATCCTCCACGACGGCCCGCCCTACGCCAACGGCGACATCCACATCGGCCACGCGGTGAACAAGATCCTCAAGGACATCATCGTCAAGAGCAAGACGCTGGACGGCTTCGACGCGCCCTATGTGCCGGGCTGGGACTGCCACGGCCTGCCGATCGAACTGGTGGTGGAGAAGGCGCACGGCAAGCACATGGAGCCGGCCAAATTCCGCGAACTCTGCCGCGAATACGCCGCCAGCCAGGTGGAACGGCAGAAGGCCGACTTCATCCGCCTGGGCGTGCTGGGCGACTGGGAGCGTCCCTACCTGACCATGGATTTCCAGTTCGAGGCGGACATCATCCGGCAACTGGGCCTGATCCAGGGCAATGGCCACCTCTACCTCGGCGCCAAGCCGGTGCACTGGTGTGTCGATTGCGGCTCCGCCCTGGCGGAAGCGGAAGTGGAATACGAGGACAAGAATTCGCCAGCCATCGATGTCGCCTTCCCGGTGGCCGACCTCGGCGACCTGGCGAAGCGCCTCGGCGTCGCCCATCTGGACACCCCCGCCTACGCCGTGATCTGGACCACCACGCCCTGGACGCTGCCGGCCAACCGCGCGGTGGCGATGCACCCGGACTTCACCTACGACCTGATCCGCACCCCCAAGGGTCTGCTGATCCTGGCGCGCGACCTGGCCGAGGCGGCGATCAACCGCTACGGCTTCGAGGCCGTGGAGACGCTGGGCCAGTTCAAGGGCGCCGCCCTGGAAGGCCTGCGACTGCGCCACCCGTTCTACGATCAGGAAGTGCCGGTGATCCTGGCCGATTTCGTCACGCTGGATGCCGGCGTCGGCCTCGTCCACATCGCCCCCGGCCACGGCCATGACGACTACATCGCCGGCCTGAAATACGGGCTGGAGGTTGCCAACCCGGTCGGCGACGACGGCAAGTTCTACGCCGACACCCCCATCGTCGGCGGCCTTTCCGTGTGGGACGGCAACAAGAAGGTGCTGGAAACCCTGACCGGCAACGGCCACCTCCTGGCCCAGGCCCGTTTGAACCATAGCTACCCGCATTGCTGGCGACACAAGACCCCGATCATCTTCCGCGCCACCCGGCAGTGGTTCATCGGCATGGACAAGGCGGGCCTGCGCGACCTCGCCATGCGCGCCGTCGAGGACACCGAGTTCTTCCCCGCCTGGGGCCGTGCCCGCCTGGAAGCCATGATGAAGAATCGCCCGGACTGGTGTGTGTCGCGCCAGCGCAACTGGGGCGTACCGATCACCTTCTTCATGCACAGGACGACCGGCGACCTCCACCCGCGCAGCCAGGAACTGCTGGAGGAAGTCGCGAAACGGGTGGAGCAACGCGGCATCGAGGCCTGGTTCAGCCTCGACCCGAAGGACTTGCTGGGCGACGAAGCCGAGGACTACGTCAAGGTCAAGGACACCCTCGATGTCTGGTTCGACTCCGGCGTCACCCATGCCTGCCTGCTGAAGGAGCGCGAGGGTCTGGAGCATCCCGCCGACCTCTACCTGGAAGGTTCCGACCAGCATCGCGGCTGGTTCCAGTCGTCCCTGCTCACCGGTTGCGCCAGCGACGGCCATGCCCCCTACAAGGCCCTGCTCACCCATGGCTTCGTGGTCGACGCCAAGGGCCACAAGATGTCCAAGTCCAAGGGCAACGTCATCGCGCCGCAAAAGGTGATGGATACCTATGGCGCCGACATCCTGCGCCTGTGGGTGGCCTCCACCGATTACTCGGGCGAACTGACCATCTCCGACGAAATCCTCAAGCGGGCGGTGGATGGCTACCGCCGCATCCGCAACACCCTGCGCTTCCTCCTCGCCAACACCGCCGATTTCGACATGGCAAAGCACGAGGTGGCCGGCACCGACCTGCTGGAGATCGACCGCTACGCCCTGGCCCTGACCCGCGCGATGCAGGAGGAGGTGCTGGCCGATTACCGGACCTACAGCTTCCACACCGCCGTGCAGCGCCTGCACGCCTTCTGCTCGGAAGACCTCGGCGCCTTCTACCTCGACGTGCTGAAGGACCGTCTCTATACCACCGGCGCCGATTCCGGGGCGCGGCGCGCGGCGCAGACCACGCTGTGGCACATCCTGCACACCCTCACCCGCCTGCTCGCGCCTATCCTCTCCGCCACCGCCGAGGAGATCTGGGCGCTGCAATGCCAGTCGGAGAGCGTCTTCCTCAGTCTCTGGCACGAGCCGCCGCGGCAGGCCGATGCCGACGACCTGCTGGCGCGCTGGAGCCGCATTCGCGAACTGCGCGCGCTTTGCGCCAAGCGCATCGAGGAACTGCGGGTGGAAGGCAAGGTGGGCTCCTCGCTGCAGGCCGAGGTCACCCTGCACGCCGCCGGCAACGATCACGCCCTACTCACCGCCCTCGGCGACGACCTCAGGTTCGTGCTCATCACCTCCGCCGCCGAGGTGGCGCGAACCGAGGGGGAAACCCGCGTCGAAGCCCGCGCCTCGGCACACGACAAATGCGAACGTTGCTGGCATTACCGCGAGGATGTCGGCGCCGCCGCCGAGTATCCCGGCCTGTGCGGGCGCTGCGTGAGCAATCTGCATGGTGAAGGGGAAGCACGTGAACATGCGTGATATGGCGCAGGCGTTATGTCCACCAGGTCCGTGGCGCCGTGGACGGCCCCCCTTGCGGACCCGCCTGCCGGCCGCTGGATGCAGGCGGGACACCTGCGCTGCAGGGACCTGGCGATGACCGCCCCCCGTTCCGGCCTGGCCTGGCTCTGGCTGGCCGCCGCAGTGATCCTGCTCGACCAGGCCAGCAAGCTGATGGTGATCGACCGGCTCGATGCCTACCTCGACGTCATTCCCCTCACCGGCTTCTTCAATCTCGTCCACGTCCACAACTCTGGCGCGGCGTTCTCCCTGTTCGCCGATCAGCCCGGCTGGCAACGCTGGTTCTTCCTCGGCATCGCCGGCATCGCCTCGGCCATCATCGTTTTCCTGCTGAGGAAGACCCCCGACCGGCCGCTCTTTGCCATCGCCCTGGTGCTGATCCTGGGCGGCGCCATCGGCAACGTGATCGACCGCATTCTTTATGGCCATGTCATCGACTTCCTGGATTTCCATTACGGCGGCTGGCACTTCCCGGCCTTCAATGTCGCCGACAGCGCCATCACGCTCGGCGCCGCACTGCTGATCCAGGACAGTTTCCGCAAGCAGGCCTAGCCCAGGGCGGACAACTGCGGGGAGAACCCGCGATCGCCCCAGGGAAATAACCCTAAAGTTCCCTTTCCCGTCGCCGTTAAAGGCCGAGATAAATCGATGGGTATTCCCGACCGTGAACCACCTCGCGCAAAACGATGCTTCGCACCGCCTGCTCTATCTGGCCGTGGCGGGGCATCGTTTCTGCCTGCGCCTGGGTGATGTCGAGCGGCTGCTGCCGCTGATGCGGATCCAGCATGTGCCGGATGGACCGGACTATCTCGTGGGCCTGATGAATCTGCGCGGCGACGCGGTACCGGTCCTGGACCTGGCGAAGCGACTGAACCTGCCCACGACAATCCGCTACACGCTGGACACGCCCGTGGTGCTGGCGGGTATCGGCAGTCTGCGCGCCGGCCTGCTGGTGGATGAAGTTCAGGGCGTGCGCACGGTCCCGCGCGCGGCCATGCGCGGCGATGCCCTGTTCCGCGACGGTCTGCCGCCGGTGCTCTCCGCGGTCACCAGTGGCGACAGTACCGCCCTGCTGCTTGATACCCTGCGCCTCCTGGATATCGATCTATCCGGCCTGTCGCAGCCCCTCGCGCTCGACGACCAGTTGCTCGCCTTGTGCCGGGAACCCGCTTGATCCTGTACTGATGCCCAGCCCCGCCCTCCCCCCGGCCATCGAGGAACAGCTCTGCCTGCTGGTGCGCGAGCGCACAGGCATCCGCATCCTCGATCACCAGATGGACACCCTGCGCCGCACCGTAGCGGAGGGGCTCGACCGCTTCGGTCATGCCGTCGAATCGGACTACTTGGCGGCCCTGCGCGCGGCGCGGGCGAACTCGCCGGAACACGAGCACCTGATCGCCGGCATCACCGTCGGCGAAAGCTACTTCTTCCGCGACCAGAGCCAGATGACCTGGCTGCGCGAACAGTACCTGCCGCGCCTGATCGCGCAGCGACGCGCCGAGAACACCCTCTCCCTGCGCATCTGGAGCGCCGGCTGTTCCGATGGCCAGGAGCTGTACAGCCTGGCCATGTTGCTGGTGGACCTGCTGCCTGACCTGGAGCGCTGGAACCTGCACCTGCTCGGCACCGACCTCAACGCCGTGGCCCTGGCGCGCGCCCTGCGCGGCCGCTACAGCGACTGGTCGCTGCGCGCCACCCCGGAGCCGATCCGGCTCCGCCATTTCCGCAAGGAAAGGGGACGCGACTGGACACTCGTCCCCGCCCTGCGCAAGCTGGCTCGCTTTTCCTATCTCAACCTGCGCGAGGACAGTTTTCCCTCGATGCTGAGCGAGACCACCGCGCTCGACCTGATCCTCTGCCGCAACGTCTTCATCTATTTCGACCCGGCCATCGTCACCGAGGTGATGCGGAAATTCCACGCCTGCCTGGTGCCCGGCGGCTGCCTGCTGCTGGGCGCATCCGACCTGATCGACAGCACCACCCTGCACGGATTCGACCTGCATACCCTGGGCAACGCCTTCTACCTGGAACGGCTCGAACCACGGCCGGTCCCCGTTCCGGCGGCCGAACCCATTCGGCACATCGACGCGCCGCGCGCGCGCAGTGGACCGCCGACGCCGACACCGGCGCCGGCGCCAGTGACGGCGGTGGTCGGCCTGCCTGCGGCGGGATACCAGGAAATCACGTCCCTGCTCGGTCGCGAGCAGTGGCGCGAAGCCCTGGCGGCGATCAGCGCCTGCCAGGAGCGGGGTAATGCCAGTGCCCTGCTGTTGCAGTTCCGCGCCAAGGCGCTGGCCAACCTGGGCCAATCCCGGGAAGCCCTGGAAGCCTGCGATGCCAGCCTCATGCTCGACGCGGAGGACAAGCACAGCCATTTCCTGCGCGCGCTCATCCTGCTGGAAATGCACCGCCCCACGGCGGCCGAGGATGCCCTGCGCCGCACCCTCTACCTGGATCGCAATTTCGTGGAAGCGCACTACCAGCTCGGCCTCCTGCAAATGCGGCGAGGCGCCAGGCAGAGCGGCCTCAAGTCGATGAAGAATGCCCTGGCCATCGCCGAGCGTGCCCGTCCGGACCGCCGCCTGCACGATGCCGCCGGCCGCGACCATGAGCGGATGGCGGCCATCCTGCGCCATGAATTGCGCATGTACGAAACCGAGGACGGTGACAATCGATGACTGAACCCGATCGGCCAGAAATGGAGGTCGCCGGCGACCTCCCGAAACCCGGATTTCCCGATTCCGCCCATGCCCGGGCCACCCTGCACCGGCGTGCGGTACGTCTGGCCTGTGAAACCGACCAGAGCCGGGGGGCACCGCGCGGCGAGTTGTTTCTCGCGGTGCGGCTGGGCGCCCGGGAGCGCTACGGCATCCCCTATCGCTGGCTGGATGAGATCGTGCGGCCGCGTGGCCTCACCCCGGTACCCGGCACGCCGACCTTCGTCGCCGGCGTGATGGCGCGGCGCGGCCAGTTGCTCGCGGTGCTCGATCTCGCGCGACTGCTCGGCGTGGCGGGAAGCGAGGACACCGGTGAAGACGACGAGGAAACCCGGCTGGTGATGGTCAGCGCCGGCGGCTACCGCGTCGGCTTGCGCGTGGCCGAGGTACTCGGCAACGACCACTATCGCGCCGAATCGCTTGGCGCCAATCTGGCCGGCGTCAGCAGCGACGAAGCAATCTGGATTGCCGGCATCCATGCCGGCCATCTGGCCATGCTGAATCTGGATGCCCTGCTGGGCGACCCGAGGATCAGGATCGAGGATCACACATGAACGCATTGACTCACGGCAACCACGCCAGCAACCACGCCAACGCGCTCGCGCGCATCCTGGTGGTGGATGACATGGCCACCAACCGCGCCTTGATCCGCGCGGTGCTCAGCGCCCAGGAATTCGAGGTGCTGGAAGCGGATTCCGGCGTCACTGCCCTGGAATGCATCGCCGCCGTCCGTCCCGATGTCATCCTCCTCGACGTGATGATGCCCGGGGTGGACGGCATCGAGGTCTGCCGCCAGTTGCGCGCGCAGGAGGAGTTCCGCCTGCTGCCGATCATCATGCTCACCTCCCTGGGCAGTCCGGACGATGTCGTGCATGGCATGGAGGTAGGCGCCTCCGACTACATCACCAAGCCGTTCAACGCAGTGGAACTGACCGCGCGGGTGCGCGCGGCAGTTGACAAGAAACGCCTGACCGACCGCCTCGACGACACCGAATCGGTGCTGTTCGCGCTGGCGCGCGTGGTCGAGGCCAAGGACGGTACCACCGGCGACCATTGCGACCGCCTTTCGCATCTCTCCGTGGTGCTGGGCGAGGCGCTCGGACTGCCCTATGACGATCTGGAAGCGCTGCGCCGCGGCGGCATCCTGCACGACATCGGCAAGGTGGCCATCCCCGACGCCGTGCTGCTCAAGAAGGGCAAGCTGGACGAGGCGGAATGGGCAGTCATGCGCCAGCATCCGACCACCGGCGCCTACCTGTGCAGCGCGCTGCGCACCATGCGGCGCACCGTCGACATCATTCGCTACCACCATGAAAAGTGGAACGGCGGCGGCTATCCCTCCGGCCTGGCCGGCGCAGACATCCCGCTGCTGGCGCGCATCTTCCAGGTGGTGGACGTCTACGACGCCCTCTCCAGCGAACGCCCCTACAAGGCGGCGCTGCCGCGCCAGGAGGTCATCCGCATCCTGCGCGAGGAAACCGCGCGCGGTTTCTGGGACCCGGAAATCATCGGCGTCTTCCTCGACATCCTCGAACTCGACCCGGGCCGCCTGGAGATCCCGGCCGATGCCGTGCGCGGGCGTGACGCCGACCTTTTCCACAACATCAGCGGCGATGCGATGGAGTGGAGGGATCGGCGGTGATTCGCGTCACGGATGTCCGCCTGCAGCCTGTGGCGCGTGGAGGCCACAGTGCCGGTACCGCACCAACCGAACCCGCACCTGGAAAAGGTATTTGAATGATCGAAAAATTCCTGCAAGAGGCCGCCAGCGCCAACCTGACCGAACTCATGGGCCTGGACCTGGCGCAACAAGCCCGGCACAAGGCGTTCATCGGGCTGAACGAGGCGGATCTGGCCTTGCTGGTGGAACTGGCGCCGGTGATCGAACGCCATGCCGATGCCGTCGTCGACGGCTTTTACGACAACGTCCAGCATTACCCCGAACTGGAGCAGCTGATCCGTGGCGTCGGCTCCAATGTGGAGCGGCTCAAGCGTACCCAGCGCGCCTACCTGCTGGAACTGTTCAAGGGCGATATCGGGCCGGAGTACTTCGAACGGCGGCTGCGCGTGGGGGTGATCCACCACAAGATCGGCCTCACCCCGCGCTGGTATCTGGGCAGCTACTCGGTCTACATGCAGTTGCTCGCGCCCATCATCTTCCGTCACTGGCGCTGGCAGCGCGACCGTGCCCTGCGCGCCGTCATGGCACTGAACAAGGTGCTGTCGCTGGATGCCCAGCTGGCCATCGACACCTACATCCACAGCCTCAGCGCCGAACTCAATGTGGTCAGCCTGTCCAAGGAAGAACTGGAATTGCGCCTGGCCGCCTACACCAACCTCATCGACCGCGTTTCCCAGGGCGACCTGACCGCGCGGGTGGAGACCGCCACCGAACTGCACCACGAGGACGACCTCTCCCGCCTCGGTGACAACCTGAACAAGATGACCGACCGGCTCGCGGAAATGACCAGCGAGGTCGCCGAATCCAGCAATGCCATGCTGGTCAGCGTCGAGCAGGTGCGCGCCTCAATCAGCGCCCAATCCAGCGGCGCCGCGCAGCAGGCCGCTTCGGTCAACGAGACCACCGCCACCCTGGAGCAGATCAAGGCCACGTCGCAGCAGAACCTGGAAAAAGCCACCGCCCTCAAGGAAGTCGCGGATCGCGCCCGCATCGAGGGCGACCAGGGCGTCAGCGTGGTGGAAGCAGCGGTGCAGGCCATGCGCCAGACACGGGCGCAGGTGGAAACCATCGCCGGCCATATCGCCGTGCTCAACGAACGCCTGCACCAGATCGGCGACATCACCAACGCGGTCGGTGAACTCGCCTCGCAATCCAAGATGCTGGCGCTCAACGCCTCGATCGAAGCCGCCAAGGCCGGTGACGCCGGCCGCGGTTTCGCGGTGGTGGCGGAGGAAGTGCGCGACCTGGCGGAACAGTCGCGCCAGGCCACCACCCAGGTGCAGGGCATCCTGGTCGAAATCCGCAACGCCGCCGCCCGTGCGGTGCGAGCGGTCGAGGAAGGCAACGAGGGGGCGGATCGCGGTGCCAGCCTGGCGGATCGCGCCGGCGAGACCCTGCACGGACTCAACCGGGTGATCCACGACACCGCCCTGGCCAGCCAGCAGATCGTCGCCGCCGTGCGCCAGGAGGCCGCCGGCATCGACCAGATCCGCATCGCCATGGGCGACATCAGCCAGGTCACCAGCCAGTTCGTCGCCGCCACCCACCAGACCGAGGCGGCCACCGACCAGCTCACCGACTACGCGGCCCTGCTGCAGAACATGGTGAAGTTGTTCCAGGTGGGCGGCGCCCGCTTCGACTTCGACCGCGCCCGCACCCTGCATCGCACCTGGGTGGCGCGGCTGGATGCCTTCCTGGCCGGGCGCGAGACGCTGAGCGAGGAGGAAGCCGTATCGCACCACCATTGCCAGCTGGGCCGCTGGTATGACAGCGAGGGGCTGCAACGCTATGGCCACATCCCGGAAATGCTCGCCCTGGAGGCACCACATCGCGAACTGCACGAACTGATCCACGACGTGGTGCAACAGCACAACAGCGGCCGCCACCCCAACGCTGCCCAGGTCATGGCGCGGGTTCGCGCCCTCTCCACCCGCATCGTCGATCTGCTCGACAGCATCGAGGCCAAATGCCAGCACGCGGAAGGGGGACATGTCCGATGAGGCCAGGTCCTGAAACCACGCGGCCACGCCGGGCACCCCGCACCTTCGCGCGCCCGGGGCAGCTGCGCTTACTCTGGAGACAACCGTGATCCGGGTGGAAAACCTCTCCATGCGCGGCAAGCTGGTGACCGTATTGGCCCTGCCCCTGATCGCCCTCTGCCTGTTCACCGTGCATGCGATCTGGCAGGAAACCCGGCAGCATGCCGGCGTGGCGGAACTGGCGCGCATCGGCGACCTGTCGCTGGCGATCGGCGACCTGGTGCATGCGCTGCAGGCCGAACGCGGTCGCACCAGCCTGGCCCTGTCCAACCAGGACAGTCGTTTCAAGACGGCCTTGCTGCGGCAGCGCGACGCCACCGACGAAGCCTGGCGCGCCCTGGAGTCGGTCGAGCCGCGCGTCACGGCAACCCATCCGGCGCTGTCGAAGAAGATGTTGTCCGAACGGCTCCAGACGCTACAACGCCTGCGTGGCGAAATCGATCGGAGCAGCTTGTCGGCCCCCCTTGCCAGGGAGGGGTACAACCAGGCGATCTACGCCATGCTGGGCGTGCTCGAGGATCTGGCGGCGTACACCCCCGATGTCGAGGTCAGCCGCCAGTTCGCCGCCTATCGCTGGCTGGTCAAAGCCAAGGAAGCCGCGGGCCAGGAGCGCGCCGAAGGCAGCCGTATTCTCGCGACCGCTGGCCATGTGCAGACCACCCGAATGATCGAACTGGCGACCCGGCAGAGTCTCCTGCTCGATCAATTCCAGTCCCAGGCCCCGGACGTCTTGCGCCGGGCCTGGCGCGACGCCGAACAGACCGATTGCGTGCGCGCCCTGGCGACGTTGCGCGCTGCCCTGTATGACAGCCAATCGAGGGACCGCCCCGGCTCGGAAACCTGGTTCGAGCAAACCAGTTGTCGTATGGAACGCTTGCATGATGTGGAGAGCGCCTATGCCCGCCATCTCGCCAACCTGACCCGTGAACTGGAAGCGGCCAGCCGCCTGCGCCTGATCCTGATCGTGCTGTTCGCGCTGTTGCCGATCCCGCCCAGCCTATGGCTGATCGCGCGGGTCGCGCGCAACGTCAGCGGCAACTCGCGCTGGTTGCTCACCGCCATGCGCGGGATCGCCAGCGGCAATTTCAATGTCTCGCTGCCGCCGCAGAGCCGTGACGAGCTGGGGGAACTGGGCCAAGGGCTGGATGCCCTGCGCATCCAGCTCGCGCAACTGGTCACCGAGCAGCGGCGGCAACTGCAACGCGAACGCGAGATGAGCGCGGAACTGGAGCGGCACGGCCTGGAAATCCAGCATTTTGCCCAGCGCATCGCCGCCGGCGATCTCGTCGGGCGGCTGCGGGAAGGGGACGATACCCTCGGCCGCCTGGCCGGCAGCCTCAATCACATGGCCGAAGGCCTCGCCGGCCTGGCCGGACGGGTGCGCGAGACCGGCACCACACTGGTGACCACCGTCAGCCAGATGCAGAGCGCGGTGGCCGCCCAGTCCTCGGGCGCCAGTGAGCAGGCCGCCTCGGTCAATGAAACCATGACCACGCTGGAACAGATCCGCGCCACCTCCGGGCAAACCCTGGAGAAGGCGCAGCGTCTCGGCGAGATGGCGGAACGGGCACGCAGCGAGGGCGAGCATGGCCGCCGCGTGGTGGAAGAGAGCATCGTCGGCATCACGGAAGTCAGTCACAAGGTGGATGCCATCGCCCGCACCATTCTCTCGCTCAACGAGCAGACCCAGCGCATCGGCGAGATCACCTCGGTCGTCGGCGGCATCGCCCGGCAGTTGCGCCTGCTCTCGCTCAACGCCGCGATCGAGGCGACCCGCGCCGGCGAAGCGGGCCTGGGCTTCGCGGTGGTGGCCACCGAGGTCAAGCAGCTCGCGGAACAGTCGCAGTCCTCCACCGAGCAGGTGCAGCACATCCTGGAGGAGATCCGCCATGCCACCGATCGCGCGGTGATGGCCACCGAGGATGGCGCCAAGGGCGTGGTGTACGGGCTCGAACTGGTACAACGCGCCGGCGAGGCGATCCGTGGCCTGGAAAGTGTGGTGCGCGACACCAGCCTGGGCAGCCGCCAGATCGTCGCCGCCGTCCGCCAGGAGTCCGCCGGTATCTCGCAAATCGCCACCGCGATGAGCGACATCCACGCCGTCACCACGCGCTTTGTCAGTGCGACCGAGCAGACCCGCGCCGCCACCGACGAACTCTCTCATCTGGCGCAACGGCTGGCGGCCGTGGCCAGTCTCTATAAAGTCTGAGGCCACCACGGATGACAGTTGACGGTTTGCAGCGGGCAGTTCGCGGATCGGGCGCGCTTCCGGCGCTCGCCCTCCATCTGCCCCAGCCCCCGGCGCCAGCCGTGTTCTGACTGACCATGCGATCCGATATCGACCCGCGCCTGATGCAGCAACTGCTGCAGACCTTCGGCGCACAACTGGAGGAACGCCTGCAGGCCATCATCGACGGCCTGCTGGCGCTGGAGCAGGCCACCGGGGCGGCGCGGACGCAGCTGATCGACGCGATCTTCCGCGACGCCCACAACATCAAGGGTGCGGCACGTGGCGTCGGCCTCGAACAGTCGGCAGACCTGGCGCACGCGCTGGAAGACCTGTTCTCCGCCCTGAAGCGGGAACAGGTGAACCCACAGCCCGGCCTGGTGGAACTGTGCCTCGCCGCGGTCGAAGGCATCCGCCACATGGTCGCGGCGGAAACCTCGAACACCCCCGTCGGCCACGCCAGCCTCGAACTGTTGCAGCGGGTACGCGCGGTCGCTTCCGGCGCCCCGCCTCCCCCGGCGGGCAAGGCAGCGCCGGTGGCCAGTCCTACCGCGATACCCACGCGGCCACTGCCGGACACCATCCGCCTGCCGGTCTCGCGCCTGGATCGCATCGCCGACCTGGCCGAAGAATTGCAGGCGAGCAAGATCCGCATCGACGACCACTATCAGGTGAGTCGGCAGCAATTCGAACTGGCACGCCGCCTGCGACAGCTCTGGGAGCAGATTGGCCAGTCTCGCGGCGATGTCCGGACGCTGGCCGGCGAAAACCCTCATTCGGGCGCCGATATCACCCGGGATCGTCATCTGTTCATCGAAACCAGTGATCTGATCCTGGAAACCGAGCGCCTGGCCGACGCAATGCAGCGCGGCCTGCGCGCCACCGTGGCGCAGTTGCGTCCGCTGGCCACCGGCCTGCGCGAGGATGTGCGCGACTTGCGCATGGTGTCGGCGGAAAGCGTGCTCAAACCTCTGGTCCTGACCGTGCGGGATCTCGCGCGCGACCTCGGCAAGCAGGCGGAACTGGTCCTGCAGGGCGAACGTCTGGAAATGGATCGCGCCATTCTCGACGCGCTGCGCGACCCCTTGATCCACCTGTTGCGCAATGCTGTCGACCATGGCATCGAGGCGCCGGCGCAGCGCCGGCTCATGGGCAAGGCGGAAACCGGCCTGATCACCCTGCGCCTGGAGCGGGAAGGACAATCGGTGGTGATCGAGGTGTCCGACGACGGCGCCGGCGTCGACGTCACCCGGGTCCGCGCCCGCATTCGCGAACTCGGCCTGGCCAGCGAGGAAGAGGTCGCCGCCATGACCCCGCGCGAACTGTTCGACTACCTGTTTCGTCCCGGCTTCAGCACCCGCGGTGTCGTCAGCGACATCTCCGGTCGCGGCGTCGGTCTGGACGTGGTGCAGGTGAATCTGGAAGGTTTGTGCGGACGTATTGCTGTGGATACCAATCTGAACCGCGGCACGCGATTCCGCCTCACCTTGCCGCTGACCCTGGCCAGCGACCACGGCCTGCTGGTGCGCGCCGCCGGTCAGGTCTTCGCCCTGCCCAGCCTGCATGTGCAACGCATCCTGGAACTGAACCCGGAGCAGATCATCGAGGTATCCGGCAGCCAGGCCGTGATGGTGGACGAAGCGCCGGTGCCGTTGCGGGATCTGGCCGCCCTGCTCGGGCAGCGCGGTACGACTGAAGATTTTGCCGAACTCGTCAGCGTGGTGGTCATCCGGCGCGGCTGGCAAAAGGTGGCGTTGCGTGTCGATCACGTCCTGGGCGAGCGCGAGATGGTGGTCAAGCCGCTACGCCCCCCCCTGGTCGCGGTACGCCACATCGCCGGCGGCACGCTCGGTCGCGATGGCGACATCCTGCTGGTGCTGGCAGTGGGCGACCTGCTCACCAGCGCCCTGGGCGGCGACCGTCACGTCGTGCACATCAAGACACGCGAGATCCGCCCGACGCCGCGCATCCTGGTCGCCGACGACTCCATCACCACCCGCACCCTGGAGCAGAGCATCCTGGAAAACGCCGGCTACCGCGTGCAGGTCGTGGCCGACGGGGAGCAGGCCTGGGAGGCCCTGCACAATGGCAGCTTCGATCTGCTCATCACGGATGTGGAAATGCCCGGACTGGATGGCTTCGAACTCACCCGCCGCGTCCGTGCCGACGCGAATCTGGCCAATCTGCCGGTGATCATCGTCACCTCGCTGGGCAGCGAGGAGCATCGTCGCCACGGCCTCGAAGTCCGTGCCGACGCCTATGTCGTCAAGAGCAGTTTCGAGACGCGTGAATTACTGGAAGTCGTAGAGCAACTCTTATGATCAACATTCTCATTACCGAAGACTCCGACGTCGTCGCGGCGCTGTTGCAAGGCATCTTCCAGGCCGAGCCGGACATGCGGGTGATCGGGCGGGCACGCAACGGACGCGAGGCAGTGACCCTGGCGCGGGAGTTGCGGCCCGATCTGGTGACCATGGATATCCGCATGCCGGTGATGGACGGTTTCGAAGCCACCCGCATGCTGATGACGACGCAGCCCCTGCCTATCGTGGTGATCAGTTCCAGCGTCGATGACGAGGAATTGCGCATCACCTTCCGCGCCATCGAGGAAGGCGCGCTGGCGGTGATCGAGAAACCGCGCGGGCTCGCCCACCCCGATTTCGAACGGGTGCGACGTAACCTGGTGGATACCGTGCGCGCGATGGCCGAGGTCAAACTGGTGCGTCGCCGCCAGCCACGCCCCGTCGTCACGGTGCTTCCCCCCAACGCGCCGCGTGGCGGCAAAAGCCACGAAGTAGTCGGCCTGGCGCTCTCCACCGGTGGCCCCCAGGCGCTCTCCACCCTGCTGGCCGGCATGCCGGTCGGTTACCCGTTGCCCATCGTGGTGGTGCAGCACATCTCGCCCGGATTCGTCGGCGGCCTGGTGAGCTGGCTACGCGGCCAGACCCTGCTGGAAGTGTGCCTGGCCGAGGCAAACCAGCCCTTGCGAGGGGGCACCGTCTATGTGGCGCCGGACAACCAGCATCTGGAAGTGGCGCGACGTGACGGCCGCCTGTACGCCAGCCTGTCTTCGGCGCCGGCAATCGAACGTTTCCGCCCCTCCGCCACCGCCTTGTTCCATTCCCTGGCAATCTGTTGTGGCGCGACGGCGATCGGTGGCATCTTCACCGGCATGGGTTCGGACGGCAGCGCCGGCCTGCTCGCCCTGCATCGCAGTGGCGGTCATGTATTTGCACAAGACGAGGAAAGCGCCGTGGTCTATGGCATGCCGGGCGCAGCCCGCGCCGCGGGCTGTGTCGATCAGGTCGTCCCGCTGGCCCGAATTCCCGCGCATCTCATCGAACTGGCAAGGAGTTGACCATGTCGCCGCAAGAAGATCCCACGCCCGTTGCCTTGTCGCCCGAAGACTTGCTGGAACTGTTCTGCAAGGAGACGCGGGAGCGCCTGGCACGCGCACTGGCCAGCCTCAGGCTGGGCCCGCAAGCGTGCGATTACGACCTCGTGCACCAGGAGTTCGACAGCATCCATGGTGGCGCCCGCGCGGTGGATCTGCCCTGGCTTGAGCACTACAGCCGGGTGGTGGCGGGTTACGCGCGACTGCTGCGCCACCTGAAACGCCACGGCCAGCACGAAGAGACCCACGCATTGCTCACCCAGGCAGTCGCTGCGCTGGTGGAGCAATGCCACAGAACGCCACTGGCCGATCTCCTCACCGGCGAGCAGCCGGAGTTGCCAATGCGGGAAATGCTCACCGCCATGCAGAACCAGATGCAGCATGCCAGCATGGCCGAACTGTCTCCCTGCGGGCAACTTAACACCCCGCGCGCGCTCACCCTGCTGGTGGTGGACGACTCATCGACCTCACGCCTGCTGTTCCGCATCCACCTGCCGACGGATGCGGGCCATGTCGTGCACGAGGCCGACGGAGGCGAGAGCGCCCTGCGCCTGGCGCGGGAAATCCAGCCCGACGTGGTGTTCCTCGACTACAACATGCCTGATCGCGATGGCGTCAGCATTGCCCGCGACATGCGTGCGGCCGGCCTCAATCCCTGCTTCATCCTGCTCACGGCGAATGTGCAGCAGTCGGTCCTCGACGAGGCACGCGCGGCAGGCTTCACCAGCGTCCTGGAAAAGCCAGTGAACCGCGACAAGATCAACACCGTGCTGCGCGCCAGTGCGCAGGGCTGACCCCGTGCAATTATCCGAAGCCCAGCGCGACGCCCTCACCGAACTGGGCAATATCGGCATCAGCCGGGCCGCGCGCCAACTCTCGGTGTTGCTGAACGAACCGATCCGGATCGCGGTGCCGCGCGTCGAATTGTGTACGGCGGAGGAGGCCAGCCGGCACTTCGATGCCCAGAACGGTGACCTGGCCTGCGTCTATCAGCGCATGAGCGGCGAACTGGACGGCCGCATCGCCCTGCTGCTGCCCTCGCGGGACAGCCATCTGCTGTTCCAGAACCTGCTCGGCGACGGTATTGCGCTGCAGGGCCTTGATCTACGCGCCTTCGAGCATGAGGCGATGACCGAGATCGGCAACATCCTCATTTCTTCCTGTGTCAGTGCCATGGCCGACATGCTCGACATCCGCATCACTGTCTCCGTGCCGCGCTACGCCGAGGCTGCCACCCAGGGCTTGTTCCACGACACGACGCTGGCGGCCGTCGATCAGCCGGCACTCCTCATCCACACCCGCCTGTCCGCCTCGCAACGCGAACTGGAAGGCGCAATCCTGCTCCTGCTGTCGGCGGCCGCCGCGGAAAAGGTGATGCTGGCGGTGCAGGCGATCATTCTGGCGGCGGATTAGACTCATGCATGGCAAGCCCTATGACCCCCTGCCCATCGGCGTGCTGGTACTGGACAATCAACTGCGCATCCGCGCCTGGAACCGCTGGCTGAGCGAACACACCGGCATCCCCGATGGCCGCGCCATCTCGCAGCGCCTGGAGGATCTGTTTCCCGGCTTTCGTAATCCACGTTTCCAGATCGCGATCGAACAGGTCATGCGCAATGCCGGGCCACAGATCCTGTCACAAGCCCTGCACCGCTATCTGATCCCCATCGAATTGCCGCATCTGGCGCGACACGGCTTCGGCCTGATGCGCCAGCATGTCCATATCGAAGCCCATGAATCGGATGGGGAACGGCTGGCCCTGGTCAGCATCATCGATGTCACCGGCAGCGTGCTGCGCACGGAAGCGCTCAGCGATGTCGCGCAGCGGCTGGAGCAGGACGTCAACCGCGATCCGCTGACCGGCCTGTTCAATCGCCGATTCATGTGGGAATGGCTGGAGCATCAGCAGCGCCAGGCGCAACGCCACAACTATCCGATCGCGGCCATGATGCTTGACGTGGATCACTTCAAGCGCATCAACGACCGCCACGGACATCCGGTCGGCGACCGGGTATTGCAGGATCTGGCGCGTCAACTGACCGCCTGGGTGCGCGAATCGGACATCGTGGTGCGCTACGGTGGCGAGGAGTTCCTGATCCTGATGCCCTGCTGCGACCAGACCCTGGGTTGCGAAGTGGCCGAGCGCATCGTCCGCCAGACCCGGCAATGCAGCCTGGGGGGTCAGCCGGTCGGAGCGGTCACCTGCAGCATCGGCGTTTCCCTGTATGAAACCGGGAGCGCGCTCTCGGCACCCGATTTGATCAACCTCGCCGACAACCGTCTTTACCTGGCCAAGCAGAGCGGCCGCGACCAGGCGGTGACGACCGGGTGAAAGGCCCCTGGAAAAGAGATAGCCCTTCAGAAGGCCTGATTTCATCGCCGTCCGACGGTAAACTGGCGCGCCGACCACCCGCATGCCCCCTTCCATGACGGATTCCCCCGCCCTTCGCCTGGGTGACCAGGCCACCTTGCATTACCGGCTGAGCTGCCAGGGTGAAATACTGGTGGACACCTTTCCGGATGGACCGGAGACCTTCATCCTCGGCCATGGCGACATCGATGCCCGTCTGGAAACGCTGCTGCTCGGCCTGCGCGCTGGCGACCACATGACCTACGAACTCGCGCCCGGAGAAGCCTTCGGACCACACGACCCGGCCTTGGTCCATACCCTCCCGCGTGACGATTTTCCCGCCGACATGGCACTCGTCATTGGCGGCGACGTCGAGTTCTCCCTGCCCAACGGCCAGGCGCTGACCGGATCGGTCCTGGAGATCGACGCCGACAATGTCCGCGTGGATTTCAACCATCCCCTGGCCGGGCTGCCGGTGACCTTCGAGGTCAGTGTCCTCGCCATCGGCCGCTGATCCCACCGCCTGACCTTCACTTCCCCATGCCCATGAAAACCATCCTCCTGGCCAACCCGCGCGGCTTCTGCGCCGGTGTCGACCGTGCCATTACCATCGTCGAAAGCGCCCTGACGAAATTCGGTGCCCCCATCTATGTCCGCCATGAGGTGGTCCACAACAGGTTCGTGGTGGATGATCTCAAAGCGAAGGGTGCGATCTTCATCGAAGAACTGTCCGACGTTCCCGCCGGGGCCACCCTGGTCTATAGCGCCCACGGCGTCTCCCTGGCGGTACGCCGCGAGGCGGAAGCCCGCGGCCTCACCGTCTTCGACGCCACCTGCCCGCTGGTGACCAAGGTGCACGTGGAAGTCAAGAAGATGCGCGAGGCCGGCCTGGAAATTGTCATGATCGGCCACAAGGGCCACCCGGAAGTGGCAGGCACCATGGGTCAGTCCGACGCCGGCATGTACCTGGTGGAGACCCCGGAGGATGTCGCCAGGCTGGTCGTGGCCGCGCCGGAAAAACTGGCCTACGTCACCCAGACCACACTATCCGTGGACGATGCCAGCCGCGTGGTCGAAGCCTTGCGCGCGCGTTTCCCGGATATCCGCGGCCCGAAGAAGGACGACATCTGCTACGCCACCCAGAACCGGCAGGACGCGGTGAAGACGCTGACCGCGCAATGCGACCTGGTGATCGTGGTGGGTTCCCCCAACAGCTCGAACTCCAATCGCCTGCGCGAAGTCGCCGCCAAGGCCGGCACCGCCGCCTACATGGTCGACAACGCCGGGCAACTGGAGGCGGCCTGGCTGGATGGCAAATCGAACATCGGCGTCACCGCCGGTGCCTCGGCACCGGAAGTCCTGGTGGAGGGCGTCGTCGCGCGGTTGCGGGAACTCGGGGCCAGCCGCGTGATCGCGCTGGACGGGGTCGCGGAGAACGTCAACTTCCCGTTGCCGAAGGGGCTAGCGTAGGGGGGGATGCCCGCGGGCATCCCCCCCTACAACAGCACAACCGTCGCCAGGCCGAGAAAGATGAAGAATCCCATGCTGTCGGTGATGAAGGTGGTCAGTACCGCCGAGCCGAAGGCTGGGTCGTGGCCGAAGCGGTCGATCGTTGCCGGCGCCAGATAACCGGCCATCGCAGCGACAATCAGGTTGAGCAGCATGGCGGCGGCCATGACCCCGCCGAGGGCGGCATTGCCGTAGAGGAAATAGGTCACCACGCCCATCACGCTCCCCCAGACCGAACCGTTGAGCAGCGCAATGCCCAGTTCCTTGGTCAGGATCCGGTTCGCGTTGTCCTTGTTGATCAGGCCCAGCGCCAGGCCCCGCACCACCAGGGTGGAAGTCTGGTTCCCCGAGTTGCCGCCCATGCCGGCGACGATGGGCATCAGCGCCGCCAGGGCGGCGAGCTTTTCGATACTGCCCTCGAAGGCGCCGACCACGCGTGACGCGACCAGCGCGGTACAGAGGTTGATGGCGAGCCACAGCCAGCGGTTCTTGGCCGCTTTCCAGACCGTGGTGAACAGGTCTTCCTCTTCCCGCAGACCCACCAGTTGCAGCATGTCCTGCTCGCCCTGCTCGCGAATGAAGTCGAGCACGACGTCGACGGTGACGCGGCCGACCAGGCGGTTGTTGGGGCCGACCACCGGCGCGGTCACCAGGTCATAGCGCTCGAACGCCTGGGCGACATCCTCCGCCGGGTCGCCGGGATGGAACATCACCGGATCGTCGGTCATCACCGCCGCCACGTGCGCTTCCGGGTCGTGCACCAGCATGCGCTTGAGCGGCAGGGTGCCGATCAGACGACCATCGCGCTCCACCACGAACAGCTTGTCGGTGTGCGGTGGCAGTTCACCGAGGAAACGCAGGTAGCGTAGTGCCACTTCCAGGGTCACATCGGCGCGGATGGTGACAAAGTCGTAGTCCATCAGGCCGCCAACCGAGTCCTCGTCATAGGACAGTGACGACTCGACCTGGGCGCGCTTGGCCTCGCCCAGCGATTTCATCAGCTCCTGGACGACATCCTTGGGCAAGTCCATCGCCAGGTCGGCGATCTCATCGGTATCCAGCGTCGCGGCGGCGGCCACGAGTTCCCGGATGTCCATGGTGGCAATGAGGGACTCCCGCACCGCATCCGAGACTTCCAGCAGGATGTCGCCATCGCGATCCGCCTTGACCAGACTCCAGACCAGGAGTCGATCCTCCAGCGGCAACGCTTCCAGGATGTAGGCCACGTCCGCCGGGTGGAGCTTGTCCAGCCGTTTCTGCAGTTCCGCCAGGTTCTGCTTGTGCACCAGCGACTCGACCAGTTCATGACGCGGCATGTCCTGCTTGTGCACCAGGCCCTCCACCAGACGATGCCGCGCCAGCAGATCCATGACCTGCTTCAGGCTGTCCTCGACGGACGCTTGTGCGGGAGTTTCGTGCTGGTCGCTCATGGGCCGGCTGGGCTGCGGGTTTGAAGGCCGGCGCATTCTAACCGTTTAGCACGCAACATCCGGCGTCGATACCGCCATTCGCGGCGGCTGCCATGCGTGCGTTGCCGTTCAGCGCGGCACCGAGACCTGCCCCATCCGCGCCGCGATGATGCCCTGTCGCCGCAACAGGCCACGCGCGCCACGGTGGCTCTCGTAATAGCGCGGATTCGGGATCATCGCCGCCAGATGGGCCGCCTGGTCCGGTCCCAGGCTCGCCGCCGATCCCTTGAAGTACCGGCGCGCCGCCGCTTCGGCGCCGTAGATGCCATTCCCCCACTCGATCACGTTGAGATACACCTCGAGGATGCGGCGCTTGCTCCAGACCTGTTCGATCATCACCGTGATGACCGCCTCCTGCGCCTTGCGGAAAGGGTTCTTCGAGGCCGAGAGAAACAGGTTCTTCGCCAGTTGCTGGCTGATGGTGGAGCCGCCGGCGGCGAAACGGCCTTTCCTGATGTTCTTCTCGACTGCCTTTTCCATGGCTTCCCAATCGAAGCCTTCGTGCGCCAGGAATTTGCTGTCCTCGGCGGCGACCACAGCGCGCTTGAGATGCGGCGAGATGCGCGGGTAATCCACCCAGCGGTAGCGCAATTCCGCATCCGGATTCTTCTCCTGCATGCGTTCCAGGCCGGCTTCCATGAAGGCAGTGGACGACGGATCGAAGGCCTTCCACCAGAACACATGACCGAGATACCAAAGCTGCATGAGCAGGAACAGGACCGCCAGCCACAGCAGGCTTTTCCAGACCAGACGGAACATCAACCGGCCCTCAGCATGGCCATGACCGGTGCCGTCGCCGGCCGCACCCCGCGCCAGAGGAAGAACGCCGCCGCCGCCTGTTCCACCAGCATGCCCAGGCCATCGGCGCAGCGCGCGCCCTCGCCGCGGGCGAAGGCGAGGAATGGCGTGTCCTGGCCGTACATCATGTCGTAGGCAAGGGCGCCTTCGGCGAACAGCCCGGCCGGCAGCGGCGGCAGGTCGCCGGTCAGGCTGGCGGCGGTGGCATTGACCACCAGATCAAAATGGCCATCGATATCGGTGTAGCCGCCCCCCCGCAACCCGGAAGCAGCGAAGCGGAATCCGGGAGCGTCGAAGTGACGCGCCAGTTCCATCGCCTTCGCCGCCGTCCGGTTGACGATGAACACTTCCACGGGGGCCTGCTCCAGCAAGGGCAGCACCACGCCGCGCGCCGCCCCGCCCGCGCCCATCAGCAGCACGCGCTTGCCGGCCAGATCGAAACCCAGGTTGGCGACGAGATCGTTGACCAGGCCAACGCCATCGGTGTTGTCGCCCTGCACGCCGTCATCCGAGAACGACAGGGTATTCACCGCGCCGGCGGCTTCGGCGCGCGCGCTCAAGCGGTCGCAAAGCGCATGAGCCTGCTCCTTGAACGGCACCGTCACATTGGCGCCCCGCCCGCCTTCACGGCGAAACCCGGCCACCGCTTCGGTAAAGCCGTCCAGCGGTGCCAGCAAGGCTTCATAGGTCAGGCTCTCGCCGGTCTGTGCGGCAAATGCGGCATGGATACGCGGTGATTTCGAGTGCGCGATGGGGTTGCCGAAAACGGCATAGCGGTCGGACATGTTCGGATGGAAAATGGCGGAAGTGCACGAAGGCTACCCGACCTTGATGCCCGCCAGAAAGCCTTGATCGCCCTGATCGGCGCGACACCGCACGAGGCGAGCTGATTCGCACCACGATGGAGCATTTACGCACCATATTGGTGCCATTTAATTCCCATCCCCGGCGCAAGCCCTTGTGGCACAATGCTTCGTCCCCCTTATGGGGCATGGCATGGAACCTGCTTTACCCTGTTTCGTGGTTAAACACACCCCCCAATTGCAATCCAGCAGACACAAGGAGTTCGAAATGGCGGTCGCCGATGTAATGAAGATGGTCCAGGATAATGACGTCAAGTTCGTCGATTTCCGGTTTACCGATACCCGTGGCAAGGAGCAGCACGTCACCGTGCCCGTTTCCCACTTCGACGAGGACAAATTCACCGAGGGCCACGCCTTCGACGGCTCCTCGATCGCCGGCTGGAAAGGCATCCAGGCTTCCGACATGCTGCTGATGCCGGATCCCGACACCGCCAACATCGATCCCTTCATGGACGAGGCCACCCTCATCCTGACCTGCGACGTCATCGAGCCGGATACCGGCAAGGGCTACGATCGCGACCCGCGTTCCATCGCCAAGCGCGCCGAGGCCTACCTGAAGTCCACCGGTATCGGCGACACCGCCTACTTCGGCCCGGAACCCGAATTCTTCATCTTCGACTCCGTCACCTGGCATGACGACATGTCCGGCTGCCACGTCAAGATCAAGTCCGAAGAGGCCGCCTGGTCCTCCGGCGAGCAGACCGAAGTCGGCAACAGCGGCCACCGTCCCAAGGTCAAGGGCGGCTACTTCCCGGTTCCCCCGATCGACAGCCTGCACGACATCCGCGGCGCCATGTGCCTGGCCCTGGAAGAAATGGGCGTGCCGGTCGAGGTGCACCACCACGAAGTCGCCACCGCCGGCCAGTGCGAGATCGGCACCAAGTTCGCTACCTTGGTACAGCGCGGCGACTGGACCCAGATCCAGAAATACGTGATCCACAACGTCGCCCACAGCTACGGCAAGACCGCGACCTTCATGCCCAAGCCCATTGTCGGCGACAACGGTTCCGGCATGCATGTGCACCAATCCATCTGGAAGGACGGCAAGAACCTGTTCGCGGGCAACGGCTACGCCGGCCTGTCGGAACTGGCCCTGTACTACATCGGCGGCATCATCAAGCATGCCCGCGCGCTGAACGCCATCACCAACCCCGGCACCAACTCCTACAAGCGTCTGGTCCCGCACTATGAGGCCCCGGTCATGCTGGCCTACTCGGCCCGCAACCGTTCCGCCTCCATCCGCATCCCGCACGTGGCTTCCGACAAGGCGCGCCGGATCGAAACCCGCTTCCCCGATCCGATCGCCAACCCGTACATGTGCTTCGCCGCGCTGATGATGGCCGGCCTCGATGGCATCCAGAACAAGATCCATCCGGGCGACCCCGCCACCAAGAACCTGTACGACCTGGAGCCGGAAGAAGAAGCCGCCATCCCGACCGTCTGCCATAGCCTGGACCAGGCGCTGGAAGCGCTGGACAAGGATCGCGAGTTCCTGACCAAGGGCGGCGTGTTCAGCGACGAGTTCATCGATGCCTACATCGACCTGAAGATGGAAGAAGTCAACCGCATCCGCACGACCACCCATCCGGTCGAGTTCGACATGTACTACAGCGTGTAAGTCTTCACGCGACCGAAAAGGGCGGGGTAACCCGCCCTTTTTTTATCCGCAGTACCCATCGCGCCAGGGCAATCGGCATCACTGGCCGGCGATGGCGGCCTCCTGGGCCTGCAGGCGTTGCCGTTCCAGCAGCGCCGCGGCGTCCAGTTGCTGCTGGATCTGCTCCTTGAGTTGCCGGCCCTGCTCGATTTCCTGTTTTTTCTGGCTGGCCACGATGGCCGCCGTACCCACCGTTTCCGCGCCGCACCCCAGCAAAACCAGGGGCACCATCAGTATCAACAACCTGGACATGCTCACGCTCCATGGAAGAAAAGGCCACCCATGATAATGCGGACACCGCTACCCGCCGCCGGCTTCCTGATCACCCTGGAAACGGTCGTTGCACGCGCCCGAGGTGCGTAGCGGGCCACCCATTGGCTGAGCGTCATCAAAGGCACGCACGCCGCCCATGAGGCCTCACAACAGCCATGAAGCGGTCAGCTGCCGTTTCTAGGATAATGGCGGCTGGCTACAGACGAGTCCCCCATGCCCAAATCATCGCGTTCGCCCCTGCACCGCCCCCGCCATCGCCACCCGGCGGCGTGGCTGGTCTGCCTGGCGGTTGCCTGGACAGGATGCGCACAGGCCGAGATCTACAAGTTCGTCGACGACAATGGCCACGTCACCTATACCAACATGCCCCGCCCGGGCGCCAGGAAACTCGATCTCGGACCGAGTAGGAGCAAGGCCGCCACGGCGGAAGCAAAAAGCAGTCGCAAGCGCGGCACCGCCACCGCCTCCCCAGACTCCTTCCCGCGTGTCGACGCCGGCACCCAGAGAAAACGCGACGACATGCGCCGCCAACTGCTGGTGGAAGAACTGAACAGCGAGCAGCGCAACCTCGCCGCCGCCCAGTCAGAGTTCACTGGTGGCCGCCGCCTTCCCGCCACCGAGCAGAGCCGTCTGATGGATGCGGTGCGCCTGCATGAAAAGAACATCGAAATGCTGAACAAGGAGTTGGGGCACCTGCGCTGAACGTCGAGGCGCGTGACGGGCACCGCCGCTCCCGGCTCGCCATTCATCTTTTCTGGCTATTGGCCTGCTTCTTGCTAAATCTGGAGCATCACTCTCTCCGAGAAGCCCATGAACGCCGCCGCCCCGAGCCTGGATCTGCTCGCCACCGCCGTACTCCTCGTCGATGAGCGGCTATTCATCCGCTATCTCAATCCGGCGGCGGAGAATCTTCTGGGCGTGTCCATCCACAACGCCCAGGAACGCCCCCTGACCAGCGCCCTGGGCGAATGCACCGATCTGGTGCGCGTGCTGCGTTCCGCGCTAAATGAGGGCGTCAGCTTCACCGAGCATGACCTGAATCTGCACCTGCTGGGCCAGACCCTGACGCTGAGCGCCACCGTCACCCCGCTGGACCAACCGCCGGGTGCCGCCCTGGTGGAGTTATGCGCGGCCGGTGGCGGTGCCCGCATCGCCCGCGACGAACAGGTGATGGCGCAGACCCAGGCCAGCCAGACCCTGTTGCGCCAGCTGGCACATGAGATCCGCAACCCCCTCGGCGGCATCCGTGGCGCGGCGCAATTGCTGGAGGCGGAACTGGAGGAAAGCGACCTGAAGGAGTACACCCAGGTCATCATCCAGGAGACCAGCCGCCTGCAAAGCCTGCTCGACCGCCTGCTGGCGCCGGCGAAACGGCCCGTGGTGCAGCACGTGAACCTGCATGAAGTGCTGGAGCGGGTACGCAGCCTGCTGCACGCCGAGTACCCGCGTCTGGAAATCAAGCGCGACTACGACATCAGCCTGCCGGGACTGGACGGCGATCCGGAACAACTGATCCAGGCCGTACTCAATATCGCCCGCAATGCCGCCCAGGCGCTCGAGGGTGCCGGTCGCATCGAGCTGCGCACACGCGTGGCGCGCCAGGTGACGCTGGCGATGAAGCGCTGGAAACTGGCCGTACGCATCGATGTGATCGACAACGGCCCGGGCATCCCGGAAGAGATGCGCGACCAGATTTTCTTCCCCCTCATCTCCGGTCGCGAAGGTGGCAGCGGGCTCGGGCTCACCCTGGCGCAGACCCTGGTCCAGCGCCACGACGGCGCCATCCACCTCGACAGCCACCCCGGCCGCACCTGTTTCTCCATCTACCTGCCCATCAAATGAAACCAGTCTGGATCATCGACGACGACCGCTCCATCCGCTGGGTGTTCGAAAAAGCCCTGGCGCGCGAGAACCTGCCCCACCGCATCTTCGATAGCGCCGAGGCCGCGCTGCGGGCCCTGGAAAAGGAAACGCCCGGCGCGGTGCTTTCCGATATCCGCATGCCCGGCATGAGCGGTCTGGACTTCATGGAACGCCTGAAAGCCGACTACCCGCGCCTGCCGATCATCATCATGACCGCCTACTCCGACCTCGATTCGGCCGTCTCGGCGTTCCAGGGCGGGGCCTTCGAATACCTGCCGAAGCCGTTCGACGTCAATCACGCGCTGGAACTGATCCACCGCGCCCTCGAGGAGGGCAACCGTGTCGACGAAGCGGGCGGTCTGGAGGTGGGCCCCGCCGGCGAGGCCATGCTCGGCCAGGCGCCGGCGATGCAGGACGTGTTCCGCGCCATCGGTCGCCTCGCGCAAAGCCACACCACCGTCCTGATCACCGGCGAAACCGGTACCGGCAAGGAACTGGTCGCGCATGCGCTGCACCGGCACAGCCCGCGCCGGGAGAAACCATTCATCGCCCTGAACACCGCCGCGATCCCTAAGGACCTGCTGGAATCCGAGCTGTTCGGCCACGAACGCGGCGCCTTCACCGGTGCCACCGCCTCCCGCCGCGGCCGTTTCGAACAGGCGGATGGCGGCACCCTGTTCCTCGACGAGATCGGCGACATGCCGTCCGACCTGCAGACCCGTTTGCTGCGGGTGCTGGCGGATGGCGAGTTCTATCGGGTCGGCGGCCACGCCCCGGTCCGGGTCAACGTCCGGGTCATCGCCGCCACCCACCAGAACCTGGAAGACCGGGTCCGCGCCGGCCTGTTCCGCGAGGACCTGTTCCACCGTCTCAACGTCATCCGCATCAAGCTGCCCTCCCTGCGCGAGCGGCGCGAGGACATCCCCCTGCTGGCGCGGCATTTCCTGCAGAAGAGCGCGCGGGAACTCGGTGTGGAGATGAAGCAGGTGTCGGACGAGGCGATGCAGGCGATGGCCGCCCTGCCCTATCCCGGCAATGTGCGGCAACTGGAAAACCTGTGCCACTGGCTCACCGTCATGGCCCCGAGCCAGGTGGTGGAGGCCAAGGACCTGCCGCCGGAAGCAAACCAGGAATCGGTCAGCGCCGCCATGAACTGGGGCGAAGCGCTGGCCCGCACCGCGCAGGCACGCCTGGCGCGCGGCGACTCGGGCATCCTCGACGATCTCACCGGCGAGTTCGAGCGCACCCTGATCCGGGTTGCCCTCGCCCACACCGGCGGCCGCAAGATCGAAGCCGCCACCCTGCTCGGCTGGGGCCGCAACACCCTCACCCGCAAGATCCAGGAACTGGGCATGGAGGCCGGCGGCGACGAATGAGGCCGCGCCAGGCGGCGTGGTGCGTCATCCGCAACAGCGGGGCGACTCCGGCACGCCGGCTTTTTTCAGCACGGCCGCCAGCGGGCAGAAACGGGTCAACCCGCTCTGCGCCAGGTTGGCGCCAACGAACACCGCCAGCCAGATCCAGTCGGCGTGGACGAAATGCGCCAGGGCGACGCTCAGGATCACCATGGTACCCGCCACCAGGTGGACGATGCGATCGACAGTCATGCGGCATTCCTTGCTTAAAGTTTGTAGCTGATCTGCAGATTGAGGATGTTCTGCTCCAGCTCGATGGTGTTGAACGGGGCGACGTCTGAAGTCACGGCATTCCGAAAGGCGTGCATATAGGAGAGCGACCCCATGACCCGGTCGCTGATCTGGCGGGTCATGCCGAGGGACAGATGTTTCTCGGTCACTGCCAGCGAGCCGATGTTGGCATTCACATCCTCGGGACCGATCGGTGATTTGCCGTAGTTCAGGCCCAGGCGCACCGTGGTCTTCGGGTCGAGCGCCTTCTGGATGCCCAGCGAGAACACCGTCTGATCCTCCCAACCGAAGTTCATGCTCGCCGGAATCGCCCCGGCGTAGCCGGCGGGCCGCGAGATCGCCACGTTGCCCAGCACGTCGCTGAAGGCGATGTGCTTGATGTCCGCTTCCACCAGCATCCCCGGCATGGGCGTGAACGCCACGCCGAGGGCGAGCTGCCGGGGGCCATCCATAGTCATCTCGATCGGGCCCGCGGTCGTGTTCCAGTGGAATGCCGACATGCTTTGCTCGCTGACCCAGGAGGCGCCGATGCGCAGTTGGTCAGTGGGCTTGTAGATAAGACCGGCGGTCACGCCGAAGCCGTACACCTGGTTCTGTGGCAGCGTGTACATCGGATTCGACAGCGCCAGGCTCTGGTAGTCGATGTTCAGCGCCGCGCCCACGCTCAGCTTGTCGTTGACCCGGAAACCGAAGCCCGGCGCGATCTTGTAGAACTGCTTGGTGGTCACCACCGCCTGATTGCCCGCCGCCGCCGCCGTATCGGGGAAATCCACCCCCATGCCGGAGAGGCCGGCCATGCCCATGCCCAGGTAGAGCCGGTCATTGACGTTGAAGGCGAGCGCTCCCGACGGGATCATGTACAGGTCCGAATCGCTCTCGTAGCCATTGGCCTTGCGGGGCGGGTTGAGGAAGCCGAAGCCCATGTCCACGCGCACCTCCTTCATGCCAAGCTCCGCGATGCCCGCCGGGTTGGTGAGGATGGTGCCGGCGTCCTGCGGCGCCGCCACCACGGCGCCGCCCATGCCCCACTGGGTGGCGGTGACGCCGATCATCTGATCGCCGTTGGTGGCGTGGGCGGGCGTGGCGGCCGCGCCTGCCAGGGTGAGGGCGATGATGAGGGGTTTGATCCGGGTCATGTTCGTCTCCTCCATGTTCGTTTATTGGCGCAGCAGGGCGGTGGTCCCGGGCTGACCCCGGAAATGCTGATGGCAGGCCACACAACCCCGGGTCACTTCGCCCAGATGCCCGGCGGCAGCGATCATGTCGCCCTTCTCCGCCGCCTCGGCGAGGCGCAGGGAACCGCCTTCCACCGCCTCCTCCATCGCCGGCAGCACCGACAAATCCTGGGTATTCACCTTGTTGAGCGGCATGTAGGGCAGTAGGCCGCCGCGCGGCAGGCGGTGATCGGCGAGACGGCGCGCGGCCTCGGCGGCGGCCTCGCCGTTATCCATGCTGATGGCCATGGCCATGGCTTGGTAATCCCCCAATACCTCCTGCATGACCTGGGCCAGGGTCAGGGTCTCGCTCTTCCGGCTATGTTTGCCTGCCACGTGGGCGAGGAACTGCTTGATCTCGGGCGACAACGCCTTGACCTTCTGCTGCAACTCCGGGGTCATCAAGGCCATCTGTTTCTGCACGATCTGCATGGCCGCCTTGGGATCCGGCCTGGCCTCGCCGGCGCCGGCGGACGACATGCCCAGGGACAGGGAGAAGGCGAGCAGACAGGCGGACAGGCGGGAGACATCAAGCTTGCGACGCGACATGGAAATACTCCTTATTTCGGATGAACGCGGACCAACTGGTCCGTGGCCGCATCATGGGAAACGCCCGTTTCTATAGAATTGCACCGGATGCGGATCGGTTACCCATGGTTTCCCGCGTGTTTCACCCTGAAATGAAGGAGCAAACCGGCATGTCGGAGGAGCGTCATATCCTGATCGTCGACGACGATGTCGAACTGCGCGAACTGGTGATGCGTTATCTCGGCCAGAACGGCTACCGGATGGCCGGCGTCGGCGACGGCCAGGCCATGCGGCAGCATCTGGGCAGCCAGCCGGTCGATCTGATCCTGCTCGACATCATGCTCCCGGGAGAGGATGGGCTCAGCCTGGCGCGCGGGCTGCGCGAGCATGGCGGGCCGCCGGTGATCATGCTCTCGGCCCGCGGCGATTCGGTCGATCGCATCGTCGGCCTGGAGGTGGGCGCGGACGACTACCTGGCCAAGCCCTTCGACCACCGCGAACTGCTTGCCCGCGTCCGCGCGGTGCTGCGCCGGGCGCATACGCCGGCGCAGGCCGGCCGCCTGTTCCGCTTCGGCCCCTGCGTGCTGGATCGCCAGACCCGTCGCCTCAGCCGTAACGGCGAGCCCCTGCCGCTGTCGGGCGCGGAATACGCCCTGCTCATGGCCTTCGTCGAGCATCCCGACCAGGTGCTCAGCCGCGACCGTCTGGTCGAACTGCTGCGCGGCTATGACCGCTCGCCCTTCGACCGCATGGTGGACGTGCGGGTGACCCGCCTGCGCCGCCGCATCGAGCCCGATCTGGCCCACCCCGTCTACATCCGCACCGTACGCGGCGAAGGCTATCTGTTCACGCCCGGCGGACAAGCCGCATGAAGTGGCCGCGCACCCTGCTCTGCCGCACCACCCTGGTGATCGCCAGCGTGTCGCTCGCCTTCCAGATCTTCGCCATCGGTGCCATCGCCTATTACGCCCTGGTGCCGCTCGGGCAGCGCGCCGCCGATGACCTGGCCGCGCGCCTGGTGGATGTCGCCGAGGACTGGGGCAGGCTGCCGGACGCGGCGCGTCAGGATTACCTGACGCATGCCCTGCGTGACTATGAACTGCGCGTCGGACCGGCCACCACGCCGCTGGCCGATTTCTCCAAGCGGCTGCCCTACTACTACTTCATCGAAGACGCGCTGGACCGCCGCACCGGTCACGCCATCGAACTGCGCATCGCCGCCGACGACCGGCAGTGGCTCTGGGCCGACATTCCCACCTCGCGGGGGCCGGTCCGGGTCGGCTTCTCCAGCGAGCGCAGCGGCGTCTTCCCGCCCGGCGCCCTGGCGCTGATCCTCATCGTCGGCGCCGCCGCCACCTTCATCACCTCGGCCTATCTCGCCCGCCGCCTGACCGCGCCGCTGCGGCGGCTGTCGACCGCGGCCCAGAGAATGGGTGCCGGAGACTGTCCGGAACCCTTGCCCGTCGGCGGCCCGGAGGAATTCGACACCTGCGTGACCTCCTTCAACCGCATGGTCACCCAGGTGCGCGACCTGATCGCCAGCCGCACCGTCCTGCTGGCCGGCATCTCCCACGACCTGCGCACGCCGCTGACGCGGATGCGCCTGGCCCTGGGCATGCTCTCGGAAGGCCATGACCCCGAACTGGCGCAGCGCCTGATGCGCGATGTGGACGCGATGAACGACCTGATCGGCCGCTGCCTGGAACTGGGCCAAGGCTTCGACGAGCCCCTGGGCGAGGCCGACCCCGGCGTGCTGCTGGGCGACATCGTCGACGCGGCCCGACGCGCCGGCAGCCGGATCGAGTACACCGCCACGGCGCCGGTTCGCCTGCGCATGCGCGCCCTGGCGTTCCGGCGCGCAGTCGGCAACCTGCTCGACAACGCCCTGCGCTATGGCGGCACCGCCCCCACACAGGTCGAGTTCGACCCGGTAGAACTGGAAGTCCGGGTGCTCGATCGCGGCCCCGGCATTCCCGAAGCCGAACGGGAGGCCGTCTTCCAGCCGTTTCACCGGCTCGAACCCTCGCGTTCCACCCGCACCGGCGGCAGCGGCCTCGGCCTGGCCATCGTGAAACAACTGGCCGAGGCCAACGGCTGGCAGGTGACGCTGGCGCCGCGCGCGGGAGGTGGCACCATCGCCCGTCTGCGTCTCGCCACCGAAGCCTCGCCCGCCCTCCCGACCTGCGCGGCCATCAGCGCCGCCCCGCTGGCCGCCCTGACTCGCTGACCCGCACCGCCGCCATGACCCCCGAATTCCTGCTCCAGCTCCTCCTGCAAGTCTGGCTGCCCATCGCCCTGCTGGTCGCGGCGGGGGGCGCCTGGGTGCGCTTCCGGCCGCAGTTCCCCGCCGACGCCCTGCGCGTCAACCTCAACCGCCTGGTGATCGACGTCTTCGCGCCGCCGCTGCTGTTCGCGCTCTCGGCGCAGGCGACGATCAGCCACGAGTTGCTCACCGTGCCGCTGCTCACCATCGCCGGCATCGCCTTCAGCTTCATCCTGCTCTATCCCCTGCTCTGGCACACCCGATTGGGACACGGGCTGCGCCGCGAGACACGCGCCGCCATCCTGCTCGCCGGCAGCTTCGGCAACGTCCTGTTCATGGGCTACCCGACGCTCACCTTTCTCTATGGCGACATCGGCGGCAGCTATGCGGCCTTCGCCGACGTGCTCGCCTCCACCCCGCTGGTCTGGACTTTCGGCGTCTGGATCGCCACCCGCCTGGGCCACGAGGGCGGCCATGGCATCAGCCTGTTCCGCACCGTGCTGGCGCTGCCGCCGATCTGGGGCTTCGTGCTCGGCTTCGCGGTCAACCTCACCGGCCTCGAGGTGGCTCCGCTGATCAAGGCCGCCAAGTTCATGGGCCAGGCCACCATCCCCATCATGCTGTTCACCCTCGGCCTCTCCATACCCTGGGGCGATCTCAAGCCCACTCGCCCGGTGCTCGCCGCCGTCGCCGTGAAATTGCTGGTCGCGCCGCTGCTGGTCTATGCCCTGGCACGCGCCAGCTTCGGCGACCTGCGCGATGCCCAGGCCGGCGCCATCCTGGAAACCGCCATGCCGACCATGCTCATGGCCGCCTCCTTCGCCGACCGCTTCAACCTCGACGTGCGCGCGGCGGCGCTGACCGCCAGCTGGACCAGCCTGGTATTCCTGCTGACCCTGCCGGGCTGGATCGCCTTGCTGCGCTAGGATAGCGGACAAGGTGAGAGGTCGATCGGCATAGGGGGCAGCCATTGTAGCTGCACCCCTGCCACACCACCCGGCAT